>JAVTWJ010000029.1:0-2040 GCA_032229785.1 Propionibacteriaceae bacterium
GCTAACCCGGGCGGCGCGGCGGGCGTCCGTGCGCAATGCGGGCGTGCGTGGCTAAGCCGGGCGGCGCGGCGGGCGTCTGTGCGTAACCCGGGCTGACGTGCGTAACCCGGGCGACTCACAAGGGCTAGGAGAGTCAGTCGGCGACGACCGGCTCGAGCAGGACGCCGACCGCGGCGATGCTGCCCAGGACCAGCGCGGGCAGCGTGTGGGCGCACCGGACGCCGCGGGCGCGCCTGCGCTCGCCGAACCCGAAGATGGCCTTCTCGCCGGCGACGCCCAGCGCCGAGCTGGTGGCGACCGCCACTCCCGCCACGGCCGCAGTCCCCCCGGGGTTCTGACGAATCGCCTCCAGGACGGTGTCGATCTTGTCGGGCCCGGGCGCGGTCCGGGACGGCTCGTCGATCGCGGCCCAGGCGGCGCCGAAGGCGCCGAGCACCCCCGCTTTGAGCACGCCGCGCAGACCACGGCTGCGCACGACATCGGGCAACGCGTACCAGGCGAACGTCGTGAGCCCGGCCGCCACGGCCTTGGCGGTGTTCATCGTTCGCTCCCTCAGCGGTAGTTGGTGAATTGGACGGCGAAGTCGTAGTCCTGGGTCTTGATGAGGCGCTGCACCTCTTGCAGGTGGTCGCGGCTCTTCGAGCTGACGCGCAACTCATCGCCCTGGATCTGGGTCTTGACGCCCTTGGGGCCCTCGTCGCGGATCATCTTCGCGACCTTCTTGGCATCCTCGGTCGAGATGCCCTGCTTCATCGTCGCGGTGATCTTCCACCTCTTGCCGGACAGGCGGGGCTCGCCAGGATCGAGCGCCTTCAAGGAGATGCCGCGCTTGATCAGCTTGCTCTGGAAGACGTCGAGGACGGCCTTGACGCGTTCCTCGCCGCTGGACTCCATCTCGATGGCGTCGCCCGACTTGCGGATCGAGGAGTCGGTTCCCTTGAAGTCGAAGCGCTGGCCCACCTCCTTGGCCGCCATGTTGAGCGCGTTCTCGACCTCCTGTGCGTCAAACGTGCTGACAACGTCGAACGAGCTGTCGGATGCCATGGTGCCCCTCTCGATTTGGATTCACTGGTGGGTGGCTTGCTAGAGTACCTACCCGCTGAGCGATCAGCATGGCAGGTTGCCCGAGCGGCCAAAGGGAGCGGTCTGTAAAACCGTCGGCACAGCCTACGCAGGTTCGAATCCTGCACCTGCCACCCGCAGCAAGTGGCCCCTGACAAGTCTGAATGACGAGTCAGGGGCTTTTGCTGGTCCGGGAGCGGCGTCAGTCCCCGTGGCGCCGCGCCTGGTCGACTGGACGCTCACCCGTACGCACCCGGCCCACGGATCCGGAGCCCGCCGTGATCCGGAGCCCGCCGCGTCCGGAGCCCGGTCGCCACGCTGGTGCGCTCGACCCCCGCTCGGCGTGGCCGGCGTCCGCCGGGTCCGTACGCCGACAGGGCCAGGGCAAGGCCGATCGCGGACGCCCGCCGCCCGATTTGGGGTTGGCTCACATCGTGCTGTAAGTTTCTCCGCTGTCCGGCCCCTATAGCTCAGTAGGCAGAGCGTCTCCATGGTAAGGAGAAGGTCTGCGGTTCGATTCCGCATGGGGGCTCTGATCGTCGGTCCAGGCCGACGGCCAAGGCGGGGTAGCTCAGCCAGGTAGAGCAAGCGGCTCATAATCGCTGTGTCACGGGTTCAAGTCCCGTCCCCGCTACTACTGCTGGTGACCCAACCATCGGATGAGAGAGGGCTGTCATGGCCAAGAAGTCTGGCGATATCCGCCCGAAGATCACGCTCGCCTGCACAGAGTGCAAAGAGCGCAACTACATCACCAAGAAGAACAAGCGCAATGATCCCGACCGCCTGGAGCTGAAGAAGTTCTGCTTCAAGTGCAAGACGCACACCGCGCACCGCGAGACCCGCTGACGCTCGAACGACACGCGACGGGCCGTCCCCTCCCGGGGGCGGCCCGTCGCGCGCATCGGCAGGACGCGGCGAGATGTCAGGACGCGGCGAGATGTCAGGACGCGGCGAGATGTCAGGACGCGGCGAGATGTC
>JAVTWJ010000029.1:2140-8609 GCA_032229785.1 Propionibacteriaceae bacterium
AGGACGCGGCGAGCCGCTCGTAGAAGTCGGCGAGGCGCACGCCGATGTCGTGCCAGTCGAAACGGCGCGCGTGCACCCGCGCGAGGGTGCCCAGGCGCGCGCGCAGCCGGTTGTCGTTGAGGACATAGCCCAACCTCCGGCCCCACGTGACCGGGTCGCGGTCGTGCATCAGGTAGCCGGTCTCCTCGTGCACGACGACCTCGCGCAGGCCTCCGGTCGAGGACGCCAGCACCGGCACCCCGGACGCCGCACCTTCGAGCGCGACCAGGCCGAACGTTTCGGAGTGCGACGGCACCACCAGCGCGATCGAGTGCCGCATCAGACGGGCCAGGTCGGACCGGGACTGGGCGCCGACGAAGTGCACGTGATCGCGCATGCCCAGTTCGTCGATCAGCCGCTCGACCTCGTCGCGGTAGTCGGCGAAGTCGTGACTGACGTCGCCCGCGATCACCAGGTCTGGTCGCAGCAGCGCGGGGAGTTGCGCCAGCGCCCGGATCGCCAGATCGCCGCCTTTGAGGGGCTGCAACCGGGCGGCCATCAGCACGTAGCCGGCGCGCGAGCCGCAGCGGGGGCACGCCGGCGGCTGATCGGTGCGCTGCGCCGGGCGGAACATCTCCAGGTCGACACCCGGTGGGATCACCGTCACCCGGTCGGGGTCGGCGCCGCACCGCTCGATCACCGTGCGGGCTTCGGCCGTGCTCACCGCGACGATCGCGTCCGATTCGCGGGCGATGAAGGCCTCTCCGGCGACGCGGGCGTCCGACTCCGGAGGCTCGCCGTCGGCCAGCGGGCGCCCGGGGTGCGCGGCGACCGAGTGGTAGCTCTGCACATGGGGAACACCCCAGGCGCGGGCGATGGGCAGCGCGGCCACGCCGCTCATCCAGTGGTGCGACTGGACGAGATCGTAGCGGTCGAGCTTCGCCAGGCCGGCCGAGAACTCGTCGATGTGCGCGTCGATGGCACTCTTCGCGAGGTCCGTCTCGGGGCCGGCGGTGACGTGCAGCAGCCTGACGCCGCCGCCGAGGTCGGTGACGTCGGGCTGGTCGGGGGCCGAGCGCCGTGTGGCCAGGTCGACACGGTAGCCGAGGCGCGCCAGGGCCTGGGCCTGGTGCCACTCGACGACGTTCATGCCGCCGGCGTCCCCGGCGCCGGGGGCTGAGGCGGGCGAGGTGTGCATCGAAACGAAAAGCAGGCGTAGCGTCACGCGCCGACCTTAGGGCACGCGGTAGCCTGCGCACATGCCGATCAGTGACGCACAGGTCGGCCGGGCCTACCCGGCGACCGAGCCCTACCTCGTCAGCCGCGAGAAGATCGCCGAATTCGCGGACGCCGTGGGCGACGCCAACCCCGCCTACCGCGGTCCGGCCCCGATCGCCCCGCCAACGTTCGCGGCCGTGCTCGCCTCCCGCGCGTGGGAGGGGCTCTTCAGCGATCCCGACCTCGATCTGAAGCTGGCGCAGACCATCCACGCCGACCAGTCCTTCCGTTGGACGCGCCCGTTGCGCGCCGGCGACGAGGTGACCGCGGCGCTGCGGATCGACAAGGTCCGCGCGCGCGGGGCGTCCGCCTTCATCACCGTGACGGTCGCCCTGGCCACCGTCGATGGTGAGGCGATCTGCGAGGCCGCCTCGACCCTGCTGCACACCTGGCCCAAGGAGGACGCATGAGCATCGCCGCCGAGGTGGGCACCGAGCTGCCCCCGCTCACCCTGACATTCACGCGCGAGCATCTCGTCCGCTACGCGGGCGCGTCCGGCGACTTCAACCCGATCCACTGGTCCGACCGCGCGGCGGCCCGGCTCGAGCTACCGTGCGTGATCGCGCACGGCATGCTCACCATGGCCCGCGCTCTGCGCGTCGTCACCGACTGGTGCGCAGACCCGTCCCGGGTGCAGGCCTACAGCGTCCGGTTCACCAAGCCGGTGCCGGTGCCCGATGACGACGACGGCGTCGAGGTCGAGGTGAGGGCCACGGTGACCGCCATCGCCGACGGGACGGCCAGCATCGCCATCACCGCGACGCTGGGCGACGTCAAGGTCCTGGGCTCCGCCAAGGCGGAGGTGCGCCTTGACTGAGCTGCTGGCCGACCACACCACGCTGCGGGTGGGCGGGCCGGCGGCGCGCTGGGTCGAAGCCGCCACGACGGAAGCGCTGGTCGCGGCGATCGCCGACGCGGACGCCGCGCGTGAACCCGTCCTGGTGCTGTCCGGTGGATCGAATGTGGTCGTCGCCGACGAAGGGTTCCCCGGCGTGGTGGTGCACGTCGCCACCAAGGGCGTCACCACCGACGGCGGCACGTTCTGCGAGATCGACGCGGACGCCGTCGGTCCCACGACGGGCGGCGCCTCCTGCGGTGGGATCCTGGTCGAGGTGCAGGCCGGCGAGTCGTGGGACGACTTCGTCGCCTGGACCATCGGTCAGGAATACGTGGGCATTGAGGCGCTCTCCGGCATCCCGGGCACCGTGGGCTCGACGCCGATCCAGAATGTGGGCGCCTACGGCCAGGAGGTCAGCCAGACCATCTGGAGCGTGCGCACCTGGGACCGTCAGCGCCGTCAGTACGCCACCTTCCCGAATGCCGGCTGCGGTTTCGGATACCGCTCGAGCCGCTTCAAGGCCGAGCCGGGCCGCTACGTGGTGGTCTCGGTCACCTTCCAGTTCGCCGAGGGCGGCCTGGGTGCCCCGGTCCATTACGGCGAGCTCGCACGGACGCTCGGAGTCGCGGTGGGGGAGCGCGCGCGGTCCGCGGACGTCCGCCAGGCCGTCCTCGGGCTACGCCGGGGCAAGGGCATGGTGCTGGACGACGACGACGCCGACACGTGGAGCGCCGGCTCGTTCTTCACCAACCCTCAGCTGAGCGAGGCGGACGCCGCCCTCCTGCCCGCGGACGCCCCGCGGTTCCCGGCCGGACAGGGCATGGTCAAGACCAGCGCGGCCTGGCTGATCGAGCACGCCGGCTTCGCCAAGGGCTATGGGACGCCGTCAGTGACGTTGTCGACCAAGCACACTCTCGCGCTCACCAATCGTGGGGGAGCGACGGCGTCCGACGTGGTCGCGCTGGCGCAGGAAGTGCGCGACGGCGTCCGGGACCGATTCGGTGTCACGTTGGTTCCCGAGCCGGTGTTCGTGGGTGTCAGGCTCGACTGAGGGCGCGGGCCGACGCGCGCCCGGTTCGACGCGGCCAGCCAAAGCAAGTACACTCAACGTCTTGGTGGCGTCCAGCGCGCCCGCGTGAAATCCCTGGAGGGGTCTCGGGCAGGTGGGCACCATTGAAGGGCAATAGCTCAACTGGCAGAGCAGCGGTCTCCAAAACCGCAGGTTGGGGGTTCGAGTCCCTCTTGCCCTGCTGGGCTCGTTCCGGGCCTGGAGGGCGACGATCAGTAGATGTGAGGTTGTGCAGTGGCACCCGATGATGACTCCCGCGAGTCCTTGGCGTCCTCTGCCGACGGCGAAGACCTGCTGAGCGAGGCGACCGAATCGGACGCCGTCACCGTGGGTGCGCCCTCGGTGCACGCGCAGCGCAGCGCGCGTCCGGTCCGCAAGTCGGAGGGTTCGGCCGAGGTGGCCAAGAAGGGTTCGGCGACGCCGCGCCGCAAGAGCGCTCACGATGACGCCGACCAGCGCACGACCCCGGTCACGTTCGTCCGCCAGTCGGTCGACGAGTTGAGGAAGGTCGTCTGGCCGACGTGGCCCCAGGTGCAGCAGTACTTCTGGGCGGTCCTGGTCTTCGTGCTCATCGTGATGGCGTACGTTGGCTTGCTCGACCTCGGTTTCGGCTGGATCATGCTGAAGCTGTTCGGCTGAGACGCAGACGGAAGGTAAATCACACGTATGGCTGACTTGCAGGCGCACGACGGCGCGACCCCCGACGAGATCCAGATCGATCTCGGATCGTTGGGCGAGCCCTCGGACGACGTCGAACTCAATCTGGACTTCGGCGACGACTCCGAAACCGGCCTCAGCGACGCCGACATGCTGCTCAATCTGGGCGCCGACGATCACGAGGAAGAGCCCGAGGCGGACAGCGAGACGTCCACCGATGAGGACGCGGTGCTTGCCGAGTTGCGCGACGAGTTGGCCGCTCAGTTCGGCGACTGGTACGTGATTCACACCTACTCCGGCATGGAGAACCGTGTGAAGCAGAACCTGGACGCCCGTATCCAGACGCTCGGCATGGAGGACTTCATTTTCGAGTCCGTCGTGCCGACCATCGAGACGGTTGAGATCCGCAACGGACAGCGCAAGAACGTCATCCGTACCTCGCATCCCGGCTACGTCCTGGTGCGCATGGAACTCACGAACGAGTCCTGGTCGACCGTGCGCCAGACGCCGTCGGTGACGGGCTTCGTCGCCTTCGGCAACCAGCCTGTGCCGCTGTCGCTGGACGAGGTCGTCGGCATGCTGGCCCCGGCCGCGCTGGCCAAGGCGGCCCAGACGGCTTCCGGGACGGCGACGATGAAGAAGAAGAAGGTCGAGGTCGCCGACTTCGCGGTGGGCGACTCCGTCATGGTGGTGCAGGGGCCTTTCGCCGGTGTGCACGCCACCATCACCGAGATCAATGCGAACCACCAGCGTCTCAAGGCGCTGGTCGAGATCCTGGGGCGGGAGACCCCCGTGGATCTCACCTTCGCGCAGGTCCAAAAGGGCTGAGCGAGCGGGCCGCATCGGCTCCGCTTCGGCGGGGTCACGAACCAAACCCAGGCAGGCTGTCCCGAGCGTGCCGTGATGTAGCAAGGACCCAACATGCCTCCCAAGAAGAAGGTGGCAGCGCTCGTCAAGGTTGCCTTGAACGCGGGCGCGGCTACCCCCGCACCGCCGGTCGGTACCGCACTCGGTCCGCACGGCGTCAACATCATGGAGTTCTGCAAGGCGTACAACGCCCAGACGGAAGCCATGCGTGGAAACGTCATCCCCGTCGAGATCACCATCTACGAGGATCGTTCGTTCACGTTCATCACCAAGACGCCGCCGGCCGCCGAGCTCATCAAGAAGGCCGCCGGCCTGAAGTCGGGCTCCGCCACGCCGCACGTGGTCAAGGTGGGCAAGATCACCCGCGACCAGGTTCGCGAGATCGCCACCACCAAGCTCCCCGACCTGAACGCCAACGACATCGACGCCGCGATGAAGATCGTGGAGGGCACCGCCCGTTCGATGGGCGTCACCGTCGACGGCTGAGCCAGCGTCCCCTTTACACCGTGGTAGGGCCAGCGCGGCCCGTACACCACACCTGGTAGGCCCCTCGCGGGGCCGTGAAAGGAACCAGTCATGAAGCGCAGCAAGGCTTATCGCGCGGCCGAGAAGAACCTCGACGCCGCGCAGTTGTACACCGCCGAGGAGGCTCTGGCCCTGGCCAAGAGCAACGCCTCGGCGAAGTTCGACGAGACGATCGAGGTCGCGATCCGCCTCGGCGTCGACCCGCGTAAGGCGGACCAGATGGTCCGCGGCACGGTGAACCTTCCCCACGGTACGGGCAAGACGGCACGGGTCCTCGTCTTCGCCACCGGTGAGAAGGCCGCCGCCGCCGCGGACGCGGGCGCGGACGAGATCGGCGCCGACGAACTGATCGAGAAGGTCGCCGGTGGCTACCTCGACTTCGACGCGGTCGTCGCCACCCCCGACCTGATGGGCAAGGTCGGACGCCTCGGCCGCATCCTCGGGCCCCGCGGTCTCATGCCGAACCCGAAGACCGGCACGGTCACGATGGACGTGGCGAAGGCTGTCACCGAGATCAAGGGCGGCAAGATCGAGTTCCGTGTCGACCGGCACGCCAATCTCCACTTCATCGTGGGGAAGGCGTCCTTCACGCAGGAGCAGCTGGCGCAGAACTACTTCGCGGCACTCGACGAGGTGCTGCGCCTCAAGCCGTCCGCTGCCAAGGGCCGCTATGTGAAGAAGATCACCGTCGCCTCCACGATGAGCCCTGGCATCTCCTTGGATCCCCAGCGCACCAAGCCGGCGGAGGCCACCGCCTGACGCCGCGCTCAGACGCACGTCCTGAGGGCCTCCACCGATAGCCGGTGGGGGCCCTCGCGCATGGTTGCCGTGGCTCCTGACTCCTGACTCCTGCGCCCAGTCACCGTGTCGCGCTCCTGGCGCCCAGGTTGGGTTCGCTCGCCCGGGTTCGTGTGTGTGGCGCTCGGGTTGGGTTCGTTCGCCCGGGTTCGTCACGGTCGCCCGGGTTCGTGCACGTGGCGCCCGGGTTAGGCACGCTCGCCCGGGTTCCTACCTGGGCGACGGTCTGCAACCCGGGCGCGGGGCGGCGGGAGCAAGCGGGGCCGTGCTCAATCGGCGTGGCGGACCGCATGCAGTCGTCCGATGCCCGGGCGAGGCCGGCTGAGGTCTTCCTCGTCCTTCATGCCCGCGGGGGGCTCTTCCGGCGCCAGTACCGCGTCTTCTCCCTCGCCGAGACCGCTCGTCTCCCTCGCCGAGACCGCTCGTCTCCCTCGCCGAGACCGCTCGTCTCCCTCGCC
>JAVTWJ010000029.1:8709-9065 GCA_032229785.1 Propionibacteriaceae bacterium
GAGACCGCACCTCTCCCTCGCCGCGACCTCACCCTCTCCCCATGCCGCACTGGCGCGTCAGCCGTTGTCGCGCTGGGGCGTTCGCCCTTGTCGCGACGGCGTAGCAGCCCGGAGTTGCATCCGTCCACGCGGGCGTGTAATGTTTACCAAGCGCTCGGGGGCCGGGAAGCTAGTCGCTTCAAGGTTTCGAGCGTCGGGAACAGAACATCTGGGACGGGCGTGATTGCTCGATCAGACCGAAATCCCGCAGGGAAGGAAATGCCTCGATTTGACTCGGGTCAAGAACTTCTCTAAAGTAGTCCGAGTGCCTTACCGAAGGCGCCGAGGGTTTCCTTGGGGTGTTCGGTTTGGTGGTG
>JAVTWJ010000030.1:0-54156 GCA_032229785.1 Propionibacteriaceae bacterium
CATCTCAACCGTGACCGCACTCCACTTCTGGGCCACCGCCTGAATAAGCCTCATCGATCCAGTCGGCTAGTCGAGGCTCTTCTGTCACTCATCCTTCTGGGTAGTCTGACCTTGACACCAAGCTTGGGGGGTGGAATGAGCGATCGACTCCGACCGGTCCGGGGGGTGCTACTCGGTGGCGACCTGGACCTTCTACTGTCAGCAGTTCTTGCCCTGGTCAGCCTCGCGCTAGGGCCGCAGGTCAGCCCACCGTGGGCGCTGATCCTTGATGTTGCGATGTGTCTCGCAGCAGCAGCTACCACCCGTTGGCCCAGGGCTGGCGGGGTTATACTCGGGCTTCTCTTGCTGGGATACTTCTTCCTGCCGGCCGGTGCGCTGGCGCTCGGACAGTACGCGCCAATGATTCCTATTCTCGGTACCGGCATACGCGGCCAGCGTCCGATTCGCCGTTGGATGACCGTCGGGTATGGCGGAATCCTTGTTGCGCTGCAGTACCGGGACTACCCGGGCAGTATGTTGTTTCTCTTCGGAGGCCTGGTGTGGGCGGCGCTCATCGGGGTTCTTTGGCTGATCGGAAACACCTTTTCGGCCTTGCGCCAGGCTCAAGCAGAAGCCCAAGCTGCCGCTTTGGTGTACCAACGGCTCGCTCTATCTAGGGAACTCCACGACACAGTGGCTCGAGATCTGTCGCGAGCATCACTGCGGGCACAACTCGCTCAACAAAGCCTGGACTCAACAGAGATTGGCGCGGTCGTGAGCGAGATTCAGGAGGCGCTCAGACAGCTGCGGCTCATGATGACCTTGCTGCGTGATCCCGAGTACGGGACCGCGAGCCAGAACGATGATATCCGCTCGCCTGCCGAGGTTCTCCGTGATGCCACGTGGACCCTGGATGTCTCTGGATTCAGAGTGGCACAGTCCATCCAAGGCGCCCTCGAATCTATTCCACCCGAGATTTGGCCCGTGTTCGGCGCCGTAGTCGGCGAGGCTGTGTCAAATATCGAGCGCCACGGCAGTGCAATTGCGCCCTGCACGCTGATCTTCAGTATCGAACGGCAGTCGGTCGATATGATGTTTGTCAACGAGACAGCGGAATCTTACCGACGCGGCACGCACTCCCACGACGCCGCAATAGGCCTACTCGGGGTCCGCGAACGTCTGATCCCAATCGGCGGCGAACTCAACACCTTACAGGAGCCAAGCAAATGGACGACTCACGTCAGAATTCCATGGGGATGACGAAAGCCATCAAGGTGGTTATCGTCGATGACGACATGCTCGTGCGCAGCATGCTCGCAAGGCTATTGAGCTTTTATCCGGATCTCCACATCGCCAACACATTTGAACACGGCGCCGAGGCACTGGAGTCCGTCTGTACCAATCCGCCTGACGTCATGCTGGTCGATGTCGCAATGCCAGGGATGAGCGGCGTCGAGCTGACCCGATTGGTCCACGAACGGCAGCCTTCCGTTCGAGTACTGGCGCTCACCTCGCTCACCAGCGCCGAAACCGTCTCCGAAATGCTTCGCTCCGGCGCACTTGGCTTCCTTTTCAAAGACTCCTCCCACGAGGCCGTCGCCGATGCCATCCGCGCCGCTCGATCCGGTCTGTCGGTCCTCACGCCGAGCGCTCGCGACCGGCTGGCTACTCCCCCTCGGCCCGCGGGCATCCCAGAACTGACCGCTACGGAGGGACAAATCCTCAAATTGGTCGCGGAAGGGCTCACGAACGAGCAGATCGCCCAGCATGTCTACCTATCCACGGCAACGGTCAAATACCACATCGGCGTTCTTAGAGAGAAGCTCAACGCGACCAACCGCGTCACCTTGGCCGTGCGGGCCAGCGAGTTGCGCCTCCTATAAGAGACACCGGTGGCCTCACAGCCGAGCACCTGCCGCCTGCACCCCCGGCTCAGGCTGAATGCCGCCTGGGGGTCCACGCTGGTACAAGTACCGTTCCGGCGGCTCGGGACTCTGCCTGCTCTACCTGCCCGCCGCGGGCGACACCGCAGAAAACCCCGCGCCCGAACCGGCAACCGGCTCGGCCAAAGGCACCCGCCGGTAGCTCACGCCCACGCGAGGCTCGCGATCCAGCCCGGCGGCGCCGGGACCTCCGCGACGCGGTAGCGGACGGCGTCGCCGGCGATCCGCGCCGATGCACGGGGGCGGGCGCGAAGACGGACATCGGCCGGATCGACCCTCAACCCGCGGCCGTCCGCCTTGAGGACCGCCTCGATCAGCGTCCACCGGCGCAACGCGTCGTCGCGGGGGCCGCCGATCAACCCGACCAGATCGTCCAGCCGGCCCGCGCCCTCCGCGACGAGCTCCAGATCGACACCCAGACGCCGCCCCCAGGCGCCGGATGCCGCGACAGCCGCCACCACGCACCCACCCGCGTGCGACACGGACGCCATCGCATCCACACCCTCGACCAGGATCCCGCCGTGCGGCTCACCGCAGTGCGGACAGACCGCCGACGTCACCGCCGCCTCCGCCCCCGGGAACACCTCGGCCAGCAATCCACGCACGAGCGCGCGCCCGGTGACGAACTCCGCCCACCGGCGAGCCCCGAAGGACGCCGCCCGCGCGCCGTCCACTGGCGAGAGCGTCACCTCCGAGAACGTCACCTGCGAGAGCCTCACCTCCGAGACAGCCGCCTCTGACAGCGCCTCCGACTGGGTGACTCCAGGCTGATCGCCCCCCGACAGCCCGCCCCCCGGTAGGACCACCCCCGGCACCGGTCCGACCGCACCCCACGCCAGCCAGGCCGGTCCGACGCGCACGGCTCCGACGGCCCCGCGATCACCAGCGCCCATGCCGGTCCTCACGCGCGCCGGGCACGGAGGCGCTGGGCAGGGATCGGACACATCACGACCATCAGCCCACCGTCAGTGCGTGATCGGCGGCGCCGCGAACAGGTCCTCGGGAACGTCCTCGTCGCGCGGCGGGATCACGGCGTCCGCGTCGGGCTTGACCTCGCCCGAGCGGATCTCTTCGGCCCAATGGCAGGCCACCCTGTGGCCCGGCTTGATCTCGCGCAGCGCCGGGATCTCGCTCGAGCAGCGCTCCGCCCGCACCCACGGGCAGCGGGTGTGGAAGCGGCAGCCGGACGGCGGGTTCGCCGGGCTCGGCAGGTCGCCCTCGAGCAGGATCCGCGTGCGGGCGTCCTCGGCGTCCGGGTCGGGCACCGGGATCGCCGACAGCAGCGACACCGTGTAGGGGTGCATCGGTTCGGCGTACAGGTCGTCCGAATCGGCCTCCTCGACGAGCGCGCCCAGGTACATGACGCCGATCGTGTCGGAGATGTGCCGGACGACGGCGAGGTCGTGCGCGACCACCACATAGGTCAGCCCGAAGGTGTCCTGGAGGCGTTCGAGCAGGTTGATCACCTGGGCCTGCACCGACACGTCGAGCGCCGACACGGGCTCGTCGGCCACCACCAGCGACGGGTTGAGGATCATCGCCCGCGCGATGCCGATCCGCTGGCGTTGGCCGCCGGAGAACTCGTGCGGGTACCGGCTGAGCGCCGACCTGGGCAGGCCGACCAGCTCGAGCATGCTGACGGCCTTCGCGAGGTGCGACTTCGACGAGTCGGCGCCGAACTCCTCCTTGTCCTGCTCGGACAGGCCGTGGACGGCCAAGGGCTCGGTCAGCAGCGATTGGATCGACTGGCGCGGGTCGAGGCTGGCCATCGGGTCCTGGAAGACCATCTGCATCTGCGGGCGCAGCGTGCGCAGCTTCTCACCCTTGAGGTTCGTGATGTCCTGGCCGTCGAAGACGATCGTGCCGGCGGCGGCCTCCTCCAGCCGCAGCAGGGCGCGTCCGAGCGTCGACTTGCCGCAGCCCGACTCGCCGACGAGCCCGTACGTCTCGCCGCGCCGGACCGTCAGGTCGACGCCGTCGACCGCCTTGACGTGGCCGACCGTTCGGTCGAAGAAGATCCCCTTGCGGATCGGGTAGTGAACCTTGAGGCCGGTGACCTCGAGCAGGTTGTCGCTCACGCGCTCTCCTTCCCTAGGGGCGCCGGCGTCGGTGAGGACGCCGGACGCGCCGGGTTCACGCACCGCACCTCGTGACCGGGGCCGTGCTCGACGAGCGGGATGTCGGCGGTGACGCAGGCGTCGCTCACGTGGCGGCAGCGCGGCGCGAACGCGCACGCCTTGGCCCAGCTGATCGTGTCGCGCGGCGTCCCCGGGATCGGCGTCAGCTGGGCGTGCCGGTCGGCGTCCAGGCGCGGGATCGAGTTCAGCAGCCCTTCGGTGTAGCGGTGCCGCGGGGTGAGGAACAGCGGACGCCGCGGCGCGCGCTCGACGATGCGCCCGGCGTACATGACGTTGACGCGGTCGCACAGCCCCGCCACGACGCCGAGGTCGTGGGTGATCATGATCATCGCGGTGCCGAGGTCGCGCACCAGTTCGGCGAGGAGGTCCAGCACCTGCGCCTGGATCGTCACGTCCAGCGCGGTGGTGGGCTCGTCGCAGATCAGCAGCTTGGGCCGGCACGCCAGCGCGGTGGCGATGAGCGCGCGCTGGCGCATGCCGCCGGAGAGCTGGTGCGGGTATTCGCCGAAGCGGCGGGCCGGGTCGGGGATGCCGCAGCGGCGCAGCAGGTCGATGGCCTCTTCCTTGGCGTGCGCCGCGGTCATCTTGCGGTGCGCGTGCAGCACCTCGGTCACCTGCAGGCCGACGGTGACGACCGGGTTGAGGGAGGTCATCGGATCCTGGAACACCATCGCGAGGTCGTTGCCCCGGTGCCGGGACATGGCCCGGCTCGACAGCGCGAGCAGGTCGGTGCCTTCGAACAGCACCTCGCCGGACACCTTGTTGCCGCGCGGCGGCAACAAGCCCATGACGGCCATCGAGGTGACCGACTTGCCCGAACCGGACTCGCCCACGACGCCCACGATCTCGCCGGCGGCGACGTCGAACGAGACCCCGTCGACCGCGCGGAAGCCCTCTTGTCCGCGGCGTCCGAAGACGACCGACAGATCGCGGACGCTCAGGAGGGGACCGGACGCGGCGGGCGCGTCCGACGATGGCGGTGACTGGGTGAGGGTCATGGTCACTTCCTCGTCTTCGGGTCGAGGGCCTCGCGCAGCGCCTCGCCCAGCAGGGTGAAGCCGAGCGCGGTCACGGCGATGCAGACGCCGGGGAGCAGCGTGAGGTGCGGGTAGGACTCCAGCCGTTCCTGCGCCTTGACGAGCATGCGGCCCCATTCGGCGACCGTCGGGTCGGGCGAGCCCATGCCGAGGTAGGACAGCGCCGCGACCTCGATGATGGCGGTCGCCAGGATCAGCGTCGCCTGGACGATGACCGGCCCGAGCGAGTTGGGCAGGATGTGGCTCATCACGATGGTGCGCCGGCGCAGGCCGAGCGAGTTGGCGGCCAGGACGTAGTCCTGCTCGCGCTGCTTGAGCATCGAGCCGCGCAGCAGCCGGGCGAAGATCGGGATCTGCGCCGCCGCGATGGCGATCATCAGCGCCTCGGGACGCCGCCCGATCACGGCGGCCACGCTCACGGCGAGCAGCAGGGACGGGATCGACAGCAGGATGTCGACCAGGCGCATGACCAGCATGTCCACCCAGCCGCCGAAGGCTCCGGCGAGCAGGCCGAGCACGGCGCCGCCCGCGAGTCCGAGCAGCGTGGAGACGATGCCGATGATCAGCGACTGGCGGGCGCCGAAGATCAGCTGGGTCAGCAGGTCGGAGCCGAACGGGTCGAGCCCGAGCGGGTGGTCGGGCGAGAACGGCGGCAGGGTCGAGGGCGTCACCTGGTTGGCCCAGCGTGCCGCCGAGTCGGCGCCGTAGGGGGCCAGGACCGGCGCGAGGGCCGCGACGAGCACGAACAGGATCACGATGACGCCGCCGACGATGGCCGACGGGTTGCGGATCAGGCGCTTGAAGGCGCCCGCCCACAGGCTGGTGCCGGTCTCCTGAGCGTCGATGTCGGGGCCCATCGCCTCGACGAGCGACGCCGGGCGGACGAACTCCTCGCCGAACGCGCCGGCCGCGGGTGGTTGAACGCTCATCGCACACGCATCCTCGGGTCGAAGACGCCGTAGAGGACGTCCACCGTCAGGTTGACCACCGCGTACAGGATCGCGATGAAGATGATGAATCCCTGCAGGACGGCGTAGTCAAGGCTCGCGATCGCGTCGAACAGGTAGGAGCCGATGCCGTTGAAGGCGAACACCGACTCGGTCAGCACCGCGCCCGACAGCAGCTGGCCGGTGAGCAGGCCGATCGTGGTGATCACGGGCAGCATCGCGTTCTTGAGCACGTGCCGGCGGGTGATGATCGCCTGGGCGAGGCCCTTGGCGGTCGCGGTCCGCACGTAGTCCTCACCGAGCACCTCGAGCACGGACGCCCGGGTCATGCGGGTGATCGCCGCCAGCGGGATCGAGCCGAGCGCCAGCGCCGGCAGCACCAGGTGGGCGAGGGCGTCCAGCGCGGCGTCCCACTCGCGGGTCATCAGCCCGTCGAGGACGTACAGGTTGGTGATGTGGGTCGCGTCCAATCGGACGTCCTGGCGTCCGGAAGGCGGCAACACCGCCAGAAACTCCAGGCCCGGAAGACCGATGGCGAACACGAGCTTGAGCAGGTAGGCGAGCACGAAGACGGGGATGACGACACCCATCAGTGAGGCGCCCACCGCGAAGAGGTCGAGGACGCCGCCGGCCCGCTTGGCCGCGAAGTAGCCCAGCGGGATGCCGACGACGATCGCGAAGAGCAGCGCGGCCAGCGCCAGCTCGATGGTGGCGGGGAAGCGGTGGAGGAACGTCTCCAGGACGGGCTCGCCGGTGCGCGGGGAGGCGCCGAAGTTGCCCTGGACGAGCTGGCCGACGTATTTGACGTACTGCACCAGCAACGGCTGGTCGAAGCCGTACTGCGCGTTGATGCGGGCGATCGCCTCGGGGGTGGCCTTCTCCCCGAGCAGGGCCCGGGCCGGGTCGCCGGGCAGCGCGCGCAGCCACACGAACAACAGGACGCTCAACCCGAACAGCACGGGGATGAGAAGCAGCAGTCGTCGGATGACGAATCGCAGCATGCGCGGACTCCCGGATCGAAGGGACTAACGGGGCGAGCGGCCCGGGCGTGATCGCCCGGGCCGCACGTGGGTCATCGCGTGACGGTGACGGTGTTCCACACCTCGTCTTGGACGGGGCTGGGCACGTAGCCCTGGACGCCCGCATTGAACGCCAGCGACGGCGCCGGGTGCGCGAGCGGGACGCCGGGGACGAAGTCGGAGATGCGGTTGCCTATCTTCTTGTACGCCTCCTCCTGCGCCTCCTTCGTGGCGAGACCGCGGGCGTTCTCCAACTCCGCGAACAGCTCCGGGTAGTCGAAGCCCCACTCGTTGCCCTTCTTGCCGAAGAAGACGCCGATGAAGTTGTCGGGATCGTTGTAGTCGCCCGTCCAACCCAGGAAGTGGATGTCGCGCTTGTCGACGCCCTCGGCCGACTGGACGAGGTCGAGGTAGTCCGGGCTCCACTTGGCGGTCACCGGCTCCACCGTGATGCCGGCGGCCTCGAGCTGGGCCTTGACGGCCACGAAGGTGTCTTCGGGGGTCGGCATGTACGGACGCGAGACGCCGGTCGGGTAGGCGAAGCGCAGGGTCAGGTTCTCTTGACCGGCCTCCTTCAGCAGGGCCTTGGCCTTGTCAGGGTTGTATTCGAGGACCGTCACGTCGGGGCTGTAGCCGTTGACCATGTCGGGCATGTACTGCGTCGCGGTCGTCGAGCCGTCGGGCAGCGACTGCTTCATGACCGCTTCCTTGTCGATGGCGTGGTTGATCGCCTGACGGACGCGGATGTCCTGCAGCGCCGGGATGGCCTGGTTGAAGCCGAGGTACAGAATGTTGAACGCGGGCCGGTTCTTGATCTGGAAGCCCTTGTCCTTCAGCGGCTGGACGTCCGCCGGCGCAACCAGGTCGTAGCCGTCGATGGTCCCGGCCTGCAGTTCCTGCGTGCGGGCCTTGGCGTCGCTGATGATGCGGACGACCGCCTTCGAGATCTTGGCGACCTCACCGTGGTAGCCGTCGTAGCGGGCGAGCACGACCTGCTGGCCGCGGTCCCACTTCTCGAAGGTGAAGGGGCCGGTGCCGGTCGGGTGCTCGGTCGCGTAGGCGGAGAAGCGCGGGTCGGACTCGGTGCCCTGGGTGTCGTCGGCGTTCCACTTCTCCATGGCGGTCGGCGACTGCATCGAGAAGGCCGGCAGCGTCATCGCGTCGATGAAGGAGGCGAACGGCTGGTTGAGCCGGACCGTCACGGCGGTGTCCGAAGGGGCGTCGCAGCCGTCGTAGATCCCCGTGGTCTGGCCGGCCTCGGGGTTGCGGAAGCCGCGGAACAGCTTGTTGTAGTAGTAGGTGATGTTCTCGTTCTGGTTGAGGCCCTTCCAGTTGGCCCACCGCTCGAAGTTGGCGCACACGGCGGCCGCGTTGAAGTCGGTTCCGTCGTGGAACTTCACGCCGCTCTTCAGCGTGAACGAGTGCGACAGGCCGTCGGGGGCGCTCTCCCACGCGGTGGCCAGCAGCGGGACGGGGGTGGTGCCGCCCGGCTCGACGGACACGAGTCCCTCGAAGATCTGGCGCGAGATGCGGAACGTCTCGCCGTCGCTGGCCATCGCCGGGTCGAGCATCACGGGATCGGAGGATCCGGCGAAGATGAAGGTGTCGGCCGCGGCGCCGGTGGCGCCCGCCGAGGGTTCGGTGCGGTTGCTCGGCGCACACGCGGCGAGGCTCACGGCCAGCGTCGCCGCTGCCGCGCCCGCGACGAGCTTGCGGATGCGAGTCATTGGTTTCCCCTTGTCGATGACAGAGTCGGACGTCAAGACCCTACTGGCGGGGGGCGCGCCCGCGGGTCACTCCCGGGTCACTACCCGGTCACAATCTGCGCCCGGCACCGCGACGGGCCACCCGAGGCGTCCGCCCTGGGCACTAGGGTTTCGTCCATGCGTTCGCGTCCGGGTCGAGGAGGGGTTCCGCGGTGATTCCGCTCGTCACGTGGGTGTGGCCGGAGACGGCGATCTCTCTCGGCACCGTGCTGCTGGTGGCGGTCGTGCTGCGGTTGGTGGTGCGCCGTGCCATCCGGATCGGGGTGGGCGCCTCGCTGTCGCTCGCCGACCGGCACCGGGACGCGAAGGGCGCCGCCGACCGGGTCCTGACCAAGCTGACCGGGGCCGCCGACGACCGTCATCAGGCGCGGGTGCGGACGGTCGGTTCGGTACTGCGCAACGCGGTGGACGTCGTGCTGGTCGTGCTGATGACGCTGACCATCCTGATGATTCTCGGCATCCCACTCGAACCGGTGCTGGCGGCGTCCGGCATCGGCGGAGTCGCGTTGGCGTTCGGTGCGCAGTCGCTGGTCAAGGACTACATCTCCGGGATCCTGATGATCCTCGAAGACCAGTTCGGGGTCGGCGACCTGATCGACACCGGCGAAGTCGTCGGCACGGTCGAGGAGGTGGGCCTGCGGGTCACCAAGCTGCGCGACTCCGGCGGCCAGGCCTGGTATGTCCGCAACGGCGAGATGCAGCGGGTCGGCAACCAGAGCCAGGGCTGGTCCACCGCCCTCATCGACGTGCCGATCGCCGCGAGCGAGGACCCGGCGGTGGCCATCGCGGTGCTGGACGGCGTGGTCACGGCGGTCTGCGACGGCGGTCAGTACGCCGACGTCCTGCTCGACACACCCACGGTCGTCGGCGTGAACGAGGTGAAGCTCGGCTCGATCGTGCTGCGCATCACCGCCAAGACCGCCCCCAATCAGCAGTGGGCGCTGCAACGCGATCTGCTCGCGCGCTCGGTGGACGCCCTGCACGCCGCCGGCATCGAGGACCCGCCGCCGGCCGCGTCCGCCAGGTAACCGTAACCTCGTCGCCACCTGGTCGCCCATATGCTGAGCCCCATGCCTGATCTTGCGCAGCCGAACGGACAGATGCTCCCGGCCGACGAATCGCCGAGCACGGATCACCGTGTGTACGGCCCTTCGGCGACCCCGACCCACCCGCTGGCGACCGCGCCGGTGGGCGCCCCACCGCACAGCGTGGACGGCTTCGTGAAGGAATTCCTTCACGAGCTCAACACCAACCAGGGCGTGGCGCTGTCCCGCTCGAGCATCAACGACCAGTACCTGGCCCTGGCCAACACGGTGAAGAACTACCTGATGGCCCGCTGGCTGGAGACGGGCCGCAAGACCCGCGAGTCGAAGGCCAAGACGGTCGGCTATCTGTCGGCCGAATACCTGCTCGGACGCCAGCTCGGCAACGCCCTCATGGCCAGCGACCTGGCCGACATCGCCGAGCGCGGCCTGGCCCTGTGCGGCATCGACCTGGCGACCCTGCGCGCCCAAGAGGTCGAGCCGGGACTCGGCAACGGTGGCCTGGGCCGCCTCGCGGCCTGTTTCATCGACTCGCTCGCCACCATGAACGTGCCCTGCGTCGGGTACGGCATCCGCTACGAGTACGGCATCTTCCGCCAGACCTTCGTCGACGGGCGCCAGGTCGAGAAGGCAGACACCTGGCTCGCGCTCGGGTCGCCGTGGGAGTTCCCCCACCCCGAGGCGTCCGTGCAGGTCAACTTCGGCGGTCACACCGAGCACTACACCGAGGCCGGGGTCGAGCGGACGCGGTGGGTCCCGGACTGGAACGTCCTCGGCGTCCCCTACAACTACATGGTTCCCGGTTACCTCAACGGCCGGGTGAACACCCTGAGGCTGTGGTCGGCCACCGCCACCCAGGCGTTCGACCTGCAGATCTTCAACTCCGGCGACTACGCGCAGGCCGTCCGCGCGCAGACGTTCGCCGAGAACATCTCCAAGGTGCTCTACCCCGAAGACTCCACGCCTCAGGGCAAGGAGCTGCGGCTGCAGCAGCAGTACTTCTTCGTGGCGTGCTCGCTGCGCGACTTCATCGACAACGAGCTCGAAGACGGCTTCGACCTGAACGACCTTCCCGAACGGATCCACTTCCAGCTCAACGACACCCACCCGGTGATCGCCGTCCCCGAACTGATGCGCATCCTCGTCGACGAGCGCGGTTTCGCGTGGGAGCAGGCGTGGGACGTCACGCAGCGCTGTTTCGCCTACACCTGCCACACGCTGCTGCCCGAGGCGCTCGAGGTGTGGTCGACGGAACTGCTCGGACGCCTGCTGCCGCGTCACCTGGAGATCATCTACCGCATCAACGACGAGTTCCTCGCCGAGGTGCGCGCCGCCTACCCCGACGACGAACTGCGCGTGCGCCGCATGTCGATCCTCGCCGAGTACCCGGAGCGGGGCGTCCGGATGGCCTACCTGGCGACCGTCGCCGGCACGAAGGTGAACGGCGTGGCCGCCCTGCACAGCCAGTTGCTGGCCGACAAGGTGCTTCCGGACTTCTCCGAGCTGTGGCCGACCAAGTTCACCAACGTCACCAACGGCGTGACGCCGCGCCGCTTCGTGAAGATGGCCAACCCGAAGCTGTCGACCTTGATCTCGGACGCCATCGGCTCCGGCTGGGTCACCGACCTGGAGAGGCTCAGGGAGCTTGAGCCCTACGCGGAGGACGACGACTTCCGCCGTCAGTTCGCCGAGGCGAAGGCGTGGAACAAGCACCGACTCACCCAGCTGCTGGTCGCGCGCGACGGCATCACGCTGCCGGACGGTCACCTGCTCGACGTGATGGTGAAGCGCCTTCACGAGTACAAGCGCCAGTCGCTGAAGGTGCTGCACATCATCTCCCTGTACGAGCAGGTGCTCTCGGGCAAGATCACCGCGGCCGACCTGACGCCGCGCACGGTCATGTTCGGCGCGAAGGCGGCGCCGGGTTACAAGATGGCCAAGGACACCATCCATCTGATCAACGCCGTCGCGGCGAAAGTGAACGCCGACCCGCTGGTGGAGGGACGCCTCAAGGTCGCCTTCCCCGCGAACTACAACGTCACGCTGGCCGAGAAGCTGATCCCGGCCGCCGACCTGTCGGAGCAGATCTCGCTGGCCGGCATGGAGGCGTCCGGCACCGGCAACATGAAGTTCGCCCTGAACGGCGCTCTGACGATCGGGACCGACGACGGCGCGAACGTGGAGATCCGCGAACTGGTGGGCGACAAGCACTTCTTCCTGTTCGGCATGGCCGAGCCCGAGGTGGCTGCGCTGAACGCCACCGGGTACAACCCGGGCGTCTACTACGAGAGCAGCCCGCAGCTGAAGGCGACGCTCGATCTGATCCTGTCGGGTCACTTCAGCGGGGGCGACCAGCACGTGTTCGACGGGGTCGTGTACAACCTGCTCCAGCAGGACCGCTTCATGGCGCTGGCCGACTTCGAGTCCTACGTCGCCGCCCAGGACCGCGTCGAGGCGAGGTACGCCGACCCGGCGCTGTGGACGCGCTCGGCGATCCTCAACGTGGCCCGCACCGGCTTCTTCAGCTCCGACCGGTCGATGCGCGACTACATCAAGCAGATCTGGCACACGCAGCCCGTGCTGTGAGCCGCTGAGACTGCACGCAGACGCCACCGTGGCGCACCGCACCCTCGGATCTGGGTGTGGTGCGCCACTGTTCTTGGTCCATTTTTTGGGTCGCTCGCGCCACTGATTCTGGGACGAAACGCCTTGTCGGCCCGCGACGACCGTGCCATTTGCGGCGTGAGGGTGGAATCGTCGATGCGAGGTGCGATGCGATAGGTTGATCCATGGAGCAGGTGTCCCCCTCCCGCTCCGTCGAACGACGCGCGTGTCGACCGAAACGCCTGGCCCTCCGCCTCTCCTCCCCCTTGGTGGAGGGCCAGGTGGAGCGTCTCAGGAGTGCTTGTCCTTGCGGCCCTTGTCTTCGAAGGGCCGGCCCGACTTGCTGTGGCGTTCCTTACGACCGTGCCCGCCGCGCTCCTCTCGCTTCTTTCCGCCGTACGAGCGATCCCCGTAGGACGACCCGGCGCCGCGTCCGCGATCGCGGGAACGCCCCGAGTCCGGACGGAGTTCGATGAGCTGGCCCGAGATGCGGGTGCTGCTCAGGGCGTCCAGCACCTGGCGGGGCAGGTCGGCGGGCAACTCGACCAGCGAATGGTCGGCGCGGATGTCGATGTGCCCGAAGTCGTCGCGCGTGAGCCCGCCCTCGTTGGCGAGCGCGCCGACGATCTGACGGGGTGCGACGTTCTGGCGGCGTCCGACCGAGATCCGGTAGGTGGCGAGCTGCTTGACGCCCTGGCGGCGGCGCGGGCCGCCGTCCTGCGGCGCGGAGTCCGGCCTGGTCGCGCGCTCGCCGCGGAACCGCTCCCGGGAGGGGTCCTCGGTCGGGTCGAGCAGCATCGGCTCGTCGCCCTGCATGACGATGGCCAATGCGGCCGCCACGTCCAGCTCGGGCACGTCGAACTCGTTCACATAGTGGGTGACGACCTGGCGGAACAGGTCGAGCGACGGTGACGACAGCGCCTGCGTGATCGCGTCGTCGAAACGGCCGAGCCGGGTGGCGTTGATGTCGTCGGCGGTCGGCATGTCCATGCAGGTCAGCGACTGCTTGGTGGCACGCTCGATGGCGCCGAGCAGGCGTCGTTCGCGCGGCGTCACGAACGAGATGGCGTCGCCGCTGCGGCCCGCGCGTCCGGTGCGGCCCACCCGGTGCACGTAGGACTGAACGTCGGTGGGAATGTCGAAGTTCACGACGTGGCTGATGCGTTCGACATCGAGACCGCGCGCCGCGACGTCGGTGGCGACCAGGACGTCGAGCTTGCCCGACTTCAGCTGACCGATCACCCTCTCGCGCTGCACCTGCGCGATGTCGCCGTTGAGCGCGGTCGCCGAGAATCCTCGGGCACGCAGCTTCTCGGCGAGCGTCTCGGTCTCATGCTTGGTGCGGACGAACACGATCATGCCGTCGAAGTTCTCCACCTCGAGCAGGCGGGTGAGCGCCTCGACCTTCTGCGGGTACGACACGATCAGATAGCGGTGTGTGACGTTGTCGGCCGTCGCGGTCTGGCCCTTGACGGCCACCTCGACCGGCTTGTTCAGGTACTGCTGCGACAGCCGGCGGATCGAGGCGGGCATGGTCGCCGAGAAGAGGGCCACCTGCTTGTCGCCGGGCGTGTCGGCGAGGATCGTCTCCACATCGTCGGCGAAGCCCATGTTGAGCATCTCGTCGGCCTCGTCGAGCACGAGGAAGCGCAACTGCGACAGGTCGAGCGTGCCCCTCTCGAGGTGGTCGATGATCCGTCCGGGCGTGCCGACGACGACGTGGACGCCGCGGGCGAGCGCGCTCAGCTGGACGCCGTAGCCCTGGCCGCCGTACACGGGCAGGAGCCGGACGTCCTTCATGCCGGTCGCGTAGCTCTCGAACGCCTCGCAGACCTGGAGGGCGAGTTCGCGCGTCGGGGCGAGGACGAGCGCCTGCGGCGACTTCTGCCGAAGGTCGAGCCGGTTCAGGATCGGCAGCGCGAACGCCGCCGTCTTGCCGGTGCCGGTCTGGGCGAGGCCGATCAGGTCGCGTCCGTCCAGCAGTGCGGGAATCGTCTCGGCCTGGATCGGCGAGGGTCGCTCGTAGCCCAGATCGCGCAGCGCCTGGAGGATGCGCTTGCTCAGCCCGAGATCGTCGAACCGGACGCCTTCGCCCAGCGCCTCCTCGCCCGTGCCATCGGCTGCCTCGGGTGCCGGCTGGGCGTCGGTGTCGTCGGTGGCAGGAGGAGCCGTCGGCTCGGAAAACGCGTCATTCACATAGAGACGGTAGTGCCTGGGCGCCGGTTTACCCAAGCCAGTTCACCCAAGCCGGACGCCGAAAGCCGGGCGGGCAGGTCAAGGCCGCCCGAGAATCGACACCACCGCATCTCCGGAATTCGCCACATAGACCGTGCCCGTCTCCTGGTCCACCGCGACGCCTTGTGGCTTCGCGCCCACCGCAATCTCACCGATGACCTTGCGGGTATTGGCGTCCACGACCGACACCGAGTTCGAATCCCAATTCGTCACGTACAGCACGCGGGCGGCCTCATCGATCGCCACCGCGTAGGGGCTCGAGCCGACCATGACCGTGTCCCACCAGCGGCGGGTCTTGGCCTCGGCGACGGTCAGCGAGTTGCCGCCCCAGTTGGTCACGTACACGGCGCCGAGCGCGTGGTCCATGGCGAGGCCGAACGGACGCTCGCCCGTGGAGAAGGTGCCCTGCGGCTGGGTGGGGTCGATCACCTCGACGGCAGCGCCTTCCGACTGCGTGACCATGATCAGCCCGTCGGTCTTCTCGAAGGCGAGCCCGAGCGGCCGTGAGGGGATGCCCCTCACATCGAGCACGTGCTGGGACTGCGGGTCGATGACGGCCAGGGAGTCTTCGCCGGTGTTGGCGACGTAGACCAGCCCGCTCACCGGGTGGACGCCCACATCGCGGGGGCCTTGGCCGCTCTCCACCTCAGCCACGACCGCGCCGGTGGCGAGGTTGACGACGGTCACGGTCCGGGCGCCGGAGTTGGCCACCCAGGCGGTCGTCCGTGCCGGGTCGATGGCCACGCCCATCGGGTCGCGGTCGACGGTGACGGTGCGCGTGACCCGGCGGGCCGCCGGGTCGACGATGAGCAGTGCGCCACGCCGTGCCGGGTCGTCGCCGTCCTCGTTCTGCTGCGCGGGCGCGCCCAGCCGGGTGACGACGAGGCGTCCGGCGTCGAACGCGAGATTCTGCGGATGGGCGCCCACGTCGATCGTGCCGATGACGGCCGTCGCGGGCATCCTGGTGGCCTCGGGCGCGTCCGGCGCCGACCGCGCGCGACCCTCGTCGATCAGGCGCAATCCGGCCATGCCTGCGACGCCCAGCGCCAGGAGCCCGACCAGCAGGGGTACCACCCAGCCGTCGTAGAAACGCTTCCGCGGCTCGGGCCTGGCCGCGCCCCGTTCGGGGTGTTCGACGGCCGACGGATTCGAGGAACCGTCAGACGGTTCGTTCATGCAGGGCTCCCGGGACGACGATGGTCAGAGTACGGCTTTCGCACCCTAGCGCACCCGCCGCGCCGCGGTCGAAGCGGCTCCACGCCGTTCCCTCGCCCCGTTCCCTCGCCCCGTCCCTTGCCGCGGATCCGCCGCTGCTAGAGTGCCCCGGGTGGTGAGCCGTGAGAGCCCTCTGAGGCGGGTGGTGCGCGCCGGTTTCGCACTGACGGTGCTGTTCGTGTCGCTGACGTTCGCCTTCACCTACTACGCCGGCACCATCCCCCAGGGAGAGCCGTGGCTGGCCGGCGACTGGTTCATCAACTACGCCGAGGGCTACGTGCGCCGCGGCCTGTTCGGGGAGCTTTTCCTTCGCGTCGCCCCGCCCGGCGCGGCCGGCCTGTGGCTGTTGCTCGGCTTCCAGGCTGCGGTCTACGCGGTGGTGCTGGCCTACTGCCTCAACGTGCTGTACCGGACGCGCTGGTCGTGGTCGAGCATCGCGCTGATCTGCAGCCCGGCCGCACTCCCCTTCATCGGCTGGGACGTGGAGGGCGGGTTCCGCAAAGAGATCCTCTGGTTCCTGGCCTTGGCCCTGCTGGCCTGGGCGCGCCCGCGTCGCAGCACGGCCGCGGTCGTCGCCCTGACCGCCGGCTCCTTCGCCGTGTTCACCCTCGCCGCGTTCTCGTGGGAGGCCACCGCGCTGGCCCTTCCCGCGGTCGGCTACCTGCTTCTCGCCCCGGTCGGGCATGACCGCCGGTTCACGGCATTCCGCCGGTCCGCGGCGGGCCTGTTCGCGGTGATGGGCGGCTTCACCGCCATCACCGGGACCCTCGTGCACGGCGATGCGGGCACGGCCACCCTCATCTGCGAGGCCGTGCGCGCGGCGGGGCACACCGCACCCGACCTGTGCGGGATCACCGGCGGCATCGAGGCCATCGGCTGGACGAGCGAGCGCGCCATCACCGACGTTCGTGCGGCCTTCCCTCTCTACTTCGCCTACTTCCCGTTCATGGCGCTGGCCCTGCTGCCCACCGTCATGTCGCGCTGGTTCCGCCGCAACTGGGTCTGGGCGATCCTGGTGGCCGCCGCCATGGTGCCGCTGTACCTGGTCGTCACCGACTACGGCCGCTGGACGCACATGATCGTCATGGCGCTGATCTTCTGCGTCACCGCCGACGACCCGCGCGCGGCCGAGTCGAAGCTGTGGACGCCGCTGGCCACGATCCTGTTCGTGTCGCTGTGGTCGATGCCCCACCACATCATCGTCGGCGGCGGGTGGCCGTGGCTGGGGTTCGCGCGCGTCGTCCTCGACTACTCCCAGGTCTACCTGGGTGTGCTGATGGGCCTGGTGCTGGCGTGAGCGCCGCCGCGACCCCCGATCAGACCGTGGCGTCGGCGTCCGCTACCGCCCTGCACGACCGCCCGTCGCCGGCCGACGCGCGGCGCGACCAGGTGACCCTGCTGCTGCGGGCGGCCTTCGCCTACCTGGTGCTGTTCGTGGCGCTCACCAAGGCGTTCTCGAAGTACGCCGAGGAGATCCCGTTCGGAGGCAGCCCCTGGTCGGCCGGCGAGTGGCTGGTGAACTACGGCGGCGGCTTCGTGCGCCGCGGCCTGTTCGGTGAGCTGTGGCTGCACCTCGTACCCGGCGGCATGACCGGCGTGTGGGCGCTGTACGTCATGCAGATGTCGCTGCTGATGCTGCTGGTGGCCTACGGCGTCCACGCCCTGCATCGCGCCCGGTATTCGTGGGGCAGCATCGCGCTGGTGTGCGGTCCCGCCTCGATCCCGTTCATGGGGTGGGGGGACAGCAGCTTCCACAAGGAGATCCTGCCGTTCGTCGTCATGGCCCTGCTGGCGTGGGCGCGCGGACGGTCGCGGCGTCCGTTCTCCATCGTCGTCCTGGTCGTCGTGGCGTTCGCGGTCTTCGTCCTCGCCGTCTTGTCGTGGGAGGCCAGCGCCCTGATGCTGCCCGCCGTGCTCTACCTGCTCGTGGCCCCGGGCGCACCCCAGCCGCGGCTGACGGTCCTACGGCGCAGCTTCGCGGCGCTCTTCGTGGTGATCGGCGGCGTGGTCGCGGTCGTCAGCACGCTGGTGCACGGCAACGCCGAAACGGCGGCCGCGGTGTGCCGCAGCGTCCGCGAGCACGGCTACGCCGGCGTGGAGATCTGCGGCGCGGTCGGCGTGAGCGGCGGCGGCATCGAGGCGATCGGCTGGTCGTCCTACAAGACGACGATGGATCTGGCCATCGCGTTCCCGACCTATGCGGGCTTCGGCGTCCTGATCGCTCTGGCGTTGGTGCCGGCGGTCCTCTCGCGGTGGTTCCGGACGAACTGGGGCTGGGCGCTGCTGATCGTGATCGGCCTGGCGCCGCTGTACGTCGTCGTCACCGACTACGGCCGCTGGACCTTCATGATCGTCATCTCGCTGATGATCTGCATCACCGCCGACGACGCCACGGCGGCCGACTCGCCCCAGTGGAACTGGATCGCCGGGATCGCCTACGTCTCGTTGTGGGGCATGCCGCACTGGGTCACGCCCGGCATCGGCGACTGGCCGTTCCTCGGCTTCGGCTCCACGATGCTCGACTACCTGGTGAGCACGGCGTCCGTCGTCCTCCCGCCTGTGCCCGTACCCACCGAGCCACCCGCGTAGGCGCCGCGGTCGAGTCAGTGCGTCTCGTCAGTGCGTCTCGAGGTCGACGACCTTGTGCTGGGCGAACGCGAAGAACTTCAGCACCAGGAAGGTGATCGGTGCACCGATCACCACCGCGGCCACGTACGCGACCAGCTTGTCGAAGCCCAGCAGGTTGTAGACGACGACGACGCACAGGTTCTGGATCAGGAAGTTCGGAATGTAGGACAGGCAGAACTTCACGTAGCGCGCCGGGGCGAGCTCCCGCTGGAAGACGAAGATGCTGTTCAGGAAATAGCTGATCGTGAGGCTGGTGAGGTAGCCGAGCACGAACGCGGTGTTCGCGTCGAGCACCAGCGAGTACAGCCAGGCGAGCACGACCCCGTTGAGGGAGTTGATGACCCCGACCACGAGGAACTTCGCGAACGCCGGCGAGACGAAGGTCGCGATCGCCTTCGAGACGAAGGAGGCCCGCGCTGGCGGGGTGTCTGTTGCCATGCGCGAACGGTAGTCCACCGGCGGCCCGACCAACAAAGAACCCACCCAGCTTCCGCTCATCGTCCGAACAGCGTGGGGTGGTAACCTGCGCCGCTCGTGGATCACCACGGGGACTTTCGCCCGACGGGTCCTGGCCCGACTCGACGGCCGCGCAGAAGCTGGAGAACCGCTGGCGCCGTCACGTTGGCCGGTCGAGCCAGATGGTGAAGGACTGCGGTTGGTCTACCAGCCCCATTCCTTCACCATCCCGATCGTGCGTGGCCGAGAGCAATCACACGGACGGATCGGGGCCGGCCTCCCGGGATTCGCCGGTGCGGACCACGCCGATGGACGCCGCGACCACGCACCCCATCGCCACGATCTCGGCGACGCCGACCGTCTCGCCCAGCAGGAGGAAGGCGAACAGCGCGGCGGCGGCGGGTTCGAGGCTCATCAGGATGCCGAACACGCGCGGCTGGATCCGGCGCAGCGCCACCATCTCGAGGCCGTAGGGCACCACCGACGAGGCGAACCCGATCAGGATCCCGATCAGCCACACCCGGGCGTCCAACGGCGGCAGCGCACCCAGCGCCAGCACGACCGGGGTGAGCGCGAGCACGCCGACCCACAGTCCGACGGTGAGGCCGGTGACGCCCGCCCAGCGGCGTCCGGTCGGGCCGGCGAGCAGGATGTAGCCCGCCCACAGGGACGCCGCCAGCAGGGCCAGGCCGATGCCGACGAGGTCGTGGGTGGACGGCCCGAAGCCGAGCACCACCACGCCCACGGCGGCCAGGCCGACCCACACCAGGTCGCGGGCGCGCCGCGAGTGCGCGACCGACACGGCCAGCGGCCCCAGGAACTCGAGCGTGACGGCGAGTCCGATGCCGATCCGCTCGATGGCCAGGTAGAACGACACGTTCATGCCGACCAGGCACAGGCCGTACGCCGCCACCCAGCCCCAGTCGGACGCCGGACGCCCCCGCAGCCGCGGCCGGGTGAACGCGCCCAGCATCAGCGCCGCGGAGATCAGGCGCAACCACACCACCGACAACGGGGCCGCACTGGAGTACAGGTCCTTGGCGAGCGAGGATCCGACCTGGACGGACGCGATCGCGATGAGCACCAGCAGCACCGGGGACGCCGCCATCCGCGACGCCCCGCCCCTCAGTCGTTCTCTCATCTGACCCCGCCGTTCACGACGACCGAGCCTACGCCAAGCGCGCAGCACGACCACGCCGGCCCTGCTGGAGGGATCAGGAGATCAGGTCGACCTGACATCTGCCGTGGGCCTCGACCGCGCGGGCCAGTCGGGCATCGGCCGTGAGCAAGGTCGCCTCCAACGCCTCGGCCAGCGCGACGTAGGCGGCGTCGTAGGCGCTCAGGTTGTCGCGTAACTCCCAGAGCCGCGACAGCAAGGGCTCGACCGGCCAACGCGTGGCGGGAAAGTCCGCCAGGTCGATGAGCGCGGACTCGGCGCGCGAGCCCGCGAGGAGCCCACCCCGCACCCACCCTCGCAGCACCGACGACACCTCGATGATCGCCAGGTGCGGAACGTGACAGACCGGATCGCGCGCCAACCGCGCGGCCACGGCGACGCCGCGGGCGGTTCCGATGAGGTATTCGGCCAGAGCCGAGGCGTCGACGACGACAGCCATCAGCCGCGGACCGGACGGGTCTCGCGAACCAACCGCTCTGCGACGAGGACCTCTGCCGCCGGCATCACGATGTCGACGCGCCCGCGCACCTGGATGCGCTCGGTCAACTCCTCCACCGTCGGGCGGGAAGCGAGCAACCGCAACTCACCCAGCAGGTACTCGGACAGGCTCTGCCCGGCTCGAGCGGCCCGCTGCTTGAGCACGCGTTGAACCTCGTCGGGAACGTTGCGAATCTGCACGGCAGTCATGCATTCAGCATAGATGCATGCGTCATGCATGGACAGTGGTGCTGCAGGCGCTCGAGCGGAGGAGCAAGGAAACGGCGGCGGCCGGTGCCCGCCCGATCCCGGTTGAGGTGAGGGGCACATCAGTTAATGGGCCGCCAGGCGATGCCGTAGGCCAGGCCGATGCGTGTGCGCTCGAAAGTGCAGTGCACGCGGCCCATTGCGGGCTTGGCGTCGGGCGGGACCACCATCGTGCCGGCCGGTCCTAGATCGGACGGCAGCACCCCGTCCAGCACCCAGTACGAGGTCGCGGCCGTCGCGGCACCGAAGTCGACCGTGACCGAGGTCCGGGAGTTGTCCCGGACCGGCGCCATCACCATGAACGGCTGCAGCGCCGAAGCGCGTGGCACCCGGATGCGCAGCATGGTGGCGACCGTCTCGCCACCGACCAGGTCGTCCGGCAGTTCCAGGCTCAGCCGCCACCCGGTCGGGCCGGTGCGCTCCACTTGCACGATCGTCAGGTCGGCGACCGCCTCGAAGGTGGGCTCCTCATCGGCCGTCAGCCCGGGAATGGTGAACATCTCGTGGATGAACTTCGGCTGGGCCGTGAGGGCCAGCACCTCTTGCTCGAGCGTCAGCACGGCGTCCTCGCGCAGCACCAGATCGGCGCCCACACCCAGCCATTGCCAGCCCTGGGCATCCCACCAGTTCGCCGCATCGGGGCGCTGGTGCAGCAGGGAGTCGGCCACCAGGAGTTCGGCGTCGCGCAGCCGGCGCCGAAGGACGCGGACGCTGCGATCCAGGGCCTGCGCGGCCGATTCCAGGCGTTCATTCAGCGCGGGAGCATCCGAACCGAGGCCGGCGGCGACGCGAAACAGGTAGCGCAGATCCTTCGGCAGGGGCTGCGAGTGACGGGTCAAGAGCTGAGCCAGCGCGGACCGCAGTTCGGCGTCCGTGTGGGTGGGGGAGGCATCCATGATCGCCAACAGATCCGGCCCGGCCCACGAGCGCACCTTGGGACGCCGCACCCCACGACCGTGGTGCACGGCCTTGAGATCTCGCAACAACCCCTCACGTGTCATGCTCGGATTATGGCCCATCGAGTTCCGCGGCCTGGCACAACACCATCGCCGTCTCGGATCGCCGCGACACGCGACCACCGCGGCCCATCGGACAGAATGCGGCCGTTCGAGCGGCCCAAGGCCGCCAAACGCTGATCAACGGTCACAGTGGTGAGGAAGGCCCACCCACCCCCACTTTTCCGCAAGGAGATCGTCCGTGACCACCCCGCATCCCCTCCGCTGAGCGCGGCTCTCATGGAGTCGAGGACCACACAGGAGGACCACAGCCGGGTCCCACCCCCCGACCTCTCCGTCACACTGGCGGACGCGATCGCCATGAGCGGCGCCCATCGGGGCGATCTCGACATCGCCACTTGTCTGGCCCAACTGAGCAGCCTCATCATCGGCATGGGTGCCCACTACCTACGCATCGGTGGACACTCGGCCGCCGCAGACGAGTTCGAAACGCTCCGAGCCGAGGCGCTCGATGATCTGTGGACCTACCTCGACCGGCAGGGGCCTCCGGGGGCGGTCGCCCAACGCAAGATCCGTGACCACTTCAACGGCACCGAGGTGGTCTTGATTCTCGCTGACCTCATCCGTGGCGGCGAATGCGCCCGCAAGGCCGCTGGCCCGCACCCGCTCACCGACGATCGCTGCTGTCCCCCGCCCGCTCAGCCCTGACCAGGGTCGAGGTAGAGGTTCGCCAGTCTATGGTCGTCGTTTTCCGGCTGCGAGCAGTGCGCGCCCATGCTCATCACGTCCCTGCCGACCGCGACGTACTCGGGCATGTCGGGGTTGGTCATGCCCCTCGTTTTGCGCCACCACCGAATCGTCGTGGTCTTCTCATCCTCCGAGAGTCCGCGGAACTGAGCGCAGGTGACGTCCAGGCGATCCCCCGAACCGGCCTGTGGTACCGAGGTCCCACTCTTCGGAACCGCGCTCGTCGGGGCGCCTGATCCGGCGGCGTCCGGGGGCGGAGTCGCGGCGCCCGTCGTGGGGGACAAGGGCGGCGCCGCGCTGCCGCACCCGGTGAGCACCAGGCAGCACGCGGCGGCGATGGCCGAGCGTCCGAGCAAGGTCTTCATCGTCACTCCTAGAACCGAGGCAGGCTCAGCAGGTCATCCGTCCATCGACCCTCGGAGTACGCCCGAAGGTACGGCGGTACGCCGCGAATGACCCCGACGTTGACGAAGGACGACCCGGCATAGACCGCATTCCCCTGCTCGATGAACTCGGCCACCGACTGCGCGCTGCAGGCGCTGATCTGAACGTCCGGCCGTTGCCAGAGCACCTCGGCGATGTGCTCGTGGCCGTCTGCCGCTGGCGGGTTCATGCGGATCGCCGTGATGTGCGCCAGCCGCGACCCTGCGGCTGGATCACGTGCGACCGGCTGGGAGGCCACGGGTCGCAGGACGGACGGTTGAGGCCCGGCGGGCTGATACGCCACAGGCTGGACGGCGATGGCAGGACTTCCTCCGGGCATTCGGTTGTTGCGAATCCTGCCCGGCAGACGTACGCCGACGTACGCCCCGGCCCCGGCGACAGCGCCGCCGAGGTACGAGCCGGACTTGCCCGAGGTGGCCAGGGCCACGATGATCCCCAGCACGAGTGCGGCGCCCGACACGACGTAGGCCAGCGTCGTCTCGTCCGATGAGTCCGGCGTCAGCTTGGAGATCAACCACACGACGAAGTCGGCGAGATAGCCGCCGATCCACACCCAGCAAAGAAAGAAGATCAAAACAGCAGCGATCAGAAAATCCAGCATGTGCGTCCTCACCGTTCGTTCACCACTCGCGAGGCCACCGTCATCCGCTCGGTTCACGATCGGTTCGCGCGGCCGATGCCACTCTCGCAGGCGGTTCGCGTGTGGGCCGAGGAAACGCACACGCTCGCCACTTTCGTACGCCTCCATACACCGGACGCCTCCAAGCCCACCTCGGATGAGCGGGCCGGGCCGGGCCCGAACCGCTATCCTCATACCGCCGCCATGTTTAAGGAGAGATCACCGTGTCTTACTGCGGACAATGCGGAGCTGCACTCACCGGTCGGTTTTGCGGCCTGTGCGGCGCGGTCGCTGAGATTCCCGGTGACACACCGGGGGGAACCGGCATGTCGGACGCCCCTGGTGGCAGCGCCTACCCCGCCCCGAGCGTCCCACCACCGACCGCTTGGTCTCCGCCCCCGATCGCGCCACCGCAACCACCCGTTCCGCCGCCCCCGCCGCCGCAACCACCCGTTCCGCCGCCGCCGCAGGCATCCCTGCCACATCCGACCGAATGGCCGCCCTACACCGATTGGCCGCCCTCCACGGCGCCGGTGCAGCCTCCCGCCCCGCCTCTGGCGCCCGTCAGGCGTTCGGTCGTCCCCTGGCTCATCTCCGCCGCGGTGGTCGTCGTGATGGTGTCCGCGGTCGGCGTCGTCGCCGTCATGCGCGGTTGGATTCCGCTCGGGCAGTCCTCGTCCCCGGCCAGCGCGGTCCCCGCGCCGTCCCAGTTCCCCTTGCTGGAGCCGATCGGGTCCGCGTCCGCTCAGCCCACCGCAGGGTCGACGGTGGGCACCGTGCCGTCGCCCGCGATCACGGCGCCCAGGGGAACAGCCCCCACCGTCACGGCACCCACCGTCGCGAGCACCTCCAACCCAGGACAGCGACTCAGCGAGCAGCGGTACGCCGACATCGCCTCGCTCTCACTCAACGGCCGATGGATCGCTCAACTCTCCAGCAAGTACGACGGCGTGACCGACTCCACGCAGGTCGCCGGTAACGGAACGCACACGTTCTACCTCGACGACATCCTCATCGAGCACCAGGCGCTCCGGACCCGGTTCACCTCCGCAGGCGCTCGCATCTACCTGCTGGCGGCTACGGACTTCGGCAAGCAACGCACCTGGCCCGGCACCCTGTGGGTCACCATCGCCGACCCGGGGCTCAGCTCGCAGAGCCAGGTCCAGCAGTGGTGCCAAACCCAGTTTCCGCAGCTGTCCGGCAAGCAGCTCGAGAACGTCTGCATGGCCCGCCAACTCAACCCGCCCAGCCGCTAGGAACGGATGCTCATGAACTGCGAACGATGCTCCGCGCCGATGCCGGCCTCCATGAAGTTCTGCGTGAGTTGTGGACAACCCCGCGTCACCGCGTCCGCACCCTCATCCTTTCCCACACCGTCTTCGTTCTCGCCGCCGTCTTCTTTTCCCACGCTGCCGGTTCAGACGCCGTCGGTTCAGACGCCGTCGGTTCAGACGCCACCCGTCCCGCCTCAGCCTCAGACGCCGCAGGTTCAGACGCAGCCCATCCCGCCTCAGCAACCCGCGTATGCCACCGTGCCGCCGTCCCCGTCGATTCCCCCGATGCCCGCGGCGACCACCGGGGTCCAGCTTCCGAGCAGTCAGATTCGGCTCGCGCCCGGTGAGGTCGTGATGAAGACCTTCCCCATCAGCGGCATCACGAAGGGGCTGGGATCGCTGCGAGGCGAGTTGACCCTCACCGACGTGCGGGTGATCTACAGCGCGCACGCCAAGAACACTTTCGGAGAGAGCCGCACCTGCCTGGAACTCCAGATCGCCGACGTCAACGGCGCCGCCCTGATGACCCGCCGCGGCTTGACCCCGCTCAGTTTCCTCACCATCGTGATCTCGCTGATTCTGGGACTCGTGTTCGTCGGTTTCCTCAAGAACTTCGTATCCGTGCTCACCTACCGGGCCGGAGCGGGCTTCGCGGACTTCGTGACCGTTCTGCTCTACTTTCTCTTCATCGCCATCGCGGTGGTGCTGATCTACATCCGCGCCAAGTCAACGGAAGTCGTGTTCGCGTTGTTCGCGCGCAGTGTCGACGTCTCACCGATCCGCCTGTCAGGTGCCGTCGGACGCCAAGACGAGGGCTTCCTGGCGATCACCGTCGCAGCCTTCGGCCGTCCGCTGCTGGCCGTCATGGACCACCTGGGGATCCTTGACGCCGACGATGCGGGCGATGCCGCCGACCTCGCCGAGACCCAGCGCATGTACGACGAGATCGGCGCGCTGATCCTCGACATCCAGAACCGCGGCGTCCTCGGCGGCACGGACTAGCGCGTGTAACGGACTAGCCCGTGTACCCGGCGCAACCCTCGAAGGGATGCAGGCACAGCCCCTGCACGTATACCTCGGCCCGCACCCCGGACGCCTTCGTCCGGCGCAGCACGGATTCGCTGATCGGCTTCGACGACACCGCCGTGGGAAAGCACGTGCTCTCCCCCGCGGCGTCCGAGCCGACAGCGCCCGTGTCTCGAGCACAGGACCCGGCGACCGTTCCTGACGAACCGGGCGACAGGGCTCCCTTTGATGACGCGTCCAGGCTGCTCGACGGATAGTCAGTTTCCTGCTATCGGGATAGTAAGGACACTGCCACGCGGACCGCGGGCCCGATCTGCTCGTCGAAGGCCCCGAGGCCAAGCGGCCTGCGCCGACGTGTGCCATTCGGGTGCGTATTTCATACCCTCTGAGGTATGAAATACGCACCCGACCTGCACACCCTGCGGACAGGGCAAGCCGGATGAGGCGCTGCTCAGTCCCACGGCGGGTTATCACCATCGAGGTGAAGCCCACCGCCTGCTCCTACGGACGCCGACGGGGCGGCATCTGCCGTGGCTCAGGCGTCAGATGCCACACGACATCGCCGACCTCGTCGTCGTCACCACCGGGCAGCACGCCTACCGGCGTCAGGACGGCGGCGCGGTCGTTCCCCTCGCTTCTTCTGGGAACGTAGTCGCAGGCTTTCATGAGGCTGGGCTCTGGCTCGGTGGGTTGAATGGTCGGTCATGCCGGTGTCGGCCACGGAGCGGTTGGGCGGGTCATCTGACCCCAACGTATCCTTGGACGAGTGCCCCGTATCCTTTACTTGCCGTTGCGCATGCGTCGCGAGTCTGCGCGCTGAATTGCAGTCTCTGTACGCCTTTCACATCGAGTTCAATTCGTTCAAGGGGATCACCGGGCCGCGTTGTCGACGAATAGATCCCACGACCATCAGCCTGCACACTCCACTCAGCCATAAGGCCGCGCGGCGTGTGCGACTGGAGAGCGAACGCGAAGTTGAGCGTGCTCCATTTCCCGTCGAGTTCGTAAACGACGGTGTTTATGTTTCCGTCGCAGCCGATCCACTGGTTGGTGCTGAGCGGAAACGACGCGATTGCATCACCGATTTGTACGAGAGCGATGTCAGCATTCCCACTCGTACTCCCGCCCATGTTGGGGAGCTCGTAGAGCCATTTCGCGGTCCAGGAGATCGAGCGCACCGCATCCTTCGACACGAGGTACGCGTCGAATTCTTCGACATCGCTTCCGGTCAGCTCTTTTCCCGCCCCTTCGAACTGGGTGGCCAGCTTCCCCGGGGCGTCCGCGATCATGCCGAGCAACTCGCCCGCGACGTCTCCGACAGATGTGGCTGCGCAGCCAACGGCCGCAGCGAATTGTTCACCCGACCCCCCACCGACTGCACCGTCAACCGCGTCAGCCACGCAGTTCCACCAATCGATCGCCGTCGACCACTCGTCCGGAAGCAGCATCTGACCGCCCCAAGCGAGCGTACTCACTTGGGTGAGCACGGGCGATACCCGCATCGTGATGTGGGCAGACTCGAACGGCTTCGGATAGGCGATGCTCAACTCACCGCCCGCGACGAGAACGCCATCGCCCTTGAGCAACCCGCTTCGTTTCATCTGAAGCGCCGCAGCCGCTGTCGCCAAACCCGCGGAATTCAGCGTTCTCGGGTCGCTCACCCGTGCCCGGGGTGTGCTCGTCACCTCGAATACGAGTCCGCTATTCGACTTCAGCGTCACGGTGACATCTTCAGCCGTCTCGGTCGTGCACACCCACGCAGAGTCGGGCCAGGGAGCCGCGAAGGTGTACGACCCGGAGAGCCGGTTCGGTTCATCGACGCAGGCTGGCTTGGTTGTGCGTATGCCCGACGCAACGTTGATCCACTCGCCGAACTTCTCACCGAGCTGACGCTGATCCACCTTGGCGACCGAATACCAGGAGAGATGCTGCGCGATCGCCGTCACCGTCCGCTCGGTTCCGTCGCGGGTCGACTTGACGAACTCAATGTCCCGCCCTTCGTCGCGGGACTCGCCTAGCACGAACAGCCTCGTATTGTCCCAATCATCCTCGGCGAGATCGAAAATGATGGTCACCGGGCTGAAGGGCTGCATTCGGTCACCGAGAGTGACGTCGACGCCTCGCGCGACCGGAGCGGCGAAGCCGCCGAACTCGCCGAATGATGGCGCCTCGATGAGTTCAGCACTCACCGGGGTGCCTTCCGGAGCGACACCAGCGGAGGCGCGCACGGTAACGCCGGCCAGATTGAGGACGAAGCCAGACGATCCAACGGTGCCGCTCGCCGAATCGCCCGGCCTATTCGTCACCAGTAGAAAGACGCTGGACCCGATCACCGCCGCCAACACCAAACTTACGACGACACCGACGGCCACCGCTGCGCGACCGGGGCCTGTGCGACCGGGGCCTGTGCGACCGGGGCCTGTGCGACCGGGTCCGGTGCGGCCGCTCCGGGCTGAGCTGATCTGAGGCCTGACCGGGATGGCGGAGACGCAGGATACAGAGGTGGGCGGACACCACGCGTCCGACGGGGCCTGCACAGGGAATCCCGCGGCATTCCGATAGAACACCCAGCCTGCCGGAGGCGCCGGAAAGCTCGGATCTGGCTGCCACCGCGCCGGTGGCAGGATCCCGGGGGCCGCGCTCGGCCAGCCCGGCGGCGAACAGAAGTACACCACTGAATCACTCATGAGTCCGCCCTATCTATCCACAGCCGCGACTTCCTTGGCGAACCGGGAGGCCATGCGATCCAGCTCTGCTTCAGAAGCGCACGCACTCTTGCCATCAAAACAGACCCAGTTGAGCCGCACGTTTGCGACACGCACGTAGAAACCGTGAACGCCGCCCCCGGAAACACTTTGGAACTCGCCCACGTAGCCCTCACGATCCACAATTTTCCATTCATCCCAAGACACCCGATCGCCTCGTGTACTCGCAGGCACGCCACCGAGTTCCTGGTTGCAGCTGTAATCTAGGGCACCGCCCGCGTCCAGTGCGTCCCGATCCGCCCATAGCTGGACCTCGAGGCCGCCCACGCTATCGCCGTCGACGAAACCACCCCGCTGCGATCGGAGTAGAGAACTCTGCGCGTGGGACCTCCCCGCTTCACACGCGGGAAGTGGAGCCGGATCAGTCCAATCGCTGAAGTCCATCGGCTCGTCGCGGTACGGGTCCCAGCCTTTGGTCGACCACCCGGCGATGGTCGGGGCGGCGGCCAGTTTCGCAAACTGCTCGGTCGACAATTGCGGCGACCGCGGCCAGAGAACGAACGCTCCCACCGCGACCAGCGCCACGACGAGCGCGCCGCTCAGCACGAGCAGCAGCGGGCGCTTGCCGCGAGTCTGCACGGGCGCATGGGTCACCGCCGGCACCGCCGAGACGACCGACGCGAACGCGGGCGGACGCCAAGCCCCGGCCGGGGCGTCCACGGGTACCCCGTCCGCGTTCCGGTAGTAGATCCAACCCGCCGGCGGCGCCGGGAAGCTCGCGTCGGGCTGCCATCCGGCCGGAGGCAGCACCCCGGGCGCCGCGCTGGGCCAACCGGGCGGCGAATAGAAGTAGATGACCGAAGGATCGTTCGCAGCAACTCCTTGTGACGACCGACGACAGCGAGGGGACGGGCGCCGGCGAGTCGCTCGGCTCCCGCCCTCACGTCGACGGCGCTCAGCCGATGGAACGGGCGAGACCTTCGTCCGTCTCGCGCATGGTCTGCGCCATCTGCTTCAGCGTGTTGGCGATCTGGTCGAGCGACGCGATCGTGTTCTTGGCGGAGGTCGTGAACTCCTCGTACATCTGCTGGAACGCACCCGACGCGCTGTCGGTCACGAAACCGCTCGAGACGAGTCCGTTGATGCGGTTTGCCAGAGCGGTGAGGCTGCCCTCGATCTCCTGGCGTCCGTTCATCAGGGCGGACGCCTCGTTCTCCATCGCGTCATACGACACATTCAAGTTGGCCATGATTATTGATTCCTTTCTCAAGGTGGGGAAGGTTTCGTCGGAACGCCGGAGCCCCCACATCCCTGGCGCCGCAGGTTCTACGAACTCAGATAGGTCAGCAGCTCGGCACTGACGGCGAGCTCGGCGATGGCAGGCTGGAGCGCATCCGCGGCCACCGGGTCAAGGCTGGTGAACCACAGGCACACGTCGGTGTCGCCGAGCACCGGCACCGCCAGCGTGGTCGCGGTGACGCTGGTCTGCGTGAAGACGGGAGCCCCGTCAGGCCGCTCCACCCATCCCCGGCGGATCCGCTGGTAGACCTGCCCCGGCGCCGCAAGCGCCGGCGCCGGCAGTGGCGCACCCGGCAGCTGGGTGTCGAGGACGGCGTCCCCCAGCCCCGTGGGCCAACCCGCCGGCTGCGCCATCGTGATCCACAGGTATGTCGGCGGCTGTTCGGCGCTCACGAGCAGCGCCGCCCCGGATACGCCCTCAGGAAGGACGTCGGCAGCCGCCGCCGTCAGCAGCGGACGCCATGCGCCCGCGTCATCCCGATCCACGGCACCCGCACCGACGAGCTCGCCGAGCACCGCTTCACACCACCCGCCCTGCTCCGCCGCGTCCAGCCCCACGGGCAGGTAGACCACCAACGGCGTGACGTGCTCAGTCATGCGACTCCTCCACCCAACGGATCGTCTCCACCCAGCGGTCGGCGAGCTGGGTGACCGCCCCGAGCAGTTCCTCGCTTGCCTCCCCCTGGATGACGGACAGGCTGCCAGTGACGGACATCCACCGGTCCTCGGACTGAGGGACGCCGATGATGTACTCGACCTCGCGGCTCAAGCGTCCGTGCTGGACCGCCTTGGCACTCGCCTCGACATCCAGTCCGTCGGCCATGTCGGCCGGAACGTCCGCCAACGCCTCCCTCAGCGCGGCGGTGCTGTCGCGGTCGGTGACCCGGCGGACGCCCACCATTCCCTCGGGTTCGATGACGGTTGCCGCGCCGCTGCCCACCAGGGCGATCAGATAGTCCATGGGATCCATCTGTTCGCCGTCGACGACGAAGTCGGCCGGACGCACCGACAAGACCGGGAAGGCGCTCGCCACGGACGGGTTCTCGGCCGGCATGAACACCGCCGTGACGCCGGCCGACGCCAGTTGCGTCAGCAGGCCGGACAGACGCTCCCGAAGGTGGGCGCGAACCCGCTTGGCGGACTCCCTCGGCACGTCGCCCAGCATGAGCGCGATCGCTTCGTCGAGCGGTCCCGCGACGGGCTGGGTCAGGTCGAACTGCACCCAATGGGGCAGCAGGACGGCGGAATACTCTCTCATCTGCGAAGTCCTTTGCTTCTCGTCACCGTGGGCACCTTTACCAGCCTCCACCGCCACTGCCGCCGCCCCCACCACCGGCGTGGCGGACAGTGACGTCTGCCTTGGGTGAGTCCGAGCTCGGGCCCTCGATGGCGTTGACGAGGGGTTTGGTCACCATCTTCAGGCCCTGCTTGTACGTCCACTCCGTCACGTTGGTGATGACCTGCGTGCTCCGGTCGATGTGGCGACTCATGAACGCGGTGGGCTCCGAGCCGTCGGCGTTCTTGATGACCGGGCCGAGCTTGGTGATCACCCGATCGATCGCCCTTCCGGTCGCGGTGGTGCTCATCTTCCCCGACTTGTCGAGCGAGAACATCTCCTTGCCGGACGCCCGTCCGGCCACTCGCGCGACCTTGCTGGTGACCTTGCGGAGGGCGAACGCGGCACCCACGGCCAGGACCTTCCGGCCGGCCTTCTCCCAGTCGCCGTCCTGGACGGCCTGGACGACCTCCCACCCGTCCTGCGCATAGCCGACCAAGCTTTTGACGGTGGAAAGCACCTTGAGTATCCGGAGCGCGCCGTTGATGACCGCCATCACCGGCGCCCCACCAGGGATGAAGAAAGACACCACGGTCAGGACCAAGACGATGGTGTCGAGGTTCTCCCAGATGAATGTCCCGATCGCGACGAGCGCCTTGCCGATCATCTCGCCGAATTTGGCGAGCTGGTCCCAGAGTGAGTCCTTCAGCCCGGCGTTGTCGGTCGCCGCCTTGACCTTTGCGGCAGCCGCGTCGTTGGCTTGGCCCACCTCACTCGCCGCGGCGCGCAAGGCGTTGCGGGCGTCCGTCAGCGAGGCGTCGGCGCTGGCAAAGCGCCGGTTGGCGTCGTTCGCGAGACTGACACCCTGCTGCTGCGTCGACGGATCGACGTTGCGCGCGTAGTGCCTCGCCCGCTCGTAGTCGGACTGCGCGACCGCCTTGCGGGCCTCCGCCTGGTGCAACTGGTCGAGCGAGGCCGGCGCCTTGCGCTGAGCTTCGCGCAGGACGGGGCTGAACCCCGCGACCGCGTCCGCCACCTGCTGGTAGTACCAGGCCGCCGCCCGGATGCCCGACTCGACCTCGAACGCCTTCTTCGCGGCGGCCGTGAACCCGTCGGCGCGCATCTCCCCCGTTCCGGCACGCAGCCGTTCGAGGTTCGACGCCGAGTCGAGCATCACCCCAGCGTTCTTGCGGAAGACCCCCACCATGTGGTCGAGCCGGTCCGGGTCACCGTCGAGCTGGTTGCTGAGTCCTCCCACGCACGAGAGATCAAAAGTCGGGCTCACTGGTTCTCCTCCTCGTCGATATCCAGCACCTCTCGGGCTTCGCGACGTGCGGCGTCCTTCTGGACGCCGCCGCCCGCGGTGGCCGTGGGTGTGGGCGTCGATGCCCCCGCCGAGAGCCCACCCACCGCCCCGATCCCCGCGGCACCGCGCATCGCCATCGGCGCCGCCATCGCGGCAGCCCCGGCCGACGCCGTGCCGACCTCCGACACGTCAACGAGCGGCGATCCGTTGGATGATTCCTCGGCGGACGCCGCGTCACCGACGGTGAGGTCCGGCAGTTCGAGCGGCGATGCGGTTCCGCCAGCGCCCCCGCCCGCCTCACTCGGCCCTTCGAGCGGCGGCAACTCGACCCCGCTGCTCCCCCCAGCACTGCCCGGCGCGTCGGCGGCCGGCGCCGACTCGAGGTCAGGCAACTCCAGCGGCGCTGCGGTGGCCGCGTCCGACACCTCCGGCTGAAGATCGTGCGAGGTCCCCAGCGCGACCTCGGTTTCCGGTGAGAGCCCGGACGAGCCGCCGTTGCCGGGCGACGGAGCTCCATCGGCGGCAGGTTCGGCGTCCGGTGCCAGGAGCTCGGACGACGCCGCAGCCGCCGCGTCTTCGGACGAATCTGCGTCGTTCGCCCCGCCCTCGAGATCGGCCGCCGGGGCCTCGCCCACCCCGGGGTCGGACGCCTGTGGGCCGTCGGCCACGTCCCCGTCGGCGACCGCCCCGCCTTCGGGCAGGGCCGCCTGACCGGCGGCATCGCCGGGTGGTGCCTCGCCGCCGACCACCTCGCCGGGAACCGTGGTCCCGGTCCGCCTTCCCAACTGGGCCAGCATCGCCGCCGGGATGAGCCCCGTCACCCCCATGCCCGCCACCAGCAGAGCAACCACCTCCTCGCGCGTCCGCCCAGTCAGCAGTGCCCAGCGGTCGGCGAAGGCGAGGATCGAATCGAGCGGCGACACTGCGCCGCCGAGGCCTCCCCCCGTGCTCGGCTGCACCGTGCTCGCGCCGAGGGGCGGCAGATCGGCCGTGGCTGAGAAGGGCACGGCGCCGGGGCCGGTCGTCGACCCAGCGCTCTGCCCTCCTGCTCCACCCAGAGGCGAGATGCTGGCGGCGGCACCCCCACCACCCGCGGACGGCGCTGGTGCGGCGCCCGCCGTGCCCTCGTCCGCCGCTGCCGTCGCCGCCGTTGGTGTCCCCGCCGAGGAGGCTCCCCCGGCCGGAGCCGCTTGCTCGGGATCGGCGCCTTCCTGTCCGGCGTCCCCTCGGCGGTCAAGCAGTCGGGCCAAGTCCGCGTCCAGCTCTGCGTACTTGCTCCGGAGTTCGGCGATGGTCTCCATCAGTTTCTCGAACGAGTCGAGCAGCTTCTCGCGACGGATGCTCCATTCACCTTCGACGCTGTTCAGGGCCCTCTTCAACCCGCCGTTGGGGCCTGCCGCCTCCGCCATCGACTCCGTGAAAGCCGTCGAAGAGCTCAGCATCGCTATGCCGCGGTAGCAGTCGTTGATGAACGACTGCACCACGTCATCCTTGATCAGAAGCCCATCAGCCATCACTCCACCTCCGGAAGTTGAACCTTGTCGATCGCGTTGTTGGCGATCCAATAGCCGCGGCCGCGCGGGAAATCGGCGGGCCGGAATCGGGGAAGCTGAGTCTTCACCAGGTCTCCGTCGCCTGGTTGCGGCTGCAGCAGAAGGCCCGCCTTGCCGTTCTTGATCTCCGTCAGCAGGTTGGAGAAGCCGGACGGACTGAAGCTCGACGTGTCGCCCGTCGCGATCAGCAGGTGCCCGTTGCGGCGCACCTGCTTCAGCGCCTCCGTGAGTGCGCCGTCCACCTCGGAGCCGATGAGCTCTCCGAACCGGTCCACGACGATCGCCACGCTCGGCGTCCCGGCACCTGCCGCGCTCTCCAGGTAGGGAGCCAGCTTCGTCGCCAGATAGTCCTTGATCTGAGCCGTCCCCGTGACCTGGGCGGTCCACAACGACAGCCCGGCCAACTCGGACGCCCGGGGCGTGAGCAGCACGCGGGGCACGGCGGGCAGCGCCCGGCGCATCGACTCGGCCAGCCACCGCACGGCGCTGCTGACGCCCGACTTCGGCGGGCCGGCCACGACGTAGGTGCCCTGCGGGTCGAAGCCGATGAACGCCAGCGAACGGTCCTCCATGCCGAGCGTGGGCAGGCCGCCGACAGTGACGGGCACGTCGGACGCCGCGATCTCCTTCGGCAAGCTGCGCACCGGTTCGGGACGCGAGGGCAGCACGATCACCGCGGCCAACTGCTCGATCTCGCGCGCCTGCCCCACCGGCGAGGGGTCGCGGCCCAGCGTCGCCAGGTGCAGTTCGTTCGGGTCGTGAGCGCTCAGGGCGCGCCCGGGCGGGCTGGCGTGATCGAGGACGTCCTTCGGGACGCCGAGCGCCATGTAGGCGTCCGCATCCGGCATGCGCAGCACCACCCGGTGCTGGAAGGCGCCCTGCATCGACGAGGGCAGCGCGCTCGGCCGGTCCACTGTCACGGCGAAGTGGATGCCGACGCCGCGGCCCTCGTTCACCAGCCGCTGGAACTGCGCGAAGACGGCCTGGCGCTGCAGGCCCGAGTCGTACTCCTCGCGGAACGAACCGAAGCCGTCCACGAGGACGAGGACGCGCGGCTCGCCCGCCCGACCGGGCTGGCGCCGGTACGCGCTGAGCGAGTCGGCACCGACCTCGTTGTACCGGGGTGCCCGCGCGTCGAGCAAGACGCTCAGCATCGACATGAGGCGCGCGACCCGCTCGTCGTCGTCGCCGCCGATCACCGCACCGACGGTGGGCAGCTTGTCCAGCATCGACAGGCCGCCGCCGGCGAAGTCGAGCGCGTAGACATGCACGGGACCCGAACGCGGCGTGATCGACGCCGCGATCGCCAACGACCTCAGCGCGCTGGTCTTGCCGGACCCGCCCGCTCCGAAGTAGACGATGCTCCCGGAGTCGTCGGGTCGGAAATGGGTCGGCTGCTGCAGTTGATTGTCGGGATCGTCCACGACCCCGAGCACGATGGCCTGATCCGAACGCTGATTGAGGCGACTGAGGTCGTACGCGGCGCTCAGGGTGTTGAGCCACGGACGCCGCGGCGCCGGGACGCGGCCCTGCCGCGCCGCCGCACCGATGGCGTCGACCACGCGGACGATGTCCTTGTCGACCGCCGGTCCCTGCGCCGTGGGGCGAGGGATCTTCCAGGCCACGTGCTGGCCGAAGTCGACCTCGTCCACATCGATCGGCGGTGCGGGTGTCTCCGCCGGGGTCAGCGCCCCCGGGAACGCGGACTGAAAGGGAATGAGCCGCGACGGACCCACCCGGGCGACGCCGCGTCCGGGCGTGCTCGGATCGATGCTGGCCGCCTGCGGGCTGCCCAGCACGTCGCTCGAGTCGTGCGCGTCGTTGACGCGCAGGGCGATCCGGAGGTTCGTGTTGGCCCGGAGGCTGTCCTTGATCACGCCGGCCGGACGCTGCGTGGCCAGGATGAGATGGAGGCCGAGCGAACGACCGCGTTGCGCCACGTCGATCACGCCGTCGACGAACTCCGGCACTTCGCCGACCAGCGCGGCGAACTCGTCCACCACGATGATGAGGCTGGGCGGGCAGTCCGGGTCGCCCGTGCGCTCGAAGGCGATGAGGTCCTTGACCCCCTTCGCGTTGAACAGGTGCTCACGCCGGCGGATCTCGGCACGGAGGCTGCGCAGGGCGCGCCGCACGAGGTACGGCGACAGGTCGGTCACCGTGCCGACGCAGTGCGGCAGTTCGTCGGCCTTGGCGAAGGCCGCCCCGCCCTTGTAGTCGACGAACAGGAACGTGACGTGATCCGGGCTGTAGGCGTGCGCCATGCCCAGCACCCACGCCTGCAGGAACTCCGACTTGCCCGAGCCGGTCGTCCCGCCCACCAGCGCGTGCGGTCCCTGCGCCCGCAGGTCGAGCGTGAACACAGACAGACCGCCGTGGCCGACGAGGGCCCGCAGGTCCGCGGGCCGCTCGCGGCGTGTCGCGCCCGGGGCGCGCTCGACGAACGAACCATTCTCCCGCCACCGGTCGAGGATCTCGGCCGGCTCGGTCGACTCCCGGTGCCCCAGCAGGCCGATGACCGAGACACTGCGCGGCAGGTCGGTGTCGTCCTCGACGGGCACAGACGCGTCCACGACCGGCGCCAGCCGGCGCGCGGTCAGATGCGCCGTGTGGAGATCGAGGGACTCGGTCGCCACCCCGCGGATCACCCGCTCGGACCGCACCATGCCCACCACGGCCTCGCCGCCGAGGGGTAGGTCGAGGTAGGTACGGCAGGAGGCCGGCAGCTGCGCCCGTTCGGCGGCGACCCACAGCACGTGGACGCCGACGTCCGGTCCCCGTTCGGCGATGCTCACCACCCGCTCGGACCCGACGGCGGCGTCGTGGACGACGACGAGCACCGACGGCGTCATCGGGGCCGTGGGCCGCTCCTGGCCTTCGAGGGGACCGCGCGGCTGTTGCTGGGCCGAGTCGCCGCGCGCGGTCACCAGTTCCTCGAGCTGATCGACGAGCGCGCGTCCGCGGGTGGAGTCCGCGGCCAGCAGCGAACCCGGGATCGGGCTGTGCGGCGAGGACGTGTGCGGCAGCCACTCCAGCCAAGACCATTGGCCCTTCAGGGCGCTCGACGTGAGGCACACGATGACCAGCTCGGCCGGCGAGTGCATCGTCGCGACCTGCGCGACGACGCCGCGAGCGACGCCGCTGACGACCGGCACGGGCCCGGCCAGGCCGATACCGCCGACCGAGCGGAGGTCGGCGACCACCGGGACGTCCGCGAGCAGGCGGCTGCGCCCCGCGAGTTCGCGCTGGCGTCGGGTGAGCTCGGCGGCGCCGGTACGGCCCGGCTCCTTGACGACCACTCGCGCGGGGATCGCTCCCGTACCCAGCCGCACGTGCAGGAACTCGGGGTGCTCCGGACGCCTGCACCACAGCCGGGCATCGCGATCCACGGCCGCCTGGACGCACTCGGCGACGGACGGGTACAGCCGTCGAAGCTGCGTCGTCTCCAGCCCGCGGGCATCCACGATGTCCGCTTCGACCTGCGTCATCGCTGCCTCGAAGTCGGTCGTCTCCGACTTCCGCTTGCGCCGCCCGTCGATCACGTTGCCGACGTAGCCCGCCAGCATGAGCACGGGACTCATGGCCACGAACAGCAGCGACATCGCGCTGCGGGTGGTCGCGAACATGATGGCGCCCATGACCAGCGGGGCCAGGAGCGCCAGCCAGGGGAACGGCGTCCGCGCGGGCGCCGAGGGCAGGTCGGGCAGCTCGATCTCGCCCGCTTGCGGCCTGCTCTGGACCACCGGAGGCCGCAGAAAACGAATCTCGGTGGCCGTGTCGTCGGCGATGGCGCCCCCCACTCGGTGCACCTGGAGGTGGGTGTGCCCGAGCACGGCGGTGTCGCCGGGCTTCAGCACCGCCCGGTTGATCTTCTCGGCTCCGACCAGGACGCCGTTGGACGACTTGATGTCCATGATCTCGAGTTCGCGCCCCACCACGATCTTCGCGTGCGTCGCGGACACGCGCGGGTCGCGCAGCCGCACCTGACACTCGGGGCTGCGACCGACGAGGGATCCGCCGACGCGGATCGGCACCTCGATGCCGCGATCCGGTCCTGCGACGATCCTCACGACGGCGCCCACCCGGGTGTCCCCTTCGCCCTGCGCCTCGACGACCGCGAACGTGACTCCCGAGCGAACTCCCGACTCGGCCAGAGGAACCTCGGGGTCCAGGGTTCTCGCCGGGCGGTCGTCGGCGTCGATCCGCAGCGTCAGCCGGGCGCGGGACGGCTCGATCAGCTCCTCACGGCCCGCGCTGACGATGGCGACCGCGACGTCGTGGGCGGTGGCCGTCCCGTCGGCGATCACCTGGATCGTCTGCACCTCGGCCTGCTCCCTCCGCAGGCTGGCGAGCACCTTCATGCCGTCACGCACCCCTTCACGGGCGTGGAAACCGAGCCGTTCGGGCGCCGCAGCCGCACCTCGACGCAGGTTTGCCCGGGCCGGTGCTCGACGCTGACGGCCGGCTCCTCGGCCACCATGACAGGACGATCGGTGGGCGCGCTCAGCTCGGCCACGATGTACTTGTCCCCCGCCTTGGGATCAGGGTTGGACCACGAGAACCTGACCTGACCGCCGTCCACCACCCCCTGGACGGATTCGACCGGAGGCACCCTGCCCGCCGCGGGATCCTGGGCGACGGCGGTCGGCGACGCGACCGCGGTCTGGGTGCCACCATCCGCCAGCACGCCGCTGCGCCACAGCACCAACCCGCCGACGACGACCGCCAGGATCGCCACCGTCGCCACCACCACGCCGCGGCGGCGTGGCTTCGCTGCGGCCGGGCCGACGACGGGCGCGACCGGCCCGGCCGTGCCCGTCCCGGGCACGACCACCGGGACGGCCGGAGCGGTGAAATCGCGCAGCCCGGCCGAGGCGTACCCGCGTCCGTGCTGGATGAGCGGGTCGAGCGGCACCGAGCCGTCCGTGGGATGCGAACGCTCGTGCGGGCTCGTCAAGCCGCCCGTCGGAGCGCCGACCGTGATCGTCTGCGACCCCACCGCCCGGTCGGGGTCGATGAGCATGAAGCCACTGACCTGCGTGCCGGTCTCGCGCAACTCCGGGTCGTCGAAGTCGTCCTCATCGTCGTCGGTCAGCACCGGAATCGGTGTCACCGACTCGTTGAGCTGACCCTGAACGCCCTGCAGGGCACGCGCGAACTCGAGCGCCGACTGATACCGCTGCTGAGGATCGCGGGCGAGCGCGGTGGCCAGCACCCGCTCCAGCACGTCCGGCACGTCCGCGCGTCGGGTGGGCGGTGGGGTGAATCGCTGGAAACGCTCGCGGACCGCCAACGTGTCGTTGCGCCCACCAGGCACCTCGAGTGGGCTGCGTCCGACCAGCATCGCCCACGTCGTCGCGGCCAGCGAGAAGATGTCGCTCCACGGGCCCATGGCGAGGCCGCTGCCGGCATGCTGTTCCGGTGGCGCCCACAGGGGGCTCAGTGCGTTGCGAGACTGGCCGGTCTCATGGGACACCGAGATGCCGAAATCGGTGAGCGCCGGGACCCGGAGGCCCGTGAACAGGATGTTGGCCGGCTTGATGTCGCGGTGCAGGATGCCGAGCCGATGCGCCGTCTCGATTCCTCCGGCCAGCTGGATGGTGATCTCCATCGCCTTGGACGCCGTGAGTAGTCTCTTCGCGACCCGCTGCCCCAGGTGGGCGGCTCCGCATTCCTCCATGACGAGATAGGTGCGCCCGTCGGGGGCGGTGCCCATGGTGTAGATCGTCACGATGCTCGGGTGCGCGGACAGCTTGGCCATCAGCTGTGCCTCGGCTTCGGACGCCTGCAGCGTCTCGCCGCTCGCACCGTGGGTCACCTTGACGGCGACGGGCCGTCCGGTCGGATCCTGGTAGCGGAAGACGTCGGCGAAGCCTCCGCCGCCGATGAAGCCCAGGTACGTGTAGCCAGGCAGTTGGGGTGCCACGCTGTTCTGCCCCATCAAGGGATCCTGTCGAGATGAAGGAACAGTCCCTTGCCGAGGTCGATCAGGTCGCCGGGCACCAGGAGATGCGGCGCGGCCGGCAACCGCACGGGCGGCTTACCGTGGCGACGAAGATAGGTGCCGTTGCGGCTGCCCAGATCGTGCACCATCACCCGCCATCCCTCGAGGAGGAAGGCCACGTGCGTGCCCGAGACGTGCGCGTGAGGCAGCGCCACCAGCCGGGCCGGCTCCGAGAGCCGCAGTGACGCCGAGGAGGGGTTGCGGCCGGCCACCACGGGGCCGGCCAGCGGAATCGTCTCGCCTCCCTCCACGCGCAGCCAGCCGAGCTGAGGACGCCGGGCGCGGCGAGCCTCGCCCACCACCGCCGAGTCACAGGTGAAGCACTGCGACCGTTCCGGTGGATTCGCATGGCCCTGGGCGCAGAAGCGGGACAGCACCTGCGGTACGGCCGACTCGACCGGCGCCGCGATGTCGGCGAACCCCTCGTCGAGCACGGTGTCCCCGTGGCGCTGGTCGTCCAGATCGACGTGGTCACCGCCGTCCCTCGGCTCCTCCGCCTCGTGCCCGTTGTCCGCATGCGCGGCGTCCTCGTGCGCGACATCCATGGATGCGGCGTCGGAGTCGATCCGGACGGCGGCCGCTTCGACATCGACCGCCCTGGTCTTCTCCCACAGCGAGCGATAAGGGTTGGCGGCCGTGCTGGTCACGGACGCCGCCGGTGCGGACGCGGCCACTGCGGATGCGACCGGTGCGGGCGCGGCCGGTGCGGAAGGCGCCTGAATCGAGCGCTCCGGTGCGGATGTCGCACGCGCGGGCTCCGGTGCGGATGTCGCACGCGCAGGCTCCGGTGCGGATGTCGCACGCGCGGGCGCCGGACGCGGCGGCGGGTCCACGACAGGCTGGTCCTCCACGACAGGGGATCGGTCCTCGGCAGGAGGACACTCTTCGGACGGCTCCCTCACCTCACCGAGGTGCACCGTCCCCGCCCGCGTCACGCCGTCGACCATCGGCGAGGCCCCCTCCTGGTCGGCCGCGTCGCCCATCGTCAGCACCACCCCCACGGGGAGCGGGAACGATCTCTCGGCCCAGGTCGTGATGCCCGCACCGGTCAGGGTGTGGACGCCGGCGTCCCCCCTCGCGGTCACCTCGCCCTCACCCCGCACGGCGACGTGGAATCGGTCACCGCGATGGATCGCGATGACGAAATCCGGCAGGTCGAGGAGACCCGATCCTGAGGCCTCGGCCAGCGCCTGGAGGAACGCACCCAGCTCAGGGGCGGTGCGCATCCTCCCCCACAGCCGCGCCGCGACCGACGCGGGCACCGACCCGTCGAGCAGCGCGACGCCGCCCGGCCAGACGATCGCGTGGTGGTCCCCGGGCAGGCAGTGGACGACGCCATCGGGCCGGGTCATGGTCGCCCTTCCTCGTCCAGGACGGTGTCCGACTCGGTGGTGTCGCTCAGCGCTCCGGCCGCGACGCCCGTCAGGCCGACGCAGTCCACGACGACGACCGTCACATTGTCGTGCCCGCCTGCGTTCAGGGCCGCTTGCACGAGTTCCTGTGCGACCGACTGCGGATCGGTCTGGGCCAGCAATGTCGCGTTCATCAGCTCGGGGGTGACCTCGTTGCTGAGCCCGTCCGAGCAGATCAGGATCCGGTCGCCCTCCTGCGCGGGGATCAGCCACTGGTCGGCCACAACGAGCGCCATCCCGGCGCCGACCGCACGCGTGATGACGTGGCGTGGGGTGGCATCGGCGCGGGTGCGCGGTTCGGTCGCGGCATGGTCCTGGCTGACCTGCTGCAACTGTCCTGATCGCATCAGGTAGGTCCGGGAGTCGCCGATGTTGAACACCAGCCAGCACGGGAGGCCGCCCTGGCGGCTCAGGCCCACCCCGGTCAGGGTCGAGCCGGGCGCCCGACCCTCGCCCGACAGCGCTGAAACGTCCGCCCATGCGCGACGCACCGCGTCCGCCAACGCCGCCGACTCCAACCAGTGTCGGGTGCCCAGCTCGAGGAAGGCGTCCACGACCGCGCGCGAGGCGACCTCGCCGCGCGCGTGTCCGCCCATGCCGTCGGCGACCAGGAACAGCGGTGGCATCGTGAGGTAGGAATCCTCGTTGAGGCCACGCACCATCCCCTGGTGGGTCGCCCCGCCGAACCGGACCTCGAACTGGGGGTCGTTCATACGGACGCCCGCAGCGTCCGGGAGCCGAAATGTACGACCGCGTCGGCGACCAGGAGGCGCGGCTGGTGCGGGGTGAGGCGCTCCACGACGCCGCCGATCTCAAAACCGACGCCGTTGGACGCCCCCACGTCGACGACGGTCACCCCCTCGTCGGTGGCGCGCAGCACCAGGTGCGTCTTCGACATGCGCTTCGACTCGTCGACCAGGGACACGCAGCGCGCGTCGGGGTGGTCCGCCGGCGCGATCGGGTTCCGCCCGAGGACGACGGCCGTCTCGAGCGTGATCACGTCGCCGTCGTCGAGCACGACGGACGGCGTCGGGCCCACGTCCGCGTCGAGAACCGTCTCGTCGTTGAGCATGCCCGTCGCCGCGACGGGCGGCGCCAGCGTCACGATGGGCTCCTCGGCGCGACGCTCATCGACGCGAGGAGGGAGCGGCGCCTGTCCCGGCGGGCCGAACGGGACGGCGGGAGCCGGGGGCGCCTGAACGGAGGCCGCGGGCGGACGCGGAGAATCAGGAGCCCCTAGGGACCACGGGTTCGCCGCGGACTCGCGATCCGGTGCTGCCGGGATTGGCGTCACCGGGATCGGCGCTGCGGGCATCGGCGCTGCGGGCATCGGCGCCACGGAGGTCGGGGACGCCGGTGCGAGGGGTGCGGCCGCGACCGGCGGTGCGAGGGGGGCCGGACTCGTGGCCGGGGCCGGCCCCGAGGGGGGCCTTGCGAACGGATTGCCATCCGTCGTCGACGCGCCGGGGCTCGTGAAGGGAGACCAGGGTGCGGGATCCGCGGTGACGGGCTCCGGTGCGGGTGGCCAGACGGGCGACTGGGCGGGCGGCTGTGCGGGCGCGGGCGGCCATGCCGGTCCCGCCTGCGGCGCGGGCGGCCACACTGCGGGACCGGGGGCCGCGGTGGGCATCGACACCGGGGTCACCCCCGGCTGGGTCGGCCCGGCAGGGTGCGGCTGCCCGGGGGTCTGCTGCCAGGGCGCGGCCGCGAACGGCCTGCCAGCGGGAAGGGCGTCCGTCCGGCTGACGGTGTCGCGCAGGACGCCGACCGTGCCCATGGCGCGGTCCAGCCAGTGCTGCCCGTCCCGGTAGGTGACCAGGAGCGCGATGTTGGCGAGCCCGAAGGTCGCACCGCCCACGAGGTCCGTCAGCAGCATGCGCCCGAAGATGAGTCCGGCTGCCTCGGCGCCGCTGTCGACGCGCAGGTAGACGATCTTCATCGCGTGGCCGCCGATGGTCGTCGACTTCTTCAGAATCATGTAGAGCTGGCCGACTGCGAGTCCGAGAATCACCAGCACCAGCAGAAACAAGATCGTCGCGTCGTTCGCCAGCATCACCGGGACGTAGAGGACGGCCACCGTCGCCGAGTTGATCAGGCGCGCGGCGACCCGCGGCCCCATGTCGACGGGCTGGGCGACGCAGGTTCCGTACTGCCTCATGGCTGACTCCTCACCTCGGGATCGATGACATTTCGGGGGTGTGACCGTTCGGCACCGCTCGGGGCGTACCGTCGGCGTGGCAGGGGCAGGCTGACCGTCCGCCGGGGGCCGAGTGCCGCCTCCGGACGCCGCCGCCGAAGCGACCGCAGCGACACCAGCGCCAGCGGACGCCGGTACCAGGTGAGCGTGCCGAGCATCTCCTTCTTCACCTGCTCGACGTCCGCCCACGCCTGGTCGCGCTGCTGCTCGTGGGGTGGCGTGGGCCCGAAGACGGACGCGTCGATGCGCGTCGCCAACGGCTCGAACGCCACGGCGGGGAAATGGGTGCGCAACTGCACCGCAGACTCGGCGCGGGTCGCCGAACTCGCCGCCGGGTGCCCGATGTCCCGGGCGCGGTCGACGACCTCGTCCCACGCACCCGCCAACTGGTCGGCGTGTTGGCCGCGGGTCGCCCGGCCGGCCGCCCGGCGCCGCTTGAGCGCGAGGATCGCGAGGAAGGGCGCGCTGACCACCGCCGCCCCGCCCAGCGCCGTGCCCAGGATCCGCAGCAGCATCCAGAGCCACGCCAGGTCGAAGCGATCGTCCTCGTCGACGTTCGCGGCGTCCTCGTCGAGGATGATGACGTCGTCGGGGAGCTTCTCGGGCGGATCCGGCGGCGGATCGATCTGCGGCTTGGGCTTCGGCTTGGGCTGGGGCGCGTCGGTCTGGGGCACCTTGTCCCGATCGGGCGTCGGGTCGAAGCTGACCCATCCCGCGCCGTCGAGGTTGGCCTCGACCCAGACGTGCGCCTGCTCCCCGGTGACCTGCCAGGCGTCGCCGGGGGCGTCCCCCTCGAGAGGGTAGAAGCCCATCACGACCCGCACCGGGATGCCCAGCCGCGAGGCCATCAGGGCCATCGCCGTGGCGTACTGCTCATCGTCGCCGATCCATTGCCGGGCGCTGAACATCGTGTCGAGACGTTCGGCGGTGTGGCCCGACCGCGCGAGACCGTCCGCGCCGTCGGAGTAATAGCCCTCGGCGCGCAGGTGCTCGGTCAGGGTCGCCAGCTGCTGGTAGGAGCTGGTCGCCTCGGCGGTCAGGTCCGTCGCCATCCGGACGAGCACATCCGGCACCCGCTCCGCGGTGCCCAGCGACCCGCGACCTGCGCCGGCGGAGGCGATCCGCTCGCGTGCGGTGTCGTCGAGCGGCCGGATCGGCACCGCGTCCAGGGTGTAGGTCGATCCCTCGTCGAGCCGGCTCGTGGTCAGGGCCTGGTCGCTGGTCCTGTTGAAGTGCAGCCCCCCGGCCTCGCTGCGCGCGCGTTCCCCGCCGAACTCGATGCGGGCGCTGGTGCCGAAGGTCGGGAGCCACACCCCGTCGTAGTCGACCACGGTGATCTGGGCACGGACGACGTCCCCGTCCGGCCGCCCTGGCAGCTCCCGTCCGGACCTGAGGTACTGGCTGGCCTGCTGCGCGACGTGGTAGACGTTGCCGTCGTAGGCGTTGAGCACGGCCAGACGCAGCCGAGCCCCCGCCGGCATGCCGCGCACCTCGAAGAGCACGTCCTGCTTCTGCGTCAGCGCGTAGAGGCGATGCTTCATCAGCGGGCTGGCGTAGTCGTGCAGGTTCAGCGGAGGAACGACATCGTCGCGGAGCACCTGCCGGTTGACCCGGTCGCCGAAAGCGACGTTGACCGCTACGCCCGCCCCGCCCGCGAGCAGGCACACCGCCGTCGCCGCGAGCAGCGCCGTCGCCCGGCGCGACAGTCCTCGCTCCTTGCGGAGCAGGACGGCGGCCGACGCCATCCGCGTCCGTGCATGACGATGCCCCACCTGCCATGCGAGGACGCCGACCCCGAGCGCAGCACCCAGCCAAGGGGCGAACGGTGCGGTGCGGACGCCGAAGGCGATCGCCAGGGCGAGCCAGGCCAGCGGCAGCAGCAGCGGGGTCTGCACGGCCCGCGTGGTCAGCACGACGGTGGCGAGCGCGAAGGAGCCGATCAGCCCGGCGAGCAGCGGCATCGCGGCCGGTCCGGACAGGTCGCCCACCGGCGTCGCCACGGTGAGGAAGTCGTGCCAGCCCTGGAACACCAGCAGCGACAGGCGCCGCAGGGTCTCCAAGGTGGGCACGACCCCGGCGATCGTCGTGTCGGGCAGGGCGATCGGCCCGCCGACCAGCAGATAGCCGCCGATGAGGGCGAGGACGCGGTACCCGGCACGCCACGCGAACGCGTGGCCGACGAGCCCGATCAACAGGCCCAGCGTGACCCCGGCCAGGGGCGCCACGAATCCGGACGCCTCGCCGATGACCGGCTGGAAGGCGACCACCCCGGGAAGGAGCAGCGCCCAAGCGCCGGCCAGGCGCGCCCAGCTCGTCGCCGCGGGACCGCTCATGTGAGGCTCCCCACCGCGACCGGCAGATCCTGCAGCCGGGGCACGTCGAGCACGATCAGATCGCCCGCCACTCGCCGGCGCACGGAATCCGCGCCGGTCCGGACGCCGAACGCCCGGATGCCGACGGGCAGCGCCAGCTGAGCGCCGCGCAGGGTGGGCGGCGGCGTCGAGCCGACGACGAACGCGGCCACCGACACACCGGGGATCGCGCCGCCCTTCACCGCCAGCTCGCGCAGGCCGTCGCCTCGCCGCTCCCGCTCCACCCCGGACATGGCGTCCAGCAGCCCCAGGGCGCTGGTGAACCGCAACACGCCGGTCGACGTCAGGACCGAGAGTTGCCGCTCGGCCCGGAGGGCTGCCACGCCGAGCGACGCGGCGACGGAGACCGCCCGCTCGAAGCTGTCGTCGGAGTCGTAGTCGTCGGACAGCGTCGACAAGACGACGAGCAGGTGCGCCCGCATGGTCTCCTCGAACTGGCGGACCATGAGCGTGCCGGTGCGGGCGGTCGTCCGCCAGTGCACGGCACGCCGATCGTCGCCGGGAACGTACTCGCGCAGGGCGTGAAAGCTCACATCGGACGACGACAGGCTCGAGGTGGTGACCCCCTCCACGTCCTTGAGGACGCCGATCGCCCCCAGTTCGACGTGGGCGATCTTGGGGTGGATGTAGAACTGCACCTGGTCGGTGAGCGTCTTCTGCCTGCTGATCGCACCAAGGGGGTCGGTCTGCACCGACCGCACCGGGCCGACCGGGACGATCCCTCGCCGCCGGGTGGGGATCGAGAACATCTCCTCGTGCTCGTCGCCCGGCCTCAGCGCGCCGACGTTGAACGCCGCCACGACCTTGCCGACGGGCAGCTCCAGGGTCGCCGGCCCGGTGCTGCGCTCCCCCTCGGCCGTCACCAGGACGCGGCCGAGGGCCTCCTCGCCGGCTTGGACGCGGGGTCGGTACAGCTCGAGCAGCACGGTGTGCTGGCGTCGGCGCAGGATCGACAGGCCGGCGACGGCCAGCACCACCGCCGCCATGACGGCGAGCGAGCGGAACTCGAGCCACCCCCACAGCCACCCCACCCACGCGCAGGCCACGCCGCCGGCGAGCAGCGCCCAGCCGGTGGGCGTGACGCTGCGCACCGACGGGTGCCGGCCGATCCGGCGCACGACCACGCCGGCGCGGTCGAGAAAGGGGCGAAGGCGGCTCACGACGTCACGAGGCCCGTCGGTTCACCGGCGCCGCGACGCCGGCGAGCGCCCGGGCCACGACGTCCTTCGCGTCGACGCCCGCGAACTCCGCCTCGGGAGACAGGATGATGCGGTGGATCCACACGGGCGCGGCCAGCTCCTTGATGTCGTCGGGCAGCACGTAGTTGCGCCCGTGCGCGGCGGCCCACACGCGGGTGGCGCGCACCAGCGCGATCGCGCCGCGGGTCGAGACGCCGATGTTCACCGATTCGTCGGCGCGCGTCGCCTTCACGAGGTGCTGGACGTACTCGAGCACCGAGTCGTCGATGTAGTTGTCGCGGACGGAGTCGATCATCTCGGCCACGGCCTGCTGGGCGATGATCGGGTGCAGGTTCTTCGACCGGTCGGGGCGCGCCGAGCCTCTCAGCACCTGGAGCGCGGCCTCGTCCTCGGGGTAGCCGACCGACGTCTTCATCAGGAAGCGGTCGAGCTGCGCCTCGGGCAGCTTGTAGGTGCCCGCCTGCTCGACGGGGTTCTGCGTGGCGATCACCATGAACGGCCGCTCCGTGGCGTGCTGCTTGCCGTCGACCGTGACGTGGGACTCCTCCATCACCTCCAGCAGCGCCGACTGGGTCTTCGGTGAGGCGCGGTTGATCTCGTCAGCCAGCACGATGGACGCGAAGACCGGGCCGCGGTGGAAGTTCCACTGGCGGGTCGACTGGTCGTACATCGTGATGCCGGTGATGTCGGACGGCAGCAGGTCGGGGGTGAACTGGATCCGGCTGTGCGTGCCATGAACGGACGCCGCGATCGCCCTGGCCAGGGCCGTCTTGCCGGTGCCGGGGGCGTCCTCCAGCAGCAGGTGCCCCTCGGCGAGCATGCAGGTGAGCGCCAGCCTGATCACGGGCGCCTTGCCGAGCAGCGCCTGCCCGACGTTGTCGGTGAGGCGTCCGAACATGTCGGCGAAATAGCCCGCGTGCTCAGGAGTCATGGTCATGTCGTGGTTCCTCGGGTTGGTTAGCTGTATTCGCAGTCGTTGGAGATGTCGAGGTCGAGCGGGTAGGTGTCCAGGTGGGTGGGCGCCAGCGTCCACCGGCGGTCGGCGGCGCCGTTGCCGTCGAGCTGGAAACGCTCGTACTTCGTGCTAGCGTCCCTGAGGACGAGTTTGCAGGTGATGAAGGAGTTCGGGTACCAGCCGGACGCCCGCACCCAGAGTTCGTTGGCGCCACGGCTGTATTCGTATCCGCCACCCTTGCCTCGGGTCGTCGCACAGCGCTCGACCCAGTCGCTGGCCTGGCCCTCGGCGTTGACGGCCCGGGCCCGGATGCAGCGCTGCTGGTCGTGAGCCGTGCCCTCTTGAAGAGAACCGCTCAAGCTGACCGTGCGCTGGCCGCCGTTCTGGGTCGTGGTGATCTGCACCTCGACCGTGCGGCCGTTGCTGGACGCCGGCATGCTCCACGCGTAGTCGACGTTGCCGTTGCCGGCGCGGTTGGCCGACACGGTCGGCGCGCCGGGCGGGGCGTACGCGTTCACGGTGGCCGTGGCCGACTCCCCCGTGGCCGTCTCGCCGCTCACCGTGCTGATCGCCGTGAGCGTCACGGACACGTTGCTGCCGTTCACGAAGGCGCCGTTGGTGATCGTCTGCCCGCTGGTGACCGTGCCGGACGCCCCGCCGGCGCTCCAGCGGTAGCTGAGCTCGTCGGGCTTCGCCCCGTTGCCGGGCGCGGCCGAGAACGTGAACCGGGCCTGGTTCGACACCCCGGTCGGCGCCAGCGAGAAGCCGGACGGCGCGCCCGGCGGCTGGAAGGCGCGCACCTTGTTGGACGCCGGCGACCAGTCGCTCCACTGCTGCGACTTGTTGGTCACCTGCACCTCGAACGACTTGTCGTCGGTGCCCACCGTCATCGAGACCACCCGCGAGGCGTCCGCCCCCTCGTAGAGCGTCTCGCCCGAACCGGACATCCGGAGCCGGTAGGTGAAGGCCGTGTCGCCGTTCGGGTTGCCCGGCGCGCCCCAGTTGACCGTCGCGCGCGGCGCGACGCCCGCGGCGGCCTTGTCCTTCACCACGGTCGGCGCCCCCATCAGCGACGGACGCCCCGCCGGCGTCACGCCCTCGGACCAGGCGCTCTGCGGCGGCGTGACCCGGGTGTCGGCGTCGGTCTGCTTGTTGTGGGCGGAGATCCGGAACCGGTACTCGACGCCGTTGCGCAGGTTGGTCCACCGCCAGCCCGACTGCGACGCGCCGCTGACTTCCTGCTGCGTCCGGCCGGACGCGTCCGCCGGTGAGATCTCCACGGTGTGTTTGGTGACCGGCGATCCGCCGTCCGGCACCGAGGTCTGCGGCCAGCTGAGGGCGACGTCGCCGTCGCCGAAGACGACGCTCGGCGCGCTCGGCTGGCTCGGCGCGACATCGACGAAGATCGCGTTGCTCGGCGCCGACGCCGGCGAATCGGCGATGTCGGCTTCCGTGACCTGGGCCTGCACCGTGAACGTGTAGGTGTTGTTGTTCGTGAGCGTGTCGATCACGCAGGACGTGACCAGCCCGCACGCCTTCGAGCCGCCGTTCCACGAGACGAGGAAGCCGCTGCGCGTGCCCCCGCGCCATCCGGTGTGGTTCCAGCTGACGCGCGCCGTCCGGGAGCCGACGTACTCGGCAGCGACGTCGACGGGCGCCTTGGGCACGTCCTTGACGGTGACCCGGGCCACGCCGGTCTTGTGCCGGGCGGGGTCCTTCGTCGCGTCCGCCACGGTGTAGGTGACGACGGCCTGCTCGGCGGCGTCGCCGGTGGCTCCGGAGTTGGTCGGCGTCACGATGAGGTTCAGTCCCTCGGTCCGGACGGTGGCCGGGCCGGTGACCTGCGGCTGCCCGACGAGGGTGATCTCGCCGCCGACGTCGACGAAGGGGTTGGTGACGTAACTGGCCAGATTCCAGGTCAGGGCCGTGCCCACCCGGCCGTCGGTCTCGTTGATGTCGGTGACGGTCATGGTCGGGCGCGTCGACCCGACGACGCGCAGCGGCACCGTCATCTCCAGCGGATCGGTGCTGCCGTCATGGACGCGGACGACCAGGGATCCCGTCGTCCCCACCGGGGCGTCCGCCGCGGCCGAGACCTGGGCCGTCTGGCCCGCCATCGCGACGGTGAACCGTGCCGGCGCGGACACGACCGCGAACGACATCTTCTCGTTGTCGCCGGGGTCGGGATCGTTCACCATCGCGGCCAGGGAGACGTCGAGCGGGCGCTCGCCGGGCGCGACCTGCACCTCGCTGGGGCGCAGCTCCGGCGGGAACAGGCCGGACGATTCGACGGTGATCGGCAGCGACAGCGACGCCACCAGGCCGCGCGGGTCGTCGATCGTGTCGCCGTCGGTCACCTGGAACCCCACGGACGTCGCGCCCTTGAAGCGCGCGTCGGGGGTGAAGGTGAGGCGGGTGTCGCTCTCGACCTTCAGTCCCAGATCGGCGTCGGAGGTGTTGCCGCCCTGCCCGGCGACCACCGAGTCGACCGAGGTGAGCTTGGCGCTGTGGCCGGGGCGCGTGATGACGAGATCGGCGAAGTCGATGGTGAGCGTCTCGCCGCCCTTGACGACGGCCGGGATCTTCGCCGGATCGAGATAGGGCGGGATCTGCGCGCGCCCGGGCACCACGATCGCCGCCCGCGCGCTCAGTCCGTCGCGGTCGGTGACGGTGTACAGGACGATCCGGCGGTCGTCGGCCAGCGGCACGGTGACGACCCCGCCGGCGACGTGGGCGTCCCCGTCCGCGGTGACCGTCAGGTCCTTGGTCACCCCGTCCGGGTCGGAGTCGTTGACGAGCACCGGGACCTCGACGGCGTCCAGGCCCGCGAGGGTGTTCACGGGAACGAAGTCGTCCTGCGCGACCGGCGCGACCGGCAGCACGTTCTCGTCGACCTGGACGGTGGCCACGCCCGTCACCGGGGCGCCGCCGCCGTCGGTGATCCGGTAGTAGAACTGGTAGATCCCGCGCTCGGCGGGCGTGAGCACGATCACCCTCTGGCCGTTGATCTCGGCCTGAGGATCCCAGCCGGGCGTGATCGGCTCGATCGAGTCGGCGACGAGCGAGATGTCGTCGCCGTCGGGGTCCACGTCGTTGCGGGTGACGGGGATCTCGAGCCGGGTACGAGGTCGCGCCGCGACATCATCGGGCACCGCCACCGGCGCCTGATTGAGCGTGGGCGCGGGCGCGACGCCCACCCGGACCACGCCCTCGCCTTCGGCGCCGAAACGGTCCCGGGCGCGGTAGGAGAAGACGTCCGTACCGGTCGCTTCGTCACCGGCCTGGTACTCCAGGTAGTTGCCCTGCACCGTGACCGAGCCGAGACGCTCGCCGCTGGCGCCGACGAGTTCGAGGGAGTCGCCGTCGGGATCGACGCCGTCCATCGGGAGGGGGACCCGCACGCTCATGCCGGCGAACGTGCGGGCCTCGACCGCCGGTGGCACCGGTGGCCGATTGATGGCGTCGAACCCGATGACGGTGACCGTCGCCACCGAGGACGCGAGGTTTCCCTCGGAGTCCTCGATCGTGTAGGTCACTTCGGTCTGCCCCGCGTGATCGCCCGCCTTGAAGCGCACCTTGTCGCCGGCGACGAAGAACTCGCCCATGCCCTCGTTGCGCACCTGGAGTTCGGGTCGCAGCGAGATCGGCAGATCGGACGGCGAATAGTCGTTGGCGAGGACGCCCATCGTGACGATGTCACCGGCGCGGACGACGGTCGTCTCCGGTCGCGCGACCGGTGCCTGGATCGCCGACTTCGTCTCCAGGGGAATGACCAGCACCTTGGCCGTCGCCGAGCGTGCGCCGTTGCTGACGGTGTACTCGAAAGTCTGTGGCGCCTCGAGGCCGGCGGGGGCGGTGACGCGCAACGACGAGTGCCGCACCACCTCGACGTTGAGTCCGTCGCTGGACCCCATGGAGACACCCTGGATCACCAGGACGCCGCCGGCCGGATCGAAGTCGTTGCGCAGAGGCTCCACCAGCACCGCGCCCTTGTGGGGAAGGAGGGCGAGGTCGTTCTCCGCCGCCGGCTGCGGGTCGGCCTTCTTGGGATCGCTGACGTCGACGCGGACCTTCCCCTTGGCGGTGTTCGGTCCGTCGGTGATGGCGTAGACGAACACCTGGGTGCCTGGTCGCGTCGCCGTGAATTGCAGCGAGCTGTCCAGCGGGTCGCGCTGGATCGAGACCGCCGGATCGGTCGGCCCGATCTCGACCAGGCGAAGCTCGGCGTTCTCCGGATCGGTGTCGTTGGCGAGCGGATGGAGCGTGACGGCCTCGCCCACGTTCGCCACGTAGTGGTCGAAGTTGGCCACGGGCGCCTGGTTGGTCGCCCCGGGCATGACCTGGACGACGATCTCCTCCGTGGTCGATGTCGCGCCGTCGCTCACCTCGACCATGACGACCCGCCGGCCGGGGCCGTTCGTGCCGATGTCGCGGATGCTGATGTGCCCGTCCGGCCTCCAGGTCACGGGCAGGCCGTCCTCGCCCATCGCGTTCGCGAGGAACATCGGATCGCCGTCGGGGTCGATCCAGTCCTGCAGCACGGCGAAGTCGACCGACGCGCGTTCGGCCACGTTCAGGGTTGTCTTGCGTGCGCGGGACGGTGCGCCGTTGGTCCCCGGTTGGCGGACGGCGACCCGCACCTTGGCCGTGTTGCTCAGTTCGAGGCCGTCGGACGCCTGGTAGGTGAAGTCGAAGGAGCCGGTTCTGTCGCCCGGCACCTCGACCCGGACCGCACGCCCGTTCCGGGCGAGCGCCACCGTGACGTCCCTCGGCACGTCCTTGAGCACGGCCGTGAGCACGTCCCCGTCGAGGTCGACATCGTTGAGCAGCACCGGCAGGGTCGTCGCGACCCCCGGGCGTGCGCCCAGTTCGTCGTCGTTGGCGACGGGCGGATGCTGTTCTTCGGAGAACTCCGCCAGTTGCGAGTTCTCCGTCTCCTCGGACTCCTCGTCGAGTTGCTGCTCGGTGTCATCGGCCCGCGCCGAGATCAGGTCCCAGTTGTCGACGCGCTCCATCGACTCGAGCGGGAGGTAGACGGCGCCGCTGACGAGGTCGTTGATGACGAGGACCGACCGGTTGACCCGGAACACCGGGGCGGTGGCGGCGGCCAGTTCCGGGTACTGGGCGGCGTGGTCCAGCGCCGGATCGGCGCACTGCCGCGCATAGAAGCCCGACCCCGCCCACAGACCGTACGCGCAGCCGTCCATCAGGACGGGCGCGGACGGCCGCCCGCCCGGGGCTTCGACGGCCTGCGGCTCCCCGCCCGCGAGCGAGACACGCAGCAACGCGTCCTTCGTGGCGACCACCGCCTGGTCGCGCGCCGTTCCGGGCTGCTGCAGCATCGCGTCGGTGACGCCCAGATCGATGTCGCGATCGGTGGTGCGCAGCAACGATCCGTCCAGCACCAGCAACCGATCGCCGGCGACGCTCAGTTGTGCCTGGTCGCCGAGTTCTCCCTTGATCCGGCCGATCTCCGCGACCTGCGCGTCGGCGCCGGTACCCCGCACTCGCCGGACCACGCCGTCCGCGGTCAGGACGTAGCCGGTGCCGTCGACGCCGACCACCACGCGCGGCTTGTCGAGTTCGCCCACGGTGGCGTCCACGGCCGCATTGAAGGAGCCTGCTTCGGACGCCCGCGCCGACCACACTTTGCCTTCACCGGGCGCCGCGCCGTCGGTGGCGAAGAGCACGTTGCCGCCGCCGTGAGACACGGCGGTGTCGGCGAGCGCGGACTCCCCCGTCATCGTGACGGTGCTGGTGTCGATCGGGGCGACGGCCGCCGGCCCGGTGACGAGCACGTGTGTGCCCGCCTGCGACACATCGAAATCGCCGGTGGTCGTGCGCAGTCCGCCGTCGAGGGTCTTCGCGTCGTAGTTCAGGT
>JAVTWJ010000031.1:0-53817 GCA_032229785.1 Propionibacteriaceae bacterium
CCGTGGGCGAGGTCGGCAACGCCGAGCAGAGCAACATCAACTGGGGCAAGGCCGGCCGCAACCGTTGGAAGGGCATCCGCCCGACCGTCCGCGGCGTCGTCATGAACCCGATCGACCACCCGCACGGCGGTGGCGAGGGGCGTACCTCCGGTGGCCGTCACCCGGTCAGCCCCTGGGGCAAGCCCGAGGGCCGGACCCGCAACAAGAAAAAGGCGAGCACCAAGCTCATCATTCGTCGCCGCAAGTCCGGCAAGAAGCGCTGATCGGGGAGAAAGTAAAAGATGCCACGCAGCCTGAAAAAGGGCCCCTTCATCGACGAGCACCTGGCCAAGAAGGTCGATGTGCAGAACGAGTTGGGCACCAAGAACGTCATCAAGACCTGGTCGCGCCGATCCATGATCAGCCCGGACATGATTGGTCACACGATCGCCGTCCACGACGGTCGCAAGCACATTCCCGTCTTCGTCTCGGAGTCCATGGTGGGGCACAAGCTGGGCGAGTTCGCCCCGACGCGCACCTACCGCGGGCACGTGAAGGACGACAAGAAGTCGCGCCGGCGCTGACGAACGAGAAGAGGAACGAGATTTCATGAGCAACAACGAATCGCGGCCCAGCCGTCGCGCTGCGCTGCTCGGGGACCGTCCCGGCTCGTACGCGATCGCGCGGCACGTCCGGATGTCCCCGACCAAGGTTCGCCGTGTGGTGGACGTCGTCCGCGGCATGGGCGTGAACGAGGCCCTCGCGGTACTGAGGTTCGCGCCGCAGGCGGCCTCTGAGCCGGTCTACAAAGTGGTCGCATCCGCGGCCGCCAACGCCGAGTACACCGAGAGCCTGCGGGTCGACGACCTGTACATCTCCGAGGTGTTTGTCGATGAAGGCGTCACGCTGCGCCGGATCCGCCCGCGGGCCAAGGGCTCCGCGAGCCGGATCCTCAGGCGTGGCTCTCACATCACCGTCGTTGTCGAACCCAAGGGCACGAAGGGAGCCTGAGCATGGGACAGAAGATCAATCCCCATGGCTTCCGCCTGGGCATCACCACCGACCATAAGACGCGCTGGTACGCGGACAAGAACTACGCGGCGCTCGTCGCGGAGGACGTCAAGATCCGCGCGTGGCTGACCAAGAACCTCGAGCGCGCCGGGATCAGCAGCATCGAGATCGAGCGCCGCTCCGAGCGCGTCACGATCTTCCTGCACGCCGCGCGTCCGGGCATCGTCATCGGACGTAACGGCGCCGAGGCGGAGCGTGTCCGCAGCCAGCTCGAGAAGCTGACCGGCAAGCAGGTGCAGCTGAACATCCTCGAGGTCAAGAACCCCGAGATCGACGCGCAACTCGTGGCGCAGGGCATCGCCGAGCAACTCAGCGCACGCGTGGCCTTCCGGCGCGCGATGCGCAAGGCGCAGCAGACCGCGATGCGATCCGGTGCTCTGGGCATCCGGATCCAGTGCTCCGGCCGTCTGGGCGGCGCCGAGATGAGCCGCTCGGAGTTCTACCGCGAGGGACGCGTGCCGTTGCACACGCTCCGCGCCGACATCGATTACGGCTTCTGCGAGGCACGTACGACGTTCGGCCGCATCGGTGTGAAGGTCTGGATCTACAAGGGTGACGTCTCGGGCTCGCGCGCTGAGCGCGCCGCCCAGAAGGCCGCCCGCGCCGCCGCCACCGGTGGCCAGCGTCGTCCGGGCCGTGGCCCGCGTCGTGACGGTGGCGGCCGTGGTGACCGTCCCGAGCGTGGCGGACGCCGCCGCGCCGAAGCCGCTGCCGAGGCCCCCGCGGTCGAGGCGGCGCAGAGCGAAGGAGCATGAGTCATGCTGATTCCCCGTCGCGTCAAGCACCGTAAGCAGCACCACCCGAAGCGTGATGGCATGGCCAAGGGCGGCACGAAGCTGGCCTTCGGCGACTACGGCCTCCAGGCGCTGGAGTCCTCGTACCTGACGAACCGTCAGATCGAGAGCGCGCGTATCGCGATGACCCGTCACATGAAGCGTGGCGGCAAGGTGTGGATCAACGTCTACCCCGACCGTCCGATGACCAAGCACCCCGCGGAATCCCGCATGGGTTCGGGCAAGGGTTCGCCCGAGTGGTGGATCGCGAACATCAAGCCGGGCCGCGTGCTCTTCGAGATCTCCGGCGTCCCCGAGGACGTGGCCCGCGAGGCCATGCGACTGGCCATCCACAAGCTGCCCTTCAAGGCACGCTTCATCAAGCGGGAAGCAGGTGAGATCTGATGGCGAAGTCTCTCGTCGCCGCAGACCTGCGCGGCCTCGGCCGCGAGGAGCTCAACAAGTTGGTCGTCGAGCTGAAGGAGGAGCTGTTCACGCTTCGCTTCCAGGCCGCGACCGGCCAGCTCGAGTCGCAAGGGCGCTTGCGTGAGGTCCGCAAGGACATCGCCCGCGTCTACACCGTGATCCAGGAGCGCAACCTGGGCATCGTCGACGACCCCGACCTCCAGAAGTAAGGCACGAACCTGATGAGTGAGACTGTTGAGCGCAACGCGCGCAAGGTGCGCGAGGGCGTCGTGGTCAGCGACAAGATGGACAAGACCATCACGGTGGCCATCGAGCAGCGCGTCAAGCACGCCCTGTACGGCAAGGTCATGACGAAGACGCAGAAGCTCAAGGCGCACGACGAGGAGAACTCGGCGGGCAAGGGCGACCGCGTCAAGATCATGGAGACCCGGCCGCTCTCGGCTACGAAGCGCTGGCGCCTGATCGAGATCGTCGAGAAGGCCAAGTAAGCCCGACCGGACGCCGAAGGCCAGCTGACCCCGGCTTGGAAACCCGACCAGTGGAAACCTTCGGCCCCCCTCGCCGATGCGAGGGACCGGTCAACCGTTCCGCCAGGCCCGCGAGGGAACCGGCGAAACACGAGGAGAAGACATGATCCAGCAGGAGACGCGGCTGAAGGTCGCCGACAACACTGGTGCCAAGGAGATCTTGTGCATCCGTGTGCTCGGTGGCTCGAAGCGCCGCTACGCCGGCCTGGGCGACAAGATCGTCGCCACGGTCAAGGACGCCATCCCCGGTGGCAACGTGAAGAAGGGCGAGGTGGTCAAGGCCGTCATCGTCCGCACGGTGAAGGAGACCCGTCGGCCGGACGGCTCCTACATCAAGTTCGACGAGAACGCCGCGGTCATTCTGAAGAATGACGGCGAGCCTCGCGGCACCCGCATCTTCGGCCCGGTCGGCCGTGAGTTGCGCGACAAGCGCTTCATGCGCATCGTCTCGCTCGCTCCGGAGGTGATCTGAGATGGCGAAGTCCATGCATGTCAAGAAGGGTGACACCGTCAAGGTGATCGCCGGCGACGACAAGGGCAAAGTCGGCGAGGTGATCGCCGTGTTCCCGAAGGAGAACAGGGTGACCGTCGAGGGCGTCCACGTCGTCTCGAAGCACCGCCCCGCGAACCCGCAGGGCGGCCAGAACGCGGGCGGGATCGTCGAGGTCGAGGCCCCGATCCAGGCCTCGAATGTGGCGCTGGTTCTGTCGGGCACCGGCAAGAAGGCGAAGACGACTCGCGTCGGCCACAAGCGCGTCGAGGTGACCAAGCGTCGCCCCGACGGCTCGGAGTACACCGCGACCCGCTCGGTTCGCATCGCCCGCGCCACCGGAGAGGAGATCTGAGATGGCTGAGAACACCGTCAAGGAACTGCCCCGACTGAAGCAGAAGTACCGCGACGACATCAAGGGCGCACTCAACTCTCAGTTCACCTACGACAACGTCATGCAGATCCCCGGTCTGGTGAAGATCGTGGTGAACATGGGCGTGGGCGAGGCCGCGCGTGACTCGAAGGTCATCGATGGGGCGGTGCGCGACCTGACCGCCATCACCGGCCAGAAGCCGACCGTGACCAAGGCCCGCAAGTCGATCGCGCAGTTCAAGCTGCGCGAGGGGATGCCGATCGGCGCTCACGTGACGCTGCGTGGCGACCGCATGTGGGAGTTCGCCGACCGCCTGCTGACGCTGGCGCTGCCGCGCATCCGCGACTTCCGGGGTTTGTCGGCGCATCAGTTCGACGGCCAGGGCAACTACACCTTCGGCCTGACCGAGCAGGTCATGTTCCACGAGATCGATCAGGACAAGATCGATCGCGTGCGAGGCATGGACATCACGTTCGTCACCTCGGCGACGACCGACGAGGAGGGTCGGGCGCTGCTGAAGCACCTCGGCTTCCCCTTCAAGGCGCCCGAGAACGACCCGAAGAAGACCGTCGCCCGCAAGCGCGCCTTCACCGGCTCGAAGAGCCAGATCAAGAAGCAGTTGTCGAGGAAGAATTGAGCTGACAGATGGCAAAGACTGGCCTGAAGGTCAAGCAGAGCCGCACGCCGAAGTTCGCGGTGCGTGCGTACACGCGCTGCAACAGGTGCGGACGCCCCAAGTCGGTGTACCGCAAGTTCGGGCTGTGCCGCATCTGCCTGCGCGAAATGGCTCACCGTGGCGAACTGCCCGGCGTGACCAAGTCCTCCTGGTGAGCGACACTTTCACCCACGATTCCTGACGCGGTAGGTCCCCGGGCGACGTCCCGGGGAAACCCCTGCGAGAAAAGAGGCCCCACAAGCCATGACCATGACGGATCCGATCGCGGACATGTTGACGCGTCTGCGGAACGCCAATCAGGCGTACCACGACTCCACGTCCATGCCGCACAGCAAGATCAAGGTGGGTATCGCCGAGATCCTGAAGCAGCAGGGTTACATCTCGTCTTACGAGGTAGCCGAGCCTGCCGAGGGAGAGGTCAGCAAGACCTTGACGATCACCCTCAAATACGGCAACACCCGCGAGCGTTCCATCGCGGGCCTGCGCCGCATCAGCAAGCCGGGCTTGCGCGTCTACGCGAAGAGCACCGCGCTGCCGAAGGTCCTCGGAGGCCTCGGCATCGCGATCATCTCGACCTCGCAGGGCCTGCTGACCGACCGGGAAGCATCCCTCAAGAGCGTGGGCGGCGAAGTCCTCGCCTACGTCTGGTGAATGGGAGGAGCGAGTAAAGATGTCGCGTATTGGAAAGCTCCCTATCGCGGTGCCGGCCGGCGTCGAGGTCACCCTCGACGGCCAGGACGTAGCGGTGAAGGGCCCTAAGGGCGTCCTGTCGCTGTCCGTTGCCGAACCGATCACGGTTGCCCGCAACGACGAAGGCCAGATTGAGGTACGCAGGCCCAACGACGAGCGCCAGGCGCGTTCGCTGCACGGCCTGACCCGCACCCTGGTCAACAACATGGTCATCGGCGTGACCGAGGGCTATGAGAAGAAGCTCGAGATCGTGGGCGTTGGCTACCGCGTGATCAGCAAGGGCCCGCAGCAACTGGAGTTCCAGCTGGGCTTCAGCCATCCGGTCATCGTCGACGCACCCGAGGGCATCACCTTCATCGTCGAGCGTCCGACCGTGTTCTCGGTGCAGGGCATCGACAAGCAGGTTGTGGGCGAAGTTGCGGCGAACATCCGCAAGCTCCGCAAGCCCGAGCCCTACAAGGGCAAGGGCGTGCGCTACGCCGGCGAACGCGTTCGCCGCAAGGTCGGAAAGGCTGGTAAGTGACGATGGCTATCTCTTTGTCGAACAATAAGGGCATGGCCGCGCGCACCAAGGCGCGCCTGCGCCGGCAGGCGCGTGGCCGTAAGAAGATCACCGGTACGCCCGAGCGGCCGCGCCTGGTGGTCACCCGGTCCTCCCGCCACATGGTGGCTCAGGTGATCGACGACGTGCAGGGTCACACCCTCGCGTGGGCGTCCACCATGGAGGCCGACGTGCGTGCGGCGTCCGGGGACAAGAGCGCGAAGGCCAAGCAGGTCGGCGCACTCGTCGCCGAGCGAGCGAAGAAGGCGGGCGTCGAGTCCGTCGTCTTCGACCGCGCGGGGAACCAGTACCACGGACGGATCGCCGCGCTGGCTGACGCCGCGCGCGGAGCCGGCCTCGGATTCTGATCAGAGCGAAAGGAAGACAATGCCGAACGAAAACGCGAACGCGCGTGGCCAGCGTGGCCCCGGCGGTGGCGATCGTCGCGGTCGCGATGATCGACGTGGCCGCAGCGACTCCCGCGAGGAGAAGAGCCAGTATCTCGAGCGTGTGGTTGCGATCAACCGCGTCGCCAAGGTCGTGCAGGGTGGCCGCCGCTTCAGCTTCACCGCGCTGGTCGTGGTGGGCGACGGTGATGGCACCGTAGGCGTCGGCTACGGCAAGGCCAAGGAGGTCCCGGCGGCGATCGCCAAGGGGGTCGAGGAGGCGAAGAAGCACTTCTTCCGCGTTCCTCGCATCCTGGGGACCATCCCGCATCCCGTCCAGGGCGAGAAGGCCGCGGGCATCGTGCTGCTGCGCCCGGCGTCCCCGGGTACCGGCGTGATCGCGGGCGGCTCCGCTCGCGCCGTGCTGGAGTGCGCGGGCATCCGCGACGTCCTCGCCAAGTCGCTGGGCAGCGCGAACGCCATCAACGTGGTGCACGCCACGGTGGACGCGCTCAGCCAGCTGGAGGAGCCCGAGCAGGTTGCTCGTCGCCGCGGTCTGCCCGTGGAGGACGTCGCGCCGGCCGCGCTGCTCCGTGCGCGGAAGGAGGGCGCAGCCTGATGGCCACGCTCCGAGTGACGCAGGTCCGCAGCACCAACAGCGTGAAGAAGAATCAGGCCGAGACGCTGCGCACCCTCGGCCTGAAGAGGATCGGCGACGTCGTGGAGAAGGAGGACCTCCCGCACTACCGCGGCATGGTCAACACCGTGATCCACCTCGTCTCCGTCGAGGAGGTTGACTGACATGGCGCTGAAGGCTCACCACCTGCGTCCGGCCCCCGGGGCCAAGACCGACAAGGTCCGCGTTGGCCGCGGTGAAGGCGGCAAACGCGGTAAGACCGCTGGCCGTGGCACCAAGGGCACGGGCGCGCGGAAGAACGTCCCCGCGGCGTTCGAGGGCGGCCAGATGCCGCTGCACATGCGGCTGCCGAAGCTGCGTGGGTTCCAGAACCCGTTCCGGGTGGAATACCAGGTCGTCAACGTGGGCAGGCTCGCCGAGCTGTACCCCGAAGGCGGCACGGTGACGGTCGCCGATCTGGTCGACAAGGGCGCGGTCCGCAAGGGCCGGCTCGTGAAGATCCTCGGCACCGGCGAGGTCTCCGTGGCTCTGGACGTGGACGTGCACGCGTACACGGGCTCCGCCAAGAGCAAGATCGAGGCCGCTGGCGGCAAGGCCAACGAGCTCTGATCTTCGAGTTGTGTAGACGATGGGCGTCCCGGAGGGGGCGCCCATCGTCGTATCCACGGGATTTGAGAGGAATCGGGTTGGTGTACGCACCCGCTTCTTCTCACCTGGCCGTGGCCGAGACGGATGGCGACGGCCGCCTAATGTCCGGGGGTGAAACCTCGTCAAGACGTGCCGGATGCGCTGCTTGAGGTCGCGTCGACTCAGGGTGGCGTGTTGACCAGGGCTCAGATCGGGGCATGCTTGGGCCGCGGGTCGTTGCGCCGGCTGGTGGCCGACGGCGCTTGGCGGATGCTCACCCCTGGGGTCTATGCAGTGGCCGGTGCCGAGGCGACCGACGATCAGCGGTGCTGGGCGGCGTACCTGATTGCCGGGGTTGGTTCGGCTCTGGGAGGCCGGTCGGCGCTCGCTCAGGTGGGCTTGGTGGAGCCACCCGGCGAGGTTGAGGTGTGGATCCCGCGTGGCCGGCGCCGCGCGGATCGCGACGGACTGCGGTTCCGCGTCGACGACTACGGACGCCTCGATCATGTGCTGGGCAGTCTTCCCCGCATCCGTGTCGAGGAAGCGTTGATCGATGTGGGGCAGTCGCTCGGCGTCGAGGACTGGGTCGGCCTGCTCGCGGAGGCCACACGCCGGAGACTGGTTGCCGTCCCGCGGGTGCTCGATCGGCTCGCGGCTCGCTCAAGGGTGCGCCAGCGAACGATGTTGACGGAGGTGGCGCGTGATCTCGCGGGCATCGAGAGCACGCTCGAGTGGGTCTACCGGCGTGATGTCGAACGTGCGCACGGTCTCGTGGAGGGACGCAGGCAGGTGCGCCTGGTCGGCCGGTGGCGATGCGACGTCCACTATGACCCGTTCGGCATGATCGTCGAGGTGGATGGTGCGCATCATCTTCGGCGGATCGACCGCGATATCACGCGGGACAATGAGCACGCTTTGCGTCATGAGACCACCCTGCGGTACGACTCGGCCGCCCTCCGCGGGCGGCCGTGCCGTGTGGCCGCCGAGGTGGCGGTGGGCCTGAGGCTCCGGGGCTGGACCGGAACGCCTACGCGGTGTCGCCGCTGCCGGGAGCCGAATCCGCGGGCCGAGGAATCGTGGTCGCCACCGGGTTGGGAGAAGGATCGGGTGGGAGTACCCGCCCAATCCTTCTCATCTACGCCCTCGACAGGCGGGTAGTGTGTCGATCATGTGTGGACGGTATGCATCCTCCGCCGAACCCGACTCGCTGGTGGCGACGTTCATGATCGACGCGGTCGAGGAGATCGTCCCGCCGTCGTTCAATGTGGCGCCGACAGACCCGGTGCCCGCCGTCGTCGAGCGGGTCGACAGGGCGACGGGCGCCGTGGTGCGCACGCTGCGGGCGCCCCGCTGGGGGCTGGTGCCGTCCTGGTCGAAGGACGCCCGCGGCGGCGCCCGCATGATCAACGCGCGCGCCGAGACGGTCGCGACCAAACCGGCCTTCGCCAAGGCGTTCGCCGCGCGCCGCTGCCTGCTGCCCGCGGACGGCTACTACGAATGGCAGACGATCACCGGGGAGAGCGGCAAGCCCCTCAAGCAGCCGTGGTTTATCCGGCCGACCGGCGGGGGAGTGCTGCCGATGGCGGGCCTGTATGAGTTCTGGAGGGACCGCGGCCTCGGCGTGGCGGCACCCTGGCTGGTCACCTGCACGGTGATCACGACGACCGCCATCGATGCGCTCGGCCACGTGCACGACCGGATGCCGATGGTCGTCCGGGACGAGGACTGGGCCGCCTGGCTCGACCCGCACAGCACGGACGCCCTGGCCGCGGCGGCGCTGCTGAGCACGCCGGCGTCCGACCGGATCGAAACCTACAAGGTGGCGACGTCGGTGAACAGTGTGCGCAACAACGGTCCGGACCTCATCACACCAGTGGCTTGAACCCACACGTTTGGCCTGACCCACACGCTTGAGGAACGTCAGCAACTTCTGATGGCGACGTCGATGGGGAGGCTGTTCGAGCACTGGTCACCCGCCCGTCGGCGTTCGGCACTGGGTGTCTCGCACACCTCGCCCGGCGCCCGTCAACGGTCGATAGGCGGAAGTGGCCCCGGGCTTGGTACAGTCAGGGAGGTTGGGCCCGCGTGCCCGCCGTTGTAGGCTCTCTCCTTCGATTGGACACGGATGCTCTCCGCCTTCGCCCACGCGCTCAGGACTCCTGATCTGCGCAAGAAGATTCTCTTCACCCTCGGAATCCTGGCGGTGTTCCGGTTCGGGTCGGTGGTGCCGACGCCCAACGTGAATATGCAGAGCGTGCAGGCGTGTACGGTCCAGGCGAGCACCGGCGCGTCCGCCGGGTTGTACTCGATGATCAACCTGTTCTCGGGCGGCGCCTTGTTGTCGCTGGCGATCTTCGCGCTGGGCATCATGCCCTACATCACGGCGTCCATCATCTTGCAGTTGCTGACAGTGGTGATCCCGCGGCTGGAGACGCTCAAGAAGGAGGGCGGCGCCGGCCAGCAGAAGATCACCCAGTACACCCGTTACCTCACGCTCGTGCTGGCGGTCATCCAGTCGACGGCGTTCGTCACCATGGCCGTCAGCGGGCAGCTGTTCCCGGGCTGCGGGCAGGCGCTGGTGTACGACCCGACGATCTTCCCGATCCTGACGATGGTGCTCACCATGACCGCCGGCACCGGCATCGTCATGTGGCTGGGTGAACTGGTCACCGAGCGCGGCGTCGGCAACGGCATGTCGGTGATGATCTTCACCCAGATCGCGGCCGCCTTCCCCGCCCAGGTGTGGGGCATCGCCATCAGCCGCGGCACGGTCACCTGGAACGGTCTCGTGCTGCCGAACGCCGCCGGATGGCTCGCGTTCCTCGGCGTCCTGGCCGTCGGCCTGCTGGTGATGGCGGGCGTCATCTTCGTCGAGCAGGCCCAGCGCCGCATCCCCGTGCAGTACGCCAAGCGCATGGTCGGGCGGCGCCTGGTGGGCGGGTCGACGACGTACATCCCGATCAAGGTCAACCAGGCCGGTGTCATCCCCGTCATCTTCGCCAGCTCGCTGCTCTATCTGCCGATCATGTTCGCCCAGTTCGTGCCGGACAACCCGGTGGCGGTCTGGATCAGCCTCAACCTGGCCGGCCAGGGAGTGTGGCACAGCCTGTTGATGTTCGCGCTGATCATCGGCTTCGCCTACTTCTACGTGTCGATCACCTTCAACCCCGAAGAGGTCGCCGACAACATGCGCAAGTACGGCGGCTTCATCCCGGGCATCCGCGCCGGCAAGCCGACCGAGCGTTACCTGGCCTACGTGCTGTCGCGCCTGACGGCGCCCGGTTCCCTGTACCTCGGTCTGATCGCGCTGCTCCCGGCCTTCGCCTTCCTGTTCCTCGACAGCGCGCAGCAATTTCCGTTCGGCGGCACGTCGATTCTCATCGTGGTGGGCGTCGGCCTTGATACTGTCAAGCAGATTCAAAGCCAGCTGCAGCAGCGCAACTACGAAGGATTCCTGCGATGAGACTGTTGATCACCGGCCCGCCAGGCGCGGGCAAGGGCACCCAGGCCGAGGGTATCGCTCGCCGCTACGAGGTTCCCGCCATTTCCAGCGGAGACCTGTTCCGCGACAACATCAAGCGCCGCACCCCGCTCGGCGATCGCATCGTGGAGATCATCGGGCGCGGTGACTTCGTCCCCGACGTGATCACCACGTCGCTCATCTTTCAGCGCATCTCCGAGGCGGACTGCTGGCGCGGCTGGCTCCTGGACGGCTACCCGCGCACGCTCGGGCAGGTAGAGGCGCTGGACATCATCTTGGCCGAGACCAACACCCACCTGGACGCCGTCATCGCCCTCACCGCCGACCCCGAGGCGCTCGTCGAGCGGATGCTGCTGCGCGCCGAGCAGCAGGGTCGCGCCGACGACAACGCCGAGTCGATCCAGCACCGGATCGGCGTCTACTACGCCGAGACCGCCGAGGTGATCGCGAGCTACCGCAGTCGCGGCCTGGTGCTCGAGATCGATGCCATCGGCACCGTCGACGAAGTGGCCGGTCGCATCGTGGCGGCGCTCGAGGTGCTGAAAGCTCAATGATCCGCGGGCGGGGCGTGGAGCTGAAGAACCGCGAGCAGTTGCGCCTCATGCGTCGGGCGGGGCTGGTCGTCGCCGAGGTGCACGCTGCCGTCATGGCGGCGGCGTCCCCCGGCGCGACCACCGGCGAGCTCGACCAGATCGCCCGTGACGTGCTGGCGCGCCGTGGAGCGGGCTCGTCGTTCCTGAACTACGGCGCCGAGTGGGGGCAGACGCCGTACCCCGGGGTGACCTGCATATCGGTCAACGAAGAGATCGTGCACGGAATCCCCGGCGAGCGTCGCCTGCAGACCGGCGACCTCGTCTCCGTGGACTTCGGCGCCTATGTCCAGGGCTGGCACGGCGACGCGGCGATCACCTTCGGTGTGGGCGGACTGTCAGAAGAGGACGCGCTGCTCAGCGAGACGACCCACGAGGCACTCTGGGCCGGCATCGGCGCCGCGCGGCTCAACGGTCGGCTGGGCGATATCTCCCATGCGATCGAGACGAGCGTGCGCGTGCGTCCGCGACGCTACGGCATCCTCGCCGACTACACCGGTCACGGCATCGGCTCGGCGATGCATCAGCCGCCGGATGTGCCGAACACCGGACGCGCCGGGCGCGGCCCGCGGCTGGTGGAGGGCCTGGTGCTCGCGGTGGAGCCGATGGTCACGCTGGGATCCTCGGTCGGCGTGACCCTCGATGACGACTGGACCGTGGTGACGAGCGACGGTTCCCGTGCGGCGCACTGGGAGCACACGATCACCGTGACTCGCGGCGGGCTGTGGGTGCTGACGGCCATGGACGGCGGCGAGGCTGAACTCACCGCCCGCGGACTGCCCTTCGGCCCGCTCTCCGACTGACGTGCCGACCGACCTCGAGATTGGCCAGGCGGCAACGCTGAAGAGCAGCGCCGAGATCGGGGCCGCGCTCGGGCTGAGCGCCGACGACCTCGAACCCTACGGACGTCACATCGCCAAGATCCCGGCGGTGACGGACGATCCCGCACCCGGCGGGCGCTACGTGGTGGTCACGGCGATCACGCCGACGCCTCTCGGCGAGGGAAAGACCACCACGACGATTGGCCTCACCCAGGGGCTGGCCCGGCTCGGCGAGCGCGCGGTGGCGGTGCTCCGCCAGCCTTCTCTCGGTCCGGTCTTCGGGATCAAGGGCGGCGCCGCGGGCGCCGGACGCTCCCAGGTGCTGCCGATGACGGCGATGAACCTCCACCTCACCGGCGGCTTTCACGCGGTGAGCGCGGCGCACAATCTGCTCGCAGCGATGATCGACAACCACCTGCATCACGGCAACGAGTTGCGCCTGGCGCCGCACAGCATCACCTGGGGGCGCGTCCTCGACGTGAACGATCGTGCGCTGCGCTCGATCGTCATCGGTCTGGGCGGGCGCCTCGACGGCGTGCCGCGTCAGTCCCGGTTCGACATCACGGCGGCGTCCGAGGTGATGACGATCCTGGCGCTGGCGACCTCGCCGGCGGACCTGCGGGCGCGGCTCGGACGGATCGTGATCGGCATGGACGAGGACGGCGTCCCGGTCACGGCGGAACACCTCAAGGCGGCCGGCTCGATGGCGGTGCTGCTCGGGGACGCCGTCCGTCCCAACCTGCTGCAGACCCTGGAGGGTCAGCCCGCACTCGTCCACGCCGGCCCGTTCGGCAACATCGCGACCGGCCACAGCTCGATCCTCGCCGACCAGGCGGGCCTCGCCCTGGCTGGCACCGTGGTCACCGAGGCCGGCTTCGGCGCCGACCTCGGCTTCGAGCGGTTCGTCAACGTCAAGTGCCGCGCCTCCGGGCTGGTGCCGGACGCCGCCGTGGTCGTCGTCACGGTGCGGGCGCTCAAGGCGCATTCGGGCCGCTACCGGGTCGTGGCGGGGCGTCCGCTGCCGGGCGGCCTTCTGCGGGAGAACCCCGATGACGTGGAGGCGGGGCTGGTCAACCTCGCGCATCACCTCGACGTGGTCGAGGGGTTCGGGGTCCCCGCCGTGGTGGCCATCAACGCGTTTCCGGACGACCACGCCAGCGAGCATGCGGTGATCGCCGAGTTCGCCGCGCGGCGCGGCGTCCGGTGCGCGACGACGACCCACGTGGCCGAGGGTGGCGCGGGCGCCGAGGCGCTTGCGCGCGCGGTGCTGGACGCCTGCGGCGACGGCACCCGGTTGCGCTTCACCTACGAGTTGGATGCGCCGCTCGACGACAAGCTGGAGGCGCTGGCCACCGACGTGTACGGCGCCGACGGCGTCGAGATCGCGCCCGCAGCGATGAACGAGCTGCGCCGGTTCACCGAGCTCGGGTTCGGGACGTTGCCCGTGCTGGTCGCCAAGACCCACCTGTCGACGACCGCCAACCCGGGCGACCACGGAGCCCCGCGCGGCTGGCTCCTGCCGATCCGCGAGGTGCGTCTCGCCGCGGGAGCGGGGTACGTCTACGCGCTCGCCGGCGCCATGCAGACCATGCCGGGGCTCGGATCGCAGCCGGCGGCCGAGCGGATGGACCTGGACGCCGACGGGCGGATCGTCGGCCTCGCCTGAGCGGTGAAATCGGACGCCTCGGGCCCCTGGACCCCACGGCCCGGCAGCGTGCGGTCGGGACGTCCGTGCTCAGGCCAGCAGCGTGCGGTCGGAGACGGCCTTGATCTGCTCGAACTGGTGCAGCAGATCCTCCACCGTGGCCTGCGTCTTCGCCTCGCCTGCCAGCTCGTAGATGATCCGCCCCTCGTGCATCATGATGAGCCGGTTGCCGAGCGCGAGCGCCTGGTGCATGTTGTGCGTCACCATGAGCGTGGTCAGGTGGTGACGCTCGACCGCCTGGGCGGTGAGCCGGGTCACCAGTTCGGCGCGGGCCGGGTCGAGGGCCGCGGTGTGCTCGTCGAGAAGCAGCACGCGCGGCGAGCCCATCGTCGCCATGAGCAGGCTCAGCGCCTGGCGCTGGCCGCCGGACAACAGCCCGACGTCGGTCTTCATCCGGTGTTCGAGACCGAGTTCGAGGTCGGCGAGTTCTCGGGCGAAGATCTCGCGCTTGGCGTTGGTGACGCCCATCCGCAGCCCGCGCACCTGTCCGCGGGCGAGGGCCATGGCGAGGTTCTGCTCGATGGTCCCGTGGGGGACGGTGCCGGCCATCGGATCCTGGAAGACACGCCCGACGTAGCGTGCCACCTTGTGGACGGGCATCCTGGTCACGTCGACGCCGTCGATGACGATGGTGCCGGCGTCGGGACGGAACTCGCCGGCGACGAGGTTCAGCAGCGTCGACTTGCCGGCGCCGTTGGAGCCGATGATCGTGACGAAGTCGCCCTGATCGAGAGCGAGCGAGACCCCGTCGAGGGCCACCTTCTCGTTGGGCGTGTCGCGGAAGAAGACCTTTCCCAGCCCGGTGACCTCAAGCACGGATTTCCTCCCCTTCCGCGACCGCGGCCATCATCTGCTTCCGGCGCCTGGCCCAGAACCGTTGCACGAACGCCAGCCGGGGCGACAGCAGTGCCCCCACGACGAGGATCGCCGACATGAGCTTCATGTCGTTGGGATCGAGGCCGATCAGCAGGGCGGCCTGGATCACGAGCAGGTAGACCACCGAGCCCAGCACGACGGCGGCCGTCGCGAACACGAACCGCCGCGAGGAGATGATCGTCTGGCCGATGATGACGGAGGCCAACCCGGCGATGATGAGGCCGATGCCCATGCCGATGTCCGCGTACCCCTGGTATTGGGCGATCAGGCCACCGCACAGCCCGACGAGGGCGTTCGAAAGCGACAGCCCGAGGATCAACGTGGTGTCGATCGACACGCCCTGGGCCTGGATCATCCGCGGGTTGTCGCCGGTCGCCTGGAGCGCGAGCCCGAGATCGGTGTTGAGGAACCAGTCGAGCGCGACCAGGAACACCAGGGCGACGACGGCGAAGATCGCCACCGACGTCCACGTGCCGAGGAGCCGTTGCGGCTGCTGAAGGCCCGCCATGAGCGTCGGCTCGCGCAGCAGCGACAGGTTCGCCTTGCCCATGATCCGGAGGTTGATCGAGTACAGCGCGATCTGCGTGAGGATGCCCGCCAGCAGCGGGTTGATGCCGCCCTTGGTGTGCAGCAGCCCCGTGACCAGGCCGGCCAGGGCGCCCGCGAGCGTGCCGAGCGCGGTGGCGAGCCAAGGATCATGTCCGGCGAGGATGGTGGATGCCGTGACGGCAGCTCCCAGGGTGAAGCTGCCGTCGACGGTGAGATCGGGGAAGTCGAGCACGCGGAACGTGAGGTACACCCCGAGTGCCATCAGGCCGTAGATCAGCCCCAGATCGACCGAGCCCAGCATCGGCTAGCCGACGACCTCGGCCTTGGCGAGGAGCGACTCGGGAATGGTCACTCCCATGCGCTCGGCGGCGGCCTTGTTGACGTAGACCTGCAGGTCCTTCTGGGTCTCGACGGGCATGGTGGCGGGGTTGGCGCCCTCGGTGAGAATGCGGACGGCCATCTGGCCGGTCTGGTAGCCGAGCAACGTGTAGTCGAGGCCGTAGGTGACGATGCCGCCCTTGCGCACCGAGTCGCCCTCGCCGACGACCAGCGGGATCTTCTTGGACTCGGTGAACTGCAGGACGGTGTCGATGGACGCCACGATCTTGTTGTCGGTCGGCAGGTAGATGGCGTCGACGTCGTTGAGCAGGTTCAGGTTCTGGTCCATCTCGCGGGCTTCCGCGATCGGTCGCACGACGAGTTCGAGGCCGAGACCCGGAGCGGCCTCGCGGGCCATCTCCACCTGGACGGCCGAGTTCGCCTCGCCCGAGCTGTAGAGGATGCCGACGCGCTTGGCGTCCGGACGGAGCTCCTTGACGAGGGCGAGCTGCTCGGCGACCGGGTTCATGTCGGACGTGCCGGTGACGTTGGCGCCCGGGGCCTCCATGGAGGCGACGAGCTTGGCGTCCACCGGATCGGTCACGGCGGTGAAGAGCACGGGCTTGTCGGTGATGGCGCCGGCGGCGCTCTGGGCGGACGGCGTGGCCACCGCGAGCACCAGGTCGAGATCCGAGGACGCGAAGGTGCTGGAGATGGTCGCCACCGTGGCGTTATCGGCGTTGCCGTTCTTCTCGTCGTAGGTGGCCTCCACTCCCGCGTCGGCCAGCGCCTTCTTGAAGCCCACGACGCTGGCGTCCAGTGATGCGTGGGTGACGAACTGGGAGATGCCGATCTTGTAGGACTGGCCGGCTGTGCCGGCGGCCGTCGGGCTCGCGGTCGGCGCCGACGTGCAGGCGGCCAGGGAGACGGTCAGCGCGGCCATCAGGCCCGCGACAACGGTGCGCTTCATGGGAAAACCTTTCGAACGGCCCGGTGCGGCGCCGGTGCCGCACGTGACGGGCCAAACCCTAGCGAGACCGCCGCCGTGCGTCATGGTCATCTCATCGTAGGCTGGCAGGCATGACCGAGTTGCCCCGTTCCTCGAAGTACCGGGCCACCCCGGGCGCGTCGCTGGGCGAAGACGAACGCGCGCGGCTGGTGGACCGACTCAACGCCGCCTATGAGCAGGGCCACGTGCCCGTCGACGACTACCAGCCCTACCTGGACGCGCTGTTCGCGGCGTCCACGCTCGGCGAGGTGGCGGTCGTCGTCGAGGCGCTGCCGCCGGTGGTCACCCACGAGGTGCCGGCCATCGTCGCGGCGGGCCGCGGACGCCCGGGCGATCTGGCCGAGGCGCGGCGTCCGACGCCGGCACTGGTCGCTGGCCTCGCGGTCGGGGCCGCCCTCGCGATCACCCTCCTCGTGATCCTGCTCATCGTCGTGCTGTAGGCGCCCCCGACGCCTGGTCGGCCCTGATTTGGGGGCTCTGGGCGCGCTGGAGTACCATGGGATGTCGGTCACCTGTGTCCTCAGGTGATGAAGCACGTCGTACCAAGGAGATCATGGCCAAGAAAGAAGGAGCCCTCGAAATGGAGGGCACCGTCGTCGAGGCGTTGCCCAATGCGATGTTCCGTGTGGAGCTGACCAACAAGCACAAGGTTCTTGCGACCATCAGCGGCAAGATGCGGCAGCACTACATCCGCATCCTCCCGGCTGACCGGGTGGTCGTCGAGTTGTCCCCCTACGATCTCACGCGCGGTCGCATCGTCTACCGCCACAAGTGACCGAAGTTCTCAACGAATCCATCCACTGCTGCGCCGCGCTCAGCGCCGCCCAGCACCGAGAGAAAGTAGCTCGATGAAGGTCCAGCCGAGCGTGAAGAAGATCTGCGACAAGTGCAAGGTGATCCGCCGGCACGGTCGCGTGATGGTGATCTGCGAGAACCCTCGCCACAAGCAGCGTCAAGGCTGAGTCTCGACGCGTGGCAGGAGGGACGCAATCACCCGTTGGAGCCCCTCCAACACCACTGAAATAACGTGACGGCATACCCGAGACGGGCGTGGAGAAGAACTCTCCGCACGCCAGCCCCCTCGGATCTACCCTCGGACGAAGGCCGAGGCCCGCGCTCAGGCGCACGGGACGCCGCACGCCACACACCTTCGCGGTCCGGACACGGGCCTGACAATGGAAAGGGAACCGCCTGATGGCACGTCTCATCGGTGTCGATCTGCCCCGCGAGAAGCGCGTGGAGATCGGCCTCACCTACATCTATGGCATCGGTCGCACCCGTGCCACGGAGATCCTGGCCGCCACCGGCGTGAGCGGCGACGTTCGCGTGAAGGATCTGAACGACGAGCAACTCGTCGCGATGCGTGACTTCATCGAGGCGAACTACGAGACGGAGGGTGACCTCCGTCGCACCGTCGCCGCAGACATCCGTCGCAAGATCGAGATCGGCTCCTATCAGGGCCGCCGCCACCGCATGGGCCTCCCGGTCCGCGGGCAGCGCACGCGGACCAACGCCCGCACGCGCAAGGGCAAGAAGAAGGCTGTCGCCGGCAAGAAGAAGGCCCGCTGACGCGGCGCCTGAGAGACCAGGAGAACAACACAAGCAATGGCCACCGCAGGTCGTACCAAGGCTCAGGCCGCCGCAGCGAAGAGCAAAATTCGCCGCAAGGAGAAGAAGAACATCGTCTCCGGGCAGGCCCACATCAAGAGCACGTTCAACAACACCATCATCACGATTACTGACCCGACCGGTGCGGTGATCGCGTGGGCGTCCGCCGGCACCGTCGGCTTCAAGGGCTCCCGCAAGTCGACTCCGTTCGCCGCCCAGATGGCCGCCGAGGCCGCCGGGCGCCGGGCCATGGATCACGGCATGAAGCGTGTGGACGTCTTCGTCAAGGGTCCCGGCTCCGGCCGCGAGACCGCCATCCGTTCGCTCGGCGCGCTGGGTCTGGAGATCGGCCCGATCGCCGATGTGACCCCCGTGCCGCACAACGGCTGCCGCCCGCCGAAGCGCCGTCGCGTCTGAGCCCGAGAGAGAAGGACTGATCAACCATGGCCCGTTACACCGGCCCCATCACCAAGAAGTCCCGCCGCCTCGGCACCGACCTGGTGGGCAACGACAAGGCGTTCGAGCGTCGCACCTACCCGCCGGGCATGCACGGGCGCGGACGAATCAAGGAGTCGGAGTACCTGCTCCAGCTCCGCGAGAAGCAGAAGGCGCGCTTCGCCTACGGCGTCCTGGAGAAGCAGTTCCGTCGCTACTACGAAGAGTCCGTGCGCAAGCCCGGCAAGACCGGTGAGGTTCTGCTGCAGATCCTCGAGGCGCGCCTCGACAACGTCGTGTACCGCGCCGGCTTCGCCTCGACCCGCCGTCAGGCGCGTCAACTCGTCGTCCACGGTCACTTCGTGGTCAACGGCAGGAAGGTGAACATCCCCAGCTACCGCGTCTCCGCCTACGACATCATCGATGTCAAGCCGAAGTCGCTGAATCTGGATGTCTTCGTCATCGCCCGCGAACTGCACCACGAGCGCGTCGTCCCGGCGTGGCTCACCGTGCGTCCCAACCGGATGCGGATCCTCGTTCACCAGCTTCCGACCCGCGACCAGATCACGGTCGACGTCAACGAGCAGCTGATCGTCGAGCTCTACTCGAAGTAGTCATCGCCGGGCGTGGGGCGGGGGAGCACCCCCGCCCCACACCCGCGTCACGAGTCGGCAAGGCGCCGGCCCGCTTTGTCACCGTCAAATAGTGGGCGGTGGAGAGGAAAGAGATACATGCTGATCGCACAGCGTCCCACGCTGACCGAAGAGGTCGTGGCCGACCGCCGGTCGCGCTTCGTCATCGAGCCGCTCGAGCCCGGCTTCGGCTACACGCTCGGCAACTCGATGCGCCGCACGCTGCTGTCGTCCATCCCGGGCGCGGCCGTCACCAGCATCAAGGTCGACGGCAACCAGCACGAGTTCTCCACGCTTCCGGGCGTGGTCGAGGACGTCACCGAGATCATCCTCAACATCAAGCAGTTGGTGCTGTCCTCCGAGGAGGACGAGCCCGTGATCATGTACCTGCGCAAGGCCGGAGCCGGGGCCGTGACGGCCGCCGACATCGCCCCGCCCGCGGGCGTCGAAATCCACAACCCCGAGTTGCACATCGCGACCCTGAACGCGACCGGAAGGCTCGACATGGAGCTGGTCGTCGAGCGCGGGCGCGGTTACGTCTCAGCCGTCCAGAACAAGAGCCTGGACTCCGAGATCGGCCGCATCCCGGTCGACTCGATCTACAGCCCCGTTCTGAAGGTCACCTACAAGGTCGAGGCCACCCGCGTCGAGCAGCGCACCGACTTCGACCGTCTGATCGTCGATGTCGAGACCAAGTCGGCCATCAGCCCGCGCGACGCCGTCGCATCCGCGGGCAGGACCCTGGTGGAGTTGTTCGGCCTCGCCCGCGAGCTGAACCTGGACGCCGAGGGCATCGAGATCGGCCCCTCGCCCGTCGACGAGCAGTACGCCGCCGACATGGCACTGCCGGTCGAGGAGCTCAAGCTCACGATGCGCAGCTACAACTGCCTCAAGCGCGAGGGCATTCACACGGTGTCCGAGCTGGTTTCCCGCTCCGAGCAGGACCTTCTCGACATCCGCAACTTCGGTTCCAAGTCGATCGAGGAGGTCAAGCTGCGCCTCCACGAGATGGGCCTGTCCCTGAAGGACTCCGCTCCCGGCTTCGATCCGCTGGCTGCCCTGGGCAGCTACGACGACGAGCCCGACGACTTCGCCGCTGACAACGACCAGTTCTGATACCGCTAGGAGATTGACACCATGCCCACGCCCACCAAGGGTCCCCGTTTCGGCGGAAGCCCGGCCCATCAGCGGATCATTCTGGCCAACCTCGCCAGCCAGCTCTTCGAGCACGGCCGGATCACGACGACCGAGGCCAAGGCCAAGCGCGTCCGCCCGCTCGCCGAGAAGCTGATCACCAAGGCGAAGCGCGGCGATCTGCACAACCGGCGGATCGTGCTGCGGACGATCACCGACAAGGGCGTCGTGCACGTCCTGTTCACCGAGATCGCCCCGAAGATGGCCGATCGCGACGGCGGCTACACCCGGATCACCAAGATCGGCAACCGTCAGGGCGACAACGCTCCGATGGCCGTGATCGAGATCGTCACGGAGACGGTCGAGGAGTCCCGCAAGATCAAGGCGAAGGCCACCGGCGCGAAGGCGACCCGGCCCGCGCGCAAGCCTGCTGCCGCGGCGGCGCAGGTGGCCGAGGAGGCTCCTGTCGAGGAAGCCGACGAGGCCTGATCTGAGAGTCGACGCGAAGAACCCCGGCCCCTCAGGGCCGGGGTTCTTCGTCTTGCGTGAGCCTCGGGCGACGCGACTAGGGGGAGGGGGACGCCGCGCCGCCCGAAGATTCGTGGGGGTCACGCCGCGTTGCGGCAACCCCAGGGCTGGAGGCCCGCCTTTGCATAATAGCGGTTGGCGACGGTGATCTGTTCGGCGCGGGTGGCCAGATCTGCGCGCGATGCAAAATCGAGACCGCCGTTGGACGTCCAGGAGGCGTTGGCGAACTGAAGGCCACCGTAGTAGCCGTTGCCGGTGTTGATGTCCCAGCGGCCGCCCGACTCGCACTGCGCGATCCGGTCCCACATGTCGGCGCGGGAAAGGTCGATGCCCGTGCCGCTCGCACTCGTCGTGCGATCGGCCGAACGCGAGGTCGCGCCCGACGATACGGCGGCGGCGGTTCCGACGAGGACGACCTCATTCACCGGATCCTGGGTGACGGTCTGCGACAGGACGGTGGTCGTCTCGACCACGCCGTTCACGGTGACCGTCTCGACGACGTCCTCGCGGGTGCCCTGCTGGCCCTTGGTCTTGACCTTCTTCGTGCCCTTCGCGAGCGAATCGTCCTTGACCTGGGTCGAGGAGAAGTCGAGAGCGACGACCTGGGTCTCTTGGGCGACGTTCACTCGGATCACCGACACGACCTTGTCGCCGCTGAGCGGGGTGTCGAGCGACGGGGTGACCCGGTCGGTCTCGGACAGCTGAATGTGCGCCGCGGCGAGCGCGGTGGCGACGGTGGGCTGGCTCAGGCGGGCCACATGGGTGGTGTTGTCGGCCCAGATCCGGATGGCCGTGTCAGCGGCGGCCGGCTGTGCGACCACGGGAGGGGCGGTGTGCGCCTGAGGGTTGGCCACCGCCATGCCGACACCGCCGCCGAGCACCAGGGTGCTGGCGGCGATGGCCACGAGTTTGGTTGAGAGGGGCACTACTGACTCCTGCCGATTGAGCATTTGCTCCCTCAACTATCCGCTAATGCTGAGAAAACCGCAAGTCAACTCTCAGGATTGGATCAGGTTGTGGTGTGCAGGTGCCCGAACGCAGGCGTCCCCGGCGTCCGGGATCCGGACGCCGGGGACGCTCGATGCGCAGGTGTCGGCGAACGCTCAGTAGGCGATCGAGGCGGCGCGGGCCGCCGCGAAGCGCTCGGCGACGTTCGCCCAGTTGACCACGTTCCACCAGGCCTTGACGTAGTCGCCCTTCACGTTCTTGTACTGGAGGTAGAAGGCGTGCTCCCACATGTCGAGCTGCAGGATCGGCAGCTGGCCCACCGGAAGGTTTCCCTGCTGATCGAAGAGCTGATTGATGTTGAGGCGCTGCCCCAGCGTGTCCCACACGAGCATCGACCAGCCGGAGCCCTGAATGCCGCCCGCGACCTCGTTGAACTGGGCCTGGAAGGCGCCGAACGAGCCGAAGAACTCGTCGATCGCCGCGCCGACCTCACCGTCGGGCTCGCCGCCGCCCTCCGGCGACATGTTCTTCCAGAACACCGAGTGGTTGACGTGGCCGCCGAGGTGAAAGGCGAGGTCCTTCTCGAGCTTGTTGATCGCGGCGAAGCTGCCGGACTCGCGGGCCTCGGCCAGCTTCTCGAGCGCGGTGTTCGCGCCTGCCACGTACGCCGCGTGGTGCTTGCTGTGGTGCAACTCCATGATCTGAGCGCTGATGTGCGGCTCAAGCGCGCCGTAGTCGTAGTCCAGGTCCGGAAGGGTGTACGTCATGGGGCCGTCCTATCGTCGGGATATGTCCGGTGTAACCGGCACCGTGGCTCGACTATTCCCTCCTTTCGGTGCGCGCATCTCGCGGCGCGACTCACCCTCAGCGTGGGGCGAAGGCGGCCCTGCGGGCGGCGCGGCGTAGCACGTGGAGGAGGCCGGAGCCCAGCAGGGCGATCAGCACGACCGTCGTCAGTGCGCGGCCGAGGTTCCACCCCATCGAGGTGGCCAGGTTGTACCACACGAAGGTGCGCAGGTTCTCGGCGATCCCGGCGTACGGGTCGAAGGAGAACTGCGTGGCCGGCCCGATGCCGAACGGCCAGAAGGCGAAGTCCATCAGCCAGCCGTACACGAACGCCGACACCAGACCCCACAGCGCCAGCAGTGCGATCTCCGCGCGGCCGCGGGCGCGCGGCAGCAGGCCCCCGCCCAGCCCCACGAATCCAGCGGCGAGCATCTGGTAGGGAAGCCAGGGGCCCACACCGGCGGTGAGCAGGGCGGACGCGAACATCGTGAGCGCCCCCTGGACGAATCCGAAGCCCGGACCGAAAGCGCGCCCACCGAGGATGAGCAAGAAGAAGATCGGTTCCATGCCGGCGGTCCCGGTGCCTATGGGCCGCAGCACGGCGCCCACCGCTGAGAGCACGCCCAGCAGCGCCAGGCCCTTCACGTCCATCCCGTTGCCGGTCAGCTCGGAGACGACGACCGCCAGCACGAGGGGCAACACCAGCGAGAACAGCAGCGGCGCTTGCAGCGGGTCGACCGTTGCGCCGGTCGCGAAGAACAAGGGCCAGGTGAACGCGACCAGCCCGATGACGGCGGCCAGCGCCAGCATGATGCGCGCGCGCAGGCTGACCGCGGTGGCCCGGGCCGTGCCGTCGGCGGGCGTGGTCCGCGTCGGCGGTTCCAGGATGCGGGTCATGGCGTCGCCGTGAAGAGCTCGCTCGCCACCAGCACGGGTTCGGGCGCGAACACCTTCGCGACCTGCGGTGCGAAGGTGGGGGAACTGGTGCAGACCTGCCGGGTCGGGCCGTCGGCGATCACGTCGCCGTCGGCCATGACGACGGTGCGCTGGGTGGCCGCCGCCGCGAACTCGACGTCGTGCGTGCTCACCACGATGGCGCGGCCCTGTGCGGCGAGATCGCCCAGGATCTGCGCGAGCCGGTCCTTCATCGCGTAGTCGAGGCCGCGCGTCGGCTCGTCCAGGGCGAGCACGCCCGGGCAGGCCGCCAACTGGATCGCCAGAACGAGGCCCAGTCGCTGCCCCTCGGAGAGGTCCCGCGGGTCGGCGTCCGCTGGTAGATCGGCCCCCAGCCTGGACAGCAGCGTCGCGGTCGTGCCCGCAGGGCAGCCGGATTCGCGGTCGGCCTGGGCGAGCTCCGCGCCCACGGAGGGCAGGTAGAGCAGGTCGGCGGCGGTCTGCGGCACGAGGCTGACGAGCGTGCGCGCCTTGGCGGCGGACACTGAGCGGGGGTCGGCCCCGTCGACCTCGACGATCCCCGTGCTGGGCGTGCCGCCCTGGAGAGCCCACAGCAGAGACGACTTGCCCGCACCGTTGCGACCCATCAGGCAGGTCACCTCGCCGCCATGCAGTTCGAGGCCGACGTCGTTGACCGCCACCGTGCTGCCGTAGGCGACCCGCAGGTCGCTCGTACGCGCCCGGACCGGTCCGCGCGAGATCGGGGCGTCCGTGGGTGCGGTGACGGCGATGTGCTCCCGCTGGGCGCGGCGGCGGGCGTCCCGCACGGACGCCGGGACGGCGTCCCAGCCCAGCGCGGTGGCCAACTGCGCCAGCGGTGGGCGGACGTCGCAGTCGAGCAGCACCTCGGCGGGCGGGCCGACGACGGCGTCGCGGCGGCCGGACGGCAGCCACACCAGCGTGTCCGCCTGGTGCAGGACGCGCTCGAGGCGGTGCTCGGCGAGGACGACGGTCAGTCCGACCTCGTGCACGAGGGTCGTGATGGCCGACAGGACGTCCTGAGCGGCGGTCGGATCGAGCGCCGACGTGGGCTCGTCCAGCACCACGACTCGCGGCTGGGCGGCGAGCACCGCGGCGATCGCGACGCGCTGCTGCTGGCCGCCGGACAGGTGCGCGAGGGGCCGGGAGCGGAGGTCGGCGATGCCCATCAGGTCGAGGGTCTCCTCCACGCGCTTGCGCATGGCTCCCGGCACGATGCCGAGCTGCTCCATGCCGTAGGCGATCTCGTCCTCGACCGTGTCGGCGACGAATCCGGCGAGCGGGGCCTGACCGACCCAGCCCACGACGTCGGCGAGGTCGCGCGGACGATGGGTGCGGGTCGTGCGTCCGGCGACCGTCACCTCGCCGGCCATCAGCCCGCCGGTGAAGTGGGGGACGTGTCCGTTGATGGCGCCGAGCAGCGTCGACTTGCCGGTGCCCGTGCGGCCCACGACCACCGCCAGATCGCCCTCCTCGATCGTGAGACTGACGCCGGCCAGAGTGGGGCCAGGTGCGCCGGGATAGGTGAGGCAGACGTCGTCGAAACGGATCACGGAGCTCTCCTCGGGGGCGTTCCGGACGGAGGAGTGAGGGCGAGCGGTGCGAGCACCAGCGCCACCACGGGGATCATCGCCAGGTGCAGCGCCGGCCACACCAACGGGTTGACGGACGGGTGGAAGGCGTCGAACAGGTCCGGCCGGCCGGACGCCGTGGCCAGCGCTGGAGCGGCGATCACCGCGATCCCGCACGAGACGAGCATCGTGTCGCGGCCGGTCCACAGCTGAGGCCGGTAGCGGGTGACCCCCAGCACGCGGCCTGACCTGCGCAGGCCGACGACCGTGCCGAGGACGCCGGCGACCAGCAGCGCGGCTCCCCACGCGGTGAACTGCGGGGCTCCGAGCAGCAGGAAGGCGCCGAAGGTGGCCACGAGTGCGGCGACCGCGAGGAGCGCGGTGAGTGCGGCCGAGGGTCCCTGGCCGGTGCGCGTCCGGCCGAACCCGCGCGCCTCCATGCCTGCGGCGAGCCGCAGGGAGCGGTCGATGGCGTCCGCCAGCACGGGGATCACCACCGCCGTGACCGCGCCCCAGCCTGACGCTGCTCCGCCGCGGAGCCGCCGGGCCCGCCGGACCCGCTGAGTGGACTCGATGAGCTGGGGTGCCACCGACAGGGCGATGACGACGGCGACGGACGCCTCGTAGAGCGCGGCGGGCACGCTGCGCAGCGCCTGCCGGGGGTTGGCCAGGCTGTTCGCCGCGCCAAGGCAGAGCAGCATCACGGACAGCCGAAGGGCGTCGTAGGCCGCCCATGCCAGACCCTCGGCGGTCACCGCCCCGCCGATCCGGATGCCGGCCGCCCAGGCGGGCAGCTTGATCTCGGGCAGCGTGACGATCACGGTGCCGCCCATGCTCCCGCCGAGCAGCACCTGGAAGACCAACCGGATACCGATGATGACGCCGGCCAGCACGAAGTAGGCGGCCACCGAGCGCGCCCACGGGGCGTCCGTGCGGCGCATCAGGATGACCGTGACGAGGCCGAGCGCGATGAGCAGAAGCAGCAGCGGGTTGGTCGTCATCGAGACGGCCGCCGCCACGCCGAGGGCCCACGCCCACCACGCCCAGGGATGCATGCTCAGGCGCCGCGACGTCGGCGAAGGGCCCACACGCCGAGCGCACCGCCGCCGACGGCGAGGACGCCGAGCGTCGCCAGGACGCCGCCCGCACCGCCCCCGGGCGCAGCGTCGGCCGATCCGTCCGGCGCATCAGGGGCGGGAGGCGGCGCGGTGGTGGCCGGAGCGGACGCCGTGCCGGTCGGCGGGCTCGGCGGCGCTTGCTTGCCGTCGCCGAACACCCAGCCCTCGGCCTCGCCGGATTGCGGACGCGACTGGGCGTAGCCGGTCTGCGAGTAGACCCACTCGCCCCAGGTGCCGTCGGCGCCCACGCCGGCCTGCCAGTAGGACCAGTAGGCGGACGCGTTCACCGCGCAGGTGGCCGGGGTGCGCTCGATCTGGCACAGGAAGTTGGGCGACTGGTCGCGCACCTCGAAACCGGCGCTCAGCAGAGCCGCCTTGCCGGTGGCGTGCTCAGGCGCGCAGCGCGCCTCGTGGTCGGTGACGACCACCCAGACGCCCGCGCACGAGCGGTCGGCCTGCTCGGGGGCCGCGGACGCGGGCAGGCACAGCCCGGCCGCCGTGAGGGCGAGCGCGGCCGCGCCCGCCCCGGCGACGCGGGCCGTGGTCTTCACTGGCGTGCGCGGCGACGCACGACGACCACCGCGGCGCCGCCCAGCAGGAGCACGACGACGGCGCCGATCAGCCAGGGCTCCATGCCGCCGGACGACGGTGCCGGTGCCGGCGCGGGTGCCGGCACCGGCGCCGCGGTCGTGGACGGCTGAGCGGCGTTCTCCCACGAGACGTCGAGGTAGGAGACGGCGGCGAGCAGCAGGACCGCCTGGGTGGTGGTCAGGGCGTCCTCGAACGTGTCGCCCGTGGTCGGGTTGCTCGACATGAACGCGCCGGAGGGCTGCTGCTCGGTCACGAGGAAGGCCACTGCCCTGTCGACGTTCACGCCGGCGGTGGCGAGGGCCGACCCCATCACGGCCGTGGAGTTGGCCCGATTCCAGCCCTCCCACGCGCCGTCGGCGGCCTGGTTCTGTTCTGCCCACGCGATGGCCGACGCCTTGGCGTCCGCCGATGCGGTCGTGTCGGCGACGAGCGCGAGCAGCCCCAGGCTGGTGTTGTCGGCGTCCGGCACGACGGGGTTGCCGCTCCAGTCCAGCTCGTCCAGGGTCGAGACGAACCCTCCGTCGGTGCGCTGGTGCTGCAGCAGGAACGTCATCAGCGGTGCGGGGACGGTCTCGCCCGCACGCGTGAGCGCGACGGCGGCCATGCCGGAGGCGAACGGGCCGGGGAACGCGCCGACGGCACCGTTCTCCTGGACGCCGTCGCGGACGGCCGCGATCAGGTCCATGCCGGGCAGGAAGGTGCGCGGGTCCTCGCCGACGGACTCGAGCGCGACGGCGAGCTTGGCGGCCGCGGCGACGTCGCCGCCGGCGTACTCGGTGCCGGACGTGCGCAGCGACTCCACGAGGGTGGCGACCTCATCGGCGGTGGCCGGGTCCTTGACCGCCGCGAACGCGATCAGCGCGTCGGCGGACGACGAGGCGGACGCGGTGGCCGCCGTCATCTGGGCGGGCTCGGCGAGCCATGTCACGGCCGCGGTGGCGGCGGCGGGATCGGCCGCACGGGCCGGCAGCGCGACGGCGGTCACGGTGGTCAGCGCAAGCGTGAGCGCGCCGAACGCCGCCACCAGCGGCTTGAGTGAGCGGGTCATCGGTGGTCCTCACTGAGGTGTCGTGCCAGGCCCCCAGCTGAACCGGTAACCCCACCCGTATACCTCGACGGTTGACGTGGATGTTTCGTGGCCGCCATGGGCATTCCGACTTCGCCCGAACGGGCGTCACGGCTGCGGGTCAGTCCCGGTTTCGCACCGGAGTTCCCCCACGCGGCTTCGCGGAATCTTAACCCCCCGGCCGCAGGGTTCCCGAATCACGTACGCCGTTGGGTGTTCCGGCGTCGGGTCGACACGGCGTCGGGCGCCACGGCGGCCGGGCGACACAACAGCGGGGCGACACAACAGCCGGGGTGCGAGCGAATCGCTCGCACCCCGGCTGGGTTGTCTGTGGTGGTCGAGTGCTATCGGCCGTCGAGGGCGTCCTTGACGCCGTCAACCAGGTTTCCGGCGGCATCTTTGAGATGTTCACCCGCCTGCTTCGCCTTGGCGATCAGCTGATCTGCCTTGCCTTCGGCCTCAAGGTCGGCGTCACCTGACACGTCACCTGCGGCTTCTTTGGCTTTGCCGGCCAGCTCCTCGGCCTTGTTCGAGATCTTGTCACCGGTACCCATGGGCAACTCCTCTCCGCGACGGCGGGACCGCCGCTCTGATCTCCTCAGCCTAGCTCGCCGACGGCCGTGGACTCAAGGGGGGCGACCTCGAAGACTCGGAAGCCTCGGGCGGAGGCCGTGCGGTCGCAGCGGTATCCCTGCGCGACGATCCAGCGCTGCAGCGAGTCCGCACCCAGGTGTCGTCCGACCACCAGCCGCGCGATGCCGCCGGGCGCGAGGAGGGGCAGCCAGCGCAGCAGGAGGGCGTGCAGAGCCTCCTTGCCGATCCGGATCGGCGGGTTCGACCAGATCTCGTCGTAGCGGACGTCCTCGGCCACCTCGTCGGGCAGCGACGCCCGCACCCGGTCGCCCACGTCGTTCGCGGCGGCGTTGCGCTGGGTGAGATCGAGGGCGCGTCCGTTGACGTCGACGGCGTCCACGCGGGCGTCCGGGGCCGCCGAGGCCAGCGCGACCGCGATCACGCCGAACCCGCAGCCGAGGTCGAGCATCCGCCGCGCCCCGGGCCGGGGGGTGTGCGAACGCAGCAGGACCGCAGTGCCCTGGTCCAGCCCTTCGCCGCTGAACACGCCGGACGCCGTCGTGAAGCTCCAGTCGGTGTCCCAGAACCGGACGCGCACCTGACGCTCGCGCCCGGGGCCGGCGGGCGTCTCGAAGTAGTGGGTCACGACGTCTCCTCGTCGGCGGGGGTGGTCGGTGCCGCTGCGTCGCGGCGGGCCCGCGCGGTCAGTGCCCGCGCTGCGAGATCGGCGTCCGCCGGGTAGCCGACCTCCTCCAGCGTGAGGCCGTGCGGGGGCAGCACGGTGACGTCGCCGGCGCGGTCGGGGCGATCGATCAACCCGGCGAACCAGGCAGCGTCCCGTTGCCCGCTGCCCACGGCGACCAGCGCGCCCACGACGGAGCGCACCATGGAGTGGCAGAACGCGTCGGCCACCAGCCTCACCTCGACGAGACCGGACGCCGCCCGCTCGGTGCGGCACTCGAGCATCTCCCGGACGGTGGTGGCCCCGTCGCGGCGCTTGCAGAACGCCCCGAAGTCGTGCAGGCCGACCAGCCCGCGGGCGGCGTCGTCCATCGTCGCCGCGTCGAGTTCGCCGCGCACCCGGACCGCCAGGTGCCGCTGCAGCGGGTCGGGAACGCCGTCGCACAACCGGAAGGCGTAGCGCCGCCAGATCGCGGCGAAGCGGGCGTCGAACCCGGGTGGGGCGACCGCGACCCGGCCAACGACCAGGTCGTCGGGCAGGACCCGGCTCAGCCGCCGGAACAGCTCCGGCGCCAGGTCGTCGCCCGGCAGGTCGGCGTGCGCCACCTGGCCGCGGGCGTGGACGCCGGCGTCCGTGCGCCCGGCGACGGTCAGCTCGGCCGGGGTGTTCAGCCGCAGCACCAGGGTGATCCAGTGCTCCAGCGTGCCCTGCGCCGTGCGCAGGCCGTCCTGGCGGGCCCAGCCGTGGAAGCCGGCGCCGTCGTAGGCCAGGTCGATCCGGTAGCGGGTCGTCACAGGGGCACCTCGCCGTCGGCATCCGGACGCGGCGTCCGGTGCAGCAGGTCGCCGGCGAGCGGCACGTCGTCGGCCGGCCGGTAGGCCAGGTCGAACACCGCGCGTCCGGACGCCAGACCGCGCGCCTCGTACTTGGTGACCGGCCGCTCTGCCCATCGCGGCGCCCAGCCGCCGTGCACGTTCACCAGGCCGGGAGTGGCGTCCAGCACCTCGCGCATGGCGAGGGCGTAGTCCTCCCAGTCGGTCGCCAGCCGCCACAGCCCACCGGGCGCCAGCCGCGAGGACACCAGGGCGGCGAACTCGGCGTCGACGAGGCGACGCTTGCGGTGACGCGTCTTGTGCCAGGGATCGGGAAAGAACGTCCACACCTGGGTCAGCGAGCCGGGCGGGAACAGGCGCTCCAGGCCCTCCGCGCCGTTGGCCTTGACGATCCGCACGTTGCGGACGCCGTGCCGGACGATGCGCGACAGGCTCGACGCGATGGCGGGGGCGAACACCTCGAAGGCGATCACGTTGGCGTCCGGATGGGCCTCGGCGAGAGCGACCAGCGCCTCGCCGCGTCCGGACCCGATCTCGACCATCACGGGCGCCTCACGGCCGAAGACGGACGCCCAGGCGACGCGCGCGTCGGGGTGCACCGACGTGTCGGGCCCGCGGGAGGGGACCGGCACCACGAGGCGATCGGCGTGCGCGGCCCACGCCTTCTCCTGGGAAGGATTCATCCGTTCCGAGCGGCGCACATAGGACACCACCTCGCGGTGGACGCGGGAGGATCGATCGGGCACCCGGTCATCGTAGTGCCGCCCTGTGCGGCCGGCGTCCCCGAGTAGCATGAAGGACAGCGGACGGTCGGCGTCCGCGACGAAGGGGAGTGGGCATGTTTCGCGCGATCTTGAACATCATCTGGCTCGTCACGGGCGGCATCTGGCTCGCGCTGGGCTATTTCCTCTTCGGCGCCATCGCCTGCCTGCTGATCGTGACGATCCCGGTCGGGATCGCCTCGTTCCGGATGGGGTCCTACGCGCTGTGGCCCTTCGGCAAGACGGTCGTCAATCGGGCGTCGGCAGGCGCCGGGTCGGCGATCATGAACGCGCTGTGGTTCCTGATCGGCGGGCTGTGGCTGTCGATCGGCCACCTGACCACCGCGGCCGCCCAGGCCGTCACCATCATCGGCATCCCGCTGGCGATCGCCAACGTGAAGATGATCCCGGTGACCTGCTTCCCGTTCGGCAAGCAGATCGTCGAATCAGGATCGATTCCCCCCGGCACGACGCCGGTGTTCTCGATCTAGTGACGATCGGCGCACGGACTCTTTCCGAGAGAAACGGGGCGCGTCGTCCGTCCGGTCCTATTGTTCTCCCCATGCGCACTGACGGCGAGGACGGACCGGCGGCACTCTGGTTCGCCCGGTTCACGGTACGGGTGCGCGAGTTGCTTCCACCGTGGCTGAGCCGGGTGCTGCCGATCACCTTCATCGGCTACGCCGTCATCAATGGCAGCGCCTTCCTGATCGACATGGGCCTGCTCACGGTGATCGGGCACTTCTGGAAGCTGCCGTACAGCCTGGCCTTCTCGATCGGGTACGCCCTGGCCTCGGTCTACGCGTTCATTCTCAATCGCTGGCTGAACTTCCGCGAACACGGCGACCTCGGGAAGCAGAGCGGCAAGTACGTCTTCGTCATCGTCAGCAACTATCTGATCTGGATCGTCGGCTTCGGCTCGGTGCTCGACTGGCTCGGCGTCCAGTTGCAGATCGCCCGAGTGACGGCCGCCTGTCTGGAGGGCGTCTACATCTACCTGATGCTCCGGTTCTGGGTGTTCCCGCGGCACACCATGGACGCCGACGGTGTCGACGACGGCCTCCTGCCTGGCCCGCCCGGGCCCGAGGACGCCGGTGCCGACGCCCCCTCCGGGACGCCGGCACCGTGATCCGTCGAGAGATCAGCTCTTCTTGGTGAATTCCTCCACGAGGTTGCCGGGGAGCAGTTCGTAGCCGTGGAACGACCGGGAGAACGCGCCCGTCCCGTGTGCCAGGCCGCGCAGGTCGATCGCGTACCGCGCCAGTTCGAGCTGCGGCACGAGCGCGCGGATGATCACCTTGCGGCCCGCGGTGTCCGTGCCGAGCAACTGACCGCGGCGCCCGGACATGTCCGTCATCACCGCGCCCATGTATTCCTCGCCGACCGTGACCGTGACGAGGTCGAGGGGTTCCAGCAGGGCGACGTTCTTGCCGACCTGCGCCGCCTCCTTGAGCGCCGCTCCGGCCGCCATCTGGAAGGCCATGTCGGAGGAGTCCACCGAGTGCGCCTTTCCGTCGAACAGGGTCACCCGGACGTCGACCATCGGGAATCCGGCGATGACGCCACGATCGAGCTGCGACCTCGCCCCCTTCTCGACCGAGGGGATGAACTGGCGCGGTACCGCGCCGCCCACCACCTTGTCGACGAACTCGAAGCCCGCGCCGCGCTCCAGCGGCCCGACCTCGATGTTGACCACGGCGTACTGGCCGTGTCCGCCGGACTGCTTGACGTGGCGTCCCAGCGCGGTGGTCTTCTCGGTGAAGGTCTCGCGCAGCGCGATCCTCACGGGCTCCTGCTCGACGTTCACGCCGTAGCGGTTGCGCAGCCGGGTGAGCAGCAGGTCGGCGTGCGCCTGGCCTGTCGTCCACAGCACGAGTTGGTCGGACGCCCCCCGCGAGAGCCGGACGCTGGCGTCTTCGACGGCGAGCCGCTGCAGCGCGCCGGCGAGCTTGTCTTCGTCGTTTCGGGTCGCGGCCCTGATCGCCAGCGGCAGCAGGGCCTGCGGCGTCTTCCAGTTGTCGACGACCACGACGTCCTCGCGTGAGGACAGGGTGTCGCCGGTCTCGGCGGTCGTCAGCTTGGGCAGCATCACGATCTCGCCCGCGATGGCGGACGTCTTGGCCTTCAGCTCGGTGCCGTGCGCCTGCTGAATCTGTCCGATGCGCTCCTCGTGGTCGTGGTCGTGGTGCGAGGCGTCCTCGTCGTCGAGGAAGAACGAGCGGTGCCCCGACACGTGCACGATGTCGTCGGTGCGCAGCGTGCCCGAGAAGACGCGCACCATCGACAGGCGACCCGCGAACGGGTCGGTGGTGGTGCGGATCACCTGCGCGCACAGGGGCGCGGCGGGGTCGGACGGCGCGGGGCCGGCCTCGTCGCCGTTGAGCTTCACCATGACGGGGTTGGGATGCAGCCGGGGCGTCGGGAAGCCGTGCTCGATCAGGCTCAGCAGCTCTTCGGTGCCCAGGCCGCTCGATTGGACCACGGGCACGACCGGGAAGAGGTTCGCGCGCGCGGTCGCCTTCATGAGGTCGTCCAGCAGGTAGACCCGCCCGGGGTCGGTGCCCTCGAGGTAGGCGTCCATGAGGGCGTCGTCCTCGGCCCCTTCGATGAGCGCCTCGATCAGGGGGCCGCGGTGCAGTTCGAGGAGTTCGTCGTGGGAGTCGTCGCCCTCGTGCAAGGTCGGCTCGCCGCCGCCCGCATAGTCGCGGAAACGTCGTGACAGGACGCCGACGGTGCCGTGGATGCCCGCGCCTTCGCCCACGGGAACGTGGACGGGGAGCACCCCGTCGCCGAGCTTGTCCTTGAGCTCTTCGACCACCGTGTCGAAGTCGGAATGCGCGGCGTCCAACTTGGTGAGCGCGATGACGCGGGGGAGATCCGCTTCGGCGCATTCCTCCCACAGCGCCTGCGCGGCGCCGTCGATGCCGTCGGAGGCGCTGACGACGAAGATCGCCGCGTCCGCGGCGCGGATGCCCGCCCGCAGCTCGCCGACGAAGTCGGGATGCCCGGGTGCATCGAGGAGGTTGACGAAGGCGTCGCCGGTGACCAGCGACGCGAGGTAAAGCTGAGAGAGACGCTCGGCGTCGTCCTTCTCGCCTCTGTAGCCGACGACGCGCGCACGAAGCAACTGCTCGAACAGCGAGGTCTTACCCGACCCCGCGTTGCCGATCAGCACCACGTTGCGGACATCGTCCGGATTGTTCACCTGGACCAGTGCAGTGTTCACCTTTGAACTCATGGACCCACATTGCCACGGTAAGGCCGGGCGTGTGCAGTTTGCGGCAGGGCGCCTCCACCGATGGGACGCGGAGAGGGGCGATCCTGGTCCGCTTTGACCCGCACCGGCGGTCGCGGTAGTCTGAGCCGCTGTTGTGCTGGAGTGCGCCCCTGGTGGGTGGCCCGCGCCGACGCCCACGTTTTGTTCAGCTCTGATATGGAAGATGGTCAACGACCGTGTCTACGTACAGCCCCAAGCCTGGCGAGATCACCAGGACCTGGCATGTCATCGATGCCTCCGACGTCGTGCTGGGTCGCCTGGCCGTCACCGCCGCGACGCTGTTGCGCGGCAAGCACAAGCCGGTCTACGCGCCGCACGTTGACACCGGCGACTTCGTCGTCGTGATCAACGCCTCGAAGATCGCCCTCACCGGCAACAAGGCCACCACCAAGATGGCCTACCGTCACTCCGGTCATCCGGGCGGCCTGCGCGCCGTGCCCTACGGCGAACTGCTCGCCAACGACCCCCGCAAGGCCGTCGAGGCCGCCGTGTGGGGCATGCTGCCGAAGAACAAGCTGAGCCGCCAGCAGCTCAAGAAGCTCAAGGTCTACGCCGGCCCCGAGCACCCGCACGTCGCGCAGCAGCCGCAGGCGTACGAGATCACCCAGATCGCCCAGTGACACGACAGGGAAGCACCGTGACTGACACCACCAACGAAGAAGTCCTCGCTGAGATGACGCCGTTCACCGATGAGGCGGACCGCGAGATCGCGTACCGCTCCGAGGGCGTCGCGTCGTCCGCGACGCCGGGGGTCCGCCCCGCGGTGATCGCTCCGAGTGCGGCCACCGGCCGACGCAAGGAGGCCATTTCCCGCGTCCGCATGCAGCCGGGCTCGGGTCAGTTCACCATCAATGGCCGCACGCTCGAGGAGTACTTCCCGAACAAGCTGCACCAGCAGATCGTCAACGAGCCGCTCGTCACGGCGGCCGTCGAGGGCTCCTACGACATCATCGCGAAGATCGTCGGCGGCGGCGTGACCGGTCAGGCCGGTGCGCTGCGCCTCGCGATCGCCCGCGCGCTGAACGCCGTGGACGCCGAGGCGAGCCGGCCCGCCCTGAAGAAGGCCGGTCTGCTCACCCGTGACGCGCGCGTCAAGGAGCGCAAGAAGGCCGGCCTCAAGAAGGCTCGCAAGGCGCCTCAGTACAGCAAGCGCTGACGCCGATGCCGCGGCTCTTCGGTACAGACGGGGTCCGGGGCAAGGCGAACGTGGATCTCACCGCGGAACTCGCCCTCGAGCTGTCGGTGGCGGCCGCGCACGTGCTCGGCGAGTCCGGGCTTTTCGAGGGTCACCGTCCGGTGGCCCTCGTGGCGCGTGATCCCCGGGCCTCCGGCGAATTCCTCGAGGCCGCCGTCGTGGCCGGCCTCGCGTCCGCGGGCGTGGACGTCGTGCGCGTGGGCGTCGTGCCCACCCCGGCGGCCGCCTTCCTGGTCAACGCACGCGACGCCGACCTCGGCGTCATGCTGTCGGCGTCGCACAACCCGATGCCGGACAACGGCATCAAGTTCTTCGCGCGCGGCGGCGTCAAGCTCGACGACTCTCTGGAGGAGATGATCGAGGCCCAGATGGAGGCCGAGCGTCGGCGTCCGGTGGGTGCGTCGGTAGGCCGGGTCGGCGACGACCCCGCCGCCGTCGAGTCCTACGTCGCGCACCTGGTCGGCTCGCTGGGCACCAACGGCAGTCTCGGCGGACTGAAGGTGGTGCTCGACTGCGCGAACGGCGCCGCCTTCATGACCGCGCCCGCCGCGTTCGCCGCGCAGGGCGCCGAGGTGGTCACGATCAACGCCACCCCGACCGGGCTCAACATCAACGAGAACGCGGGTTCGACGCACATGGAGGGGCTCCAGGCCGCCGTGCGGCATCACGGCGCGGACGCCGGCTTCGCCTTCGACGGCGACGCCGACCGGTGCCTGGCCGTGGACGCGGACGGCCGCATCGTGGACGGCGACCAGATCCTGGCGATCCTCGCGCTGGCGCTCAAAGCGTCAGGCGCCCTGCACTCGAACACGGTCGTCGCGACGGTGATGAGCAACCTGGGCTTCCTGCAGGCGATGGAGTCCCACGGCGTCCGCGTCGATCAGACGAAGGTCGGCGACCGCTACGTCCTGGAGTCGATGAACGCCAACGGGTTCGCGCTGGGCGGCGAGCAGTCCGGGCATGTGATCATGAGCGAGTTCGCCACGACCGGCGACGGCGTCCTGACCGCGCTGCACGTGGCCGCCCAGATGGTGGCGACCGGGCGCTCGCTGGCCGATCTGGCCAGCGTCATGACGTGCCTGCCGCAGGTGATGATCAACGTGAGGGGCGTCAACAAGGCCCGCGCGGGCATCGATCCGGTGGTGCAGTCGGCGGTCACCGCCGCGAGCCGTGAACTCGGCGGCACCGGTCGGGTCCTGTTGCGGCCCTCGGGTACCGAGCCGCTGGTGCGCGTGATGGTGGAGGCGGGAACGGCCGAGCGAGCCACCCTGGTGGCCGAGCGTCTCGCGGCCGTCGTCAAGGATCGGCTGAGCCTGTAGCGGCGTGGCTGCCGATTCCGGACGGCCGCCAGGCTTACGCTTCTCCCCGTGAGAATCGGTTCGCTGGTCACCGCTGGCGTCGTCGGCTTCACGCTCGCCAGTTCGCTGGTGGCCGTCTTGCCCGCCTTCAGGTTCGAGTCACAGTTTCCGGCGATCCTGCCGGTGCTGACCTGGGCGGCGGCGGCGGGCGTCGGCCCGCTGTTGCAGGGCGCGCGCCGGCTCGTCGAACCCTGGCGCGCCGCTCAAGGGCTCATCTTCCTCGCGCCCTACGTCGTCCTGGTGACGCTCAGCATGGTGCTGCCCGAGTGGGCCTTGCCCTGGTGGGTCGCCGTGCTCGTCGCGGTCACCGCGACGGTCCCGTTCGGGGTGCTGGCGTTCCGGCGTCCGGAACTGTTCGTCTACGAGGTGCAGCGAGCCCCCGACGTGGGCAGCCGTCGCGGCACCTTCCTGATCGCCCTCGCCCTGATGCTCCTGACCTACGCCGTCGCCGGCCCCCCGGTGATCGGCCCGCTCGTCGGCGGCCTGGCCGCGGCGGGGCTCGTCGTCGGCGCGCTGCTGCCGACGGGTCTCGCGCGCGCCGCCCAGGCCTGGCCGGCCGGGCATTGGGCCGCGCTGCTGTGGGGCTCGGCGATCGTCTGGGCCAGTTCCGTGCTGCACGGTCTGACGAGTTTCTTCGCCGACCCGTGGTTCGTGGCGACAGCCATGGTGTTCGCGGGGGTGCCGCTCGTCGTGGCCAACTCGCTCGAGAACCGGGCGGCCAGCGTGGCCCCTACCTCGTCCGCCTAGCCCGGGTCAGGTCTTCCTGATCCGGATCCACTCGATGTCGTGACGCGTGTCCTTGCGGAGGATCGCCGTCGCGCGGCCCCTCGTGGGCAGGATGTTCGCCATCAGGTTCGGCCGGTTGATCGTGTCCCACACCTGCTCGCTGTAGGCGCGCGCCGCGCGGGCGTCCATGTGCGCGTACCGGGTGAAGTAGGAGCGCGGGTCGGTGAACGCGGTCTCCCGCAGCCGCATGAACCGCTCGATGTACCAGGCGCGCAGGTCCTGCTCCGCGGCGTCCACATACACCGTGAAGTCGAAGAAGTCGCTGACGGCCAACGCGGTCGTGCCGTCGACGCGCCGTGGCGCCGGCTGCAGGACGTTGAGACCCTCCACGATCAGGATGTCGGGGCGGCGGATCACCGTCCGCTCGCCGGGGACGATGTCGTAGACCAGGTGGCTGTACACGGGGGCGGCCACTTCGCCGATGCCCGACTTCACGTCCATCACGAACCTCAGCAGGGACTGGCGGTCGTAGCTCTCGGGGAATCCCTTGCGGTGCATCAGCCGGCGGCGTTCCAGTTCGGCGTTCGGCAGCAGGAACCCGTCGGTGGTGATCAGGCTGACACGCGGGCGTCCCGGCAGCTGCGACAACAGCTCCACCAACAGCCGCGAAGTGGTCGACTTGCCGACGGCCACGGATCCGGCGACCCCGATCACGAACGGCGTCCGGCGCTCGCTCAGACCCAGGTACTCGTGCGTGCTGCGGTACAGGTGCCCGGTGTGCATGACGTACAGGCTGATCAGTTCGGCGAGCGGAAGGTAGACCTGCTCGACGGTGACCATGTCGATGACGTCGGCGCGGCTGCAGGCCCGGCGGAGCGCCTCATCGGTGAGCTGGAGGGGCAACTCGGCGGCGAGGTTCGCCCACTTGCGCCGGTCGGCGAGGACGTAGGGGCCGAACTCGTCGAGCCCCGATGGGCCGCCGTCGGCGTCGGGTGCGGTGGGCGATAAGCTGGCAACCATGTGCGGAATTATCGGGTATGTGGGACCGCAAGGCACCCAGAAAGTCCTCGTGGACGCCTTGCGCCGGATGGAGTACCGGGGCTACGACTCGTCCGGAGTCGCCGTGGTGAGCGACGGGGCGATCGTGTCCGCCAAGAAGGCGGGCAAGTTGGCCAACCTCGAAGCCGAACTCGAGGCGTCCCCGCTGCCGGAGGCGCACCTCGGGATCGGGCACACCCGCTGGGCGACCCACGGTGCACCCACGGACGTCAACGCGCACCCGCACCTCTCGGCGAACGGCCGGGTGGCGCTGATCCACAACGGCATCATCGAGAACTTCGCCGCGCTGCGCGCCGAGCTCGAGGCCGAGGGCGTCGAGTTCCGCTCCGAAACCGACTCCGAGGTGGCGGCCCAACTGCTCGGCCGCGCCGTCGGCGCAGGCCTGGCGCTCGCCGACGCCATGCGGACCGTCGCCAGACGCCTCGAGGGCACCTTCACGCTCGTGGCGGTGGACGCCGCGACCCCCGGTGTGCTCGTCGCGGCCCGCCGCAACAGCCCTCTGGTGGTGGGCGTGGGAACGGGCGAGATGTTCGTGGCGTCAGACGTGTCCGCGTTCATCGAACACACCCGTGAGGCCATCGAGATGGGCCAGGACGTGGTGGTCGAGGTGACCGCCGACAGCTATCGCGTGACCGACTTCTCCGGAGCCGAGGCCGAGGGCACCCAGTACCACGTCGATTGGGACCTGTCCGCCGCCGAGAAGGGCGGCTACGACTGGTTCATGCGCAAGGAGATCTACGAGCAGCCGCGCGCGGTCGCGGAGACCCTGCTGGGGCGCTTCGACGCCGAGCGTCGGCTGACGCTGGACGAACTCCGCATCTCCGAGGCGGAACTGCGCACCATCGACAAGATCGTCATCGTCGCGTGCGGGACCGCGTTCTACGCGGGGCTGGTCGCCAAGTACGCCATCGAGCACTGGACGCGGGTGCCCTGCGAGGTCGAGATCGCCTCGGAATTCCGCTACCGCGACCCGATCATCACCGCCCGGACCCTGGTGGTGACCCTGTCGCAGTCAGGGGAGACCGCCGACACGCTGATGGCCGTGCGCCACGCCCGCGAGCAGGGGGCGAAGGTGGTCGCGATCTGCAACACCAACGGCTCCACCATTCCTCGCGAGTCGGACGCCGTGCTCTACACCCACGCCGGACCCGAGATCGGCGTCGCGTCCACCAAGGGCTTCCTCACCCAGGTGGCCGCCTGCTACCTGCTCGGTCTTTACCTCGCGCAGGTGCGCGGCACGAAGTACGGCGACGAGATCGCCGCCGTGATGGCCGAACTCGAATCGATGCCCGCGAAGATTCAGCAGGTGCTCGATCACACCGACGAAGTGGTCGCCCTGGCGCGCGAGCTCGCCGACCGGCCGTCCTTCCTGTTCCTGGGTCGCCACGTCGGCTACCCGATCGCCCTCGAGGGTGCGCTCAAGCTCAAGGAGATCGCCTACCTGCACGCCGAGGGTTTCCCTGCCGGCGAGCTCAAGCACGGCCCGATCGCGCTGGTCGACGACGGCATCCCGGTCTTCGTGGTCGTCCCGCCGCAGGGCCGCGACCAACTGCACGACAAGGTGATCTCGAACATCCAGGAGGTCCGCGCCCGTGGCGCGCGGATCGTCGCCCTGGTCGAGGAGGGCGACGCGGAGGTGGAGCCGTACGCCGACGTGCGCATCGAGCTTCCCCGTGCGTCGACGCTGCTGCAGCCGCTGCTGGCCGCGGTCCCGCTGCAGATCTTCGCCTGCGAGCTCGCGACCGTCCTCGGTCATGACGTCGACCAGCCGCGCAACCTCGCCAAGTCGGTGACGGTCGAGTAGATGATCCTCGGCATCGGGGTCGACGTGTGCTCGGTCGACCGGATCAGGGACGCCTGCGCGCGTCCGGGTTTCGTCGATCGGGTCTTCACGCTGTCGGAGCAGTCCGCCAGCGATCAGACCCTCGCCGGCCGGTTCGCGGCGAAGGAGGCGCTCGCGAAGGCGCTCGGCGCGCCGGGCGGGCTGCGCTGGAGCGACTGCGAGGTGCTGCGGGACGAGACCGGACGTCCGTCGCTGGTGCTGTCCGGGACGGTCGCCGAGCGCGCCGACGAGATCGGCGTGACCCGGCTGCACGTCTCGATCAGCCATGACGTCGGCGTGGCCGCGGCGATGGTCGTCTGCGAAGGCTGAGCGGGCGGGCGGCGTTCGATAGGGTGCACTGTGTTGCCGACGAACGCCCGTGTCCCGAAGGTTGCCATGACGTCTGATGCTGCGCTCGCTGCGGCCCCCCTGCCCGACGGCCGTGAGATCACGGTGCGTATCGCCGCGCGCTCGGACGCGGCGGCGATCCTCGACGTGGTGCAGCGCGCGTTCCTGGCGCGCCCCATCGTGGGCGACCAGCCCGACGCGTTCCGCGACGACGTGCGCTCGACCGAGGCCCGCCTGGAGAACGGCCGGGGCTACCTCACCGTGGTCGACGGCTTGCCCGTCGGCGTGACCATGGTCGCCCGGCAACGCGGCGCGCTGCGCCTGGGGCGGGTGTGTGTGCTGCCCGACTTCCGTCAGCTGGGCGTCGCCTCGTTCATGATCGGCGTGGTGCTTCAGGATCTGGCGGTCCGCGGCGAGGAGCGGGTGCAGTTGCTGGCCCGGCAGGAGTTCCCGCCGTTGCAGGCGTGGTGGACCCGGCACGGTTTCGAGCCCCAGGGAGTCGTCGAGGGCAACTGCGTGGTCATGGCGCGGGTGCTGCCGGTCGCCGTCGAAGTGCCAGACGCCGACGCGATGCGCGGACTGGGCGCACGGCTGGCGGCGCTGCTGCGCGCGGGCGACCTGATCATCGCCTCCGGTGATCTGGGTGCCGGCAAGACGACGCTGACCCAGGGCATCGGGGCGGGACTCGACGTCTCGGGGCCTGTCATCTCGCCGACGTTCATGCTGGCACGCGTTCACCCGGCGCGCGGCGACGGACCGGCGCTCGTGCACGTGGACGCCTACAGGCTGGGCGGGTTCGCCGAACTGGACGATCTGGGACTGGACGACTCCCTGGACGCGTCGGTGACCCTCGTCGAATGGGGAACGGGCGTGGCCGAGGCGCTGGCGTCCGACCGGCTCGAGATCGACATCCGCCGGGGCATCGACCCCGACGACGAGACCCGCTGGGTGTTCCTCACCCCGATCGGGGCGCGCTGGAGCCGCGACGCGCTCGCGGCGATCGCGAAGGAGGACGACCAGTGAGCATCATCCTTGCCCTCGACACCTCGACGGCCGTGGCCGTCGGCGTCGCAGCGGACGGCCGCATCCTCGCCTCCGGACGGGTCGACGACTCCCGGGCGCACGCCGAGGAGCTCATGCCGCTCGTGACGCGCGTGCTGGCGGACGCGGGCGTCTCGCTCGCCGACGTCGATGCGCTCATCGCGGGCGTCGGACCCGGCCCGTTCACCGGACTGCGCGTCGGCGTGGTGACCGCGACGACGCTCGCCGAGGTTCTCGGCGTGCCCGTGCGGGGCGCCTGCTCCCTGGACGCCATCGCCGCGGCCTGGTCGGCCGCGGGCGCCCCCGATGCCTTCGTCGTCGCCAGCGACGCGCGCCGCAGGGAGGTGTACTGGGCGCGCTACGACGCGTCCGGACGCCGCGTCGACGGCCCGCACGTGACCGCGCCCGCGGAGGTTCCGGCGCTGCCGCTGGCCGGGCCGGGGGCGTCCCTGATCGGCGACGCCACCGGTCCCGAGGCGCTGGACGCCGGCTGGCTGGCCGCCGACCTGCCCGACGCGGGCCTGGAACCGCTGTACCTGCGGCGTCCGGACGCGGAGGTGTCGACGAAGGTCAAGTCGGCACTGCCCGCGCCGCGGGTGTCGCTGCGGAGGGTCCGGTGATCATCGGCGCGGCGTCGACGCGCGACCTGGCGGCCGTCATGACGCTCGAGGAATGCTTCGACCATGGACGCTGGAGCGAACAGGCGTGGGCCGAGGAGTTGACGAGCCCTCATGGGCGCGTGCTAGTCGCGCGCGAGCGCGCCGGCAGGGTCGTCGGCGTCGCGTCGTTCCGCTGCGTGGCCGGTGCCGCCGACCTCAACCGGATCGTCGTCGCGCCCGGACGGCGCGACCAGGGCGTCGGCCGCCGCCTGCTGAACGGCGGCCTGGCCTGGGCGGACGCCGCGGGCGCCGAGCAGGTGATGCTCGAGGTCGAGGACGGCAACGCGCCCGCGCTGGCGCTCTACGAGCGATCGGGGTTCGTGACGCTGGCGCGACGCCGGGACTACTACGGCACCGGGCGCGACGCCCTGGTGATGGCACTGACCCGGGAGGGGGCCGCGTGAGCGAGCCATTGGTGATCGGCATCGAGTCGAGCTGTGACGAGACGGGGGTCGCGCTCGTGCGCGGGCACCAGTTGCTGGCCAACGAGGTCGCGAGCTCGGTCGAGGAGCACGTGCGGTTCGGCGGCGTGGTGCCCGAGGTGGCCTCGCGCGCGCACCTGCAGGCCATGGTCCCGACGCTGCGCCGGGCGTGCGCCGCCGCCGATGTGGATCTCAGCGAGGTCGACGGGGTCTGCGTCACCGCGGGTCCCGGTCTGATGGGCGCGCTGGTCGTCGGCCTGTCCGCGGCCAAGGCGCTCGCCGTCGCCCTGGACAAGCCCCTGTACGGGCTCAACCACCTCGTCGGGCACATCGCGGTGGACATGCTCGACCATGGCCCGCTGCCGGAGCGTTTCGGTGCGCTGCTCGTGTCGGGCGGGCACACGTCCTTGCTGGTCGTCGACGACATCACCGCACAGATCACCGAGGTCGGCTCGACGATCGACGACGCGGCGGGGGAGGCCTACGACAAGGTCGCCCGCCTGCTGGGCATGGGCTACCCGGGTGGGCCGGTCATCGACCGCGCCGCCGCGGGAGGCGATCCCCGGGCGATCGCGTTCCCGCGCGGTCTGACCGGGCAGCGCGACCTCGCCCAGCACCGCTTCGACTTCTCGTTCTCGGGCCTGAAGACCGCCGTGTCGCGCTGGGTCGAGATCGAGCGGCGGGCGGGGCGTCCTGTCCCTGAGGCGGACGTCGCGGCGTCCTTCCAGGAGGCGGTCGCCGACGTGCTGACCGCGAAGGCCATGGACATGTGCGCCCGGTTCGGGCTCGACACGATCGTGCTCGGCGGCGGCGTCGCCGCCAATTCGCGGCTGCGCGGCCTGCTCGCCGAACGGGCGGACGCCCGCGGGGTGACGGTTCGGCGTCCGAGGCCGGGCCTGTGCACCGACAACGGCGCGATGATGGCCGCGCTGGGGGCCGAGGTCGTCCGCCGCGGACGCCGCCCCAGTTCGCTGACCATCGGCGCCAACCCGGGTCTGCCGGTCTCGACCGTGCTGGTGTGAGGCGCGCATGAGCAAGACGACCCGGTCCTACCTGCTGCTGGTGCTGTGCTCGGCCCTGTGGGGCTTCGCCTTCGTCGCCCAGCGGATGGGTGCCGAGCACCTGGGTGCCTGGTCGTTCAATGCCGCGCGCGGCCTGCTGGGCGTGCTCGCGCTGCTACCGCTGATCGGGTTCCTGGACGCCCGCGCCGGGCTCAGCCCGCACCAGCGGCTGCAGGCGTGGAAGGCCGTGATCGCGCCGGGGGCGTTCATCGGCGCCATGTTCTTCGGCGGGCAGAGCCTGCAGCAGTTGGGCGTCGAGCAGACGACCGCCGGCAACGCCGCGTTCGTCACCGGCCTCTACATGGTGCTGGTGCCCATCGCCGGACGCCTGTTCGGGCACCGGAACAGCACCTTCACCTGGGTGGGCATCGCGCTGGCCGTGCCCGGGCTGTTCCTGCTGACCTGGACGGGCGCCGGGATCGGGATGGGCGACCTGCTGTGCCTCATCGGCACCGGTTTTTGGACCTTTCACATCCTGGGGATCGGGCACACCGCCCAGCACGTCGACCCGATCCGGCTCTCGGTGGCCCAGTTCGTGGTGCTGACGTCGGCTTCGGCCGCCGTGGCGCTCGTCGTGGAGCCGGCGCCGTTCAGCGGGCTGCTGCCGGCGGCGGGCGCGGTCCTGTTCGCGGGCGTCCTGTCGACCGGGGTCGGCTTCACGCTGCAGATCCTCGGCCAGCGGCATGCGCGGGCGTCCATCGCGGCCATGATCATGTCGCTCGAAGCCATGTGGGGGGCGGTCGGCGGCGCGCTGCTGCTGGGGGAGCGGTTCACTGCCCACGGCCTGATGGGGGCCGCGCTCATGCTGGCCGGCATCCTCGTCGCGCAGGTTCCCGGTCGCGCGGAGCGTGAGACCGAGGTCCAGGCCGAGCGGGCGTCCGAGGACCAGGCCGAGCGGGCGTCCGTGGGCGCCCGGGACGAGCCCGAACCCGAGCAAGCGGGCAGGGGGAGGCGCTGATGCCGTATACGCCGATCCTGGGCACGCTCGCCTACGTCACGCGCGGCGACGACGTCTTGATGGTGCACCGCACGTTCCGCGAGGGCGATCAGCACCTCGGCAAGTACAACGGCCTGGGCGGAAAACTGGAGTCCTGCGAGGACGTGGTCGCCGGGATCGTGCGCGAGCTCCACGAGGAGGCCGGCATCGACGCGCTCGACGTCCGGCTGCGCGGCACCCTGAGTTGGCCCGGATTCGGTACCGGCGGCGAAGACTGGTTCGGGTTCATCTTCCGGGTGGACGCCTTCACGGGCGAGCCGCCCGCCTCGAACGAGGAGGGCACCCTGCACTGGGTGCCGCGCGGACGTCTGCTCGACCTGCCCCTGTGGGAGGGGGACCGGCACTGGCTGCCTCTGGTCTTCGACGACGCGGTCGCCCAGTTCCACGGAGTCATGCCCTACATCGACGGACGCCCCGGCGGCTGGTCGGTGAGCGTCCTGGAGCGTTGAGCTTCGTTACAGTGGCACCCGTGTCTGAGGCTCCTTACTTCGTCGTCCCCGGTGACCATGGTTCGCGCGTGCGTGTCAGGGCGCGCGGCGGCGCCCTTCTTCGCGTGCCGCGGCTCAACCGCGGCACGGCGTTCACGACGGAGGAACGGGTGACGCTCGGCCTCGAGGGACTGCTTCCCGAGGGCGTCACGCCCCTGGACGGCCAGTTGCACCGCGCCTACACGCGGTTCCTGCGGGCCAGGTCGGATCTGGACAAGTTCGCCTACCTGCAAGGTCTGCGCGAGCGGAACACCGTGCTGTTCTACCGGCTGATGAGTGAGCACCTCGAGGAGATCATGCCGATCGTCTACACGCCGACCATCGGCGAGGCGATCCAGGAGTTCAGCCTGTGGTACCGCCAGATCAACGGGGTGTTCCTGTCCCTCGACGCGCCCGACCGCATCGAGGCGTGCCTGCGGGCGTCCGGCAAGGGCCCCGACGATGTCGACCTGCTCATCGTGACCGATTCCGAAGGCATCCTCGGCATCGGCGACCAGGGCGTGGGCGGCATCCAGATCTGCATCGGCAAGAAGTCGCTCTACACCGCGGCCGCCGGCGTCGACCCCGACCGGATGATCCCGGTGGTGCTCGACGTGGGCACCGACAACCTCAGGCTGCTCAACGACGACCTGTACCTCGGACGCCGCGCCGCCCGCGTGCGCGGCGAGCGCTACGACGCCTTCGTCGACCAGGTGGTGCAGGCGATCCAGAAGGTGTTCCCGAACGCGATGGTGCACTGGGAGGACTTCGGCGCCGACAACGCCCATCGCATCCTGCGCCGCTACCGCGACGAGATCTGCACCTTCAACGACGACGTCCAGGGCACGGCCGCCGTCGTGGGCGCCGCCGTCGTGGCGGGCGTCCGGGCCAAGGGCGAACGCCTGCGCGACCAGCGTTTCGTCGTGCACGGCGCGGGCACCGCGGGCGTCGGCGTCGCCGACCTGCTGGTCGACCTGATGAGGGCCGAAGGGCTCACCGCTGAGGAGGCGCGGCAGCGGTTCTGGGCCGTGTCCAGCCGCGGCCTGGTGACGGACGATCCCCACGGGCGCTTCCGCGATTTCCAGCGCGCCTACGCCCGCCCGGCCGAGGAGGCGGCGTCCTGGACGTTGACGGACGACTCGCGGGTCGGCCTGGCCGACATTGTCGCCCACGTGCACCCCACCGTCCTCATCGGCACCTCCGGCCAGCCGGGGTCGTTCACCGAACCGATCGTGCGCGAGATGGCCTCGCACGTGGAGCAGCCGCTGATCCTGCCGCTGTCCAACCCGACGAAGCTGGCCGAGGCGACCCCCGCCCACATCCTGGAGTGGACCGAGGGCCGTGCGCTGATCGCGACCGGCTCGCCGTTCCCGCCCGTCCTCTACGACGACGTCACCTACACGATCGCGCAGGCCAACAACGCCTTCGTGTTCCCCGGGCTGGGCCTGGGCGTGGCCGTGTGCAAGGCGACGCGGGTCACCGACAAGATGATCGCGGCCGCCGCGCTGGCCGTGGCGTCGCTGGTGCGGATCGGGCGTCCGGGCAGGTCGCTGCTGCCGCAGATCAACGACCTGCGCCGGGTGTCCGCAACGGTCGCGATCGCGGTGGCCCAGGCCGCCGCCGAGGACGGTGTGGCGGGCTCGCCGCTCACCGACCCGGTGCGGCAGGTCTTCGACGCGATGTGGCAGCCGGTCTACCCCGAGCTGATCCTCGACTGATCGGACCGGTGCGCGGACGCCGCTCAGGTAGCTGGAGCGTCTCGCCCGAGATCGTGCTGATCGCCCTGCGGGGGGCGGGCTGCTCAGGCGTCCGCGTAGCCGTTCGGGTTCGCGGCCTGCCAGCGGAAGGTGTCGGCGCACATCTCGTCGATCGTCCGTTCGGCCGACCAGCCGAGTTCGGCGTTCGCCTTGGCGGGTGCCGCGTAGGAGGACGCCACGTCGCCCGGGCGGCGTGGCGCGATCTCGTAGGGGATGGTGATGCCGGACGCCTTCTCGAAGGACTTCACGATGTCGAGCACCGACGTCGGCCGGCCGGTGCCCAGGTTCCACACGTGATGGCCGGACCCCTCGGCCAGGTAGTCGAGCGCCGCGAGGTGGCCCGCGGCGAGATCGACGACGTGGATGTAGTCGCGGGTGCCGGTGCCGTCCGGCGTCGGGTAGTCGTCGCCGAAGACCATCAGCTTGTCGCGACGCCCGGCGGCGACCTGCGCGACGAACGGCAGCAGGTTGTTGGGGATGCCCTTGGGGTCTTCCCCGATCCGGCCGGACGCATGCGCGCCGATCGGGTTGAAGTAGCGCAGGACGCCCACGGCCAGCTCGGGATCGGCGGCGACGGCGTCCGCGAGGATCTGCTCGATCATGTGCTTGGTGCGGCCGTACGGGTTGGTGGCGCCGGTGGGGGCGTCCTCGGTGAACGGGGGCTCGCTCATCTCGCCGTAGACGGTGGCCGAGCTGGAGAACACGATGCGGTGACAGCCGTGCTTGGCCATGGCCTCGAGCAGGGTGAACGTGGAGCCGAGGTTTTCGCGGTAGTAGGTGAGCGGGATCTGCGTCGACTCGCCGACCGCCTTCCAGCCCGCGAAGTGGATGACCGCGTCGGGTCCGAAGTCGGCGAAGGCGGCGTCCAGGGCGGCCTCGTCGCGGACGTTCGCCTTCACGAATCCGGGCGCGCGGCCGGCGAGTGCGGTGACGCGGCGCAGGGCCTCTTCGCTGGCGTTCGACAGGTCGTCCACGACGAGCACCTCGTGGCCGGCGTCCAGCAGGGCGAGGGTGGTGTGTGAGCCGATGTAGCCGGCGCCACCGGTGACGAGAACGCGCATGGGTGGGGGAGTCCTTTCGTGGGTGGTTCGGCTCCCACTGTAGTGCGGCAGGTCTCCTGGGGTGCGTGCGGTTGCTCGCCCGGGTGTGCAGTCGCTCGGGGGTGCGTGCAGTCGCTCGCCCGGGTGTGCAGTCGCTCAGGGGTGCGTGCAGTCGCTTGCCCGGGTGTGCAGTCGACTATTCGGGGTGCGCGGTCGCCCGGGTTCCGCACCGCCGCCCGAGTTCCGCACCGAGGCCCGGGTTCCGCACCCCCGCCCGGCATGTCGCCCGGGTTGCGCACCGTCGCCCGGGTTGCAACCTGGGCGGCGGTGCGTAACCCGGGCGCCGACGGACGCGCACCCCGCCACATCGGCCCACTCCACACCACCATCGCGCAGCCCGGGCGCCCATGAGGCGCACCCCGCGCGTCCGGCCTCGTGAGTACGCTGCTGCCATGAAGATCCTCAAGATTGCGTTGGCGGCGCTCGGCGTCGTCGGTCTGATCGTGGCCGGCTACCTTCTGGCCCGGTTCGCGCTGGACGCGCGCGAACTGATCGGGGCGGCGCAGCGCTACGACTCCGCCAAGGCGATCGAGAGTCCGTTCACGACGACCGCGATCCTGACGGGCATCGGCGTACTGGCGGGCTTCCTTCTCGGACTGGCCGCCGGGCTGCCCCTGCTGACCCGCGGCCAGGTACGCAAGCAGTTGGCCGCCGAGGCGGCCCAGGTCGCACCCGGCCCCGGAGCAGTCCCGCCGGCGCCCACCGCCTGACGCGTGGACGCCGCCACCGCGCGCTGGTTGGTCTCGGACGCCGCCCGGCCGGCACTTGAGGCGGCCACGGCCGAGGCCGACCCGGGATCGCTGGCCGCCGCAACCCGGCTGCGCGCGTTCGTCGCGCCCGACCAGGCTGCCGCGGTGCTCACCCAGGCCGCCCTGCGCCGCAAGGCGGCCGCGAAGTTCGGACGCCGCGCGGAGCGGCTGTTCTTCACGCCCGACGGGCTCGAACAGGCCACCCGGGCGTCGGTGGCCGCCCGCAGGGCCACGCGCTTCGCGCACCTGCTCGCCGTCGCCAACGGACGTGCGCTGGCAGCACCCGGGTCGATCGCCGATCTGGGGTGCGGTCTCGGCGCGGACGCCCTCGCCTTCGCGGACGCCGGCCTGGAGGTGATCGCCGTCGAGCGCGACGAGGTGACCGCGATCCTCGCCGAAGCGAACCTCGCGGCGGCGGACGCGGCCGGCACCGACGACGCCCACGCCGCGCGCGCGGCCGGCGTCCTCGCACCGCCCCGGGTCGAGGTGGGTGCGGCCGAAGACGTCTGGCCCCTGTTGGCCGCCGGCGACGGCGGTGGACGCGCGCCCGCACGCACAGGGCTGGCCGTGTTCTGCGATCCGGCGCGGCGGACGGCGTCCGGGCGCACCTGGCGGGTCGAGGACCTCACCCCGACCTGGCCGTTCGTCGAGGGCCTGCTGGACGGGTCCCGCGTCGCGTGCGTGAAACTCGGCCCGGGCATCCCGCACCGGCTCATCCCGGACGCCGTGACCGCCGAGTGGGTCTCGGACGCCGGCACGGTGGTCGAGTGCGCGCTGTGGGCGGGTCCCGGCGTGCAGCAGGGGGTGCGGCGTGCCGTGGTGGACGGCGCCGAGCTGGCGGTGGCGTCCGCACCCGAGCCCGCCGGCGTGGCGCCGATCGGGGCGTACCTCTACGAACCGGACGGTGCGGTCGTCCGCGCGGGGCTCGTCGATGAGCTGGCCCGGCTGGTCCGGGCGACGCGAGTGGCGTCCGGCATCGCCTATCTCAGCGCGCCCTGGCACCTGCCGACCCCGTTCGCGGACGCCTTCGCCGTGCGCGAGGTGCTGCCGTACGACGAGAAGGTGCTGCGCGCCTGGGTGCGCGACCGCGGCGTGGGCACGCTGGAGATCAAGAAGCGCGGCATCGAGGTCGACCCCGCTCAGCTGCGCCGCCGGCTCCGGCCGCGGGGGAGCGCCCAGGCGACACTGGTGCTGACGCCGACGGCGTCCGGGGCGGTGGCCGTCGTCTGTGAGCGGCTGTCCTGACGGCGCACGCAGGGACGCCGCCTCGCCGGGTTCGGCGAGGGCTCACCCGACCTTGTGCAGGGAGAACGACCATCGGGCGACCGCCCGCCAGATGCTGCCGTCTGGGTCGCGTTGTGGCCGGACCGCCTGGGGTGAGTGGGTCAGTTGGAGACGGCGACCTGGTAGTTCCAGATCTCGCTGGCTACGCCGACGGGCCGTGCGCGCTGCCCGGTGCCCGGCTCTTGGCCGTGGCCCTGTTTGAACGCGGTCGATTCGAGCCACGCCTGGTAGGACGCCTCGTCGGCCCAGCGGGTGAGGACGAGCCATTGGGTGCGTTCGTCGGTGGGCTGCAGCAGTTCGAACCCTTGGAATCCGGGTTGTCCGTCGACGGCGCCGAGCCGCCCGGCGAATCGGCGGGCGAGTTCGTCGCCGCTGTCGGCGGGTACCGTGATCGCGTTGATCTTGATGACAGTCATGGCGTCACGGTACTCGTCGGCTGATCGCGCTTGCTGCAACGTCATGGCGATGCCGGGAAGGCGCGCCAGAGCCTGTCGAGATCGGCGTCGGTGAACTGGGAGGCGATCCTGATGCGGTCGCCAGCCAGCGCGATCCGGCCAGGCGGTGGGCCCCCAAGCTTCCTCCGACGGGGTCGGTCAGGGACCAGCCATGCTCGCACGGACGCCATCGGGGCCGCTGCAGGCCACGATGCGAGGTGGTCGTGGGTCGCTGCCGGCTGGTGGTGCGCTGGCTGACGACGTCGTCCACGGAGGCCACGCGTCCGAGGATCGCCTCGATGTCGGGGCGGGAGACGACCAGATCGCCCACCATGGTGTCGTCGTCCTCAGGCATCTCGGGATGGTCTCCCTGCCAGGTGAAGTCCGCCAGCAGCACCGCTTCCGTCGAGAGCCTGACCAGCCTGCAGGCGATCGTAGGGAGGGGATCGCCGAGGTTCCTCGGGTCCCAGTACATGGCCGTGTAGCCCGTCGGCAACGTCACTTCGTCGCGCAGCTGATCCACCGGGACGCGCGTCGCCCAGTAGCCGAGGCCGAGGGGGCTCGGCCGCCAGGCAGGTTCCCATGTGCCGTGCCACAGCATCTCCCCAGGGCTGAGGAAAGGTCGTGTTTCAGCTTGTGAGGAGCCATGTCACGGTTCGTTCGGGGTTGCGGGCGTGGTGGCGTAGCGCTGAAGCGATGTTGGTCCGGCCGGCGAGCCCTCGGCTCGGTGACGGTCGGCTCGGTGTCGACGACCCCGGTATCGACGACCTCGGTGTCGACGACCTCGGTATCGGCAGGCTCGGCCAGCAGTTCCCCCTGGGCCGGTAGGGCGCCTGTGCGGGCGAGTAGTTCGCTGATCACCGAGCGGGCCACCCCGAGCCGGTCCGCGATCACCTGCTGGCTCCACCCCAACCCGGCCCAGGTCCGGGCCTGGGTGACCTGCCGCTGCGACAGCTTGGGCGGGCGGCCGCGTCGCCGGACCAGCCCGGCCGACCCGTCGGCCCGGGCCCGGCCACGCAGGATCGACAGATACGTGGCGGTCAACCCGAACACCGCGGCCACTTCAGCGACCCCCCCGGCCGGCGTCGGTCAACGCCACCATCGCCAGGTTCCGCATCCCGGTGTCACCGGCGTCGTAGCGGTACAACAGCCTCCCTCCGCAGGTCACCAGGACCTGCCCGCCGCTGGCGTGCAGGCGCAGCGCGCCGGGCTCCGGCATTGCCTCCAACGTGTCCTGGTCCACCCACCCATCCTATCAGACCTTATCTGATTTCCGACGGCATAACACCAAGAAAAGGCCCTGATCACAGGGCTATCAGGTCATCTACTTCCGGAGGTCTGAGTCTTGCAGCAGGCCACGTTCTTCGTTGTCGAGTAGTACGCTTCGCATGCCTCAATTATATTCAATTGATAGCTAGGGCGCCAGCCATTGACGGGCGTGGTGGAATGTTTTCCCGGCGCCTCTGAGATGAAGGCCAGCTCGCGGCCGACGGCGCCTTTGCGTATGGACGAGTTTCAGTGAGTGGGGCAACCGCCGGGAAAGCTCTTGAAAAACGGCAGCCATACATGCGAGGACCTGTGTTTGACGTTGGTGTCTGGCAAGCCCAATTCTTTCAAACACGGGTCCTCCATACTGTCTGACACGCCGCTTTCCCACGAAGCTGATCATTATTCAATTCTGGGTTTTGAATAACCCTCGTGTTCTGTGCGGTTTCGTCGTTTGTAGATGATTGCGATCCGTATTTCCTCTTCGCGTGTCAGGGCGGCCGGCCGGCCGTTGGTTTGTTTTCGTAACGAGATAGGCCGCATTCAGGACGTCGTAGAGTTCGGCTGCTAGCGCCGGGGTGAAACCTGTCGTATGATACATGCGAGGATCTGTGTTTTAGGTTGGTGTCTGGTAAACCCAATCCTTTCAAACACGGGTCCTCCTTCCGTCCGACACGCCGCTCGCCCACGAAACTGATCATTATTCAATTCCGGGTTCTGAATAACCCTCCATATCCTGACGGATTAGTGTGAGGCTTATTCACAGGCCAGCGGAAGGTGGGTCGATCCACAAAACCTGATCATGAAATCCCAGGCAGGACTTTCCGTGAACAAATAGCGTGTCGCGATAGAGAAGCGGCCCGTTTCTTGAGAGAATTTGATTACCAGATCGAACACACTCAAGGAAGACGGGCCGCCAGCATGAAGAATACCACAGGACTGCCTCGTGAAGACATCCAAACCCTGTGCCGCCTGATCCGCGAGCAGATCCCCAGCATTGAGTGGACCTGGCCGCCGGTGCTCGGGTTGTACCGCTCGGTCGTGGTCACGTTGACCTACCTACGCCGCAACCGGATCCAAGCTGAGATCGCCGAGGCCTTCGACGTGTCTCAACCGACCATCAGCCGAGCGATCTGCACCCTGACACCCATGATCGAGACGGTGCTGCGGGAGTGTGTCCCGACCGCCGAGGACCTCGACGAGAACGTTCCCTACCTTGTCGATGGCACATTGGTGCCGTGCTGGTCCTGGAAGGAGCACCCCGAGCTGTACTCCGGAAAACACAAGACCACCGGCCTGAACCTCCAGATAGCGGCCAGCTTGACCGGCCAACTCGCCTGGATCTCCGACGCCGCTCCTGGCTCACGTCATGACGTGGCCTGCCTGGACGCCTCCGGCGTCCTGGACGGCATGGACCCCAGCAACTGGATCGGCGATAAGGGCTACATCGGCCGCGACATGATCACCCCGATCAAGAAACCCCTCCACCGTGAACTCCTCGACTCGGAGAGTGACTTCAACAAACAGGTCAACAAAATCCGCGCCGCCATCGAACGTGTCATCGCCCACTTCAAAAACTGGACCATCATGCACACCGACTACCGACGTCCATTCCCCACTTTCACCAACACCATCTCAACCGTGACCGCGCTCCACTTCTGGGCCACCGCCTGAATAAGCCTCTATGTCGCGAGACTTCTGTTCTTTGGACTTCTTGAAGTCACGATGTCTGACGATTTTCGGATTGACCCTTCCGCCGTACGAACTTGCGTCGGTATGCCTCTGGTTGGTGTTTTTCTTTGATCCCGTTTTGGTCGTACGGTGCTCATTCTCTCTAGCTGAGTTCTTTGAAGACGTCTTCGGGCGTTTCGCCATCGGGGCGATACCCTCAAACCCGCCCCTCCTCGCATGGTAGTCAAAGACGAGGAGAATCACCAGACCGGCCGCCAACGCGGCCCACCCTACGGGACCCACAACAACCAGTGTGCCTAGCCTTTGAGCTGAGGGATTGATTCCGGACCACGACCCCGATTGGTAGGATATCGGGAGAT
>JAVTWJ010000032.1:0-8316 GCA_032229785.1 Propionibacteriaceae bacterium
TGGCGATCATGGGCGCGAACGGCATGACCGACTACGAGGCGCGCACGGTGTCGGTGCGGGAGAACATGTCTCCTGCGGCGCGAGTGAAGACGTTGGCGCACGAGCTGGCGCATGTGGTGATGCACGACCCCGACGATGTGGAGGTGCGGCAGCATCGCGGTATCCGTGAGGTCGAAGCCGAGTCGGTTGCGCTGATGGTCGGCGCGGCGCATGGCATGACCACCGACGGCTACACGATCCCGTACGTCTCGACCTGGGCCGCCCGCGCCGACGACAAAGAACCCGCACAGATCGTGCAGGCCACCGGCGAACGGGTACGCAAGACGGCGCTGGCGATCCTCGACCAGCTCGACACCCAGCTCGTTGGCGACGGCACCCCTCCCGGGCTCGAACGTGACACGCCGACGAACGCGCAGCCGACCCATACGCCCTCGCGACCAGTTGAGCCCGATCGGCCACACGCGGCGCCGGTCTTGGCAGGACGGGGGCTGTGATGCCCAACCCCTTCGACGTTCTCGCCGCCCTCATCCGCGTGGACCACATGCCAGAGTTGGCGGACGCGGCACGCAGCCTCGCTTCGGCAGGCGTTCCAGTGTTTCCGTGCGAGCCCGACGGGAAGCGTCCGCTCACCCGCCGCGGCTTCCTCGACGCCAGCAGTGACCGCGTTCAGATTGCGTCGTGGTGGTCGCGAACCCCCGATGCGAACATCGGCGTCCCCACTGGGGCGACCTCTGGTGTCGTCGTGGTCGATGTCGACGTGCACGGCCCTGTCGATGGCCGAGCAGCCTGGCGACGCGCTTCGGAAGCCGGATTGGTCGACGGTGCCGGCCTGCTGGTGCGAACCCCGACCGGTGGGGCGCACGCCTACTTCCCCGCAACCCCGGGTGTGCAGCAGCGGTCGTGGCAGGCAGCCACTGCCGGTATCGATTTCCGCGGCGACGGCGGCTACATCATCGCCCCTCCCTCCCGCCGAATCATCGACGGCGAAACCGAGCACTACAGGGTCATCGACGTTGCTATCGACACGGTCGGAGGCGTCGATGCCGCACGCCTGCGGGAGTTCCTAGACCCGCACCCCGCCGGGCCGACGAGGACCGGTACGGAGCCGGCGTCGGTGGATGCCGAGCGGCTTGCGGCCTGGGTCGCCGGGCGGGGTGAGGGCGAGCGGAACCGGAGCCTGTTCTGGGCTGCCTGCCGCCTCGCCGAGAACGGCACGCCACCCACCGACGCCCTCGACGCGCTCGCCGCAGCTGCCGGACAGGCGGGCCTGAGTGAACGCGAGATCGCTACGACCGTGCGCTCCGCCTATCGCGCGACCCAGCCCACACCGGATACTCCCTCCGGTGCCGGACCCTCGATCAACCGTTGGCACAACCGTTCAGCGGCGTCGCCCACCGCAGCGGCTGGGAGGTCCGGGCTGTGACCGGCGAGGCGAGTCCGCGACGTTGGGCGGCGATGACGGCGATCGCCGGGACCGTGTTCATCGCAGCCGGTGCGTTCTGGCTGTCGTTCACCTCGCTGGCAGACCTCGCGGCCCGCTCCGGGATCGGCGCCGGCCAGGCATGGGCATGGCCGCTGATCGTGGACGGCATCATCGTGGTCGCAACCGTCGCCGTCGTCGCGCTCGCTGGGCAACATGCCGCCTGGTACCCCTGGGCACTGCTCGTCGGGGGCGCACTCGTCTCGGTCACCGCGAACGCGATCCACGCCGTCGTCGCAGCCGACGCCGACGTGCCCCGCCTCCTCGCCGCATCGGTCGCCGCAGTCCCGCCGGTCGTACTGCTCGCGATCACCCACCTCACCGTCATCCTCACCCGCACCCCAAGCCCCGCGACGGAACCCGATGCCGCAGGCCAAGTCCATGTCGCCGCGCTTGCCGAGACCTCTGCCGAGTCGGTGTCGAGCGCGCTGGAAGCGGTGCCCGCATCACCGGCCGTCGCTGAGCTGCGGTCCTCTCCTCACAATCCCGAACCGCTCGATCCAGCGGAGCGACGCGCGTTGGGGTGGGAGCTGCGCAAGAACGGCTGGTCGAACAAGCGGATCGCCCGCGAGCTCAGCGTCCATCCGTCGACAGTGGGCCGCTGGTTCACCCCTGCATACCTCACTACTGACATCACCGATGCCGCCGACGAGCGGGAGGAGACCACCCCATGAACACCGACAACCCGCAGCACACCGACTTGCGCCACGATCCGGAGCGCGTCTTGCCGACCCCGGCAGACGAGGCACTCTCGGTGCCGCGCGAACGCCCGGAGTCTGCCGTTGAAGCTTCGACGACGCCGGAGGCGGTGCGCGCCGCCGAGGTCGCCCGCACCGAGAAGAGCCACGCTCTGGCCCGTGGCCGGGGCGTGGAATGGGTGCGGCCAACGGACCTGATGGCCCGTCATTCGGCGAACGTCGCCGGTCGCGGCCTGGACTTCCAAGCAGAACTCGCCCGCCGCACCCGCACACCCCTGCGGATCGGCATACAGGCCGCTCGTGATCGCGCCCGTCGCCTGCCACCGATCACGGCGTTCGGTCGCCGCACCGTCACCCAGACGGCCCCAGTGCGCTCCGGCGTCGGGATGGGATGACGGTGGCACGTCATGGTCCAGACGGCAACCGAAGCAGGGATCGGGGTGCGTTCGTGGGAGCGAACGCGCACCTACCTGCCAGGAGGTGCCGACACCATGCCAACAACCACAGCGCCCGACAGCAACCTGAACGCTGAGGACTTCACCACCGGTGAGGGCCTGCGCGCACTGCTGAACCGGCTCCACTCAGGCGGTGAGGATGCCTGGGTTCACGACCCGGTAGCACGCTCTCTCATGGAATTCGCCGCCCAGAAGTATCGGGCTCTGGCGCGCAAGCACCAACTCGACACATGGGAGGCCGTCACAGCGGCATTCGATGCGATGCAGAACCGCTCCACGTTGGAGGCCAACGATCCGTGGGCGGTCATCACCCATTCGGTGCGGATCACCTGCATCTACGAGGAGCGCGCCCAGGGCCTACTCTGCTCGGTGCATCAGGCCCGTCGCTCACACGTCTCGGCGTTCCACGACCCCGAACGGTTCTCCGAACGCGAGACCGCGCTGGCCGACTACCATCCCGCGTTCCAGATCACCGACACCCCACCCAGCGACACGGAGCCCGAACCTCGCGACCCGTACGGGTCGGCCCACGCCTGCACGTCCGCGAGTGCCGCCGCAGAGGACACGATCGCGCTGCTGTGCCTGCTCGGATGGCCGGCCGATGTCGCCCGTGCTTCCGTCGACCACGTGTGCGGCGCGCTGATGAAGTCGGGCACCCGTCAATCCACCTACGAGGCGCTGCGCCGGGACCGGACCGCCCGCGCTCTCCTCGATCTTCCCCGCCGCTCGTGGACGACGCTCCTGAAAGCGCTGTTGGGCAACCAGCACCCCGCCTACGCCGCCACGAGCGCCGGTCGCGGCGTGCTGTTGCGGCTCCTTCTCGGGGAGACGTTGGAGCTGTTGCTGCGGGACGACGACCTGATCCTCGCGCTCGCGCTGGCGGCACCCACCAGCCGGGGCGGTGAGTCACTGTGACCGAACCACAGTCCGGCAGCATCCAACTCGAACGCACCGTCGATTCCATCGTGGTCGGCAAGCGCCACCGCACCGATTTGGGTGATCTGGATGCGCTGGCAGCATCCATCGCACGCGACGGTCTCCTCCAACCACTGACCATCACCATCGACGGGGTGCTCGTCTGCGGGGCACGCCGACTGGCGGCAATCAAGATGCTCGGCCTGCGCACCGTCAACGTCTGGGTACGAGGCGGCATCTCGGACCGGCTCGGAAAGCTCCTAGCCGAGCAGGACGACAACATGCTCCACAAGCCCTACACCCAACTCGAAGCCGCCGGGCTGTACCGCGAGATCAAGCAAGTCATGGCAGAAGATGCTGCCCGCCGGAAGTCCGCCACCCAGTTCAGCGCCGAGAATCAGCCAGGAAATGACGGTCCCGCGAAATTTGCGGGACCGTCAGGCGCTCTCGGAGACGCACGCGAGCTGGCCGCCGCGATGATCCCCGGAGGCGCTTCACACACCACGCTGGAGAAGATCGGATTCATCGAAGAAATCGCCGCAAACCCCGCCCAACCCGAGACGCTGCGCGCTGAGGCAGCTGCTGCACTGGAGCAGATCGAGGCCGGCGATCCGGTGCATCCGATCTATCAGGCGATCCGCGATGCCGCCGATGCCGCCCGCGAGGCTCGCGAGGCTCGCGAGGCCACGATGCACGGCCTCGCCGAGGACGCAGTTGCTCGCGCGAACGCGTTGAAGAAGGGCAACAAGCCGAAGCCGCGACGCAGACCCATCGCCCCGAGCGACGCGGCACCGGTGCCGTATCCGGTGCGCGCGTTCACGCAAACCTGGCACGACCTCACGAACTGGTGGACGCACTACGACATTGCGACGCTTGCCACCGAGTTGACCGACGAGCAGTACGAGCATTTCCTCGCCACCGCCGCCGCAACCACCCGTTTTGCCGACGATCTCCGCGCGGCACGAGACAACCATCAAGAAAAACCTCTCCTGCGCGCGCTCTGACGTGGACCCGACGGCGGGCGTGCACCTGTCGGGCATGAGCCCCGCAACCACTGATTCCCACGCTCGTCGCCGACTCGTCGCCCTCATCACCGCTGGCATCGTCCTGCTGCTCCTGGCCGTCGTCGGCGTCTACGGCCTCCTCACCGGCCCCCGCACCACTTCCACGCCCGATCCGCACCCCGAGCCGTCGCCGTCCGTGACCACGCCGCAGTCGCCGGGGCGGTCAACGCCGCCGCTGCCGAACCTTCCGTCAGTCCCACGCTCGACGGACCCGGTCACCTTCGCCGAAGGCGTCGCCACGACCATGTTCGCCTGGGACACAGCTATCGGTTTGTGGCCGCTGGACTACACCTCGGCAATCCTCGCCGCCGGCGACCCGTCCGGGGAGGAGCAAGCAGGTCTCGCGTCCGACGTCGCCACCTACCTGCCCAACCGCGACGCGTGGATCGAGCTGCGCCAGTACGCCACGAGTCAAACGCTCGAAATCGACGCGGCATTCGTGCCAGAAGCATGGGCTGAGGCGGTGGCGCAGGCCCAACCCGGCCAGATCGCCCCCGGCACGGTCGCGGTCACGATCGAGGGCACCCGCCACCGCACCGGCACCTGGAACGGTCAACTAGTCAACTCCGAGCATCCCGTGGCGTTCACCGTGTTCGTCGTGTGCGCACCGACGTACCCGACCTGCCACCTGCTGCGGCTGTCCCAACTCGACAACCCGCTGCGCTGAGAAGAGGTGCCATCGTGTTCCGCAAAGCCGCCATCGCCGCCCTCGCGCTCATGTTCCTCGCCCCCTCTGCGCTCCTGCTCGGGATCGGGGCGCTGATGAACCCCGCCGCCGCCAACTGCGCCACCCCCAGCGGCACCGTTCATCTCGGCCCCGTGCCAGATTCTCTGACGGTGACGACCGCGAACGGTGGGACGTTCACGCTGAACCGGCAGCAGCTCACCCACGCCGCCACGATCATCACCATCGGCAACAGCACCGACGGCGTGGGACGGCCGGGAATCAAGATCGCGCTCATGGCCGCACTCACCGAGTCCACCCTGCGAATGCTGTCGAACACCGGCACCTACCCCGAGAGCGCGAACTACCCCAACGACGGCAACGGCTCCGACCACGACAGCCTCGGCCTGTTCCAGATGCGCCCACAGTCGGGCTGGGGAACCGTCGCCGAACTCATGGACCCGACCTATCAGGCACGCGCGTTCTTCGGCGGGCCGACCGGACCGAACTACCCCTCGCCGCGCGGACTGCTCGACATCCCCGGCTGGCAACAGATGGACCCAGGCGAAGCCGCCCAAGCCGTCGAGGTCTCCGCCTACCCCGACCGGTACCGCAACCATGAACCCGTCGCCGCCACCATCCTCGCCGCCCTCACCACCAACGGCGCTGGGTCTGTGGGAGCGGGTGGTCCGGTGGTGTCGTCGTCGCGGGTGGTGTTCCCGCTCCCGGAGGGGACCTGGGTGGCGACCTCGCCGTTCGGGATGCGCGTGCACCCGATCACCGGCGAGTACAAGCTGCACAGCGGCGCGGACTTCGGAGCCCCCGACGGTACCCCGATCCTCGCCGCCGCCGACGGCACCGTGACCGTCGCCGAGTTCACCAGCGGCTACGGCGGACTCATCGTCATCGAGCACATCATCGACGGCCAGAAGATCGCCACCGCGTACGCGCACATGTGGCAGCACGGCATCCACGTCAAGCCCGGCGACCAGGTACGGGCAGGACAGCACATCGGCGACGTTGGTAGCTCGGGCTATTCCACCGGCGCGCACCTGCACTTCGAGGTCCGCCAAGGCGGCACGAGCGGCGACTTCATCGACCCCGCCGCTTGGCTCAACCAGCACGGAGCTGTGAACCTCCCCGAAGCGACCAGCGGATCGCCAGCCGCCTGCCGTACGGCGGGCACCGCTGGCCCGCCAACCGGCGTAGATGGCGACCCCGACCGGCTCGTCGACGATCCCACCACCGGCGGGAAGATCACCGCCCGGCTGCTGCACCTCTACCAGCAGACCCTCGCCGCCTACCCGGACACCGGCTGGGGCTGCTACTCACCCCGCCCCGGCACCAAGTCCGAACACCCTCTCGGGCGGGCGTGCGACATCACCTTCGGCAACCAGATCGGCCAACGCCCCAACCCCGCCCAACTCGACGCCGGATGGGCCGTGACGAACTGGATGAAAGACAACGCAGGCGTCCTCGGCGTCGAATACCTCATCTGGCAAGGACAAATCTGGTCCCTCAGCCGCGACGCCGAAGGCTGGCGACCCTACAACGGCGGCGGCATGCACAACCCCAACAACGTGACCGGAGGCCACTGGGACCACCTCCACGTCACAGTGAAAGCAAACTGACCACGATGGGCGTCTTCCCCGACTTCGACAGCCTCGGCGGCATCGGCGACCTCCGCACCGTCGTCGGCGCACTCTTCACGTTCGTGCTCATCATCGCCGTGCTCATGCTGATCGTCTCAGCGATCGTATGGGCCATCGCATCCGCCCACGGCAACTACTCCACCGCAAGCAAAGGCCGCGTCGGAGTCCTCGTCTCGGTCGGAGCCGCCGCACTCGCCGGCGCCGGAGTGACATGGATGAACTGGCTCATCAACCTCGGCCAACAGCTCTGACCGTCGTGGCAGTGGCCATGACGGCTTCGGTCTGTCAGTCGTTGACGGCGGCGATGGCTTCGAGCTCGACGAGCTGGTCGTCGTAGCCCAGCACGGTGACGCCCATCAGGGTGCTGGGAACGTCGTGGTCGCCGAAAGCGTCGCGCACGACCTCCCACGCGGCCACGAGATCAGCCTGACTCGATGACGCGACGAGCACGCGGGTGCTGATGACGTCTTGGATCGTTGCTCCTGCGGCACCGAGTGCTCGGGTCATCGTCTCCACACACGCGGCGGCTTGACCGGCGTAGTCGCCGATGGCCGCGGTTGAGCCGTCATCGTTCAGCGGGCACGAACCGGCCAGGAAGATCAGCCGCGCATCCTGCGGAGCAGTCGCGGCGTAGGCGTACTCGGCCACGTCGGAGAGGTTCGACGCGCGGATCAGTTGGACAGAGCTCGGCATGTCCCCATTCTCCCAGAGCAGTCATGGACACCGCCAAGAGTCCGGCCGGGCGGGCCGGTGGGCGCACCTGTGGCGTGTACCCCGTCTGCGACCCCCGTAGACGGTGCCGCCGCTCGCCAAGGAGACGTACCGTGTTCGATCTGCTCACCACTACCGTTCTGCCCGCCGTCGCCCTGGTGCCGATGGACATCAACATCGACCCCAACACCAACGGGCTGCCGGGGATCAACCAGCTGCGGACCATCGTCGGCGCAGTGATGACCATCGGCCTGATCCTCTCCGTCCTCGCGCTGATCGTCTCCGCGATCGTGTGGGGCTTCGGCGCGAACTCCAGCAACCCTCACCTCGCGTCGCGGGGAAAGATCGGCGTCCTCGTCTCCTGCGGCGCGGCGGTGATCTGCGGCGCGTCCGTGACGCTCATCAACTTCTTCTGGAACGTCGGCCAGCAAGTCTGACCCGCATCGTCGAGAGGATTGGTGGTTCGTGATGAGCGTGTGCGACATCCCAGTGATCTCCTCAGTCTGCGATGCCGTCGGCGAAGGCGCCGCGTCTCTGGTCGCGGCCCCGTTCGACTGGCTCGCCCAAGCCATGGGAGCCGCCGCAGGCTGGCTGTTCGAGGCGGTCTGGTCGGTGTTCGACACCACCACCCTCGTCGATGTCACCCGGCCCGGCTACGTCAGCGTCTACAACCTGCT
>JAVTWJ010000033.1:0-8304 GCA_032229785.1 Propionibacteriaceae bacterium
CTACGCACTCCACCTCCTGCTCGACCTCATCGGATTCGCACCAGGAGCAGGTCCTGTCGCGGACGGTACCAACGCCGCCATCTACACGGCCGCGGGTGACGGTGTCAACGCCGCGATATCGGCAGCCGCGATCATCATCGACGGCGCCGTCATCACCAAATACGCCAAACAACCACTCGAAGCCACAATCAAAGCCGCCAAACCAGCCAAAAGCGCTGTACCGGATCCGAATCCGGTATTCAAAGCGAACGGCGCTCCTGACCGGAGCAGCCCGTGGTACGTCAGCTATCGGGATGTTGACGGTAATCTGAAGACAGTGGGAAACCTGGATCGGGTTCATGCTGAGGTTCGTATCCAGCAGGCGAGGCCTGGCACGCAAATGAGCAAGCCGTTCGGGTGGCGCACTGTAGACAGTTCAAAGGGGCCGGAGTGGGTTGAGGGCACCGTGTGTTCAGGGTGTCAGGTCTTCCCTCGTGATCTCTTTGCGCCCGGTACTCTCGGGGCGCCGGGTGGGCGCTGGGGGGATTGAGATGAACGTGATCGCTGAGCACCTCTTGGACGCGACCGACTGGTCGTCGTATCGGGTTGCGACGGGTTCTGCGTCGGCGGTCGGAGCAGCGCTTCGTGACCTTCTGTCCAGTTCAGATGTTGCGGAGGCGTCAGCGGCGTGGGGTCAGATCGAGGAGCGTGTCTTCTCACAAGGGACGATCTACTCGGCGGCCGAACCAACGGTGTCTGTCATGCTGGCGGCGCTTACTGAAGAGCAACCGTCATGGCGAAGTGGGCGAATCCTGGATCTGATCTTCTTCATCGTGCGGGGTGCCTCGGCGACGGACGCGTCTCTGCAGGCCCGTTGCAGGGATCGGGCGCGTGAAGGTCTGTGGCTGCTCGCGCAATGGGCGATTACGCACGAGAGGTGGGAACGGGACAACGCGATGGAGGTGATCGAGGTCATCGCTCCAGGCTGTGTTGACCTCCTGCGTTCGGCAATCGTCGATCTCTGAGAGTCTGCTGGGAATCCTCCGAGACGGTCGGATTTGCTCAGTTCGTAGAGGGATTGTTGATGGGCGCCACCCGTCCGCGGGCGAGGTTGTCTGCTCTCGTCAACGCTGTGGGGAGCCGGTGGGGGCCAGCCATTCCGGCGACGATCTTCGCAGCTTTGGAAGCGGTGAGTCCGCCGGCCGCGGTGACATAGAGCGGTCGTGTCGCGGTGCCGCGGATCACCTCGACTGCGTGTGTGGCGCCACGGAAGGGCGTCTTGGCGATACCTATGACTGGAGCGTTGAGGAGTTCGACGGCGTAGGCTCCGAGTCCAGGGCGACCGTGGGGGTCCAGAGTGGCGTAGCCATCGATGACCAGGAGTTCCAGGCGGGGCCCGAGTGCCAGGACTGCTTGGATGCAGGGGAGCTCTCGTTTGTAGAGCGCTCCTGGTTCGTAGGGGGCGGTGCCGGCGATATCGGCAATGTGCTCGGAGATCACTGTTGAGAAGGTGAGCTCTCGGCAGGCAACGAGCGCCGCTCTCGCTTGTCCGTGGTCGCCGTAGTGGACATCGACGACGCCGACGATCCTTGCGCGGAGCATGGGCGGTGGTGCCTCATCTGGCGCCGCTGGTGACCCCGCGCGAGGTCTGCTTCTGGTCACGAGGCGTCGCCGGCGATGGCGGCGAGTCCGGGCCGGGACCAGCCGACTTCGGCGCGCTCGGTCTTGGGGTGGTCGCCGCGGAAGGGGTTGGACATCAGGTGGCCTCCGGGTGGGGTCGTTGGTGCCCATTCTGCCGCGTTGATGACGGTCATGGTTGTCTCCCATCTGGGTCAGTTCATCACCGCCGACCCGGTGCTGCACCCTGACTGAGCGGTGGGACGTTTTTCGGACCGGGTTTCCAACATGTGTTTACGCGGTCTGCTGCGTCTGATACCAGGCCGCTTCGACGTGGTTCGGGGTAAGATACCCCAGCGCCGAGTGTAGCCGTTTGTCCATGGCCACCGTAATCTCCTTGTAGGCGGCCAGTTGATCTCCTCTCTGGTGGTCACGTGATCTCCTGTTTCGTGGCCAGCTGATCTCCCTGCCTTGTTGGGGTCGACGGCGTGTCGGCCCTGATCCGTGGTGTGTGTCCGGGTAGCCCTGCGGTGCTGACTGCACTGGGGGAAGGGGCCCGGCGACCGTGAGTCTTGGCGGTGGCTGACGAGATTTCGATCGGGTTGTCGCGCGAGCAGGCTCTGGTGTTGTTCGAGTCGGATAGGGAGTGGTTGGCACGGACTGGCGCGGGTGAACAGCCGACGGTGTTCGAGGAGCAGGCTGAGCAACGGGTGCTGTGGGACCTGGAGTCGGTGTTGACTGAGCCTCTGCGTGAGGACTGCCGCGAGCTCGTGGCGGCCGCCAGGGCGCGTATCCGAGACGTTGACTGATATCCCGCCTCGCTAGAGTGGGCGCGCCCACCGACTGCCCGCCTGGAGGACCGCCCATGCAGCCCGTGCACGTCATCCTCGCCGTCGGCCTGCTCACGCTCGCGGGCGGGGTCTTCGGCTTCTGGCGGGACCGCCGGCGGATGTCCGCGATGGTGCTCATCCTCAGTGGGCTGTTCCTCACCCTGGTGTCGCTGCTGGTGCTCGCCAACGACGACGGCCGCTTCGGCGCGCTGCCGTTGCTCCTGATCATGCTCGGTCTGGTCGTGCCGGTGATCGGATACCCGGTGCTGACGTTCTTCCTCATCGCCAACGGCGTGATCATGCTGCGGCGCGAGTCCAGGAGCCTGGGCAACCTGCTCGCCCTGCTCACCGGCCTGGTCATGCTGCTCTGGCCCCTCGCGCCCGTGGTGGGCGGCCTGCTCAACCTGCCGCCCCAGGTGCAGATCGTGGTGAGCAGCCTGGCCCTCCTCATCGGGGGCCTCGGCGCCTACGCGGGCCTGTGCTTCCTCATCTTCTTGTCGGCGGCGGTGGCGTACCGCAAGATCCCCGGAGGATTCCCCGTCCAGCACGTCATCGTGCTCGGCTCCGGACTGATCGGCGACCGGGTGCCGCCGTTGCTCGCGGCCCGTCTGGACGCGGGGATCGCCACCGCCGATGCGCAGCGCCCGCCCGCCGTGCTGATCCCGACCGGCGGCAAAGGCAGCGACGAGTCGCTGGCCGAAGGCGTGGCCATGGTCCGCTACCTGACCGACCACGGTGTGAACGCATCGCGCATCATCGTCGAAGACCAGGCCCGCACCACCCGCGAGAACCTGCAATTCTCACGAGCGTTGCTGCCCGACCCCGACGTTCCAGTCGCGGTCGTCACGAACAGCTACCACGTCTTCCGCACCGCGCTGCTCACCCGCGACCTGGGTATGCGGGCGCGCGTCGTCGGCGCCAAGACCGCCCTCTACTTCGCGCCGAGCGCGTTCATCCGCGAGTTCGTCGCGGTCATGCGTGAACACGCGAGGTTCCACCTGCCGGCGGTCCTGCTGTGGTCGGTCCTGGTCGTCGCCGTCGCCACGGCCGGCTACCTCAGCTGACCAGAGCCCCTCAGCTGACCAGGGCCACTCAGAGCTTGTCGAAGAGCGACAGCGGCGCGTCGATGATCTTGCCCGGGTTCAGGTGCCGCCCGGGATCCGTGCCGTCGAACAGCGTCCGAATCATCGCGACGCCCTCGGGGGAGACCACCTGCTCCATCCACGGGGCGTGTTCCATGCCCACGCCGTGGTGATGCGACAAGGTGGCACCGGCGTCGACGAACGCCTGTTGGATCGCGACCTTGACGGTCGCGTACTCGTGGTCGGGATCGTCGCCGGCGCGGAACGCGAACGTGAAGTACAGGCAGGCGCCCGAGTGGTAACTGTGCGACAGGTGACACATGATCCAGCCGTGCTTGCCGAGCGCGGCGTAGGCGTCCTCGACGGCCTGGTACGCGCGGCGGTGGACGTCGGCGAGCTTCGACCACGGCGCGGACGTCTCGGAGACGTCGCCCAGCACATCCTGCTCCAGCAGGAAGTCGCGCAGGTACGGGGTGTCGAACTTCTTCTGGTCGTAGAGCGCGCCGGGGCCGGTGCCGAGCACGAGCGCGCCGTGCTTCTTCGCGAGCTGCGCGACCCTGCGGCGTCGCGCGTCCACGTCGCCGGAGGAGCCTTCGAAACACACGTAGGAGATACACATCTCGTCGGTGTCCCAGCCGCGCTTGCGCATGAACGCCCACAGCGCCTCTTGCCCCTTGGCGGCGGCCTTCTTCTTGAAGCTGAGCGCTTCCTTCTGCGTGGACAGCGAGAACGCGGTCTCGTGGGCGTCCGAGATGCGCACGAACGTGGTGGGGATCTCGGACGCCGACATCGCGTGGATCGCATCCACCGCCGCCGACCAATGGGGGTACATGTAGGCGACGACCACGCGCTCCTCGGGCTGACGGTGCACCTGGACCCACACCTCGGTGATCACGCCGAGGCGACCCTCGGATCCGATGAACATCTCGCGCAGCGACGGGCCGGTCGACTCCACCGGCACCGGTCGCAGCCGGACGACGCCGCCCGGGCGGACCACCGTCATGCCCCGGATGATGTCGGCGATGTCGCCGTACTTGTCGGACTGCATGCCGGACGAGCGGGTCGCCGCCCATCCGCCCAGCGTCGAGTGCGTGAACGAGTCGGGGAAGTGTCCGAGCGTCCAGCCGCGCGCGTTGAGCTCCTCCTCCAGGTCGGGGCCGAGCATGCCCGCGCCGATGCGGGCCAGCCCCGACTCCTCGTCGAGTTCGCGGACGCCGCCGATCAGGCCGGTGTCCAGCGACACGATCGGACGCGGCTCGTCCGGGTCGAGTTGCAGAGAGCGCGAGATGTTGGTGCCGCCGCCGAAGGGCACGACCACGGCGTCCGCCTCGACGCAGGTCGCCAGCACGGCGGCCACCTCGTCGTCATCGACCGGGTACACGACCACCTCGGGGAGGCGTCCGTAGTCGAAGCGCGACACGTGCAGCAGTTCGGTCACCGAGGAGCCGTGCGCGTGCACGACCCGGTCGTGGGCGTCCGTGCTCACCCGGTCGGGGGCGGTCGCCGCGACCAGGGCGTCGCGCAACTCCTCCGGCAGCGCCGTGGCGGGCACCGTCGATGCGTCGAACGCGATCGTCTCGGTCTGGCGCGGGCGCAGATCGATACCGAGCGCGTTCTTGACGAACGGTGCGAAGGCGGGCTTGTTGGAGTAGTTGAAGAAGACGCCTTCTTCGCCCCAACCCCACCACTTCATGCGCTTGACGAGCGGCTTCATTGCGATCCTCCTGAGGGTTGAGCGCGGGTCTTGGAGCCCTTGATCCGGTGCGAAATCGCCCGCATGGCACCGGCGGGTAGCGCGCGCAGGATACCGGCTAGCAGACGGTAGCGCGTCGACGGGATCGAGATCGTCCGGCCGGCCCGCGCCGCACGCAATCCGTCCGCGGCGACCTCGGCGGGGGAGAGCCACAGGAAACCGGGCACCCCCGAGCGGGCCGAGCGTCCGCGGTCGTGGAACTCGGTGCGGGTCCAGCCGGGCAGCACGGCGGTGACGTGGACGCCGGTGCCCGCCAGTTCGCCCGCCAACACCTCGGTCAGCGCCAGCGTGTACGCCTTCAGCGCCGAGTACGAATCCTGACGGGTCAGCGCGGAAACCGACACCACATTGATGATCCAGCCGCGACCGGCGTCCCGCATGACGGACGCCGCGACTCCCGACAGGAGGCGCGGCGCCCGCCCCATGACCTCGTAGGCGCGATCGGCCAACGCGTCGTCGCCGCCCACGAGCGGCGTCTTCAGCGAGAAGCCCGCATTGTTGATCAGCACGTCGATGTCGCCTGCGCGCAGCCGCGCCGCGACGCGCTCCTGGTCGGCACGATCCGCGAGGTCGGCGGCGAGGGTCTGGACGGGGACGCCGAACTCGGCGCGCAGGGTGTCGGCGGCGGCGGCCAGGCGGTCGGCGTCCCGGGCGATGAGCACCAGGCCGACGCCGTCGCGCGCGAGTGCTCGCGCGAACTCCAGGCCGATCCCGGACGTTCCACCGGTGATGAGCGCCAACTGCATGGAAGAGGACGCTACATTACGCTCCACTGATGGCGTACCTCGTGCCACCCGGGCGCACCCCGCGCCCCTCGGAAGGAGACCTTGTGCCTCAGCCGCCCCGCGTGCTGCTCACCGGCGTGACCGGCTTTCTCGGTCAGGCCGTGCTGGAGCGTCTGCTCAGCACGACCGATGCCCACGTCACCGCGATCGTCCGCCCGAAGGGCAGCCAGTCCGCTCGCAAGCGCCTCGACCGGCTCCTGCGCAAGCCGGTCTTCAAGACCTGGCGCGAGTCGGTGGGCGACGCCGAGGCGTCCCGCATCTTCGCCGAGCGCACGGAGGCGCTCGAGGCCGATCTGGCGACCATCGAGAGCATCCCCGGCCCGATCGACGTGGTGATCCACTCGGCGTCCACCGTGTCCTTCGACGCGCCGATCGACCAGTGCTTCGCCAACAACGTCGGCGGCCCTCAGGCGCTGTACGGCGCGCTGGCCCGCTCGGGTCTCGACCCGCACGTCATCCACGTGTCCACGTGCTACGTCGGTGGCATCGCCAAGGGGCTGCGGCCCGAGGCGTCCGTCGACCACGACGTGGACTGGCGCGACGAACTGGCCGCCGCCCAGGTGGCGCGCGCCGAGGCCGAGGCGGCGTCCCGGACGCCGGAGCGGCTGCAGTCCTTCATCGACGCCGCGACGCGCGAGCACGGCAAGCGCGGGCCGAAGTCGGTCGCGAAGGCGTCCGAGGCGGCACGCAAGGCCTGGATCGTCGACCGGATGGTCGAACTCGGCCGGACGCGCGCCCGCTCGGTGGGCTGGACCGACGTCTACACGTTCTCCAAGGCACTGGGCGAACGCGTCGCCGAAGAGGAATGGGCGGGCACGGGCCACCGGCTGTCCATCGTGCGGCCCGCGATCATCGAGTCGTCCCTGCGCCACCCCTACCCGGGCTGGATCGACGGGTTCAAGGTCGCCGACCCGCTGATCATGGCCTATGCGAAGGGAGCGCTGCCCGAGTTCCCCGGCCTGCCCGATTCGGTGCTGGACGTGATCCCGGTCGACTACGTGGTCAACGTGATCCTCGCCCTGACGCGCCTCGGGCATCAGGGGCCCGAGGCGTCCGAGACCGGGTACTACCAGGTGTGCTCGGGGGCCTCGAACCCGCTGCCGTTCCACCGGATGTACGGCGAAGTCCGCGAGTATTTCCTGGCGCACCCCCTCGAGGACGACAAGGGGCGTCCCATCGTGGTTCCGACGTGGAAGTTCCCGGCCAACAACGCGGCCGAGCGGTCCCTGCGCCTCAAGGAGCGCCTGTCGGCGCTCGGCTCGAAGCTCGGCGAGGCACTGCCCGCGACCAAGGCAACCCGCGAGTGGGCCAGTTCGCTGTCGCGCATGGAGCGCGGGCTGGGTTCGCTGCGCACCTACGTCGACCTCTACCAGAGCTACACGCGCACCGAGATGCTGTTCGACGACCAGCAGATCCGGGCGCTCGGCGCCGCGCTTCCCGCGGACACCCCGGTCGATCAGACCTTCGACGTGCGCGATATCGACTGGGGTCACTACTGGCAGAGCGTCCATCTGCCGGCGATGACGTCGCTCGCGAAGGTGCACGCGCGGGCGTCCTCGGCGAAGAAGGCGTCCCGCTCGCGGGCCCGCCGTCTGGAGTCCGGCACCGATGTGCTCGCGGTGTTCGACCTCGAGGGCACGTTGGTGGCGTCCTCGTTGGTGACGCAGTACCTGTCGGTGATGGGACGCCTGCGCCATCTCGCCCAACTGCCGGGGGAGATGGCTGACCTGATCGGCAAGACCGGCGTGTACCTGCAGGCGGAGCGGCGCGACCGGGGCGAGTTCGTCCGGGCGTTCTCGCGGCGCTACGCCGGCACCAAGGTCGCCGACATCGAGCGCCTCGTGGCGGGTGACTGGGGGCAGAACCTCGTCCGTTCGATCCGCCCCGGCGCGCTCGCCCGCATCGAAGAGCACCGCGCGTCCGGCCATCGCACCGTCCTGGTGACCGGCTCGCTCGACGTGTTCGCGGCCCCGCTGGCGCCGCTGTTCGACGAGGTGATCGGCTCGCGCATGGAGGTGCGCGACGGCGTCCTCACCGGCTACCTGGCGACACCGCCGCTGGTGGACGAGGCCCGTGCCCAATGGCTGAAGGACTACGCAACCCGCAACGGACTCGACCTGTCCCGCTCGCACGGCTACGGCGACTCGATCGCGGACGCCTCGTGGCTTCAGCTGCTGGGACGCCCCGTGGCGGTCAACCCCGACCTGCCGCTGTACCGGGCCGCGAGCAGGCTGTACTGGCCGATCGAGGACTGGAAG
>JAVTWJ010000034.1:0-8263 GCA_032229785.1 Propionibacteriaceae bacterium
GTGGGCGCAGAGGGGCTCGAACCCCCGACCCCCTGCTTGTAAGGCAGGTGCTCTGACCAGCTGAGCTATGCGCCCCGGCGCACCATGGTAGCGGCCCCGTCCGGGTCTGGACGCCTCAGCGACGTCCGGTGCGCGGGCGAACGATCTTGAGCGCCTGCCAGTCGGCCGAAACGGGCGCGGGGCTGGACACCACCAGACCGGCGATCACGGCGCCCTCGTTGATATCTGCGGCGTCGACGTAGCCGTCGCGTCCGACCTTGGGCGTCATCAGCCAGATGTGGCCGGTGCTCGACAGGTCCCGGAGGGAATCGACCAGCGCGTCGCCCACGTCGCCGTCGTCTGCGCGCCACCACAACATCACGGCGTCGACGGCCTCGATCGCGTCCTCCACGAGGTCGGCGTCGATGGCGTCCATGAGCGCTTCGCGGAAGCCCTCATCGACGTCGGAATCCCAGCCGATCTCCTGAACCACCTGGCCGGGCCGCAATCCCATGCTGGCCAGACTCGTGCCTGCGCCCCGCTCACCAGGCACTGGCGTGCTGCCCACAGTCGACACCTCCTGCAACGTTCCGTCGCTCATCACACCTAAAGCGTGCCAGAAAAAGGCGGGAGCGCGCGAGAATCCACCGCATGTTGGTGGTCTCGCGCGCCCCGTAGCCGCCGCACAAGTAACCTCAGGCGTCGCCTCCGGCGTTACCGGACGCGCCCGCCGTGACGTCGAGCAGGCGGTACTTTTCGGCTGCCTGCCCGGGCCACGCCGGATCGATCTCGCCGCGCGCCACCAGCAACTGCAGGGCGCGCACCACCATCGACGGGCCGTCGATGTGGAAGAAGCGTCGCGCTGCGGCGCGCGTGTCGGAGAAGCCGAACCCGTCCGCGCCGAGCGAGGCGAACTCGTTCGGAACCCATTGCGCGATCTGATCGGGAACCTGGCGCATGTAGTCGGACGTCGCGACCACCGGGCCGGGCGCGTCCTTGAGCTTCTGCACGATCCACGAGTCGCCATGATCCTGCTCAGGCTGCAGGAACTTCGCCTCGTCGTTGGCCAGCGCGTCGCGGCGCAACTCGGTCCACGACGTCACCGACCACACGTCGGCGACGACGCCCCAGTCGTCGTGAAGCAGACGCTGCGCCTCCAGTGCCCACGGCACCCCGACGCCGGACGCCAACAACTGAACGCGGCGGGCGTCCGGGTTGACACCCTCCCAGCTGCCGGGAGCGAGCAGGTACAGGCCCTTCTTGATTCCCTCCACATCGACGCCCTCCGGCTGCTTCGGCTGCACGTAGGGCTCGTTGTAGACCGTCAGGTAGTAGATGACGTCCTCGGGGCTTTCGCCGTACATGCGCTCGAGACCGTCCTGCATGATGTGGGCGATCTCGTAGCCATAGGCGGGGTCGTACTGGACGACCGCAGGGTTGGTCGCCGCCAGCACCGGGCTGTGGCCGTCCATGTGCTGGGTGCCCTCGCCGGTGAGCGTCGTGCGTCCGGCCGTGGCACCGATCATGAACCCGCGGCACAACTGGTCGGCGGCCGCCCAGATGGCGTCCGCCGTCCGCTGGAAACCGAACATCGAGTAGAACACGTACACCGGAACCATCGGGATGCCGTGCGTCGCGTAGGACGAGCCCACCGCGGTGAAGGACGCCACCGAGCCGGCCTCGTTGATGCCGGTGTGGATGATCTGCCCCTGCTTCGACTCGCGGTAGGCGAGCATCAGGTCGTGGTCGACCGGCGTGTAGTTCTGCCCGTGCGGGCTGTAGATCTTGATGGTCGGGAACAGCGAATCCATGCCGAACGTGCGCGCCTCGTCCGGAATGATCGGCACGACATGTGCGCCGAACTCCTTGTCGCGCAGCAGATCCTTCAGCAGGCGCACCCACGCCATGGTCGTCGCGACCTGCTGGTTGCCCGAGCCCTTCTTGACCGACGCGTAGGCCTTCTCGTCGGGCAGCTTCAGCGGCGCCGGCTTGTTGCGCCGCTCGGGAATGCCGCCGCCGAGGAGGCGGCGCCGCTCCAGCGCGTAGGCGATCCGCTCGTCGGAGGCGTCCGGGCGAATGTAGGGCGGCTGGTAGGGGTTCGCCTCCAGGTCGGCGTCCGACACCGGCATGTCGAGGCGGTCGCGGAACTGTTTGAGGTCATCCAGTGCCAGCTTCTTCATCTGGTGGGTCGCGTTGCGGCCCGCGAAATGCTGCCCGAGGAAGTAGCCCTTGATGGTGTGGGCGAGGATGACGGTCGGCGCGCCGGCGAACTTGGTCGCCGCATCGTAGGCGGCGTGAACCTTGCGGTAGTCATGGCCACCTCGGGTGAGCTGCCAGATGCGGTCGGCGTCCCAGTCCTCGACCATCTTCGCCGTGCGCGGATCGCGCTGGAAGAAATGGTCACGCACGTAGTCGCCATCGTTCGCGCGGAACGTCTGGTAGTCGCCATCCGGCGTCGAGTTCATCAGGTTGACCAGAGCGCCGTCCTTGTCCGCAGCCAGCAGCGGATCCCAGCCGGCACCCCAGACGACCTTGATCACGTTCCAGCCGGCGCCGCGGAAGAAGGACTCCAGTTCCTGCATGATCTTGCCATTGCCGCGCACCGGGCCGTCGAGACGCTGGAGGTTGCAGTTGACGACGAACGTGAGGTTGTCCAGCCCCTCGAAAGCTGCCAGCTGCAGCGCACCGCGGCTCTCGACCTCGTCCATCTCGCCGTCGCCGAGGAACGCCCACACCTGCTGCTGGCTGGTGTCCTTCAGGCCCCGATTGTGCAGGTATTTGTTGCAGTGCGCCTGCCAGATCGCATTGATGGGGCCGAGCCCCATCGACACGGTCGGGAACTCCCAGAAGTCGGGCATCTGGCGCGGATGCGGGTAGCTCGGAATGCCGCGCAGCTTGCCGTCGACGTAGTGGCTCTTCTCCTGGCGGAAGCCGTCCAGGTCGTTCTCGTCGAGGCGTCCCTCGAGGAAGGCGCGCGCGTACATGCCGGGGCTCGTGTGCCCCTGGTAGAAGATCTGGTCGCCGCCGCCCGGGTGGTCCTTGCCCCGGAAGAAGTGGTTGAAGCCCACCTCGTACAGGGTCGCCGACGATGCATAGGACGAGATGTGCCCGCCCACACCGATGCCCGGACGCTGGGCGCGATGCACCATCATGGCGGCGTTCCACCGCACGAGGCGGCGGAACTTGCGCTCGACGTCGCGGTCGCCCGGGTACCAGGGCTCGTCCTCGGCGGGAATCGTGTTGACGTAATCGGTCGCCGTCAGGGAAGGCACACCCAGGTGACGCTCACGCGCGCGCTCCAACAGCTTCAGCATGATGTAGCGCGCCCGATTGCGGCCCTGCTGGTCGATCATGCCGTCCAGCGAGTCCAACCATTCCGCTGTCTCTTCGGAATCGATGTCGGGCAGGTTCGTCGGGAGGCCATTCAGGATCGGGCCTGCGTTATCGCGAGATGCCACGGATTGTCCTTTCTCAAAGACCGGATGCTCGGCAGGCGCGAAGCGCTGCGCCAGGGACTCACGGCGATCCTAGCCCCCCGCTCGCGGACGGTACATGTCAGCGGCCACGGGCCGCCCACGCACGCACCTCGTCCGCGCCCCAGCACGTCACGATTCGCGCGACCGTCAAGCCCGCGGACGCCGCCCGCTGCGCACCGTATTCGCTGAAGCCCAGCTGCCCGGGGGCGTGGGCGTCCGTGTCGATCGCGAACAGGCAGCCCATGTCGGTGGCGAGTGCGAGAAGGTCGTCGGGCGGGTCGCGGCGCTCGGGTCGCGCGTTGATCTCGACGGCGACCCCGAACTGCCGGCAGGCCTCGAACACCAACTCGGCGTCGAAGCGGCTCGGCGGTCGGGTTCCGCGGTCGCCGGCGACGAGGCGTCCGGTGCAATGACCCAGGACGTTGGTGCGCGGGTTCGCGATCGCGGTGACCATGCGCGCCGTCATGGCGTCGGCGTCCTGGGCGAGCTGGGAGTGCACGCTCGCCACGACCACGTCCAGCGGATCCAGTGCGGCGGGCTCGCCGTCCAGGGACCCGTCCGCCAGGATGTCGACCTCCGCTCCCGCGAACAGCGTGAACCCAGGCAGTGCGGCGTCCAGGTCGCGGATCCGCGCGAGTTGGGCCACGCGCCGCCTGGTGTCGAGACCGTTGGCCACGCGCAGACGCGGGCTGTGGTCGGTGATCGCCAGCCATTCGCGTCCGAGCCTCGCCGCCTCCAAGGCCATCTCCTCGAGCGTGCTCGACCCATCCGACCACTCGGTGTGCGCGTGCAGGTCACCGCGGATCTGGGCGAGAAGCGGGTTCTCGCCCGCCACCAGCGGCCCGTCGGACGCCCGCAGCCCGGCCAGGTATGTGGGCACCCGTCCGGCGTGGGCCTGCGCGATCACCGTGGCCGTGGTGGCGCCGATGCCCGGCAGATCGCGCCAGGCGGCGCGCGCGTCGACGGCGGCGCGCTCGGCCGCACCGAGCGCCGCGAGGACGTCGGCCGCCCGCCGGAACGCCTGCGCACGCCGCGTCTGGCCGCCGTGCCGCTCCAGCAGCCGCGCGACCTCCCGCAGGGCTGCGACCGGCCCCAGCACCTGTCCGTCCATCCGCCCAGGCTAGTGCGCGACCGCCCGCGCGCATCCGAGGCTGGCTAGAGTGCGACCACGAGGAGGGGGACGCATGCGCGATCAAACGCCCGAATGGCTGCCGGGGGCGCGGCCCCGTGCCGCCATGACCAAGCGGCTGGCCGCGGCCGCCGCCACGATGACGACCGCCGCACTCACCGAGATCACCCTGCGCCACCCGTGGTTCTCCGACCTGGACGCCGACAATCGTGCGTCGGTGACCCTGGTCGTGCGCGCCGGCGTCGACGGATTCGTGGTCTGGTTCCGCGACGGCTCCGGCGGCGTCGAGCAGCCCAACATCTTCGCGTCTGCTCCCCGCTCGCTGATGCGGCAGCTCGCCCTCCAACAGACCGTCGACCTGATCCGCACCACCGTCGAGACCGTCGAACAGCAGATCCACACGGTGCTCCCCCGCAACGACCGGCCCGTCCTCACCATGGCCGTCCTTCATTACAGCCGCGAGATAGCCTTCGACGCCGCCGAGGTGTACGCCCGCGCCGCCGAGACGCGCGGCGCCTGGGACGCCCGCCTGGAGGCGCTCGTCATGGACGCCGTCGTCCGCGGCGACGCCGACGAGTCCGTCGTGTCGAGGGCGTCCACGCTCGGCTGGCACCATCCGGCCGGGCTCTGCGTCGTGATCGGCGACGTTCCGCCCAGGGACGCGGCGCTGCGCGACCTGCGCAGTGTCGCCTCGCGCGCGGGCCTCGACGTGCTCGCCGCCGCGCAGGGGCCACGCCTGGTCGTGCTGATCGGCGGCGACTTCACCGGCGAGGACGACGCCCTCGCGCTCGTCGCCGGCCTGGCGGACGCCTTCGGTCCGGGCCCGATCGTGGTCGGTCCCGTCGTCGGCGACCTGGTCGAGGCCGTTGTGAGCGCCCGGGCGGCCACGTCGGGGCGGCGCGCAGCGGCAGCCTGGGCGGACGCCCCGCGCCCGGTCGCGGCGCGCGCACTCCTGCCCGAGCGCGCGCTCGCCGGCGACGGGCACGCACGCCGCGAGCTCGCCCACGAGATCTACGGCCCACTCGCCGCCCACTCGGGCGACCTGATCCAGACCCTGGAGGCCTATTGGGCGTCCGGCACGTCGATCGAGGCGACGGCGCGACGTTTGTTCATCCACGCCAACACGGTCCGCTACCGCCTGGGCCGCATCGAGGACATCACCGGCTACTCCCCCGCGGACTCGCGCGGCGGCTACGTCCTTCGGTTGGCCGGCACGCTCGGCCGTCTCCTCGGCTAGCGGCTGACAGAACGCGTTTTGTAGGACTCTCACAAAGCCCACCGGCAAACACTGTTGAGCGCCAAGGCGCGCTCGCGTTCGGCTCGGCGCCAAGATGGAAGTCGTGCTTGCGATCGTTGCGCCAGGACAGGGCGCCCAGACCCCCGGATTCCTCTCCCCCTGGCTGGAGGACCCCCAGTTCGAATCCCGACTCACTGAGCTCTCCGCGGTTGTCGGTATCGACCTCGTCCATTACGGAACCGAGGCGGACGCCGAGACGATCCGCGACACCGCCATCGCCCAGCCTCTGCTCGTCGCGGCCGGCCTGCTCGCCGCTGAGGCGCTGACCGGCCCCGGCCTGCCCTTCGCGGGCGCCGACGTGGCCGCCGGGCACTCGGTGGGCGAGGTCACCGCCGCCGCGGGCGTGGGCGTCCTCAGCGCGTCGGACGCGATGGTGTTCGTCCGCGAGCGCGCCCAGGGGATGGCCGAGGCGTCGGCCCTCACCCCCACGACCATGGCCGCGGTGCTGCGCGGCGAACCGTCCGAGGTGCTGGCCGCCATCGAGGCCGTCGGCGCCACCGCCGCCAACAACAACGGTCCGGGCCAGGTCGTGGCGGCGGGCACCCTCGAGCAGATCGCGGCACTCAAGGCGAACCCGCCCGCCAAGGCCCGCATCGTCCCGCTGTCGGTCGCCGGCGCGTTCCACACCCACCACATGGAGCCCGGCCGCGTGCGCGTCGCCGCCGCGGCGTCCGGCATGACGACCCACGACCCGGCCGTGACGCTGCTCTCCAACCGCGACGGCCAGGCGGTCGCCTCCGGCGACGAGTACGTCCAGCGCCTCGTCGCGCAGGTGACCTCGCCGGTGCGCTGGGACCTGTGCCTGCAGACCTTCGCCGACCTCGGCGTCACCGGCGTCCTGGAGTTGCCGCCGGCCGGCACCCTCACGGGCATCGCCAAGCGCCACCTGTCCGGCGTCGAGGTGTTCAACCTCAACGCCCCCGACCAACTCGAGGCCGCGCGCGCGTTCTGCGCGACGCACGCCTCGACCGATACCCAGGAGGCCTGACATGCCACTCACCCCGAGCAAAGGCGCCCCGCACGCGCGCGTGATGGGACTCGGCGCCGCGATCCCGTCGCGGGTCGTCGACAACACTGAAATGTGCACCTACATCGACTCCTCCGACGAGTGGATCCAACAGCGCACCGGCATCGTCGAGCGCCGCTGGGTCGCCGAGGGCGAGACCGTCGAGTCGCTGTCGTTGGACGCCGCCCGCAAGGCCATCGACGCCGCGGGGCTGACGCCGGCCGACATCGACGCCGTCATCATCTCGACCGTCAGCCACCTGGTGCAGACGCCGTCGCTGGCCGCGATCGTCGCCGCCAAGCTCGGCTGCACGGACGCCGCCGCGTTCGATATCGCCGCGGCCTGCGCCGGCTTCTGCTACGGCCTCGGCCAGGCCGAGTCGCTCGTGCGCTCCGGCGCGGCGACGCACGCGCTCGTGATCGGCGCCGAGACGCTGAGCCGGATCACCGACCTGCACGACCGCGCCACGGCGTTCTTGTTCGCCGACGGCGCCGGCGCCGCAGTCGTCGGCCCCTCCGACACGCCGTCGATGGGTCCGGTCGTGTGGGGGTCCGACGGCGCCCAGGCCGACGTGATCCAGATGACGCGCACCTGGCCGGACGCCGTCGCCGCCGGCCAGCCGTCGCTGCTGACCATGGCCGGCCAACAGGTCTTCCGTTGGGCGACCGGTTTCATCGCGGACGCCACCCGCCGCACGCTCGAGGCGTCCGGTCTCACGGCGGACGAGCTCGACCTGTTCGTGCCCCACCAGGCCAACAACCGCATCACCGACGCGATGCTGCGCCACCTGAAGCTCCCGGAGACCGTGACGGTGGCCCGCTCGATCAAGAGGTACGGCAACAACTCGGCCGCCTCGATCCCGATCGCGCTCGTCGAACTCATCGAGTCAGGCGAGGCGAAGAGCGGCGACACCTGCCTGATGATCGGTTTCGGCGCCGGGCTGGTGTACGCCGGCCAGGTCATCACCGTTCCCTGACCCCACCCCATGACAACCGGTCGCGCATGACCGGGATGGACCACCCAGACCAATCCAAGAAGGAGCAAGAAATGGCCACCACCGAAGAAATCCGCGCTCAGCTCGCCGACCTTGTCAACGACGTCGCCGGCGTGCCGGTCGAGGACGTGCAACTCGACAAGTCCTTCGTCGACGACCTCGACGTGGACAGCCTCGCCATGGTCGAGATCATCGTCGGCTGTGAGGACGCCTTCGGCGTCACCATCCCCGACGAGGAGAGCAAGAACCTCAAGACCGTCGGCGACGCCGTCGCCTACATCGAGCAGCACGGCTGACCTGCCCGCGGGGGGCCCCGGCCCCGCCCCGGCGCGGCCCCCCCCCCCCCCCCCCCCCCCCCCCCCCCCCCCCCCCCCCCCCCCCC
>JAVTWJ010000035.1:0-8192 GCA_032229785.1 Propionibacteriaceae bacterium
AACGAGAAACCACAAAACCATGCTGCGTGACTCCACACAGCTTGACACAGAGCGCTGGAGCTACAAACGTGACACATAGGTGGGGCTGCGGGGGCGGGCGGGCACGTTTGTTCGTTGCCGAAATTCGTCGGACTACGCCCAGCCGCCACTGTTGCGGAGCAGCGCCCGGACCTCGGCGCGGAGGTCGGTGGATGCGGCGCGGAGATCGGGGGAGGTGCGTCCACCGAAGAACAGCCACTCGGGCCAAGTGGCGAGTCCGCGCCAGGCTGGGTGTGCCTCACGGAGCGCGGCGATGGCCGGGCCCACGGGGTTACTGAACCTGCTACGCGGCGGAACCGGTGTGGTGTGCTGGTCCGTGTCGGCGCTGGATGGAGGGCCCCCAGTCAGCGAACGTTGCTCCGGCACGTCCGCGTTCAGAAGCCGAACTCATCAGTCTAGGAAGAACGTGTGGATCGCCTCCGTCGAGTCGAGAATCTCCTCCGTCGGGACACCAAGGCTCTTCGCGAGGTCGACAGAGCCGAGCAGGGCGATGCCGACATCGGGCGAGAAGGCTCGTTCAAGTAACTCGAGGTAGTCCGCCATGCGCGCATCGAAGTGATCGAGTAGGTCCTGGTACTCGGCGGCCAACTCATGATCGAGCGCATGCTGGGCCACGAGATACCGATCGACCAGTACGCCTTCGTACTTCGAGAGTGAGGAAGCGGCCGTCCGATACATCACCATGCCAGCAGCGTTACCAATGACGGCGCCTAGGACAGGCACGGGGATGAGCGCCTGCCCGGCGAAGGACGACATCGCGCTGATGGCGGCTTCGAGAGATACCAGTTCGGCATTCTCAATGAACTCCAGTTCGCCGATCTCACCACGTCGCAGCTTGTTGGCCTGCTCGGCGATGCCGAATCCGGCGGTGACGATTGCGCTGGCTGCAGCGGCAGAGGTCGCGGTGCAGTTCGTGAGTGTGTAGATGCTTGCGCCGCGGACACCTCCCTTGATGACGCCGAAGCCGGTGTCGACGGCGATGTCGGCCCAGTCGTCGTTAGTGAACTCCCTCAGTGCCTTGCCCTCGCGCCGCTTCGCGACGACCGCCATCACGAAAGTGGTTCCGCCCTCAAACGCGCCGGCTGCACCCGTGGCCTTGAGCCCTTCTGCCAGGGTTGGCCTGCTCGCCTGGTAGATCTCGACCCTTCGGTTCTCATCGGTGGTGCGGAGGGTCACCCGCTCGGCATCCAATGTCGCGCCGATGGTTTCGCGCTGAACTTCGTGGTACTCAAGAAGCGAGGGTTCCAGCGAGTCAATACGGATCGATCCCTCGTTGAAGAAGTCCTGGACGCGTTCCCAGTCCTTGAAGGAGGGGTCGGTGCCGCTACCGCTGCGTGACAGCTTTCCTGCTTCCATCGGCGACATGTCGCAGAGCCGCTTGACTACTTCGTACTGGTCCGACGGGATCTGGTACTTCGCGCCGTCTTTGAGGAAGTCTGGGTATTTCTTGAGGTGTTGTCGGACCGCGTCAAGGCTGAAGTGCGTAGCGTAGAACTTCATCTGAATGGGTACGCCTGAGCGACGAAGATCCTCGGCTTTGTTGTTGTTCACCCACTCATAGATCGGTTCTCCGCCCAGGATCTGGCTGCGCGCATTGCCGATCCCTGTCTCAGCGACCTCCGCGAGGTATCCATGGAGGCCCCTGCCCGAGCCGCGGTTTGAATGAACCAGCTTGCTGGCTTGCTCGAACGCCCACTCCGCGCTCTCGAGTGCGCTCTTGAGGTTCCCCTCTTGCCGGGCGAGAGCGCTGACCAGCCTGTCCATGCGCACCTGGTTGAGGTAGTCCACCCACGCCGCGACCGCCTGCTCCTGCGTGGTCTTGACCACCTTGCCGGCGTCACTCGCCATCGTCGTCATGTTCGATCCGCTCGCTCAGCAGCACGGCACAGGCCTTGGCGCTGTTCACCAGCGCCCCCAGTTGTGATTTCTGGGTGCCCGACAAGGCAAGGAAGTCGGAGCCGAACATCGTCAACGCCTCGCTGTAGCTCTTGAGTAGCGCCTCGCGCAGGCCGGCCGTTCGGGCGAGGAGGTCACCGAGCAGTCCGTCCACCGCACGGACCCGCGCCGTGTTTCGCTTCAGCGCCGTCAGAGCAGTCTGTTTGTCCCCGAGATTGTCGCGCTTCGATTTCGTGAACAGCACAACGGATGCAAGGACGGTCGCACCCGCAACGGTCCAGCCGATAGGGCCGGCCAGTGCGAGCACAGCCGAGCCTGCTGCCGCGCCGCCTCCACCGGCCGCGAGCGCACCGCCTCCGAGCCAGGCGAGCGCGGCCTTCGTGGCAACCGCGCCGGAAAGCGTCGAGATCGCGGTGCCGGTTGAGGCCGTGCCGAACGTGGTGGCAACCCACAGGGCAGCCGTCGGAGCTATGGTCGCCACCGCTGTTCCGACCGCGACCCCCGCACCAGCGCTACCCGCGGATCTCCGCGCCGCGGCGAGATCCCTACGCGCGAACTCCTCGGCGTCGAGGAACTCGTCCTTGTGGACCTCGATCTCCCGGAAGTCCGTTGCGAACGACTTGGGAGTGTTAGCGATGCTGTTCACCAGGAACTCGACCAATTCGATCACGTCGGTCGAACGTTCACGTTGACGCAGCAACGAGACTCCTCTGTCGTTCATGTCGGTGAACGCCGCGTTGTACTCCACTGTCGCGAGTTCGTACGGATCAGGGTCCTTGGACTGCCAGGTCTCGATGACGTCGGTCGCCCGGCACTTCAGATCGCTGGTCTGGTCGGCTAACTGCGCGGATGTCTTCTGCGCGAACTCTCCGACGCCGTCGACCCTGCTCGCAGCAAAATCCTTGATGCCATCGATCTGCTCGCCCAGCTGCGCCATCGCCCGCCGGGCGAACCTGTTGGTGCCATCGAACGCCTTCCCCAGGCTTCCGGCGGGCTTGTCTTCCTCGACTGGACCGTCCATCGCGGTTCCCCCAAATCTTCACCGATGCAGCGTTCTCGGACAGTATCCAATAGTTCTGGCAGTGCGTTGGCGACGACGGCGCGCTGATCGGCGTCGAGCGCGGGACCGTCTCGGATCAGTGTCTGGGTGTCCGGTGCCATGCCCCAAGGGCACGTCGGACGGGAGCGTATTCGTCTACGGCTGGCGGGTCTGTGTATCGCAGCGACGCCAGCGACGGACCGGACGCCGACACGAAGCCGGTGCCCGTATCGGCAGCGAGCCGAGCGAGCACTATCAAGCGGCCGTGGCCCGAGCGGCACCCCGACTCCACTACAGGCCGCACTCTGGCCCGCCGCTGTGCGGGCCGTGAGGGTCAGAGCGTGCTTGGCGAGGGTCCCGCCGAGCTGCGGGTTCGCGGCGATCACCGCCGTGCCCAGCGCCCGGATCGCGCCTTGCTGCGCGAACAGGGCACCGGTGTCGCAACCGGTGATCTGGAGCGGCAGCGGGCGCGCCAGTGCGCCGGCGTCCGATGCGGCGCAGGAGTTCGCAAGGAATGCGAACAGTATTCACGGGCGTGTCATGCCGGCGCCGATGGTGTGCAGCCTGCTGGGTGACATCAAGGTCGCCTTGTGGCGGCTTCGTGAGGTGACCGCGCATCTGCCGCACGGGGTGGCGGTTTCACACCTGGCCAGGCCTGGCGCTGTGGGGGTAGTCAGTCAGCAGTCGCAGTCACGCCAGTCGTGGAGTCGGCCGTTGCTAGAGCAGCGTCATGATTGCCGCCCCGTGGCAGATGATCGCGAAGATGGCACCCGCGATCATGCCGGGCAGCCGATAGACGGTCCCGATCACCGCGTCGGAAATCTGTGCGAGCGCAGCAACTCCGAGTAGGAACAGCAGGAACGACGACGACGGGGTGAGCCAGACTGCGACCCCGACGGCCAAGCCAAGGGGGATCGCGCGACCGGCGTACATCGCGGGATAGAAGCGGCTCTCAACGCGTTCCCCCGCTGACGGCGCGATGATGCCGGGCTTGACGAGCGCGGCGAGGCCGAAGCGAGCGCGGCCAGCGTGTTGAGCAGAGCGATCCACCACAGTATAGTCGTTCACGATCCAATCGTTAAGTACTGAATGATGCACAATGCTACCTTGTGGGTGTGAGCGAGAGCAACGACGACACGATCCTGACGGCAGCATGCTTCCGGCTCGGCCTGCTGGGAGCGAGAGTCACGCAGGATTTCTCCGATCGCATTGAGCGGATCGGGATCACCCATAAGCAAGTTGGACTGCTTGCCGTTGTCGCTGCCGGGCTCGCGCATTCGCAGCGAGACATCGCGGCCCGTCTCCACGTCACCCCGAGCCTCGTCGTGTCATTGGTCGATCAGCTCATCGCGGCCGGTGCGATCACCCGCTCACGCAGCTCCGCAGATCGGCGGGTGCAAGTCATCGAACTCACCGACCGGGGCCGCGAGCTGCTCGCGGCGAGCACGCGCGTGGCCTCAGCGCTCGATGCCGAGTTCCGCGCCAGCCTTTCCCCGACAGGGCGGACGGCACTGGACACACTGCTGCTCGACTTCGACGCACATCACCCTGGCGTGATTACTGAGCCATGAACCAGGCGCGTTATCCGGCTCTTCGCAATCGTCAGGGTGCAGTGACGAGCTGAGCGCGGCCCACGGCATACACAGCAAGACGGTCCACGCACCGACAACACCTCACACAGGCAAACCAGCTCCGCCGAGGGCGTGGCCCCGGACTTTCTTCGGGCGACAGCGCGCGTAACGGCGGATCCTGCGCGACGCCTTCACAGAGCCGGTCCACGAGTCGGTGGAAGGTCTTCGTTCCACCGACTCGTTCGTAAAAGCCGCTCGTCACCGGCGTAGCGTTCCACGCTTCGCGCCGCGCGCCAGGCACGCCCGCCAGCAACCTACTTGCGCAGCGCAGCCCGCTCAGCCCGCCTACTCGGGCGCACCTACTCCACTACTCCACGCGGCGCATGAAGATCTGGGCCAGGACGCGCAGCGACAGCATGAGCCCGATGAACAGCAAGATGCCACCGAGGCTCGGGAACAGCCCGATGCTGGCGGCGAGGACTAGCCCGGGACCGTTGACGATCAACAGGACGCCGGCGATGAGGCAGGTCGCGGCCAGTACCGTCACCAGGCTCTGGCTGACGAGATTGGCCACGAACGCCCGATCGGCCGGCGCTGCGAACGGACGCAGGCCCACCTCAAGCCGACCTTCCTCGACCGTGCTCAGCAGCCGGTCCAGGCGGCGCGGTAGTTGCTCGAGGGTGGGCAGCAGCGGCACGAGCCGGTTGGTGAGCTCCTCGGTCAGGGACGCCGGCGCCAACCGTCCTTCGATCAGGCCGCGGCCGGCCTGTTCGGCGGCGGCGAGCAGACTGAACTCCGGGTCGATGAGGCTGAGCGTGCCTTCCAGCCCCGACAAGGTGCGGAACACGGCCGCGACCTGGGGCGGGATGCTGAACCCGTTGCCGAACGCGAACTGGGTAAGCGCCGAGTACAGGCCCGCGGTGTCGTCGCCGGCGGAAGCCACCCGCAGCAGCAAGGCGCCGAGTTGTCGCTCGATTGCGCGGTCGTCCGCGCCGGGCGGTCGGCCCAGCAGGTCGTACAGCGTCGAGGTTGCCTGGGCGGCATCCCCGGAACGCAGGCTGAACAGCAGCAAAGCGATAGCGGTGCGGGAGCCGGAGTCGAGGCGTCCGGCCGACCCGAAGTCGAGCAGCGCGAGGCGGCCATCCTCGGTGATGAGCACGTTGCCGGGGTGGATGTCGGCGTGGAACAGGCCGGTGTCGAGCACCTGGTGCAGCACTTCGGTGAGCAACGCTTGGGCGAGTTCACCACGCCGCTCAGGAGTGAGTTCGGCGAGGCGGTCGGACGCCGACGACACCGGGACGCCGTGGATTCGTTCCTGAACCAACACCCTCGCGCTGGACAGGTGGCTGAACACCTGCGGGACGACGATGGTCGCCGCGCTGCCCGGTGCCAGCCGCGCCCTGATCGCGCGGGCGTTCCCGGCTTCGATCCGGTAGTCGAGTTCCTCGTGCAGCGACGCCGCGAAACCGTCGACGAGCGAGTCGAGGCCGAAGCCGCGCGCCCAGGCGCTGGCGTGGGTGAGCCGGCGGGAGAGCGAGGTGAGCACCGCGACATCGTCGGTGACCTGGCGCCTGGCATCCGGGCGCTGCACCTTCACCACCACCTCAGTGCCGTCGGCGAGCGTGGCCGGGTGCACCTGCCCCACGGACGCCGCGGCCAGCGGCGTGGCGTCGAAGGACGCGAACGCGGCCGGGTCGGCCTCGGCGCGGAGCACTTTCAGGATGCTCTCGTACGGTTCGGGAGCCACGTCGGCGTGCAGCCCGGCGAGCTCGTCGATGATCTCGGCCGGTAGCAACTCCGACCGGGTCGACAACATCTGGCCGAACTTCACGAACGTGGCGCCGCAGGCTTCAAGGGCCAGCCTGAGGTTGCGTGCCGTGCGGAGCCGCTCGGCCTCGCTGGCACTACCGAGGGCGGTGAGTACCATGCGTCCGGCGCGGTGCCGCGCGAAGATCGCGCTGATCCTGATCGAACGCAGCGCCTGGCGCAGTGCGGCACCCAGCGCGAACGGCGAACGGAAGCCGACGACGTCGCGTTGGGAGGGCAGCACCAACTCCGAGATGACCAGCACCGTCAACGCGATGCTGAAGGTGAGCGCCGCCGCGCCGAGGGCGACCAGGCTGACGGCCGCCTCGTCCGCCGGGTCGATCGTGCCGTCAGGTTGGAGGATGCCGGTCTGTTGCGCCACGGCGAGCAGCACCGGCGCGGTCGCCATCAAGACGATGGCCATGATGGCCGCGGTGCGCAGGAGCCCCGTCGGCGCGCCCAACACCCGTCGCGCGACCACCACCAGTACCCACACGCTCACGGCGAAGGTGACGGTGCTGAGCAGGCCCGCGACGAGGTACGTCAGCGTGTCCATGAGGCTCCCTCCGATTCGATGCACCCATCCTGCCTGGTGATCAGCCCGCCTCAGGGCGTCACCGCACCGTCGGTAGATGAGTTCCCGTCTGACTCCAGAGTCATCGGAGCAGCGCGTCAGCCAACGGCGTCGGTGGTTCACTCGCAGGCGAGGCCGTCGTCGTCGCCGTCGTCGCCGTCGTTGCCGGTCCGATGGGCGAATCAGTCATAGATCCCGACGATGCCTTGATGGCTTCGACGCGATCCGAGGCCGGATGGCACGTCCTGCGTCGGCGATCACGTCCCCTCCCGTGGACCGTCGGCTCGATCCGCTGCATCGGAACGACCTCGCCCGCGGTCACCGTCCGTCACCCTGCTCGTTCCTATCTGCCCGCACATCCCCAGCCTGTCGTCGTCGGCCATACCGACCGGCCCCCTGTCCCTCCCGTTCGAGCTCACCGACCAAGTGCGACGCACCTCTTGCATGCGGCACAAGGCCGAGCTCGATTCGAACCCTGCGCTGGCACTGTCCGCTCTGGCGGAACTGCCAGTGAGCGTCGGGAGGGATGCCCACCTGTCGCAGGGCTCCGAACTGGCACCCGCATCTACCGGTCTGGCGTGGAGGGCGCCGGTGTCCGACGCTTCGGAGACCTCGGGGTCGAGGGCTGCGGCGACCGACAGGCTCTTGCGTGCGTTGATGACCATTTCGGCAAACAACGGCGACCCCTTTCGACCGCCGCCGGGCTGTCGGGGAACCAGTGCGCGAGCGTCTCGTCGCTGACGTCGGCCAGCGAGCTCACGCCCCGCGCCATCGCCACCTGCCGAGCCCGCGAGTCAGCGGCCGGCGCCGCAGACGAGCAGGCTGTCGACGTCCTCGGGACGCAGCCGGATCAGGCGGGCGCCGGCGCGGTAGACCGTCAGGTGGCCGGACGCGATGCGTCGACGCAGTGTCACCTTGCTGATCCCGATGCGATCGGCGGCCTGGGCCAACGTTTCGTAGCGAACAGGCATCGGTGTGCTCTTCTCTCCTCTGCCTCCTTACCGCACGCCACGGCCAGCAACAGTGCTGAGGTAGGGCAGTGGCAGGTCGCCGCATGCGTCCGCGCGGCACGATGGGCGCCGGTGATCGGTAGGAGCGTGGCCGCAGCGCGTGGGGTAGTAGTGCCGATTTAGGAACACTTCTGATCACATGTGATCTGAAGGAGTTTGAGTGTTTGGGCTTGTCAGCCGCCTGAAACGCCTTGTCAGGCGGCTGCCCAAGCTGGTGTCCGAGAGAGGACTTGAAGCTACATCGGTCCCTCATCGAT
>JAVTWJ010000036.1:0-11096 GCA_032229785.1 Propionibacteriaceae bacterium
CATATCGTGGGGGGCCGCCGCCGCCCCTTACTTCGCGCCTGTGGGTCCCCCGCCCCGGGCCCCGGGGGGGGGGGGCCGGGGCGCCCCCACCCCGCTCGCCGGCGCGACCGCGCCGCCCACCTCCTCACCACCACCTCGCGTCGATCCCCACCACCGAAAGAAGCACCCGATGAAGCAAATCGTCATCACCGGCATGGGCGCCACCACCCCCCTGGGCGGCGACCTGGCCAGCACCTGGGCGGCCATGCTCGCCGGGCAGTCGGGCGTGGTGAGAATCCCCGAACCGTGGGCGGACGAACTCGCCGTGAAGATCGCCGGCTATGTGAAGGTGGATCCGTCCGAGAAGATCGACCGCGTCAAGGCCCGGCGTCTCGACCGCAACACCCAGCTCGCCCTGATCGCCGCCGAGGAGGCGTGGACGGACGCCGGATTCGGGTTCGACGCCGACAACCCGGTCGATCCCGAACGGCTCACGGTGTGCGTGGGGTCCGGAATCGGTGGACTGCACACGCTGCTCGGCAACTGGGACGTCTACAAGGAGCGCGGCCCGCGCCGCGTGACCCCGTTCACCATCCCGATGCTCATGGCGAACGCGTCCGCCGCGAACGTCGGCCTGCTCGTCAACGCCGCCGCCTCGGTTCACGCCCCCGTCTCGGCCTGCGCCTCCTCGAACGAGGCCCTCTCGCTCGCGGTCGACCAGATCCGACTCGGCCGCGCCGATGTCGCCGTCGCCGGCGGTGCGGAGGCCACCATCCATCCGCTGCCGATCGCCGCGTTCGCGCAGATGCACGCCCTGTCCAAGCGCAACGACGATCCGGCGGCGGCGTCCCGACCCTGGGACAAAGGACGCGACGGCTTCGTCCTGTCCGAGGGATCGGCCCTGCTCGTGCTGGAGACCCTCGAGCACGCGCAGGCCCGCGGCGCCCGGATCTACGGGACGCTGGCCGGCGCCGGCATCTCGGACGACAACCACGACATCGTGCAGCCCGCGCCCTCGGGCCTCGGCCAGTCGCAGGCCATGATCAAGGCGCTACGCGAGAGCGGCTTGTCGGCGTCCGACATCATCCACGTCAACGCCCACGGCACCTCGACGCCGCAGGGCGACATGACCGAGGCCGGCTCGATCCGCCGCGCGCTCGGTGCCGCCGCCGACAACGTCATCGTCACGTCCACCAAGTCGATGACCGGCCACCTGCTCGGTGCCGCCGGCGCCCTGGAGACCATCGCGACCGTGATGGCGCTCAAGGAGCGCGTCGTGCCGCCGACCATCAACCTGGTCGACCCCGAGGACGGCCTCGACATCGACGTGGCGGCCAACGCGCCGCGTCCGCTGCCCGCCGGCGACCTGGCGGCACTCAACAACTCGTTCGGCTTCGGCGGCCACAACGTGGCCGTGGCGATCACCACCGCCAACACGACGGCCTAGCGTTCACGACGCCAAGCGCCCGGCACCCCGAGGTGCCGGGCGCTTGGCGTCGGGTCTACAGACGCGGGTCGAGTTGCGCGCCCGCGCGGGTGACGTTCTCGGCGGCGGCCTCCAGCCCGAGTCGGGCCGCGGCGGCCTTGCTCGCGCCGCAGGCGAGCGCCCCGACGAGGGTTCCGATCAGCGCATCGCTCGCTCCGATCGTGTCGACGACGTCGGCGTCGGAGACGATCGGACCCGGGTGAAGGACGCCGTCCCATTCCACCCCCTCCTTGCCGCGCAGCACCACGAGAGAGGTCGGCGTCGCGCCGGTCGCGGTGAAAGCGTCCAGGTCGGCGACCGGAAGGATCAGCGGATCTGCCATCGAGACGACATCGGAGGGCAGCACACTGAACGGCGCCAGGTTGATCACGACCCGCGCGCCGTAGCGGTGCGCGTACCGCGCCGCCTCCGCGACGGTCGCGGCCGGGGTCTCCAACTGGGTGAGCAGGATGTCCTCGCCGCCGAGCGAACGAATGTTGCTCAGAGCGCGGGCGTTGGCCAGCGCGTTGGCGCCCGGCACCACCGCGATCGCGTTGGAGTGGCCGTCGGTGAGCACGATCGCGTGCCCGGTCGGGGTTCTCGAGACGCGCTCGACCTCGAGCTTGATGCCGCGCGCGTGCAGACGGTTCAGCGAAGCCCTGCCGGCATCGTCGTCACCGACGGCGCCGACCATGATCACCTCGGCGCCTTGTGCGCGCGCGGCCAGCGCCTGGTTCGCGCCCTTGCCGCCCGCGTGTCGGCCCAGCGAGCGGGCCACGACCTTCTCGCCCGGCTGCGGATAGACGTCGACGCGGGTTTCGAGATCGACGTTGATCGAACCCAGAACGATGACGCGACCCATGATGCCTGCCTCCCGATCAGTGTGTGGTGCCATCACACCACGGAACCGGCGCGGCGCGCGGGCGTTTGGGCACAACGCGACCCACGGCGTCCGAACAGGCCGAGGCCGGATCAGCCCACCTTGTGCATCCAGCGCACCGACTCGCCCTCGGCCGCCTGCCGGAAGACGTCGAGCTCGGCATCCCAGGCAACGCCCAGCAGTTCGTCGAGCGCCGCCCGAAGGGCGCGGTCGCCGCCGCGGGTCGCCACCAGGGCGTGCCGGATCCGGTCCTCGGGAACAAGCACGTCGCCGTGCAGCCCCATCGTCGCGTGGAAGATGCCCAGGCCGGGCGTGAACGCGTACCGCTCGCCCTCCGAGTCGGCCGTGGCGTGTTCGGTGACCTCGAAGCGCAGCCGCGGCCAGCGCTTGAGCGCGCTCGCGATGCCGGTGGCCGTGCCCACGCGCCCGCGCCAGGCGTGCTGGGCGTGATAACTGGACTGCTCGGCGGGCTGGGCCTTCCAGTCGAGGCTCACGGGCGCGCCAAACACCGCGCCGAGTGCCCATTCGACGTGCGGACACATCGGGGACGGCGCGGAAAGAACCTGCACAACCCCATGGGTTGCCGTCATCGGCGTACTCCCTCCTGGACTGACGTGCTGCCTTCCCCTGCATCACTCAGCCCACGGGCTACGCCTGGCGACCATTGTGCCCCACCGGTCAAGACCGGCGCATCACGGCCTGGACGCCTCCGCCAGCAGTTCGGCGGCGTGCGCCCGCGCGACGTCGGTGCCGCCCAGCCCGGCCATCATCCGGGCCAGCTCCTCGACGCGGGCCTGCCCCGACACCTCGCGAACGCCGGAGGTGGTCACCTGCCCGTCGTCGGTCTTATGCACGACGTAATGACGGTCGGCGAAGGCGGCGACCTGGGCCAGGTGCGTGACGACGATCACCTGCGCGTGACGGGCGAGCCGGGCCAGCCGGCGTCCGATCTCAAGGGCCACGGCGCCGCCGACGCCGGCATCCACCTCGTCGAACACGAAGGTGCGACCGTCCGCCCCCTCGGCGAGCACGACCTCCAGTGCCAGCCGGACGCGGGACAGCTCGCCGCCCGAGGCGACCTTGGCCAGCGGCGCCGGCGGCGTGCCGGGATTCGCGGCGAACAGCAGCGCGATCCGGTCGGCCCCGTGCGGGCCGAGGTCGTCCAGCGGGCTGAGATCGAACGCGAGCCGCGCCTGGGGCATCGCGAGGGCGGCCAGCTCGGTCTCGACCAGACCGGCGAACGCACCGGCTGCCTCTCGGCGGGCCGACGTGATCTGCGCGGCCCGCTCCTCCAGCGCGATGCCGCCCTGTGCGAGCGCGGCCTGCAACTGCGCGATCCGGTCGTCGGCACCGGCTAGCCGGCCCGTCTCGGACGCCGCCTGCGCCGCCCATGCCAGCACGTCGTCGATGGTCGCGCCGTACTTGCGGGTGAGGCCCTGCAGGCCCGCCAGGCGTCCGGCGATCCACTCCAATCGGCCCGGATCCGCGTCCAGGCCTGCCAGGTAGGACGCCAGCTCGCCCGCTGTGTCGGTGAGCAGGAAGGACGCCTCGTCCACGCGCCGGGCCAGATCGGCCGCGGTCGGATCGGCGTCGGCGATCCCGGCGAGGGTCTTGCGGGCGTCGCCGATCAGGCCGAGCGCCGTCGCGGCGTCCGAGAAGGTCTCGTCGTCGCCGACGAGGGCGACGAGCGCGTCGCGGGCGGCCACCCGAAGGTCGTCGCCCGCCTGCAGCCGGCGCTGCTCGGCCGCTAGGACCGCGTCCTCGGCCGGTTGAGGGTCGATGCGCTCGATCTCGCCCAGGCCGAACTCCAGCAGCGCGAGCTCGCGCGCCCTCACCCGCGCGGCGGCACTCAGCTCGGCCAGCTCGGACGCCCACGCGCGCTGCTGCGCCCAGCGGGCCCGGTAATCGGCCAGGGCGCCGTCCAGCGTGGGCCCGGCGAAGGCGTCCAGCACCTCGCGCTGGCGGTCGGCCGTGCCGAGCCGCAACTGCTCGCTTTGCCCATGAATCGTGATCCGCTCCCCCACCACCGCATGCAGCCCGGCGAGGGTGACCTGGACGCCCCCGGCGAACGCCCTGGATCGCGCACCGGTCAGGACGCGGGCGAGCAGCACCTCGCCGTCCTCGACGCCGCCGCCCACCTCGTCGACGGCACTCGCGAGCGCCTCGTCGGCGCGCAGCCGTCCCTCGACGACCGCACGGGCGGCCCCGTGCCTGATCAGACGTCCCTCCGCCTTGCCTGCCGTGAGCAGGCCGAGCCCCGAGACGACCATCGTCTTGCCGGCACCGGTCTCACCGGTGACCGCCGTGAAGCCGGGCCCGAACTCGACCGCCGCGTCGCCGATGACGCCCAGATCGGCGATCCGCAGCTCAGTCAGCATTCCCGTCACCTCGGAGGGCCGGAGCGGAATCACGGTGGGTCTGGCCGCGCCATCCCTGCACGGGCAACTCGAACTTGCGCACGAGCCGCTCCACGAACGGCTGCTCGACAGTGCGGGCGAGACGCAGCCGGTAAGGACTGCGGCGCACCGTGAGTTCGTTCATCGGCGAGACGTCGGTGCTGCGGCGTCCGTCGCACCACACGACCCCCTCGGTCTGCGGGTGCTGAAGCATCGTGACCGTCACCGTCGACTCGGGACTGAGCACGAGCGGGCGGGCGAACAGCGCGTGGGCCAACAGCGGGACGACCAGCAGCGCGTCCAGGTCAGGCCACATCACCGGGCCCTGCGCCGAGAACGCGTACGCCGTCGAGCCTGTGGGGGTGGCGACCAGGACGCCGTCGGTCACCCAGCGCGACAACGGACGACCGTCGACGTCGACGAGGATGTCGATCATCTGATGGCGGGACGCCTTCTCCAGCGACACCTCGTTGATGGCGAAGCTCGACCAGATCACGTCGCCGCCCGCGCGGTCGCGCAGTTCCACGTCGAGGCAGATGCGGTCCTCCACCCGGTAGTCGCGGGCGAGGACGCAGCGGATGAGCGTCGAGACCTCGCTGGGCTCGAGCTCGGCGAGGAAGCCCACATGGCCCAGGTTGACCCCGAGCATCGGGCAATCCCGCGGCACCGCCCACTCGGCGGCGCGCAGGATCGTGCCGTCGCCGCCGAAGACGATCACGAGCTCGACGTCGACGCCCGGCGATTCGTCGAAGCGGCGAAAGTCGACCTCCGGCGTCCGGCCCTCCAGCACCGCGTAGGACGTGCGGCGTGCCCAGAACACGATGCCGTGGCCCACCATCGCCTGCAGGAATTGGATCGCCGCATCGACAGCCTGGTCACGGTGCGGATGGACCCACAGCGCGATGTGTCGTTGCGTCATGGCTCAAGCCTAACGGTGCCCGCAGGCGGGACCTCCACGGCGACCAGCGTGAGGACGTACTCCTGGTTGCCGCGTTCGCCGGGCAGAATGCTCGGCCCCCGCCAGCGCTCGGCCCAGCCCGCCGCGGACGCCGCCCGCGCGACCAGGTCGACCGCCGTCGCCGACAGCGCCGGATCGGCGACGACGCCGCGCGAGTCCAGCGCGGCGCGGCCGAGCTCGAACTGAGGCTTGACGAGAAGGATCGCCGTGCCGCCCGACGCCGTGACCGCGCGCAGCGGCGCGAGCAGGAGCCTCAGCGAGATGAAAGACACATCGGCCACGACGATGTCGACCGGCGCGCCCCCGACATCGGCGATCGTCAGGTCGCGCACATTGAGCCCCTCGCGCGCCACGACACGGGGATCGGAGGCCACGATGTCCGCCAGCTGCCCGTGGCCCACGTCGACCGCGTACACCGTCGCGCAGCCTCGATCCAGCAGCACCTGGGTGAACCCTCCGGTGGACGCCCCCGCATCGAGCGCGCGCCCGGCGACCACCGTTGCCGACCCCTCCAGGGCGCCGAGCAGCTTGTGTGCGGCCCGCGAGACCCACGGGTCGGTCTCGGCCACGATCAGATCGGCGTCGCCGACCGGAGCGGACGCCTTGCGCGCCGGGCGTCCGTTGATCCGCACACGTCCGGCGGCGATCAGATCGGACGCCTGTCCGCGCGAGCGGGCCAGACCGCGGGCGACCAGCGCGGAGTCCAGCCTCATGGACGCGGCAGGGGCTGCGGCGGCGGGTTGAGCGCGTGCTGGACGACCTCGTGTGCGAGGGCGAGCACGTCATGATGGGCGTGCACGTCATCACCGAGCACGACCGCCGCCAGCGCGGCGTCGATGCCCGGATGCCCGGTCACCGGCAAGGCGGCGCTGCCCGGTCCTGAGGTGTCGTGTTCGGGGCCGGGTGTCGCGTTCACGCGCCGATCATAGATCCGGGTCCGTGACGACGCGAACGAAGGATCACTCGTCCTCGTCCTCGTCCTCGTCGCCGAGCCCGCGGGCGACCAGAGCATCGCCGGTGATGCGCGCGAACGCGACCGCCTGGATCACCACCGGGGTGATGGCCATGAACGGGTTCCGGTCGAGGCCCCGGGCGCGGGTGGCGTCGCGCACCTCGCCGAAGGACGCCGCCACGTAAGGGACCGACCGGATCAGCACGGCGATCGCCAGTCCGAACTGCTCCGGGCGGGCGCCCCATCCTCGGAAGGGGCGCGCCACCGCGACGAGGGCGTCCACCAGCACGGGCATCGGTGTGGTGAGCAACAGGATCCGAGCGGCGTACAGCGCGATCAGGACGGTGCCGACCACCGTGACGCCACGCGCGACCTCGCCGAAGAAGACCTGGTAGCCGGCGAGCACCGAGAAGAGGACGATCAGCATGGGCGGCAGGCCCCAGGCGAGACGGATCGGCGCACGGGTGCTGGCCACGAGGATCAACGACAGCACGAGCAAGCCCGTCACCAGCCAGGGGTCGCGGACGATCATCACCGGCAGTGTGAGTGCCAGAAAGACGAGGTACTTGGCCCCGACTCCGAGGCGATGCCAAGGCGTCGTCCCCGGAACGTAGATCCCCAGGAGACTGCGCGCCGCGTTCACACCATCATCCGCTCGTAGCGCGCCAGCGCCTCGCGGGGGCTGCCGTCCGCGACGACGCGGCCCTCGTCCACGATCAGGACGCGGTCGGCGTCGGAGGCCAGGTCGAGGTCGTGGGTCGCGACCACGATCTGCTGGGGCAGCTCGGCCAGCATCCGGCGCAACGCCACACGGTTGCGCAGGTCGAGCAGGGTGGTCGGCTCATCGGCAACCAGGATCGCGGGCTCGACCGCCAGCACCGCCGCAAGCGCGACCATCTGGCGCTCGCCGCCCGAGAGGTCGTAGATGCTCTGTTCGGCGACGCTCCCCAGGCCGCGCGCCGCTAGCACGTCGAGGGCCGCCTTCTTGCGCGCTCCGCGTTCGCGGATCGTGCGCCGCAGGCTGAGCTCGACGTCCTCCACCGGTGTGGGCATGACGAGCTGGCTGAGCGGATCGGTGAAGACGAAGCCCACGCGTCGACGCACGGCCTTGCCGTCGGTGGCCGGATCCAAGCCGTCCACGACGACGCGTCCGCTGCTGGCCGTCGCGAGGCCGTTGATCAGCCGCAGCAGGGTCGACTTGCCCGAGCCGTTGGCACCGACGAGGGCGATGCGGCTCTCGGGCAGGTCGAGGGTGATGTGGTCGAGCAACGTCTTGCTGCCCCACGGGCGTCCCGGTGGTCCGGGGACGGGGACGCGCACGCAGACGTCGTCGAAACCGATCATCAGACGCTGACCGCCTCCTCCTGCGGTGCGCGCTGCACGGCCGGTTCGACCAGCAGGCCGGGGAAGGCTCGGTGCACCGCGACGGCGACGGCCGCGGCCACCGCATTCTTGATCAGGTCACCAGGCCAGTACAGCATGTCGGCGAAAAATGCCTTGTCGAGCGGGAGTCCGCCGTTGAGGCTCATGCCCACGATGCCCATCGGGTGGATGAAGACGATCGAACCCGACAGGCCGGCGAGGAACAGCCAGCCCCACCGCGCCCGCCCTTGCCGGGCAATGAACCAGCGGGCCAGGAGGCCGATGAGCAACACCGCGAGCGGGAACGCGAGAATGTACCCGGCGGACGGCCGCGCCAGCACGCCGACGCCCCCGGCGCCACCGGAGAACACCGGCAGCCCGGCGAGGGCGACGAGGAGATACAGGGAGGTTGCGGCGAAGCCGCGCCACGGCCCCAGGATCATGCCGGTCATCGCGATCGCGAGGGTCTGCAGCGTGATCGGCACGCCGAGCGGGCCTACCGGGATGGCGGGAGCCAGCGCGAAGGCGGCGATCAGACCTGCGAAGACCGCGACGAGCGCGAGATCGGTCATCGGAGACGTGCGGCGGGATGCCATGTTCATTTCCTCCTGAACGGTGTTCAACCAGTCTAGGGGAGAAGGTCGAATCGCGCGAGCACGGTCTCGTCCGCCACCGCCCGGCCCGACCACACGAGCGAGGCCAGCGCCCACGCCGCGTCCAGCTGCGCGTCACGGCCGCCCAGGCCGCCCTCGATGACTGCACGGCCGTCCTCGACCCGCACGCGCGACGTCCCGCAGGTGGCGCCGTCGGCGTCCACCGTGGCGACGCGTCGCGGCTCCACCAACGCGCCGAGGCTCCAGCCGATCGCGGTCGGACGCCCTTCCAACGGCGCCTCGCACAGGTCGCGGACGCCGTGGGCGCCCGTGAACACCAGCAGCGAGTCGATGCCCACCGCGTGCGCGCCCATGATGTCGGTATCGATCCGGTCACCGACGAACACCGGCCGCCGTGCGCCCGTGCGCGCGATCGCCGCCTCCAGCAGCGGCGGGTACGGCTTGCCCGCGATCATCGGCCGCTGATCCGTGGTCACGGCGACCGCGTACAGCTGGGCACCGAGGCCGGGCACGAGCCCGCGATGCCCCGGGCGGGTGAGGTCGGGGTTCGTCGCGAACCACCGGGCACCCCGCTGCACCGCGATCGCTGCCTCGTCGAGCCGCGGCCAGGGCAGGTTCGGGTGGTAACCCTGGATCACGGCGTCCGGCTCGTCATCGGCGCTCTCGACCACGACCATGCCAGAGCGCCGGACCTCCTCGGCCAGGTAGTCCGTGCCGGCGACGAGCACCGTCGATCCCGGCGCGAGCTCGCGCCGCAGCATCGCGCCCGCCGCCTGAGAACTCGTCACCACATCGTCGCTCCGCGCGCCGTAGCCGAGCTCGGTCAAATGCTCGGCGACCGCCTCGGGGCTACGCGCGGCGTTGTTGGTGATGTAGGTGACCCGGACGCCGCGCGCGACCAGATCGTGCACGGCTTCGACGGCGCCCTCGACCGCCACCGGTCCCAGGTAGAGCACCCCATCGAGATCGCTCATCACGACGTCGTAGTCATCGACCAGCGCGTTCATCCGACGACTCCCCCGCTCGGCCCGTCTTGGTCCTCCGCGGCGTCCTCGTTCCCGTCGTCGTCGCCGTCCTCGCCATTCGCCGCGCGAGGCTCGACAACGCCCTCCGCGGCTTCGACGCCGTCAACCTCGGCGGCGTCCTCTACCGAGGCGTCCGCTTCTGCGGCGTCCGCTTCTGCGGTGTCGGGGGCGTTCTCGGGTTCGTCGCCCACCAGCGCGTCCTCGTCCACCTCCAGCACGAGACCTTGCAGCGCGGACAGCCGGTCGGCCGCGTCCGTCTCCGCGTCCTCGTCGAGTGCGGCCGCTGCGGCGAACCACCGCTCGGCCGAGGCAGAGTCCCCGCCCGTCTCGAGAAGGTCGGCGTAGCCGTAGCGCAGCCGCGCACGCGCGCCCCGCGACCCACGGCCGGCCGAAGCCTCGATCTCGTGCTTGAGTAGCCGCAACGCCTCGGCCGGCTGACCGAGATCGATACGCGCGCCGGCCTCGACCAGGCGCAGTTCGACCCGCTGCCCGAAGTCCGGTCCAGCGTCCAGGCCCTCACGCACCAGCTTCAGTGCCTTCTCGGGACGCCCGAGCGCCCGCTCGCAGTCGGCCATCGCCGCCACGAACTCCGTGCCGCCGTTCATCCGGCGCAGCGCCCGGAACTCGTGCAGCGCAACCTGGTATTCGCCCGCCGCGTACGCCGTCTCGCCGGCCGCCTCGCGGGTCACCGACAGCCGGGCCGCGCGGCGGCGCGCCGCCTCGGCATGGGCATAGGCGAGCTTGGGGTCGGTGCTGATGAGTTCGCCGGCCTTGAGGAGGTGGGCGCCAACGATCTCGGCCAACTCCTGGGTCAGGCCGCGCAGTTCGGCACGAACCCCACGCGGAAGGTCGCGCAGGTCCATGTCCTGGGGCGTGTCGGGCTCGTCCTCCTTGCGGGCGAGACCCGGACGCGGCACGTAAGGCTCGCGCTCCTCCGCGTCCGGACGCTCGAAGCGGTCGTCGTCGCGACGGGGGCGATCATCCCCGCGGGGACGGTCATCACGGCGAGGGCGATCATCCCGGCGGGGACGGTCATCACGGCGAGGCCGATCGTCCCGCTGCTGATACCGGTCGCTCCCCTTCGGGCGATCGTCCCGCCGGCCACCACCGTCTCGCTTGGGGTAACCACCCTCACGCTTCTGGTAACCGCCATTGCCACCGTCACGACGCGGGCGATCATCCCGCTGATAGCCACCCTCACGCTTCTGGTAACCGCCATTGTCACCCGCACGACGCGGGCGATCATCCCGCTGATAGCCACCCTCACGCTTCTGGTAACCACCCCCGCCACGCGGGCGATCATCCCGCTGCTGATAACGATCATCCCCACGCGGGCGATCATCCCGCTTTTGGTAACCGCCATTGTCACCGTCACGACGCGGGCGATCATCCCGCTTCTGGTAACCGCCATTGCCACCGTCACGACGCGGGCGATCATCCCGCTGATAGCCACCCTCACGCTTCT
>JAVTWJ010000036.1:11196-235463 GCA_032229785.1 Propionibacteriaceae bacterium
GACGCGGGCGATCATCCCGCTGATAGCCACCCTCACGCTTCTGGTAACCACCCCCGCCACGCGGACGATCATCCCGCTGCTGATAACGATCGTTGCCACCGTCACCCCGCGGGCGATCATCCCGCTGATAGCCACCCTCACGCTTCTGGTAACCGCCATTGTCACCCGCACGACGCGGGCGATCATCCCGCTGATAGCCACCCTCACGCTTCTGGTAACCACCCCCACCACGCGGACGATCATCCCGCTGCTGATAACGATCGTTGCCACCGTCACGCCGCTGGTACCCACCCCCGCCACGCGGGCGATCATCGTCCCTGCGGGGTCGGTTGTCGGGTCGGTCGCCACCCCGGTTGTCCGGACGCCGCGGGCTACCCCCGAACTGCCGCTTCTCTGGCCGGTCGCGACCCTCTCGGGGCGTCCGCTGGTCGTCTCGATTGTCTTCACGCACCGGGCAAGTCTGCCAGAGGCGCAGAGATCACGACTCCGCAGTACCGGCCCCGGCCTCTCTAGGGGTGGCTGGCGACCGTCGTCGACCCGAGAGCAGGAGACTCTTAATGAACATGCGGCTGGCGGCGGTGGACATGGACGGCACGTACCTGCGCCCGCGCATGACCGACGACCGTCCCGGATTCCTGGCCCTGCGGGGTCAGACGGGAGACGTCGGCGACGAGCATCCGTTCGCGGATCGCACCGCCCACCACGGCGGACGGCGTCCTAGACGTGCTGGACGGACTCCCGCCTGCCGGACACCGACGATCGGCCAGCGGATAATGCCGCCCGACCCGGCGCGGTCGCCCTCGTCATGCCCGCACAACCGTGATCCCCGTCGCCGCTATCTCGTCCGTCAGATGTGGTTCGACTGTGGCGTCGGTGATGAGGGTGTCGACGATATCGAGCGGTAGGACGGTGATGAGCTCGCTGCGGCCGATCTTGGTGTGATCCGCCAGCACGACGACGCGCCGCGCCGAGTGGGCGAGCGCCTTTTTCAGTTCCGCTTCAGCGACGTCCGGAGTCGTCAATCCCGATTCCACACTGATGCCGTTGGCGCCCAGCAGAGCTACATCGGCGTGAATCTGCGCAAGCGCGGCAGTGGCCCAAGGTCCGACCGCCACCAGAGTCCGCCCGCGGACTACTCCCCCAACCAGATGCAGGGTGATGTTGGGCCTCGTTGCGACAAGGGAAGCGATCGGAAGTGCATGGGTGACGATCGTGAGTTCACGGTCCGTCGGGAGCATGGAGGCCAGCATGTTGGTCGTGGTGCCACCGTCGATCACGATGGTGGTCGCGTCGGCGATCTCCGCGAGAGCCGCCTTGGCAATCGCTGCCTTCGCATCCGCATTGGCGCTCTCCCGCTCCTGAAAAGTCTGTTCGACCGACACGCGCTCGACCGCGACGGCGCCACCGTGAACACGACGGACGTAACCCCGGCGTTCCAGGGTGGTGAGATCGCGACGGATGGTCTCGGCTGTCACCTCCAGCTCCTCGGCGAGGCCCGCGACGTCAATCCGTCCGGCGCCCCGGACACGCGTGACGATCGCCGCATGTCGTTCCGGCGCATACATGGTGTGCTGCCCTTCTCGCGCAATCGGCTGTCTCGGGCCGACGCACCGGCCCGAGACAGATCCTAGCCAGTTCCTACGCGACCTGAGCCTCCGCTGTCGCGGCCGGCGCCTCCGCCCTTCGTCTCTCGGAGGCGTGGACGATCGCTGCGACGTGCTGGTGTGTGCCTACGCGTTCGCGTAGTCTTCTGCGGCCTGAATCTGCTCAGGAGTGGGACGAACGCCGGTGTACATCACAAACTGCTCCAGCGACTGCCGCGCCATCACCTGATCACCCGTGACGGCCGTCTTGCCGAGGGAACGCGCCAACCGGACCATCGGAGTGTCGGGCGGCAGGTACACCACATCGAAGACCGCACTGGCCGCATGGATCGCGGCCTCCGGGAAAGCCAGCTGACCGGCCGCGGGCCCGCCTTCCATTCCCACCGGCGTCGCATTGAGGAGCAGCGCGGGACGCCTTTCTCCCAACTCGACATCGGCCTGGACGCCGTAGCGTTCGGCCAACACCCGCCCGCGCTCAGAATCCCTCGACGACAACACGACCCCGTCGCGGAAGCCGGCGTCCACCAACGCGGCGAGGACCGCCTTGGCCATTCCGCCGGCCCCCAGCAGCGCAAACGAGAGCGACGGGTCCAACTCGTGCTCGACCAACAAAGACCTCACCGCAAGGTAATCGGTGTTGAAACCGGTCAGCACGCCCTCGTCATTGACGACGGTGTTCACCGAGTCGATGGCAGCGGCGGACGCATCGATGCGGTCCAAGAACGGCATGCACGCCTCCTTGTACGGCATGGACACTCCGACGCCCCGAATGCCGAGCGAGCGAATTCCCGCCATCGTCGCACCGATGTCCGTCGAAGTGAACGACTTGTAGACGTAGTTCAGGCCGAGCGCATCGTACAAGTAGTTGTGAAACCGGTTTCCATGGTTGCCTGGCCGGACGGCCAGTGAAATGCACATCTGCGTGTCCCGGTCGATGATATTGACCATGTCGCCTCCTTTGGCTCGCCGCCCCTTCTTTGGTGCGGCGCCACAGCAACGAAGGTAATCCCCGTTTGTGTCCGTGTCAACCCATCCCCACCGAATCAGGTGTCCGATCGTGCCCACTTGGGTCCGGTCGAGTCCTCCCCACCGCTGGGCCGGCTCGTTGCGGCGGTGGTCCAGGGCATCAGCAGGGCTCGGACGCCGCCACCCGGTGAGCGCCAGCGACTACGCGGGATAGCTGCGCGCGCCGAAGATGCTGGCGCCCAGCCGCACACAGGTGGAGCCGCATTCGACCGCCAGTTCGTAGTCGCCCGACATGCCCATCGACAGCACATCGAACCCGCCACCGTGCTGGTCGCGCAACCGCGCCTGCAGGGTCGTCATCGTCACGAAGCACGCACGCACCGCGTCGAAGTCAGGTGTGTTCGCCGCCAGCGTCATGAGACCGCGAACCTCCAACCCCTCGAATGACCGCAGCGCACGGACGGCGTCCGGCACCTCGTCGGGCACGAAGCCGCCCTTGGTCGCCTCCCCCGACGAGTTCACCTGCACCAACACCGGCAGCCGGCGCCGGAGGGCGACCAGCCGGCGGTCGAGGGCTTCGGCCAGCCGAAGCGAGTCCAGTCCCTGGAACTCGTCTGCGAGCTCGGCGACCACACGGGCCTTGTTGGTCTGCACGTGACCGATGACCACCCATTCCAGCTCCAGCTCGGCCAGCTCGGACGCCTTGAGGGCCAACTCTTGCGGCCGGCTTTCGCCGAAGCGCCGGTAGCCGTCGGCGTGGGCGGCCCGGATCAGATCGGTGCCGTGGGACTTGCTGACCGGCAGCAACTCGACCTGTCGCGGGTCACGCCCGCTGCGCCGACAGGCTGCGTCGATGCGCTCACGCGCGGCCGCGAGGTTGGCGGCGACATCGATCATGACGTCATTCTCCCACTCGGCGGCCACGGTCGGGTGACGATCAGGGCCAGCGCGCCGCGAGCGAGGCGACGGCGAGCGCGGCCAGCACCGCGAACGCCAGCGCGATGCCCGCGTACAGTTCGGTGACCTCCTGGTCGACCTTCTCGTAGCCGACCGAGCGCGCGATGGAGGCGTACACGCGCTCGAGTTCGTCGCGGGATCCGGCGGTGAAGGCCTCACCACCCGACTCACGCGCCACCACACGAAGCTCGGCCGGGTTCACCGGGACAGGCTCGCGGCGTCCGTTGCTGATCACGTAGCCGCCAGGCGTGCCGTAGGCGATCGTGTAGATCGGGAAGCCCAACTCCTTGGACGCGCGCGCCGCCACCGCCGAGGAGCGGCCGATGTTGGTGTAGCCGTCGGAGAGCACGACGATCGCGCCGGGCGTCGGCTCGTCGGGATGAGCAGGGTCGGGCGGCACGAGCTGCATGGCGTCCAACGCGCTGTAGACGCCTTCGCCGATGGCGGTCGACGGCGCGAGCCGCAGGTTCTCGATGGCCCGCACGATCAGCCCGCGGTCCTGGGTGGGCGGCGCGATGATCGACGACGTGCCCGCGAACGCGACCAGCGACACGTTGAAACCCTCGGGGAGCATCTGCACGAAGTCCTGGGCTGCGTCCTTCGCGGCGTCCAGCCTGTTGGGCTCGACGTCGGTCGCCTCCATCGAACGCGACACGTCGATGGCCAGCACGACGGTCGCCCGCTCGCGCGGCACCTCCACCGTGCCCTTGGGCTGAGCGAACGCGACCACCAGCGAAGCGAGGCTCGCCACTGCCGCGACGACGGCGATGTGCCGCTTCCAGGAGGACTGACGCGGCATCACGCGGTCCAGGTTGTCGATGCCCAGCCGTTTCGACCGGGACGCCGCACGCCGCAGCAGCCCCCAGTACAGCAGCAGCAGGACGGGCACGCTCAGCAGCAGCCACAGCCGCTGCGGGTGGAAGAACTCCAGGATCGGCGCATCCATCAGGGCCACCTCGCTCCCAGCGACACGGCCGCGAGCGCGGCCAGCAGGGCGAAGGCGAACCCGTAGCCGGCCCAAGTCGCCGTCGTCTCCTTCTTCACTTCTTCGAAGCCGATCTCGGAGCGCAGGGATGAGTACACCCGCTCCAGGTCGCCGGCGGTCTCGGCGCTGGCGGTCGTCCCCCCGGCGAGTTGGGCGATCTCGGCCATCAGCGCGCGGTCGGGCGGGACGCGCTCGCGCACGCCGTCGAGGTCGACGGACCCGTTGTCGGTGCCGTAGGCGATGGTGTGTACCTTCACCTCGGCGTCGCGGGCGGCGACCGCGGCCTGCGTCGGTGCCTGTCCCGCGGTGTTCATGCCGTCGGACAGCATCACGATCGCCCCGGGCGCGGTCGAGCCGTCGGACGCCGCGGGCGCCATCTCGATCGCGCTCAGCGCCACGTAGATCGCGTCGCCGACCGCGGTGCCGTCCTGCAGTGCGAGACCGTCGATGGCACGCCGCGCGTACCCCCGGTCGGTGGTCGGCCCCAGGCGGGTGGCCGGGTTGCCCGCCAGCGACACCACGGCGACGTTGTACTGCTCGGGCAGCGACGCCAGGAACTGCTTCGAGAGGTCCTGGGCGGCCTGGAGCCGCGACGGTTGTACGTCGGTGGCGGCCATCGACTGCGAGACGTCGATCACGAGGACGACGGTCGCCCGCTCGCGAGGCACCCGGTCGACGCCGTTGGGGCGCGCCCACGCCAGCGACAGCGCGATCAGCGAGAGCAGCGACAGCGCGACCGCCAGGTGCCGCCGCCATGGCGACTGCTTGCGCACGACGCGTCCGAGTACCGCCGTGTTGGTGAACCGCATGCCCGAGCGGTTCTTGCGCCCCATCGCCCAGATGTAGAGCGCCACGAGGACGGGAATGATCAGCAGCGTCCACAGTCGCTCGGGCTGCAGGAACATCTCGGACAGGTTCATCGCGACACGCCCTGGGGTGGCTGATGCAACTGGGACGCCACCCGGCGGTAGGCGAGCACGAACCGGGCGATGTCGTTGACCCAGTCCCGGTCGGTGCGCAACTGGATGTGCCCGACACCGGCGCGGCGTACCGCGATGCGAATGCGGTCCCGCTGCGCGCTCGACGCCAGGTTGAAGCGGGCGCGGGCGGCGGCGTCCGACGTGTTCACGTACCGCTGGAAGTCGCTCTCGGGATCGCGGATCAGGATGTCGCCGACATCGGGGAACTCCACCTCGCGGCGGTCGACCACCTCGACGCAGATCACCTGATTGCGCACCGCCAGTCGGCGCAGCGCGCGTTCCCACTCGGGCTCGACATCCGGATCCAACTCGGTGTCGCCCGGGGTGAGGAAGTCGGAGACGATGATGCGCAGACCGCGGCGGCGCTGGGTGCGGGCGAGTTGGTCGATGCCGCGGGTCAGCGTGTAGGGGCCTTCGGAGCGGTCGCGCACGATCGGCTCGGACAACATGCGGTTGAGCAGGCCGTACAGGGCCATCCGGCCCGACCGTGCCGGGATCCGGACCATCGTGTCGGGACGCATGATCAGGCCGCCGAACCGATCGCCCATCCGCTGGCCGAGGAATCCGATCGTGGCGATGGCCGCGATGCCGAGGTCGCGCTTGGTGACGCCCTCGGTGCCCCAGTTCATCGACGGGGTGACGTCGAGCAGCGCCCACACTTCGAGTTCGCGGTCGGCGATCGTGTCGCGCACGTGCGGGGTTTGGGTGCGGGCCGTCACGGCCCAGTCCATCGTGCGGACGTCGTCCTGCCCGGGCACGTAGATGCGGGCGTCGTTGGTCTCCGACCCGGGACCGGGCAGCAACCCGCGATGGTCGCCGTGGAGGAAGCCCTCCATCCGGCGCACGATGGTCAGTTCGAGGCGCTTGAGCGCCTGCTCCGGGGCGAGCTTGCCCAGCGGCAGCGTGGCGCGCGTGGGTTCGCGCAGCACGGACGCCACCGCCCCCAGATCCTCCGGGGGCGGGGTCGAGTGAGCCGCCGAGCGAGCCATGGGACGCCTCAGCGGGCCTCGACGCCGGCCTGGTAACGGTGCTCGGTGCGGGCCTGGGCGCGCTGCGCGTCGTTCCACACCGGGGTGGGTGCGGGAACCATCGCGATGATGCGTTCGATGACCTGCACCGGAGAGATGTTGTCGGCGATCGCGTCGAAGCCGAGGACCAGGCGGTGCGACATGACGTCCTTGGCCACCGCCTGGACGTCGGTGGGCAGCACGTAGTCGCGCCCGTGGATGAGCGCGAGCGCGCGAGCGGCGGCGACCAGGCCGAGGGTCGCGCGCGAGGACGCACCGATCTGCATGACCGGCACCAGGTCCGGCATGCCGAACTCACCCGGCGCCCGGGTCGCCAGCACCAGCCGCACGATGTACTCGGCGACCAGGTTGTGCACGAACACGTTGCTCGCCTGCTCCTGCAGCGCGAGGACGCGGGCGGGGTCGAGGAGGTTTCGGGCCGTCGGCGGTCGCACGGACATGCGGCGCAGGATCTCGAACTCCTCGTTGCCGCGCGGGTACGGCACGTCCACCTTGAGCAGGAACCGGTCACGCTGCGCCTCGGGCAGCGGGTAGACGCCCTCGGATTCGATCGGGTTCTGGGTCGCGATGACGATGAACGGCTGCGGAACGGGGTAGGTCCTGCCGCCGATGGAGACCTGCTTCTCGGCCATCAGCTCGAGCATCGCCGACTGCACCTTCGCCGGCGCACGGTTGATCTCGTCGGCCAGCACGAAGTTGACGAACACCGGGCCGAGCGAGATGTCGAACTTCTCCTGCTGCACCGAATAGATGCGAGTGCCGACGATGTCGGAGGGCACCAGGTCGGGGGTGAACTGGATGCGGGCGAAGTCGCCGCCGACGACCTGGGCGAACGTGCGCACCGCGAGGGTCTTCGCCGTGCCGGGCACGCCTTCGAGCAGGACGTGGCCGCGGGCGAGCAGGCCGACCATGAGCTGCTCGACCATATGCTCCTGGCCGACGATGACCGACTGCACCTCGGCGATGGCCTCACCCAGGGTTTGTGCGGCTTCCCGCGTTGCCGTGGACTGGCTGGGGGTTGTCACGCGCCTGTTCTCCTCCCGGACTCGACGCCGAAACCTTACCCGGTCGGGCGAACGGCTCTCACGCCGGCCGCTGGCGCGCCATGAGGCACAATGGGCGGCGATGACCGAGCCTTCGAATCCGTTGCACCCATTGCTGGGCGTCGACCCGCCGCGGGTCGGCGGCTACTGGCTGGACGCCCGGCTCGGCGCGACCCCCTCCGGAGTCGCCTACACGGCTCACGCCGAGGGCGGACCCGAGGTCATGCTCCTCATGCTCAGCGAGGGCGCGAGTTCGGACGCCGCCGCCTGCGATCGGCTGGCAGGAACGGTCAACAAGCTCCACATCGACACGGTGATCGCCCGCGGTGGGCGAGGCCAGCACTCCGGGCGTCTGGGTGGCAAGTACACGGCGGCCGCCGATCAGCCGCCCGCGCCGGACGCCTTGCCCGAGGCGCCGTGGACGGTGCTCGCTTACGACGGCAGCCCGGCCGCGTTGGCCGAGGCGGGTCGGATCCTCGCCGAGGTCGACCTGGCCTGGCTGCCGCAACAGGGCAGGCCGTCCGGACCTGACTACCGTCTGCCGTGGATCGACAAGGTCGCGCCCGGCACGGCGCGGCAGTGGCCGCTGCCCTGGCCCGGCCGCGGCGACCGGGCCGGCTGGCCGTCGATCCTGGCGTCCTGGCTGATCATGATGCTGCTCACGGCGCTGGCGATCCTGATCGCGATCCTCATCTTCCAGGCGGCGCCGCCTACCTCGCCGCCTCCGCCGGTGCCGACATCCGGCACCGGTTCCCCTCCGCCCGATTCGAGTTCGCCGTCGCCCGAATCGGGATCCCCGTCGCCGGAATCGGGCTCGCCGTCGCCCGAATCGGGCTCGCCATCGCCCGAATCGGGGGCGCCGGAGTCGCCGGGCGGCACGGCGTCCGCCAACTCGCCGACCCCCAACAGCCGACTGTGAGCATCCGGCTGATCGCCACCGACCTGGACGGCACGCTGCTCGACCCGTCCGGGCGGATCGCGGACGCCGACGCGGACGCCTTGCGCGAGGCGTCCGAGGCCGGCCTGCGGATCGTGATCGCCACCGGGCGTCCACTGCGCTGGCTCGCGCCACTCGAGGCCATCGCCGACGTGCGGCCGCTCGTGATCGTCAGCAACGGCGCCGCGGTCTGGGATCTGCAACGCCAGTGCCTCGAGCGGACCCACCCGCTCGAGGGCGTTCTTGTCGCCGCGCTCGCCCAGGAACTGCGCGCGCAGGTCCCCGAACTGCTCTTCGGGCTGGAGGAGGGCTCGCGCTTCGCCTCCGAAGAGGGCTGGGTGCGGCACGCCCCCGCACACCTGCGCCCCCGGGAGGAACAGGACGCCGTCACCCTGCGGGGCCCGCTGTCGGTCCTGCTCGCGCAACAACCCGCCGTCCTGAAGCTTCTCGCCTCGCATCCAGACGCCGACCCCGACGCCCTGGTCGAGCGCGCGCGGCTCGTCGTCGGCGAACGCGCGGTCGTGACGCACTCGGTCACGACCGGGCGCCGCGCCCTGCTGGAGATCTCGGCCGCCGGGGTGTCGAAAGCGGTCACACTGGCGCGCATGTGCGCCGAACACGGGATCGTTGCGTCCGAAGTGGCCGCCTTCGGCGACATGCCCAACGACGCCGAGATGCTGGACTACGCGGGGCGTCCGTTCGTGATGGCCAACGCCCACCCCGCCCTCCGGGCACGTTTCCCGGTCATCGGCGGCAACCACGAGGCGGGCGTCGGCGCCCAGATCCGGGCGCTGCTGGCGGGCTGAGAGCCGCTCGCACCCCGACCGGCAGTGTTCACCCCCGTCCCCAACGCGACCTGGTGGGCGTCGTGATCACCGCTCATGTTTGCGGAACGCCGACACTCACGTTTGGGGGATATAGTGGCTCACATTTGGGGCATACAAGCGCTCACATCTGGGGATTAGGCTCCTGTCCTTGATAGACTTGCCAGCATGACGAGCGACTCAGGGTTGTTGGATCGGCACGTCAGTCGCGTCCTGGATCGTCTCGTCACCGAGGAACCCGTTGTCGCCTTGCACGGCCCGCGGTCGGTCGGGAAGTCGACCGTGCTACGGCAATTCGCGCGGGCACGAGGCGAACGAACGCGCCACTGGCCCTGACTTCCGCGGGCTCACCCAACTCCGCGATCTGGTCGGGGGCCGCTTCCGCGCAGGCATCGTCCTCACCACTGGACGCCGGTCGTACACCTACGCCGATCGCCTACACGTCATGCCGCTCGACCGGCTCTGGCGCCCACTCGCGTAGCGCCACCAGGGGCGTCTCCGTGTGCTCAACTCTTCGAAACTCACTGTTGCACGGGCTGTTGCACGAGCCCGTTCGGCGTGCTGTATCCCCTAGTCACAGTCCCGTTGGAACGGCCTTCCTACCCCCAGCCCAGGTCGTGAAGACGGCGGTCGTCGATACCGAAGAAGTGCGCGATCTCGTGCACCACCGTGATCGCCACCTCGTCGACGACGTCGTCCTCGCTGGCGCACACGGCCAGGATCGGATTGCGGAAGATCGTGATCGTGTCGGGCAGGACGCCCGCGTAGGATCCGTCGCGCTCGGTGAGCGGGATCCCCTCATACAGCCCCAGCAGACCGGGGTCGTCCTCGGGTGCATCGTCGGCGACGAGGATCGCGCAATTGTCCAGGAGGCTCAGTAGCTCCTCGGGCACCTCGTCGAGGGCGTCGGTCACGAGGCGCTCGAACGCGTCGGCGTCCATCTCGATGCCGCCAGCCTGGATTCCATCAGCCACTCCGTCAGCCTACGGGCCGCCGCGCCCGCGGCCGGGACGCGTGTCCACCGTTTCCGCCACCGGCGCGCGAACGATATGGGACACTGAGTGGGCGCTCGGAATCGAGGAACGCCGGTGAACCCGTGGGTGAATCCGGGGCGGTGCCGCCACTGTGACCACGTAGACGCGTGGGAGCCAGACACTCGGCCGATGCGCAGGTACGTCCATCGGTCGAGCGAACTGAGGAACCACGTGCGTCCATCACGCCTGGTCGGCGTCGGGGTAGGCCCCGGAGATCCCGACCTCGTCACCATCAAAGCGGCCCGCGTTCTGGCGGAGGCCGACGTCGTGCTCGTGCCCGCCACCGAATCGCGGGCCGCACGCGAGGGCCGCGAGGCCCGTCCCGGACGCGCCGAGGAGATCGTGGTGGCCGTCGCCCCATCGGCCCGGATCGTGCGGATCCCGTTCTCGATGGCGGACGCCTCGGGCGTGACCTCGCGCCGACGCGACGCCTGGGACGCCTCGGCCCAGGCAGCGTCGGAGGCGTTCCGCGCGGGCGCGGGCCTGGTCGCTTTCGCGACGATCGGCGATCCCAGCGTCTATTCGACCTTCAGCTACCTGGCTGCCGCCGTGCTCGGCGTCCACCCCGACGTGGAGATCGAGGTCGTCCCGGGCATCACCGCGATGCAGGCGCTCGCCGCGGCGTCCGTCACCCCGCTTGTCGAGGGCGACGAGGTCCTGGCGCTCGTACCGCTCAAGACGGGCACCACGAGGCTGGCCGAGGTCGCCGCGGTGGCCGACACCGTGGCGGTCTACAAGCCCGGACGTCACTGCGCGGCGCTCAAGGACTACGCCGAGGCCATCGGCTCGGACCCTGTCGTCGGCGTGAACGTGGGCACCCCCGAACAGCGCATCCTGCCGCTGACCGAGGTGGACGAGCTTCCTTACTTCGCGGCGGTGCTGTTTCCGGCCGACCGCGGCCCGATCGGGGGCCGGCTGTGAGCGGCGACTACCCCGGCGGCCTGGTCGTCTTCGTCGGCGCGGGGCCGGGCGCCCCCGACCTGATCACCGTGCGCGGCGCTCGCGCCATCGCCCAGGCCGACATCATCGTCTGGGCGTCCTCGCTGGTCTCCCCCGACATCGTCGGCAGCCACAAAGCCGGCGCGCTCCTGATCGACTCGGCGTCGGCGTCGCTGGAGGACATCACGCCGCTGTACGAGCGCGCCCGCGACGAGGACCTGCTCGTCGCCCGCGTCCACACCGGCGATCCGGCCCTCTATGGCGCCACCGCCGAGCAGCGCGACGTGTGCCGCCGCGTCGGCGTCGGGTTCCAGTCGATCCCGGGGGTCTCCGCGTTCTCGGCCGCGGCGGCCGCGGCGGAGGTCGAGCTCACTCGGCCCGAGGTCGCGCAGTCGCTGATCCTCACGCGGTTGGAGGGTGGCCGGACGCCGATGCCGCCGCGTGAGCGCGTCCGCGCGTTCGCGCGCCACGGCACCACCATGGCGCTGTATCTGTCGGCGGCGCGCAACCGCGCCCTCGAGGACGCATTGCTGTCGGGCGGCTACCCACCCGACACGCCGGTCATCATCGGCCACAAGGTGAGCTGGGCCGATGAGGTGCTGCTGCGTTGCCGCCTCGACGAACTGTCGGCCACCATGAAGGACCACAAGTTCTGGAAGCACACGGTGATCCTGGTGGGGCCCGCCCTGGCCGAGGTGCCCGTGGTCAAGCGCAGCCACCTTTACCATCCCGGCTTCCGACACGAGTACCGGGCTGCCGCACCGGACGCCGCGCGCGATCTGCGTGAGCAGGGGGCCCGGGCGTGATCACGGTCTACGGCTATCTGGGCGCACCGCGTCCCGCTCTGGTGGACGCCGCGGCCTCCGCCTTCCTGGTCGTCGGTGGACGCCGCCACCTCGACGCGCTCGCCGTTCCGGACGGGCGCCGGGTGGTGCTGGGCCGGATCGATCCGGCGATCGACGCGCTGCGGGCGCTGCCCGAGGGTGCGGACGCCGTCGTGGTCGCGTCGGGCGATCCGCTGTTCTACGGCGTCGTGCGGCGCCTGCGCGCGGCCGGTCTGCCGGTGCGCGTGGTGCCCGAGGTCGGGTCGCTGCAGGCGGCGTTCGCGGCCGTCGCACTCCCTTGGGACGACGCCCTGCTGGTGTCGGCGCACGGCAACGACCCGGCTCCCGCGCTCGCCGCGTGCCGGGTGCATCCCAAGGTGGGGCTGCTCACCGATCCGCGCACCGGGCTCCCTGAGATCGTGAGGGCCACCGCCGGCTTGGGCCGCACCTATGTCCTCGCCGAGCGGATCGGCGAATCCGACGAGCGCGTCCGCGTGCTCAGCGAGGATGACGCGGCCACGGTCCTACCCGCCCAGCCGCACGTCGTCCTCGTTCTCGCCCACCACCCCGACGACCCGGCCGCGCTCGGCGCACAGCACCCGCTCGCCGGCGGCCCCCGAGAGGACCTTCCGTGATCATCGGACAGCTCACCAACTCCGCGTCGGCCCGCGCGCACGCCGACGCCATCGACACCATCGTCGGCCCGACCCGTCGCTTCGACGGCCCCGTGGGCGCACACCTCGCCGAGGCATGGGCGGAATGCGACCTCCTCGTCAGCCATCTGGCGCTCGGCGCCACCACCCGGCTGATCGCACCGCTGCTGGTCGACAAGGCGACGGATCCGGGCGTCGTCGTCGTCGACGAGGCCGGCCGGTTCTGCGTGCCGCTGGTCGGCGGGCACGTCGGCGGCGCCAACGAACTCGCACGACGGATCGCCGAGGGCCTCGACGCCACCGCGGTGCTCACCACTGCCACGGACGCCCTCGGCGTACCCGGCCTGGACACGCTCGGCTGGGCAACCTCCGGTGCGCTGGCTGCGGTGACCCGTGCCCTGCTCGACGGCGAACCGGTCGAGCTCATCCGCGAGCAAGCCTGGCCGCTGCCCGCACTGCCGCTCAACGTGCGCGAGCCCGGCGTCGACCGGCTGGAGCGCCGCGGCACCCACGTCAGCGTGCTGCCGCCGCTCGGCGACCCGATCGCCCGCATCCTCGTCTCCGAGCGGTCCGCGGTGCCACACGACCTGCCCACCGTCGTCCTGCACCCCAGATCGCTGGTCCTCGGCATCGGCAGCAACCGCGATGCGCCCCTCGATTCCGTACGGACGTTGGCCGAGCAGACGCTGGCCGACGCCGGGTTCGCCGCAGCCTCCGTGGCCGCCGTCACGAGCGTGGACGCCAAGGCCGACGAGGCGGCGATCGTCGCGTTGGCCGAGCACTACGGCGTTCCCTTCACGACCTACCCGGCCGAGGTGCTGGCCGCCCAGGACGTCCCCAACCCGTCCGACCACCCGGCCCGGGCGGTCGGGACGCCGAGCGTCGCGGAGGCGTCGGTGATCGCCCGCGGCGCCACTCTGATCGTCGAGAAGCACAAGTCCCCCGACGCCACCTGCGCGATCGGACTCCTCGCACCCCGCGGCAAGCTGTCCGTCGTCGGTCTCGGGCCAGGCGCGGACGACCTGCTCACTCCGCGCGCCCGCGCCGTGCTGCGCGAGGCGTCCATGGTGGTCGGCTACCGGCCCTACGTGGCGCAGATCCGCGGCTGTCTGCGACCCGGCACCGAGATCTCGGCCACGGGCATGGGCACCGAGGAGGCGCGTACCGGCCTGGCCATCGACCAGGCTCGGACGGGACGCAACGTCGCGCTGGTGGCCGGCGGCGACCCGGCGATCTACGCGATGGCCTCCCCCGCGCTGGAACAGGGCACCGAGGGGCTCGACGTCGAGGTGGTGCCGGGCGTGACCGCCGAACTGGCGGCGTCGGCCATTCTCGGAGCGGCGCTCGGTCACGACCATGTGACCCTCTCGCTGTCGGATCTGCACACGCCGTGGCCGGTGATCGAGAGGCGGCTCCACGCGGCCGCCGAGGGCGACTTCGTGGTGGCGCTGTACAACCCGCGCAGCCGCAAGCGCCGCATGCACCTGCCGCGCGCGCTCGAGATCCTCGGCGCCCACCGGCCGGCGTCCACCCCCGTCGCGGTCGTCCAGGACGCCTCCCGCCCCAGTGAGAGCACGCGAGTCGCACCGCTGAGCGAGTTCGATCCCGACTGGGTCGACATGCATTCGATCGTGCTGGTCGGCAGTTCCACCACCACGATGGTCCCGACAGGCGAGGGCAGGTTCTTCATGGTGACCCCGCGGGACTACCAGTGGATGGAGGCCCGCTCGGCCCCGGCAGACGACACGACGTCGACCGACCGCGGGACCGTGACAGGAGACCCGTCATGACCCGTTCACCCATCCTGCTCATCGCCGCGCACGGCACCCGGTTGCCCGAAGGGCAGGAGGCCGCCCGCGCCCTCACCGCCCAGGTGGCATCCATGCTGCCCGAGGTGGATGTGCGCGACGGCTTCGTCGAACTGACCGAGCCGCTGCTGCTGCCGGCGCTGTCCGAACTGGCCGGCGCCGACCGTGCGATCGTCATGGTGCCGCTGATGCTGGGGGCCGGCGGCCACGTGCACGACGACATCCCCGAGGCGATCGAGGCGATCGGCGACCGCGCACGGGTGGTGCGCGGTGAGCATCTCGGACCCCACCCGCGGCTGCGTGCGGTCGTCCGCGAGCGGATCGCGGGCGTGCTGGGGTCGTGGACGCCGGGCGAGGTCGCGGTCGTCTTCCTGGGCCGTGGCTGTTCCGACGTGGACGCCAACGCCGACCACACCCGACTGGGTCGGATGCTGTGGGAGGAGGGAGGCTACGGGTTCGTCGTCGACGCGTTCATCCAGGTCACCCATCCCACCTTGTCGCAGGGACTGTCGCTGGCCTACTCGACCGGCGCCCGCCGGATCGTCGTATCCCCGCACTACTTGTTCCCGGGCCTGCTCGAGAACTGGACTCACGACGAGGCGTCTCGCTGGTGCGCCGACCACCCGGACGCCGAGGTGCGGATCGCGCCGGTGATCGGCCCGTGCGAGGCGCTGGCGTCCGTCGTGATCGACCGGTACCGCGCGGCCGTCGCCTCCCTCCGACCTGACGGAGCGCACGCTCGGTGACCCTAGGAGGTGCCCGCCTCGTTGGTGGTCTCCGCCGTGGAGGCGATCGCGTTGACCGCCGCCACGGCGGTGGCCGAGCCGCCACGGCGTCCGAGCACCGTGAGGTACTCCAGCCCGTACGGGTTCTCGACCAGCGCCTGTTTCGACTCGGGCGCCCCCACGAACCCGACCGGGATGCCGATCACACCGGCCGGCTTGATGCCGCTGTCGCGGACGACCTCGAGCAGCCGGAACAGCGACGTCGGCGCATTGCCGATGGCGACGACGGCCCCCTCGAGTCGCTCGCGCCACAGCTCGACCGCGGCCGCCGTCTTCGTGGTGCCCAGTTCGCGCGCCAGGTCGGCCAGCCGCGGATCGCTCAGGTGGCACACCACCTCGTTGTCGCGCGGCAACCGCGACCGGATGATGCCGGTGGCCACCATCGTCGAATCGCACAGGATCGGCGCGCCGGCCAGGAGTGCGGCCCTGCATGACTGCACGACACCCGGCGTCCAGGCGATGTCGTCGACCAGGTTCGTCTGCGCGGCCGCGTGGATCATGCGCACGACCACCTTGGAAACGTCGTCGGGAAACCGGCCGAGGTCGGACTCGGCGCGGATGATACGGAACGACTCGGCGTAGATCGCCGAACCGTCGGTCAGATAGTCGTAACGCGGGCCGTCCATCGTGGTGTTCCTTTCGGTGCTGCCGGACGCGATAGGCGTGAGGGTAGGGCGCTGATGGCGGCGCTCATGCGTCGCTCCGAGCGCCGGGGGTGGAACAGAAACGCGGTGGTATGACCGCCGACAGGCGCCAGATGCCCGCGTGGCGGGAGATGCGGACGCGCGTGCCGGGGGCGATGTCGAGATGACCGAGGGTCCGGGCGTCCCCGCCGAGGGCGTGCACGCACGCCGCGCGGACGGTGAAAGGCGTCGCCACGACCATGGCGGCGGCGTCCGGCCATGCGTGAGCATCGAACGTGGCGCCGATCCGGGCCAGGTGCTCGGCGAGCGACTCGCCACCGGGTGCGCGGACGGACGGGTCCTTGAGCCATTCCTGAAGCACCTGCGGGTTGCGGGCGAGCACGTCCTCGAGTGCGAGGCCCGTCCACTCACCCATGGCGGGCGCACGAAGCTCGTCCAGGACCTCGGTCGCTCCCGGTTGGCCGTCGGGATTCAGGAGGGCGGCGGTCTGCAGGCAGGCCGGCTCGGGCGCGGTCCAGACGTCCCGGACGTGGCGCAGCCCAAGGGGGGTGTGGTCCAGCAGTGCGGTGTCATCGCCGAAAACTCCCGCCTGGGTTCCCGCGGTCGGGCCGTGGGCGATCAACGTGATGCGCATGAGACGTCTCCTCGTTCAGTGGGTCGGTGGGTTGGTGGGTCGGTGGGTTGGCGGGTCGTCAGGCGAAGACCGCCGCCTTGGCGTTCAGTGTCGACCGGTTGACCCACAGACGTCCGGCCCGCACCTCGTGGTCGATCGGAATCGGGTTGCAGCCGCCCGGGAAACCCAGGGTGGCGATGTTCATCGCCACGTCGCACATCTTGCAGATCACCATCGCGTCCCGTTCGTAGTAGCCGGACGGCCCGCAGATCTCGCAGGCGTCCAGCACGGCGACGAACGCGCCCGGGGCCTTGCGGATCGCGAAGAACCGGACCTGCGTGCCGTCGTCCGTCGTGTAGACGAAGCGGTGAAGGTGACCGTCATCCAGGGCGACCAGCGGCACCCAGACCCGCTCACCGTCCTGCTCGAAGGGCTCCGGCGGGGACAACTCCACGATGGCGTCGGCGAATCTCCGCCCGACGGTCAGGGTCAGGGCGACCAAACCCAGCGACGCTGCGGACGTCGCCAGGAATCGGCGCCGGCTCCGGACGCCCGCGCGGATCAGCCGGGCCTCGGCGGCGGTGGCGGGTGCCGGAGGCATGCCGCGCGCCCCGACGACGGGCACGAGCGCCGACGCCAGCACGCCGGCGGTGAACAGCCACTCGCGGTTGACCAGCCACACCGCGGCCGCGAACACCTCGGCGGGCACATCAATGAGCCTGCGGGCCAGGGATATCCGCAGCAGCGCCGTGAGCTGCGCGGTCATGTGGACGGCCACGCCCGCGCTCAGGCTGACGCGCCGGGCAAGGAGGGACGCCCCCGCACCCGCCCGATGGAGCGCCCAGGCCGCGACGGCGGACAGGGCCAGGCCGAGCGGGAATCCGGAGACCTTCAGGACGGCGTCGCTGGTGACCACCACCGTCCCGGACACGGTGGCCGCCTTGGCCAGCACGAACACAGCCGACACACCGAGAAACAGCACGAGACCGGCCAGCGCGGACGCCGCCCTCCCCCGCCGCCCGGACGCCGGATCGGCGCGCCACCCCCACACCACCACCGCCGCGCCGAGCGCGAGGACGACCGGGAGAACCACCAGCAGCGTCGGCTCCCAGGCGATCCACTTGGTGGTGAGGCGCAGCCATGCCGTCATCAGGCCGACGGCCACGCCAGCGCCGCTGCACAGAAGCAAAGACCGCCTGCCGCGTCCCCCGGTGAGGACGTCGACGCCGCCGTACAGGAGCGCCCAGACCACCGCGACCGGGAGGCTCGCCGTGACGGTGTCGATGAAGAGGCCGAGCATGGACTCAGCGAGCCGTCTCCGCGGTCACCACTCGTGAGGCATGAAGTTGAACGACCATTCGGCCTCCAGCGGCGTGTCCCAGAAGGAACCTTCCACACCGGTTGTCGGATCGCTGTGGATCACCAGACCGTTCTCGACAGGACTGTGCACGCGGTAGGCGATTCGGTACGTGCCCGCATCGCCGAGTTTCACATTGGAGCCGTAGTGCAATCCGTGATTGCTGAGCATCGGCATGAAAGTGCCCTCCGTCACCAAGCCGTCCGGTGAGGTGACGGCGTATTCCACCGTCAGGTAGGGGATCCATTCCCCGTAGGCGAGGCCGAGGTGATTGTCGGCGAGGGCCGTGATCTCGGCCTCGAGATGGATGTCCGCCTCCGCGGCGGGAAGCCCCATATTCGCCCCGGCCATGTCGGCGGGCCGCGTGTAGAACGCCGTCACCCGCACCATGTTCTCGAAATCCTTCGGCTTCCCGATCGGGAATTCCTCGCGGGCCTGGCGGGCGGCGATCTGCGCCTCCGCCTTCTCCTCCGCCTCGCGCGTCGCAATCGTGGTGCAGCCACTGACGAGCAGCGAACCGCCGATGAGGGCGGCCACCGCCATCCGTACGCAGGTGTGCATCGCAATTTCCTTCCGAAAGAGCCAAGAGATCACGCGGCGCCGCGATCGAGGGCAGTACACGCCAGTCGACCGCAGCCCGCGCTCGTGCCCGTGCCCGAGCAGCAGGTCCGATGTCGACGCCTAGGCGTCGACCAACTGCCGGGGACGCGGGGCGGCCTTCCGGGCGACGGCGCGATGGGACAGTTCGGCGAGCACGACGCCGATGACACCCCACAGCACGATCTGCACCAGGAGGCTGGACAAGCGGAACTCCCACAGCAGGGACGGTGGGAAGCCCTCGGCCGGCACCTCGTCGTAGCGCGGCATCACGGCGAGCGCCAGGACCGCGATCGCGACGTACGTTCCAGCACCAGCCAGGCCGGCATACCACGGGCCGACCTTCGCCCGCAGGGAGCGGGCGACCACCAGGCCGACGATCGCGCCGCCGATGGAGAGGGCCAGCATCGCGAAGTAGAGCGCCGTACGGTAGCCGATCGTCTCTCCGTTGCCGACGGCCGGCGGGTTGGGCGGGTAGATCAGATACGGCACGAAGAACAGGCTGACGAAGGCCATCCCGCTGACGGCCAGCGCCGTGGTGCGCACGTTGGTGCGGCTGAAGAAGCGGCCCATCGCGGCGCCGGTGAGCAGGCCTGCGGCGCCGCCGAGCGCGGCGCCCAGCACGAGCATGCCGGTGGCGAGGCCGACCGTCGACTGAACCGGGCGCGGAACCTCGGTGCCCGCGTCCTCCTCGGCGGCGACCGCCGCTGCACCCTCCTCGCCGTGATCATGGCCGCCTGCGGCCTCTTCGATGGCGATGGACGCGGCCACCGGCGGTTCACCGACCGCGTAGGCGACGAAGAAAGCGGCGACGCCGGCGATCAAACCGGCCAATAGGCCGCGGACAAGGAAATCCCTGAGAGAGAGCATCAACGCGCCGCGCTCAGTGGCAAGGGAAGCCGAGCAGGTGGCGCGCGTCATGCACCCACTCGTGAACGGCATTGCCCGCGAAAACGGACGTGGCGCCCTGTTCGGCACCCACGAAGTACAGCGCGAGGACCATCAGCAGCAGTCCGAAAACCGCCCAGGGCCACGCCTCACGGAGCGGGAGGGTGGGAAGTTCAACAGCAATCGGTGCCGGTGCGGCGACAGCGGAACTCATGACGAGTGCTCCTTCCGAGCATGATGCGGCTCATGAATGGTGTCTTCAGGCGAGCATTCGGGTCTGGCTCGGGCTCTCGCCCACACAGTGGCGCAACCGCGTCGGTTTCTCACCGAACTTCCGTTTGCTCGCACTCCTCACGCTACACCCGGGACGAGACCCGCCGTGACTTAATCTGCCCTTTGCCCCGAACGGACCACGATCTTGGCTTCAAGGCACCCGGGAGCGCGTCAGCGCACGCACGACCATTGGGTGATGGCCCGCTGCGGCGTCCACCCATGGAAGCGGCCGATCGGTTCGGCGATCTCGACACCGAGGCGGGCCAACTGGCCACCGTGGGCGCGGAACATGACCGCCAGGACGCCTTCCGTCTCGATCGTGACGCCATGGCCGACGATCCGCCCGCCTGGGCGTAGCGCCTGCCAGCAGGCGTCCAGCACCGGAGCGCTGACGCCGCCGCCCAGGAACACGGCGTCCGGTGTGGGAAGCCCCGCGATCACCGCGAGCGCGTCGCCCTCGACGACGTCGACCCGCCCCCTCGCCAATCGCTCGATGTTGCGGCGGGCGCGTGCCGCACGCTCGGGCTTGCGCTCGACCCCGAGGGCGCGCGCACCCTCGGCGGCCCGCGCCCACTCGACCGCGATGGCGCCCGAGCCGGTGCCGACGTCCCACAGCAACTGCCCGGGGAGGGGGCGCAGGAACGCGAGCGCACCCGCCCGCTGATGCCGCTTGGTGATCAGGCCGTCGTGCTCGAAGGCGTCATCGGGCAGGCCCGGGGTCGTTCCCCATTCGGTGTCCACGGGTCACGACCTTAGGCGGTCGACGCGGCCCCGGAGAGCCTCGATCCACGCCACGGCCTCCGCCACGGACGCCACCGTCGGGACGCCCTGGGGCCCAGCCGGACGCCGCACGACGACGACGGGCACGCCGGCCTCGGCGGCAGCGGTCAGTTTCGCCGAGGTCGCCTCGCCACCGGAGTCCTTGGTGACCAGCACCGCAATGCCCTCACGCGCCAGCAACTGCCGTTCACCGGCCAGATCGTAGGGGCCTCGGTCCTCGCAGATCGTCCAGCCTCGCGGTTGCGCCGACGGCTCGCCGCGCGCGTCTCGTGGCATCTCGGCCACCCGGGCCAGCACGTGGCCGAGCCCGCGGTAGTGACACAACGGTTGGCGTCCGACCGTCAGCAGGACCCGACCACGGTAGCCGGCGAGATCCGCCGCCGCCTCGGCTGCGGCGGCGTGATCGTCGACCCACCTCCACGTCCCTGCCTTCGGATGGGACGCCCAGCCCGGGCGATCCAGCCGCAGCAGCGGCACGCCTGCCCCTGCTGCGGCGTGCGCGGCATGATGCGACATCCGGGCCGCAAACGGGTGGGTCGCGTCCACGACGGCATCGATTCCTTCGACGCGTAGCCAGCGATCCAGACCCTCGACGCCGCCGAATCCACCGGTGACGGTGCCCGGTGCACGCCGCCTCGTTGCGGCCGTTCGCCCGGCGACCGACGTCACCACGTCGTGGCCCGCCTCGGTGAGAGTACGCGCCACCTCCCGGCCATCGACCGTTCCGCCCACCACCAGCACGCGCATGGTGCCAGCATCCCACCCGGGCGCCGCTCGCGGTCTCACGTGGTCTGTTCACGCGCCTGCGCCTCGTGGCGTCCACCCTGTCGTCGGTGGCCCTGCTGGTCCGCTGAGGCAACCGGGCGGTCCTGCACCGCGCCGAGTCTCCACCCGCCGCCCTTGGCCGGCACCACGAGCCCCAGCGTCCGCAGCCCTTCAAGCGCCGCCAGCGCCGCGGGAACGGTCAGGCCGGCGCGCAACGCCAGATCGCCGGTGTCGCGCTCGCCCCGGCCGGGCAGCGCCTCGTACAGCAGCCTCGCCTCGGGCTCGAGCGTGTCCAGCAGCCGGTTGCGCGACGGCTTGATCACCATCGCCTCCCCCGCCGGTGCGATCAGCTCGCGGAACTCGGCGTCCGTGGTCACCAACACCGCCTCCCCCTCGCGGATCAGCCGGTGCGGCGTGAACGACGTGGCGTTACCGACAGGGCCGGGCACCGCCATCACCACCCGGCCGCAACTCGTCGCCCAGGTCACCGTGTTCCGCGCGCCGCTGCGCACGCCGGCCTCGACGATGACGGTGCCGGCCGACAGCGCGGCGATGAGGCGATTGCGGGTGAGGAAGCGCCGCCGGGTCGGATGCTCCCCGGGCGCCGTCTCGCTCACCAGCAGGCCCTGCTCGCCGACCTGGCGGAGCAGTGCGGCGTTGCCGCGCGGATAGTAGTCGTCCAGGCCACCGGCCATCACGGCGATCGTCGGGCCGTGTTGGGCGAGTGCACCACGATGGGCCGCCGCGTCGATGCCATAGGCGCCGCCGGAGACCACGGTGATGCCGTGAGCCGCGGCCCCCGCCGCGAGGTCGATCGCCACCCGCTCGCCGTAGGCGGTCGAAGCCCGCGATCCCACGATTGCGACGGCGTGACGGACCAGCGTCGCGAGGTGGTCGCGTCCGCGCAGCCACAAGCCCAGGGGAGATCCACCCGCGTCCTGCACGGGATCGCAACGATCCAGATCGGACAGGGGCGCGGGCCATTCCGCGTCGCCCGGGACGATGAAGCGGAGCCCATGGCCCTCGGCGAGGGTGAGGACGCGACCGAGGTCGAGCGTCACCAGCCTGCGCGACCAGGCGGTCACCGCACGCGTGCGCCGGACCGACTCCAGCACCTCGGCCGGGGTGTAGCCGGCCAGCAGGGTGCGCAGGCGGAGGTCGCCAGGTTCGGTGATGCAGGCGAGGACCATGCGCGCCCGCCGCTCGGACTCGTCAGCCACCGCGCACCTCCAGGGCGTCGTCGCCGCGGCGCATCGCCAGGGCGGTCAGCACGTCCGTCCGGCGCGGTCGGGTCACCCCGGCCAGGTCGGCGACGCTCCACGCCAACCGCAGCACCTTGTCAACGCCGCGTGCGCTCAGATGACCGCGCGCCACCGCGTCGTCGAGCACGTCGACCCCGTCCGGTACCGGCAGCTTGCGGCGCAGCACCGGGCCGGGTACCTCGGCGTTGGTCGACCACCCCCACTCGCGCAACCGGCGCTCCTGACGCAGCCGTGCCTCGACCACCCGGGTGGCCACCGCCGCGCTCGGCTCACCGGCCGAGCCTGCGGCGCGCAGATAGGCCTGGGTCATCGGTCTCAGCCGTTGGGCGATATCGATCCGGTCCAGGATCGGGCCGGACAGCCGCGTCGCGTAGCGCCGGATCGCCATCGGCGGGCACGTGCAGGCACCACCGGGCGCGCCCGCCTGCCCACACGGGCACGGGTTGGACGCCAGCACCAGCTGGAAGCGCGCCGGGTAACTGGTCAGCGCCCGCGCCCGCGCGAGTTCGATCCGGCCTGATTCCAGTGGCGTCCGGAGCGCCTCCAGCGCCCGCGGGCTGAACTCGGGGGCCTCATCGAGAAAGAGCACCCCTCGATGGGCCAGCGAGATCGCCCCCGGCCGCGCGATCTGCGCACCTCCCCCGGTGAGCGACGCCACCGACGCCGAGTGATGCGGCGCCGCGAACGGTGGACGTCTGGGCAACTCCCCGATCTCGGCGAGCCCGACCAGGGACCGGACCGCTGCCACCTCGAGGGCATCGGCCGTCGTGAGGTCGGGCAGGATCCCGGGGAGCCGTTCGGCGAGCAGCGTCTTGCCCACGCCCGGCGGGCCGAGGAGGTGCAGGTGATGGGCGCCGGCCGCCGCCACCTCCAGAGCCCAGCGCGCCTCCAGCTGACCGGCCACATCGACCAGATCCGGCACCCGCTCACGCCGGACGGCGGCCACCGGGTCCGGCGTCTCGGGGACGTTGCGTCCGGCCAGGACCGCGGCCAGTTCGGTGAGCGACGCGACCCCATGCACGCGTGCGCCGGCGACGAGCCGCGCCTCGCGCACCTGGCGCGCCGGAACGATCGCGTGCGCGACCCCCTCCTTAACTGCGGCCACGATTGCGGGAAGCACGCCGCGCACGGGTCGGACGCCCCCGTCCAGCCCCACCTCGCCCAGCAGGACGGCGTCGGCCAGCAGGTCGGCGGGCACCGCGCCGTTGGCCGCGAGCACGGCCGCGATGATGGCGATGTCGAAGTGGGTGCCGGCCTTCGGCAGCGACGCCGGGGACAGGTTGATGGTGACGAGGTGCTCCGGCCACCCGAAGCCGGCGCTCGCGACCGCCGCCCGGCAGCGGTCCCGCGCCTCGTGAAGTGCGGCGTCCGGCAGCCCGACGAGCACCGTGCGGGGCAGCCCACCGCCCACGGATACCTCGACGTCGACGAGGGTCGCCTCGAGCCCGACCAAGCCCACGGACCGGGCCCGGCCGAGCCTCATGGCTGGACCCCGCGCACGTGCACCACCGACGCCGTCCCGTCCACGTGCCATAGGACGCCGAAGGCGTCGACGCGCAGCGCCTGGATCGCCTCGGGGTACTCGCGCGCCCAGGCCGCCGCCAGTCGTCTCAGCCGGCGCACCTTGGCGTACGTGATCGCCTCAAGCGGCGAGCCGTAGCCGACACCGCTGCGGCTCTTGACTTCACACACCACCATCGCGCCGTCGGGGTCGCAGCACACCAGGTCGATCTCGCCGGCGTCGCAGCGCCAATTGCGACTGATCACACGCCAGCCACGCCGCTCCAGGTAGGCCGCGACCAGCGACTCACCGCGCTGACCGGTCTCTCGTCGTTCGTCCACGCCGGGGCAATCGGCGGCGCACCCGTCGCAGCGCCACTCGTTGCCGCGCCTGTGGACAACCCTGGCGCCCGCGCGGCTCCTTGTGCACAACCCCACGGGACGCCCGCCGCCGGCCGCGACGCCCGCCTCGGCATCCTTGCCTACGAAGAGAACGGTTGCCTACGAAATTTCGTAGGCAACCGTTCTCTTCGTGCGCAAGGGCGCGCTGAACCGCAGGTCGTCGCCGTTCAGAGGTTGTCGGGCACCTGTAGCTCGGAGTGGGCGATCTCCTCGATCGACACGTCTCGGAAGGTGAGGACCTTGGCCGACTTCACGAAGCGCGCGGGGCGGTACATGTCCCAGACCCAGGCATCCCCCATCGACACCTCGTAGTAGACATCGCCGCCCTCGGTTCGAACCTTGAGATCGACCGCGTTGCACAGATAGAAGCGCCGCTCGGTCTCCACCGCGTAGGTGAAGATGCCCACGACGTCCTTGTACTCGCGGTAGAGCTGCAGTTCCAGCTCGGATTCGTACTGCTCAAGATCCTCGGTGCTCATGACCGCTCCAGCCTAATGGTTCGCGCGACGTTGTCCCACTTGAGCCGGTGAATCCCGCACGGGCCCTGGGCGTCCAGCTCGGATTGGTGCAGCGGCGTGCAATACCCCTTGTGGACGTCGAAGGCGTAGCCGGGGTGGTCGTCGGCGTAGGCCGCCATGATCCGGTCGCGCGTCACTTTGGCGAGCACGGACGCCGCCGCCACGGACGCCGCGACCGCGTCCCCCTTCCACATCGCCAGCGACGGGACGCCCAGGCCGTCGACCGGGAACCCGTCCGTGAGCACGAACTCGGGGCGCCGTTCGAGCTTGGCGACGGCCCGCCGCAACGCCTCGAGGTTGGCGACGTGCATGCCCAGCGCGTCGCATTCGGTCGGCTCGATCCGCACCACCGACCAGGCCAGCGCCCTGGCGAGGATCACGTCGTAGAGCCGCGCACGCGCCGCGGCGGTCAGTTTCTTGGAGTCGTTGAGGCCGTCGATCGGCCGCGCAGGCAGGATCACGGACGCCGCCACCAGCGGGCCGGCGCAGGCGCCGCGCCCGGCCTCGTCGGCGCCGGCCACGAGGGTGAAGCCCGCGCGATGGAGAGCCCGTTCGTAGCCGTACAGGCCGGCGTCACGGCGAATGACGAACGCCACGCAGGACGCCTAGCAGAGGGTGCCGTCGCCGCCGACCGCGACCACGGGCTTCTCCGGGGCCGGCTCGGCGGGCGCCGGGATGTCGGCGAAAGCGGCGGGCGTCGAGAAGCCGCGCCAACGGTCGAACGGGAACAGCGTGAACATGGCCGCCCCCACCACTCCGTCGGCCGCAGGGAAGGCGCCCATGTGCGGGGTGCCACCGACGTTCTCGTCGAGGTGGCAGCGCGAATCCGCGGAGGCCGCGCGGTGGTCGCCCATCACCCAGATCCGTCCGCGGGGGACGATCACGTCGAAATTGCCCACGGACGGCGCGTCCTGCTCGCCCTCAGGATCGCGGTACAGGTATTCGGTCTCGTCGAGCGAGACGCCGTTCACGGTGATCCGGCCGCCGTCGTCGCAGCACACCACATGGTCGCCGGCCACGCCGATGACCCGCTTCACCAGGTGGTTGGTGGACGAGTCGGGCAGCAGGCCGACGAAGACCAGGGCGTCCTGCCACGCTGCGGACCGGTTGCGGTCGGGGTTGCCGAGCCACTCGAGGTTGTCGCGGAACACGACGACGTCGCCGCGCTCGAAGGGGATCAACTTCTGCACGGCGACGCGGTCGGCGACGTTGAGCGTCGACTCCATGGAGCGCGACGGGATGGAGAACACCTGGAGCAGGAACAGGCGCAGCAGCGTCGAGGCGATCAGCGCACCGATCACCACGATGGTGACTTCTTTGACGACGACGCCTAGTCCGCCACGCTGCTCGCCCACCTGGGTTTCTCCGTGCGCGCTCAGTCGCGCTTTTCCTTGATCTTGGCGGCCTTGCCACGCAGGCCACGCAGGTAGTACAGCTTCGCGCGCCGCACGTCGCCGCGACGCTCCACCTCGATCTTCTCGATGATCGGGGAGTGCAGCGGGAAGGTGCGCTCCACGCCGGTGCCGAAGGACACTTTGCGCACGGTGAAGGCCTCGCCGATGCCCGAGCCGTTGCGCGCGATGACCGCGCCCGCGAACACCTGGATGCGCGAGCGGTTGCCCTCGACGACCTTGACGTGCACCTTCACCGAGTCGCCGGGGCGAAACTCGGGCAGGTCGGAGCGCAGTTGAGCGGCCGTGACCTCGGCCACAAGCTTGTTCATGGTGTTCCTCGCCGGTGCCACAGGTCACCTCGTATGAAGTCGGATGATCCGCCCGTGCCGAACCCCCTGTGGCAGGGGCACGCGCGCAACCCGATCAAGTCTGCCACAGGCCGAGCGCCCTGCGAAATCCGCCATTGACGACCGCGCCCTGAGCTCCCTAGCACACTTCGCAGAACCCGATCCCGCGCCATCCACATGACAAGACTACGGATGCTCGGTCATTCCGAATAGCGGAACTCCTTCTTGGTCACCGCGCCCCAGAAGGAATACGTTGAATATGGATGCGCATCCGCCCCACTACTACCACCTCCGAAGGGATCATGATGCGGCGTCGTATTATTCTCTTATTGACCTGCAGCCTCTCCGTGCTTGCAGCATTCTCATTCCAGCCCCCCCCAGCACACGCCAGTCCGATGACGGCACCCCGCGTGATGATGGCCGACACCCCCGGCGGTCCGCTGCGTGAAATCCCGGCCAAACTCCTCCCTGGAGTCGCCGGCGATCTGAGCGAATTGCAGGATTGCGCCAAGGTGAAGGAAGACGTGCGTAGCGGCAAGCTCAAGGCGGCGCCCGACACCTGCATCGAGATCCTGCGGGAGCCGATCGAGGGCGACTACAAGAAAGATGCTCCGCGAGACCTTCAGGCGAAGATGGCACCCCTGCCTGACGAGTGCGCGCAAGAAGCAGCCGACGAGGTCTGGCTCGCGACGTCACGCACCTATGCGTGCAGCTATGAGATTCTCTTGATCAACGTTTATCGCACGTCGGGCGCCCTGATCGGCCAGCTCAACCTGCGCCTGGTTCAAGCGGCAGAACTCAACGTGCGCTCCACCAACGTCGAGCTGTACATGTTCGCCTGGGTGTGGGATGTGTGGGGTTCAGGGTATCCGAGCTCCGTGCAAGGGGCCGTTCGCGCCTGTGAAGACAACTGCACCGCGTCCACGACCTCGTGGACCTACAATTCGATCGATACCTCCTGGATCGGACGCGGAACCATGTCGGTCAACGGTGTGTCGAAGGGAGTCATCCGTGACGCCGACACCGGATGGAATCTCACCTTCAACTATCCGCGGCCGATCTTTCCCTCAAGCCAGACGTTGCCCGTAACTGGCGTCGCCTTCCGGTGCGACAACGCCGGAGGCCTGGGTGCGCTCAACATGTCGGCCGGCTGCACGTACTCCAACGTCCCGGCCACCATCGGGTTCAGCCAAGCAACGATGCCGAACCTCGTCTGGCACATGTATGACGCGCAAGTGAGCGGGCTGCCGGGCCGACTCGGCAGCGGCACCTACCTGCAGCGTCTGACCAATGACTCCCTGATCGGAGCAAATCGCAGGTCCGCCTGCCCCACTTCACTGACACGACCGTCTGGCTTCGAGTGTGACGAGTACCCATTCGCCTCTTCCTATCAAGGCGCTTCGATGAACGGCCCCGTTATCGCACGGTCATTCGACAATTGCAACATGCCTGACCCGGAGCGCACGGGATCGACCGGATTCAGTCGTTGTTTCGTGCCGAACGGCGAGAACAGCGCACAGGGGTCTACTCTCTCAACCGCCATCGCTAACGAGCGCCTGCTCGATGGCGACAGCTACGAGATCGGTTACCTTCCGTAGAATTGGCCGCAGGGGGAGGGCATGCATTCGATATGCCTCCCCCTGCTAAAGTATTTAGGACTAAGATGAAACTACCTCCCACAATGCTAAACGCCTACCTGGTCCGTACTTGGTTCGGCGGTAGTGACCTCGCCTGGTGCGGCCTGGTCGACATTTTGCGGACGCCGACCAACGATGGCTATCTCGCCGGTATCGATCCGATTTCCGACCCTCGATTCGAGGGTTCCTCTCCCGAGCAGGTACGCGCCGCTGTCGTCAGGCAAACCGGTATGGTCATCCTCACCGTGGCGGATCACATGACACTCACCACCCCGGACTGGCCCGTCCTCGTCCTCCCTCTTCTCCACCCTGCTATCGACAGACCGTTCCGTGCCACCGCGCAGGCGCTGCCGATCGTCGAGATGAATCTGTGGCTCGGCAATGTCGGATGGGACGATCTCGAACGCGACACCGACTCCGCGGGAGTCTTCCGCGGCTTCGCTTAGCTCAGCCGAAGCCCCCACACGCACGAACGACGGCGCCGGCCCCCTCGGGACCGGCGCCGTCGGCGTCCGTCTATACGGCCAGCGGCAGGCTCACTTGCTCTTGCCGTCGCCCTTGAACAGCGACTTGATCAGATCGCGGTTGAGCTGGCTGATCGTGTCGAGCGGGATCTGCTTGGGGCAGACCGCCGCGCACTCGCCGATGTTGGTGCAGCCGCCGAAGCCCTCGGCGTCGTGCGTGGCCACCATCGTCTTCACGCGGCTGTACCGCTCGGGCTGGCCCTGCGGCAGCATCGCCAGGTGCGTGATCTTCGCCGAGGTGAACAGCATGCCCGAACCGTTCGGGCATGCCGCCACGCAGGCGCCGCAGCCGATGCAGGTGGCCGCGTCGAACGCGCGATCGGCCTGCAGCTTCGGAGCCGGCACCGAGTGCGCCTCGGGCGCAGAGCCGACGTTGATGCTGATGAAGCCGCCGGCCTGGATGATCCGGTCGAAGGCCGTCCGGTCGACCACCAGATCCTTGATCACCGGGAACGCGCCCGCGCGCCACGGCTCGACGTCGACGGTGGCGCCATCGGCGAATGAACGCATATGCAGCTGGCAGGTGGTCGTCGGCACCGGGGACGAACCGCGTCCGTGCGCCGAGCCGTTGATGACGACGCCACACATGCCGCAGATGCCCTCGCGGCAGTCATGGTCGAACGCGACCGGCTCTTCGCCCTTCAGGGTGAGATCCTCGTTCAGCAGGTCGAGCATCTCGAGGAACGACATGTCCTCCGACACGCCCTCCACCCGGTACGAGACCATCCGCCCCTCGGCGGAAGCGTTGGCCTGCCGCCAGACTCGCAGGTTGATGATCACTTGTAGCTCCTCTGCTTCAACTCGATGAACTCGTACTCCAACGGCTCGCGGTGCAGGATCGGCTTGCTGCCCGCACCAGTGAACTCCCACGCCGAGACGTAGAGGAACTCGTCGTCATGACGCAACGCCTCGCCATCCTCCGTCTGGGACTCGGCCCTGAAGTGACCGCCACAGGACTCGCGGCGCACCAGGGCGTCCGTGCACATGAGCTCGCCCAACTCCAGGAAGTCCGCCACGCGCCCGGCGCGCTCCAGCGTCTGATTGAAGTCCTCGTTGACGCCGGTCACCTTGACGTTGCTCCAGAACTCCTCGCGCAACTCACCGATCTTGCCGATGGCGTACGTGAGGCCCTCTTCCGTGCGCTCCATGCCGCAGTACTCCCACATGATGTTGCCCAGCTCTTTGTGGTAGCTGTCCACCGTGCGGGTGCCCTGGATGGCGAGCAGGCGTCCGATCCGTTCGTTGACCGAGGACAGCGCCTCGACCACGGCCGGGTGATCGTTGCCCAACTTCTCGAACGGCGCGCCGGCGAGGTAGTCGTTGATGGTGTTCGGCAGCACGAAGTACCCGTCCGCCAGGCCCTGCATGAGCGCCGAGGCACCCAGGCGGTTCGCGCCATGGTCGGAGAAGTTCGCCTCACCCGTGACGTACAGGCCGGTGATGTTGCTCTGCAGGTCGTAGTCGACCCACAGGCCACCCATCGTGTAGTGGACGGCCGGATAGATGCGCATCGGCGTCTGGTACGGATTCTCGCCCGTGATCTGGGCGTACATGTCGAACAGGTTCCCGTACTTGGTCTCGACGGCCTTCTGGCCCAAACGCTCGATAGCCGAGGCGAAGTCGAGGTAAACGCCGCGGCGCGCCTGGCGCCTCTCGCCCGTCTTGTTGTCGACTTCCTCGACCGCCGGCCCGACGCCGCGCCCCTCGTCGCACATGTTCTTCGCCTGCCGGGAGGCGATGTCGCGCGGCACCAGGTTGCCGAAGGCCGGGTAGATCCGCTCCAGGTAGTAGTCGCGGTCCTCCTCGGCGATCTGGCGGGGATCCTTGGCACAGTCCTCGGCGCGCTTGGGCACCCAGATCCGGCCATCGTTGCGTAGCGACTCCGACATCAGGGTCAGCTTCGACTGGGTTTCGCCGTGCACCGGGATGCAGGTCGGGTGGATCTGCGTGTAGCACGGGTTTCCGAAGTAGGCGCCCTTGCGGTGCGCGCGCCAGGCCGCCGTGACGTTGCAGCCCATCGCGTTGGTCGACAGGAAGAACACGTTGCCGTAGCCGCCGGTCGCGAGCACCACGGCGTCCGCCGTATGCGCCTCGATGGCGCCCGTCACCATGTTGCGGGTGACGATGCCGCGGGCACGGCCGTCCGCCATGATCATCTCGAGCATCTCGTGGCGGGCGTACATCGTCACGGTGCCGGCCGCCACCTGACGCTCAAGGCTCTGGTAGGCGCCGATCAGGAGCTGCTGGCCGGTCTGGCCGCGGGCGTAGAACGTGCGCTGCACCTGGACGCCGCCGAACGACCGGTTGTCGAGCAGTCCGCCGTACTCGCGGGCGAACGGGACGCCCTGCGCCACGCACTGGTCGATGATCCTCGCGCTGACCTCGGCCAGGCGGTATACGTTCGTCTCACGGGCGCGGTAGTCGCCGCCTTTGACGGTGTCGTAGAACAGCCGCGTCGTCGAGTCGTTGTCGTTGCGGTAGTTCTTCGCCGCGTTGATACCGCCCTGGGCGGCGATCGAGTGCGCGCGACGAGGGCTGTCCTGGTAGCAGAAGTTCAGGACGTTGTAGCCCGCCTCGCCCAGCGACGCCGCCGCCGCGCCGCCGGCCAGGCCGGTGCCGACGATGATGACGGTGAGCTTGCGGCGGTTGGCCGGGTTGACGAGCTTGGCCTCGAACTGCCGGGTCGCCCACTTCTTCTCGATCGGCCCGGCGGGAGCCTTGGTGTCGCGGACGTCAGCGCCAAGCCGGTAAAAATCAGTGACAGTCATCAGTTAATCCATCCGAAGAAAACGGCCAGCGGCATGATCATGAAGCCGACGTACAGCACGATGGCGATCACCCAGGCCAGCCCGTCGAGGAAGCTCTTCGCCCGCGCGGACGTGTTGGCGCCCAGCGTGGTCAGCGCGCTCCACACGCCATGCCGCACGTGTAGGCACACGGCCACGAGCCACAGCGCGTACGCCAAGGTCACCCACCACATCGAGAAGGCCGCAACGACCATGTCGTAGGGGGAGTCGCCGGCGCGGAAGCCCGTCGTCGCGACCTGAGCCGTGAACTGCAGAATGTGGAACACCAGGCCGAGAGCGATGATGACGCCGCCCCAGCGCATGGTGCGCGAGGCGTAGGTCTGGGCCAGTCGCTTGGTCGTCACGTACTTCGTGCTGCGCGACGCGTGCGCCCGCCCGGTGAGGACGGCGGCCGCGTACATGTGCGCCACGATGCTGCCCAGCATGACCAGACGGAAGATCCAGATGAACACGCCATGCGGCACGAGCGGATACAAGAGGTCGCTCTTGAGCCACTCGGCATAGTGGTTGAAGGAGTCCGCACCGAGGAAGGCCTTGAGGTTTCCGTACATGTGCATGAGCAGGAAGCCGACCATCACGAGACCAGTCAGGGCCATCACGACCTTGAGGATCACCGTCGATCGGACTGCTCGCTGATGAGGAGTCAGTGTTGTTGTCGCCACCTCTTCAACTTAGCCAACTTGGCAGGGCTTGTCCTGTTCAGTTGAGCGATTCATCGACCCGGCCCCAAAGTGCTCCCGACTAGGCCGCTCACTACCGATTTTAGTGCCGGAAGCGTAGCGAAATTGTGCCGTTTCAGAGGTCCTCGGGAAGCAGGTCCGGACGCCGCTGACGCGTCCGCGCGACGGCCTGCTCGCGGCGCCAGTCGGCCACCCGTCCGTGATTGCCGGAGAGCAGAACCTCGGGCACATCGAGCCCGCGCCAACTCGGCGGCTTGGTGTAGACCGGGTACTCCAAGAGGCCCCCACCATCGATCCCGTGCGACTCCTCGACGAGGCTCTCGGGGTTTCCGACCACACCCGGCACCAGCCGGACGATCGCCTCGATCATCGCCAGCACCGCGACCTCGCCGCCGTTGAGCACGTAGTCGCCCAGGCTTACCTCCCGCACCGGCACTCGCGTCGCCGCGTGCTCCGCCACGCGCGCATCGATGCCCTCGTAGCGGCCGCACGCGAAGACCAGGTGCGGCAGCGCCGCGAACTCGTGGGCGGTCGCCTGCCGGAAGGGTTCGCCCGCCGGGGTAGGCACCACCAAGGTCGGCGACGACCAGGCGTGGTCGATCACGTGGTCCAGCGCCCGTCCCCACGGCTCGGGCTTCATCACCATGCCCGCGCCGCCGCCGTAAGGCGTGTCGTCGACGGTGTGATGCCGGTCCTCGGTCCAGGCACGCAGGTCGTGGACGCGCCAGTCGATCAAACCCGCACGACGAGCCTTGCCGACCAACGACAGATCCAGCGGCGCGAAGTAGTCGGGAAAGATCGAGATGATGTCGAAATACACCTCAGCCCTCCCTGTCGTCGAGCAGGCCGCGCACATCGGCCACTTGAACGAAACCGGCAGCCATGTCGACGACGGGGACCAGTTCGGTCACGAAGGGCACCAGCCGGTCGCCGGACGCCCCACGCACCACCAGCACGTCCTGCGCGGGCAGGTGCAGCACCTCGGCGATCGTCCCGGCCACGTCGCCGGACGCGTCCCGCACTTGCAGGCCGAACAGCTGACGGTCGTAGAACTCGCCGTCGTTCAGCGGGGCCTCGGACGCGGGCACCCGGGCCCACACCTCTTCGCCCCGCATCGCCTCCGCGTCCGTGCGATCCGCGGCTCCGTCGAAGCGCACCAGCAGGGTGCCCGAGTGCCAGCGCAGCGCCGCGACGCGGCGGGGGCGTCCGCCGATCAGCACGGTGGCCCCCACGACGAACCGGCGCTCCGGTTCGTCCGTGCGCAGGTTCACGCTCACCTCGCCGCGCAGGCCGTGGGCCCGCCCGATGGTCCCGACGAGCACCTCGATGGTCTGGCTCATCTGATCTCTCCTGTCAGCCGGATGACCGTGAAGCGGACGATCCCCGGCCACCGAAGGGCTGCTTCGGCGACCGGGGATCGATGCTGGCTCAGCGTCGGCGGGCACGACGATCGACGTCGACGAAGTCGACGCGGACCTGCTCGCGTCCGGCGAGTGCGGCGATGACGGTACGCAGCGCACCAGCGGTGCGGCCCTGGCGTCCGATCACCTTGCCGATGTCCTCAGGATTGACGCGCACCTCCAGCGTCCGGACGCGCCGCCGGTCCAGGTCGGACACGACGACGTCGTCAGGATGCGTCACGAGGCCGCGGACCAGATGCTCCAGTGCGTCGGCAAGCATGCTCAGGCCTCGTCGGACGCGGTGCCCTCAGCCTCGGCCGGGGCCTCGTCCTCGGTCTTCTTCTTGCGCGAGGTGATGGCGCCGGAAGCCGGCTGGTCGTCCGCCTCCGCGAGCGCCTTGTTGAACAGCGCCAGCTTGTCGGCCTTCTCGGCCTGCGGGGCGATGCCCGACGGCTCGTCGGTGCCCTTGAACGCCTGCCAGTCGCCGGACAGCTTGAAGATCTTGACGACGGTGTCGCTCGGCTGGGCGCCGACGCCCAGCCAGTACTGAGCACGCTCACCCTTCACCCTGATGATCGAGGGGTCGTTCTTCGGCTGGTAAATGCCGATCTCTTCGATCGCCCGGCCGTCGCGCTTGCTGCGGGAGTCCATGACAACGATGCGGTACTGCGGGTTGCGGATCTTGCCCATCCGCTTGAGACGAATCTTGACAGCCACGTGTGTGGTTCTCCTGTGGGAACATGCCCATGCGACTCGCATGGACGGGATCGGGTAAGTGGGGCCTTCGGTGTGGGACAGCCGTTGGTCCGACTCTGGTTGACGGCGTCCGGCAGCGTGAGAGGGCACCATCGGACACAGCGCGTCCACCATTATGCCAGACCCGTCCGCCACGGTGCCAAACGCGGCGCTCAGGCGCTCAGGCGCGCTCCTTCACCACCCTGCCGCGCAGGATGACCAGTGCCGGGTGGCGCACGATCGACACGTCGGTGCGCGGGTCGGCGGCGAACACCACTAGGTCGGCGGACGCGCCCTCCGTGAGCCCGTCGACCCCCAGCCATTCGCGGGCCCGCCAGGACGCCGCGCCGAGCGCGAACTCGGGGCCACCGACCCGGGCCAGCAGTTCGACCTCGGCGGCGATGATGCCGTGCGGAAGGACTCCCCCGGCGTCCGTCCCCGCATAGACGGGGACGCCAGCGTCCACCGCCTTCCCGATCGTGTCGAACCTGCGGGCATGCAGCGCGCGCATGTGCGCGGCGTAGCCTGGGAACCTGCCCTCCCCCGCCGCAGCGATGTCGGGAAAGGTCTCGATGTTGATCAGGGTCGGCGTGAGCGCGACGCCGCGATCGGCCATCGTCGCGATCGTGGCGTCGTCGAGGCCGGTGCCGTGCTCGATTCCGTCGATGCCGGCGTCCACGAGTTCCGTCACCGACTGCTCGTCGAAGCAATGCGCCGTGACCCGCGCACCCTCCGCGTGTGCGGCCTCGATCGCCTCGCGCACCACCTCGACCGGCCACAACGGCCGCAGGTCACCGGCGTCCCGGTCGATCCAGTCGCCGACGATCTTGACCCAGCCGTCGCCGCGCCGAGCCTGGGTGCGCACCTCGTCGACGAGGCTCGCCGGCTCGACCTCCTCGGCGTAGTTGCGGATATATCGTCTGGGCCGGGCGATGTGGCGTCCGGCTCGGATGAGGCGAGGCAGATCGTCGCGCTCGTCGAGCCACCGTGTGTCGACGGGCGACCCCGCGTCCCGGATCAGCAGGGTGCCGGCGTCGCGATCGGCCAACGCCTGCGCCTCGGCGGTCTCGGCGTCCACGGCGCCCTCCGGACCCAGGCCGACGTGGCAGTGGGCGTCGACGAGCCCGGGCGCGATCCAGCAGTTCGTCGCGACCGTGAGGGCGTCCGCCACCGGCTCGAACGTCACCCGGCCGTCGACCACCCACACATCGGTCGCGTCGCCGCCGGGCAGCAGGACGCCGCGCAAGTGAAGCCGGGACGCCGGACCGTCGGGCACCGGCGCGTGCACGTGGGTGTGCGTCGAACCGTCGTGGGTGTGCGTCACCGACGCCAGCGGGTGGCCGAGAGCGTCCAGCGGGACGTCGTCGTGCGAGTGGTGGTGCGCCATGGCACCACCCTGCACCACGCGGGCCGATCGCGTCAGCCGCGCGGGCCCTTGTTGGGCTGATTGAACATCTTCTGCAGTTCGGGGGGAAGCTGGAAGTCGGCCATCGCCGCCTGCATCTCGGCCTCGGTCTGCGGCATCGCCGGCGCGGACGCCGGTGCCGCGGGCTGCTGCGCCCCGGAGCGCTTGGCCGGATTACCCGACACGCGCTTGGCGTTCTTGGGCTTCTTCGCCGGCTGCTGCTTGCCGCCGCGCGGCAGACCCGGCGCGGGCGGCAGGCCCGGCATGCCAGGCATACCGCCCTTGCCCATCTGCCGCATCATCTTGCGGGTTTCGGAGAAGCGGTTGACCAGGCCGTTCACGTCTTGCACCGTGGTGCCCGAGCCGCGGGCGATCCGGGCGCGGCGCGAGCCATTGAGGATCTCGGGCTTGGCGCGCTCGGCCGGGGTCATCGAGTAGATGATCGCCTCGATCCGGTCGATCTCGCGCTCGTCGATGCTGGCGATGGCGTCCTTCATCTGGCCCATCCCGGGCATCATGCCCAGGATCTTGCTCAGCGGACCCATCTTGCGGACGGCCTGCATCTGCTCCAGGAAGTCGTCCAGCCCGAACCCGCCGGTGCCGAGCATCTTCTCGGCGGCCTTGCGCGATTGCTCGGTGTCGAACGTGCGCTCGGCCTGCTCGATGAGCGTCATCATGTCGCCCATGTCGAGGATCCGCGACGCCATCCGGTCGGGGTGGAACAGGTCGAAGTCGCCGAGCGCCTCGCCGCTGGAGGCGAACATGATCGGCTTGCCGGTCACCTTCGCGATCGACAGCGCCGCGCCGCCGCGGGCGTCGCCGTCCAGCTTCGACAGCGCCACGCCGTCGAAGCCCACGCCCTCCGCGAACGCGTTGGCCGTGTTGACGGCGTCCTGACCGATCATGGCGTCGACGACGAAGATGATCTCGTCGGGATCGACCGCGTCGCGGATGTCGGCGGCCTGCTGCATCAGCTCGGCGTCCACGCCGAGCCGGCCGGCCGTGTCGACGATGACCGTGTCGTAGTACTTGCGGCGGGCCTCCTCGACGGAGGCGCGGGCCACCTCGACCGGGTTGCCGACGCCGTTGCCAGGCTCGGGCGCGAAGACGGGGACGCCGGCGCGCTGGCCGACGATCTGCAGCTGAGTGACGGCGTTGGGCCGCTGCAGGTCGGCGGCGACCAGCATGGGGGTGTGGCCCTGCTCGCGTAGCCACAGGCCGAGCTTGCCTGCCAGCGTCGTCTTGCCCGAGCCCTGGAGTCCGGCGAGCATGATGATGGTCGGCGGCTGCTTGGCGAAGCGAAGCGGGCGGGCCTCGCCTCCGAGGATCTCGGTGAGCTCCTCGTTGACGATCTTGACGATCTGTTGGCCGGGGTTCAGCGCCTGCGACAGCTCAGCACCGCGGGCGCGCTCCTTGAGCGTCGCGACGAAGTCCTTGACGACCGCGAGGTTGACGTCGGCCTCCAGGAGCGCGAGTCGGATCTCGCGGGCGGTCGCGTCGATGTCGGCGTCGGTGAGCCGCCCCTTGCCGCGCAGGGTGCGGAATGCGGCTTGGAGACGGTCTTGCAGGGTGTCGAACATGAATGCCTTCTCGTCGAGCAGATCGTGCCTGCACAGCCTACCGGGCTAGCGGGCGGCCTCAGGCACCCAGGAGTCCGTCGACGAATCCCTCGGCCGTGAACGGGGCCAGGTCGTCGGCGCCCTCGCCGAGCCCGATGAACTTCACCGGGACACCAAGCTCGCGCTGCACCTGCACCACGATGCCGCCCTTGGCGGAGCCGTCGAGCTTGCTGAGCACGATGCCGCTGATGTCGGTGACTTCGTTGAACACGCGCGCCTGGACGAGACCGTTCTGGCCGGTCGTGGCGTCCAAGAGCAGGAGGCATTCGGAGACCGGGGCGCGCTTGCTGATCACGCGCCGGATCTTGCCGAGCTCATCCATCAGGTTAGCCTTGTTGTGCAGGCGCCCGGCGGTGTCGATGAGCACGACGTCCACACCCTGCTCGATCCCTGCGTTGACGGCCTCGAACGCCACCGACGCCGGGTCGGCGCCCTCGGGGCCGCGCACCGTCGCCACGCCCACCCGGTCACCCCAGGTCTGCAACTGCTCGGCGGCGGCCGCGCGGAAGGTGTCGGCGGCCCCCAGCAGCACGGTCCTGCCCTCGGCGACCAGCAGCCGGGCCAGCTTGCCGACGGTCGTCGTCTTGCCGGTGCCGTTGACCCCCACCACGAGGACGACCGCCGGCAACCCGTCGGTCCCGGTCACGTTGAGGACGCGGTCCAGGGTCGGGTCGGCGAGGGCGATCAGCTCTGAGCGCAGCACCTCGCGTGCGGACGCCGGATCCTGGACGCCGTCGACGGCCAGCTTCTTGCGCAGGTTCTCGACAAGCTCGGTGGTCGGCCCCACCCCGAGGTCGGAACCGATCAGGGTCGCCTCGAAGTCGTCCCAGGTGTCGGCGTCCAGCCTGTCGGAGCTGAGGATGCCAAGCAGCGCCTGCGCCAACACATTGTTGGAGCCCGCAAGTCGTCGCCGCAGCCGAGACATCCGGGTTCCCGCGGACTCCGGGCGTTCGGCGGCCGGTGCAGTCGGTGCGGTCGGTGCGGTCGGACTGGGCGCGACCGCGATCCCCCGGTCGGCATCGGCCCCCTCGGCCGGGACGCTCGGCGGCGGTTCGATGGCGGGAGGCGCGATCGAGTCCAGTTCGCGTCGGCGGCGCGCGCGACTGGCGATGACGGCGGCCACCACACCGCCCGCCACGACGAGCGCCACCAGGGCGACGATCAGCAGGGTCATCTGGTCCAGGGCTGGCACGGAGGCCATCCTATCGGCGCCCGCCCGCTCCGACCCGGGGCGGGCTCAAGCGCGGGCGTCCGCCTTGCGGGCCTCGGCCAGCGCCCTGACGAAATCGGGCAGTTCGTCCTCGTCGTCGACGATGTCGTCGACGTCGCTGCCCTCATCAAGATCGGCCAGGTCGAGGTCGGGGTCCACACCCCAGATGCCGTAGGGGTCGTCCTCACGAGGGTCCGCGACCGGCGCGGCATCGAGGGCCGCCTCCATCGCGGCGGACGCCTCCGCGATCCGGGCGCGGTCAGCGGTCACCAACGGCTCGGAGGCCGCGTCGCTCGAGGGGACGACGGGCGCCACCTCGTCGGCCTCCGTGGCGGCCGACGCCTCGGGGAGAGCCTCGGTCTCGTCGGGCTCCACCATCGGGGCGGACGCCGCCGAGCGCGCCGACAGACTGGAGGCGGCGGAACGAATCCTGGCGGGCAGGTCGCGCACGCTCAGCTCGGGAACCTCGTCCATCTCATCGACGAGGACGACCAGCGCCCGAGGCGGTGCCGCCTCGCCGTTGAGATGCCGGGCGGTGCGCGCCATCGCCTCGGCGAACTCGGGGTGCTGCGCGCTGCCGGCGCCCTCCATGCCCATCGCCACGGCGGCGATCACACCGACAGCAATCACCATCACGACGATCATCGTGAAGATCATGACAGCCATCGGCTCACCTCCGTTTCGGACCCAAGGATACCTCGCGCGGGACAGCCTGGTCGTCGCGCAACCGCTGGCTTATCACGGTCGAGACGCCGTCCTCGCGCATGGTCACGCCGTACAACGCGTCGGCGATCTCCATGGTGCGCTTCTGGTGCGTGATGACGATCATCTGGCTGGCCGCTCGCAGCTCTTCGTAGATGTCGAGCAGCCGTCCGAGGTTCACATCGTCGAGTGCGGCCTCGACCTCGTCGAGGATGTAGAACGGGCTCGGGCGTGCCGTGAACAGCGCCGCCAGGAACGCGACGGCGACCAGCGAGCGTTCTCCGCCCGACAGCAACGACAGCCGCTTGACCTTCTTGCCCGCCGGCCGCGCCTCGACATCCACCCCTGTGGTCAGCCAGTTCCCCGGTTCGGTGAGCACGAGGCGTCCCTCGCCGCCGGGGAACAGCCGCGCGAACGAGTCGCGGAAGGCGACCTCCACGTCGGCGTAGGCCTCCGCGAACACTCGCTCCACGCGGGCGTCCACATCGGCGATCAGCCCGAGCAGGTCGGCGCGGGTGCGCGTGAGGTCGTCGAGCTGCTCGGCGAGGAACTGGTGGCGCTCGCTCGCCGCCTCGAACTCCTCCAGTGCGAGCGGGTTGACCCGGCCCAGCAGATCCAGGTCGCGCTGGGCCGCCCGGAGTCGCTTCTCCTGCTCGGCGCGCACGAAAGGCCGTGGCGGCGACGGCTCCTCGTTGTCGGCGGTGAGCACGGGCACCAGCTGGTCGGGACCGTAATCAGCCGCCAGCACATCGGCGCCGAAACCGAGTTCGGCCAGGGCCTTCTCTTCGAGCGCCTCGATCCGCATGCGCCGCTCGGCGCGGGCCAACTCGTCGCGGTGGACCACATCGACCAGCCCCTCGAATTCGCGCGCCAGGTCCCGGTGGCGCCGGCGTGCCTCGTGCAGCAGCCCGTCCGCTTCGATGCGCCGCTCCTCGGCCGCTTTTCGGGCGAGTGCGGCCAGGTCGGCGGAGTCGGCGATCCTGGCCAGCAGCCACTGCGCGGCCGCCTGCACGGCGCCGGCGACCTCGGCCTCGCGACGGGCCTTCTGCGCGCGCGCGGACGCCTCCGCTCGCGCCTGGCGCTCGGCACGGGCGGCGCGCAGCAACGAGTCGGCCCGGCCCGCGAGCGCGCGGGCGCGTTCCTCGTCGGTGCGCAGCGCGAGGCGCGCCTCCATCTCTGCCTGGCGAGCACGAGCGGCCTCGAGCGCGAGCCGGTCGCGCTCGGCGGGGTCGGCGTCGCCCACCTCGGTGCTCTCGCCGGCGACCCGCAGCCGCTCGGTGAGCGACTCGAGACCGGCGGCGTGCGTCGCCCGGCCCTGTTCGGCGCGGGCGAGCGCATGGACGTGGAGCTCTGTCTCGGCCAACGCCATCCGCGCGGTCTGGCTCAGGCGTCCGAGTTCTTCGGCCAGCGCCGAATACTGGGCGTCCGACTCGTGCAGCCGCGCGAGCGCGACCTCGGCGCGCGCGGTGGTCTCGTCGAGGTGCGCGGAGGCCGCGGACAACTCGAAAGCGGTGCGTTCCAGGTCGGCCCGCGCGTCCTCGAGCGCGTCGGACGCCTCGTCGACCGCGCCCTGGACCTCGAGAAGGCTCGGCCTGGCCGATGATCCCCCGATCGAGCGCCAGCGCGCCAGCACGTCGCCGTCGCGGGTGACGGCGGTCAGGTCGGGGTAGGCGCCGACCAGGCGGCGGGCGGCGTCCAGGTCATCGACCACCGCCACCCTTCGCAGCAGCTGAGTCAGTGCGGGCAGCAGGGCCGCGTCGCCGCGCACGACGTCCACGGCGTACCGCGCGCCCGCCGGCAGCGCCGGCCACGCCGCGCGGTCGCCCGGATCGGGCGCCCCGGCGAGCAACAGCCGGGCGCGTCCAAGGTCGGCGTCCTTGAGATGCGCGAGCGCCCCGAGCGCGGCGTCCACGCCGGCGACCACAACGGCCTCGACCATTCCACCCAGGGCGGCCGCGACGGCCGCCTCGAAGCCTGGCTCGACGCGCACGAGCGCCTCGACCGATCCCAGGACGCCGCCGGGCGCCTCACCGGACGCCAGGAGCGCACCCGAGGCGTCCGGGCGTTCGAGGGCGACGCGCAGCCCCTCGATGCGCGCGGCCAGCGCCGCCTTCTCCTGCTGCAGGTGCCGCTCCCGGGCGCGGAGAGCGGTGAGGGCCTGGCCCGCGTTCGCCCGCGCCGCCTCAGCGGCCTCGTGGGCGGCGTCGAGCCCGGCTTCGCCGTCGGTGAGCCCGCCGATCTCGGCCTCCAGCGCCGTGAACTGCCTGCGCGCGGAGGTGGCGCGCTGCCGCGCCTCGGCCGCCGAGGCGCGCAGCCGCTCGATCTCGGCGTCCGACGCCTCGATCCGCGACCGCAGCGCGTTCACCTCGCCGGTCATTCGGGCGAGACCCTCACGGCGGTCGGCGACGGCGCGCAGCTGCGCGTGGTGGCGCTCCTCGGCACCCGCGTGCCTCTTCTCGGCCGTCTCGCGCGCCGAGGTGGCGGACGCCAGCGCCGCCGCCCGCTCGGCGACCTGGGCGGCGATCACCTCATCGGAGGCGCGCATCGTCGCGGCCTCGGCCTCCATCGCCTCAGGGTCGCGACCGCGACGCTCCAGCGTGGACGCCTGCTGCGCGTTGCGGAGTCGCTCCCCCGCAATCGTCAGCGTGCTCGAGACCCGCTCGCGCAGGCCGGCGAGCGCGTACCAGGTCTCCTGGGCGCGGGCAAGCGCAGGCGCGGCGTCGCGGACGGACGCCTCCGCCTCAGCCTCCGCCTGTCGTGTCGCCTCCAGCGCCTGTTCGACGGCGAGCCTGCGGGCCGTCAACTCGGCCTCGGCCGCCCGGTCGGATTGCCGCGCGAGGGTGGCCATCACGTAGTCGTCGGCGAGCAGGCGGGCCTTCGCGTCCCGAAGCTCGGCCCCGATGACGGCGGCCTTGCGCGCCACGGCGGCCTGACGCCCGAGCGGCTTGAGCTGGCGCCGGATCTCGGCGACGAGGTCGGCCAGCCGATCCACGTTCGCCTGCGTCGCGTCGAGCTTGCGCAGCGCCTTCTCCTTGCGCCTGCGGTGCTTGAGGACGCCCGCGGCCTCCTCGATGAAACCGCGCCGCGTCTCGGGAGTGGCCTGCAGGATGGCATCCAGCTGACCCTGCCCGACGATGACGTGCATCTCGCGCCCGATGCCGGAGTCGCTGAGCAGGTCCTGCACGTCGAGCAGCCGCGCCGACGAGCCGTTGATGGCGTACTCGGAACCGCCTGAGCGGAACATGGTCCGGCGGATCGTGACCTCGGTGTAGTCGATCGGCAGGGCGCCGTCGGTGTTGTCGATCGTCAGGCTGACCTCGGCGCGTCCGAGCGGCGCACGGGCGGAGGTGCCGGCGAAGATGACGTCCTCCATCTTGCCGCCGCGCAGCGTCTTGGCGCCCTGCTCGCCCATGACCCAGCTGAGCGCGTCCACCACGTTCGACTTGCCCGAGCCGTTCGGCCCCACCACGCAGGTGATGCCGGGCTCGAAGTTCAGCGTCGTCGCCGAGGCGAACGACTTGAACCCGCGCAGAGTGAGGGACTTCAGGTGCACCCTGTCACCTTACGAAGGGAGGCTCGCGGCGTGGCGGCGGCGCACGGCGCGGAACGTCCACAGCTTGTTCACGATGAAGTTGATCGGCATCGTGATCACGATCGTCAGGAGCTGGCTCCAGTACTCGCGGGACTGCAGGCCCGTGTCCTCGTGGAACCACGGCTCGGGCAGGTAGAACGGCGACGTCGGGTTGGTGAAGCCGATCTTGATGAAGATGCCCACCAGCGCGGCCGCGCTGCCCACCGCGAGGAACGGCCAGAACTCCTGGAGCCAGGGCGCGCGTCCATGGCCGCCCTGGAACGTCCAGTGGCGGTTGAGCTGGAAGTTGAAGAGGTTCGCCACGAGGAACGCGACGATCCACACCAGCGTCGTGAACCGGAAATTGAACGGTGTCCCGGGCAGGGAGAACAGGATGTTCTGGGCGTTCACCGTCCCGCCGTTGAGCTTGTTCATGCCGACCGCCACGATCATGTTCACCACGACGCCGACGCCGCCGACGAGGCCGAACTTGATGAACTGGCGTCCGACATGGGCGTAGCGCTGGACGAACGAGGGGGCAGAGGTCACGAGCGAACCCTACGGCACCGCGCGCCCCGGCCGACGACCGGGCACTCCCGTGACACGAGTGCCCCACCCGGGACGCGACCGCTTTTGCGGCGGTGCCACCGGCGTCGGCGCCGACACGCCGGCCGGATCAGAGGTGCCGCGTCGGGTCTATGCGCTGGCAGGCCGGGCAGGAGTACGACGACCATCCCGACGGTGCCGTGCTCGTGGAACGCCTGGTCGACTGGGCGAGGGCGACGCCGCGGAGGACGGCGATGTCGTAGCGAGATCCGATGGCGACTACGCTGTTCGGCTCGATGATCAGAGGTGCCGCGCCCTGATCTCGTTCACCTACGTCTCTGCTTGGCGGACATCCCCACGCTCCCGCGCGGTGAGGGGCGTCGTCCGCCTGACTCGCTCCGTCATCATCGAGGCTGACAGGCCGGGCAGAAATGCGACGAGCGGTTCATGAACTGCACCCGCTCGATCGGGCTTCCGCACCGGCGGCAGGGCTCGCCTTCCCGGCCGTACACGTCGAGGCTCCGGTCGAAATAGCCCGACTCGCCGTTGACCTGGACGTAGAGCGCATCGAACGAGGTTCCACCGTGGGCGAGCGCGTCGCCCATGACGGCGCGCGCGGCGTCCAGCACTGCCCTCACCTGGGTCTCGCTGAGATCGCGGGCCGGGGTGGAGCCGTCGATCCTGGCGCGCCATAGCGCTTCGTCCGCGTAGATGTTCCCGATGCCGGACACGACCCCCTGGTCGAGCAGGACGCGCTTGATCGCGCTCGCCCTGGCGCGGACGCGGACGACGAGGGCGTCAAGGTCGAGTTCGCCGTCGAACAGATCGCGCGCGATGTTTTCGATCTCGGCGGGAAGCGACGCGCCGTCGACGCTCACCGTGAGGCCACCGAACATGCGCTGATCGACGAAGCGCACCTGGACGCCGTCGTCGAGATCGAACAGGACGCGGGCGTGGCGCTGGCGAGGGGCGTCCGGACGATCGACGCGGAACTGACCGGACATGCCGAGGTGCGCGAGGATCGCGTCGCCGTCGGCGAGCGGGAACCACAGGTACTTGCCGCGGCGGCGGGGGACGCCGAAGGTGCGGCCGCGCAGGACGGCGGCGAAGGCGTCCGGGCCCGCCTCGAATCGGCGGACGGGACGCGGGTGCAGGACGGTGACAGCCTCGATGCGGCGTCCGCGCAGCACGGGCTCCAGGCCGCGGCGGACCACCTCGACCTCGGGCAGTTCCGGCATTCAGGAATCCAGGAGTGCGGCGTGCGCCAGCCGCGCCGCTCCCTGCTGTGCCAGCTTCTTCGACCGGGCGCTGAAGCCGGGAAAGCGGCGGTCGGCGACCACCGCGATGGCCTCGAAGCGCTTGTCGTGGTCGGGTCCGCTGGCGATGTGCTCGTAGCGGGGAGCGCCGAGCCCGCGCGCGGCGGCCAACTCCTGCAGCTCGGTCTTCCAGTCGGTGGAGCGACCGTCAGCGGACGCGCTGGCCACGACCGGGTCCATGACGGCACGCACGAAACGCTCCGCGGCGTCCCGGCCCGCGTCCAGGAAGACGGCCGCGATGACCGCCTCGCAGACGTCGGCGAGAATCGAGTCCTTGTCGCTGCCGCCGGTGGCGATCTCGCCCTTGCCGAGCTTCACCAGCGAGCCGAGGCCGAGGCCGCGGGCGACATCGGCGAGGGCGTAGGTGTTGACCACGCCCGCGCGCATCTTGGCGAGCCAGCCCTCGGGTTCGTCCGGGTAGGCGCGGTACAGATGCTCGGTCACGACCACGCCGAGCACGGCGTCCCCCAGGAATTCGAGGCGCTCGTTGTGCGGCGCGTTGCCGTTCTCGTACGCCCACGACCGATGCGTCAGGGCAAGGCCGAGGAGTTGGGGATCGATCTCGATCCTCAACTCCTCGAAAAGGTCAGCGATGCGGCCCGCAGCCGCGTCGGTCACTGATCCAGGACCTGGCGGCGAGCACCGCGGGGACCGTACTGGCCGCAAGCCGGGCACGCGGTGTGCGGCAGGTGCTTCTCGCGGCAGGCGGCGTTCGCGCAGGTCACCAGCGTGGGCGCCGACATCTTCCACTGCGCACGGCGGGCGCGCGTGTTGGCACGGGACATCTTCCGCTTGGGAACAGCCACGTCTCACTCCTCGTTAGGGGGCCCAGGCGGGCCGCAATTCAGTCCTGGTCGCCGTTCCACCCGGTCAGGCCGACCCAGCGCGGGTCGATGGCCTCACCGTGATCATGCTCGGGATCGAGGTTCAGGTTGGCCCCGCAATCGGGGCACAACCCTGCGCAATCCTCTGAACACAACGGGATGAACGGCAGGTCGAGCAACGCCGCGTCACGGATGACGGGTTCGAGGTCGATGCGCTCGCCCTCGACACGGCTGGCTTCGACATCGTCGGGATCCACGCCCGGAAAGAGGAACAGTTCCTGCAGGTCGATCTCGGCCTCAGCCTCGATCTCGGTCAGGCACCGAGCACACTCCCCGCGCGGCTGCATCACAGCGACGCCAGTAGCCAGCACCCCATCGCCGACTCCTTCGAGGCGAACCTCGAGACGGAGCGGAGACTCGGTCGGTACTCCGATCACAGCGTTGCCGATGCCCTCAGGAGCGGGAACCTCGGCGACGACTTCTTTACTCCCGCCCGCGCGGTGCCCGTAATCGCGAATGTCGAATACGAGACCGGAGCGGGGATCGATGGAGCGATTCGTCATCGCGGAACCCCTTTACTGCTGGCACGACAGCGTCATAACCGAATCCCTACCTTACCGGCTGGTGCCGGAGGCGTCCAACCAGGGCGTCGAGCATGCAGTCGACGAACGCTGCGGCGTCGATCTCTGGCTCTCAGCGCGATCCAGCCCGACCGGACGGGCGGCGTCCACGCGGGGCTATCATGAATCCCATGACTGCCGGGTCGGCCTCGCGCCGCTGCACAGAGAGTTCCCCGGCGCTGCAGTGACCTCCCGGCGGGCCCGCGGCCCGCCCTCCCCCACGCACCCGTCACATGGACGTGCGTGGAGAGGAGGTGAAACATGAACCACACACAACAGCCCACGGATCAGGCGTGGCAGGCGTTCGTCGCCCGCAGCGGCGCACCGCTGACGGGCGTCGTCAGCAGCATCGTGCCGTTCGGCAGCTTCGTCCGGTTCGAGGAGGGTGTCGACGGACTGCTCCACGCGAGCGAGACGCCGCACACGCTCGAGGTCGGCCAGCAGGTCCGCGTCGAGGTGCTCGAACTCGACTCCGAGAATCGGCGGGTCTCTCTGCGAGAGGTCTGACCGGCGGGCGGGCGCCCTGGGGTCATCCCGAGGCGCCCGCCCCGTCACTCGGGGCCACTCGCCCGCGTCGGGCTCACCAATGGTCGCTATGGCGGCGGGCGCAGAGTGGAATCCGGGTGAGGGCTCGGATGTGGTCGTTTTGGGGTGCTCCGGGCAGGCCCATAACGACCATTTCCGAGCCCTGACCGCCCAACCGACCAGCAAAGCCCCTCAAAACGACAATTCGTGAGCCCTTACGCCTGCATGGCGCGGATGCGCTCCGCGACGGCGGGCGGGACGAAATCGGAGACGTCGCCGCCGAGCCTCGCGACCTCGCGAATGATCGTGGAACTCAGGTGGGCCCAGCGGGCCGAGGTCGGCAGCATGATGGTCTCGATGCCGCTCAGCGCATGGTTCATCTGCGACATCTGCACCTCGAACTCGAAGTCACCGGCGAACCGCAACCCCTTGACGATGACGTCCACGCCCTCGGCGCGGCAGTAGTCGACCAGCAACCCGTCCAGCACGCCCACCCGGACCCCCGGCATCGTGGACGTCGCCTCCGTCAGCATGGCCACCCGTTCCTCGACGGTGAACAGGCAGTTCTTGGAGCTGTTGCGCCCTAGCGCGACGATGACCTCGTCGAACAGGTGCGCCGCGCGGGCGATGACGTCGAGGTGGCCGTGGGTGACCGGATCGAACGATCCCGGGCAGATCGCCCTCATGCTCATTCCTCCTCGCTCGCCAGGTGCAGCATCGTCTCACCGTAGCGCCGTTGACGCCCCTGGCCGAGTTCGGCCGGCCAGGCGGGCGCCCGATCGCGCGCGGACCGCTCGACGACGACCAGCCCGTCGGTTGCCACCCAGCCGCGCACCAGCGCGCGCAGGTGCGCCTCGACGACCCGGGTCGGCACGTCGTAGGGCGGATCGAGCCACACGATGTCGAAAGGGGTCGGCGGCCCGGCGAGGAAGGTCTCGACCGGCTGCGCCATCACGCGCACGGCCAGCCCAGTGGCCTCCGCGTTGCCCCGCGCCAGGGCGGCCGTGGCACGGTCCTTCTCGACGCAGACCACCGGGCCGGCCCCCCTGCTGGCGGCCTCGAGCCCGACCGCGCCGGTACCGGCGTAAAGGTCGAGCAGGCTGAAGCGGTCCATCATCGTGTCGGCGGATTCGCCCGCCGTGCCGGCCCAGTCGGCGATCAGGTTGAAGGCCGATTCGCGCACCCGGTCGGACGTGGGACGGGTGCGGGCGTGCGTCGGGGTGGCCAGCCGTTGCCCGCCGGCCCTGCCGGCGATGATGCGCGTCACCCGCGCGAGACTACCGCGCGCAATGTCCCTAGGAGCGGTCGATCCAGTCGCCGCCGGCGAGCAACTCGGTCTGGGCCAGCGCGTCGGCGAAACCCGGTGTGGCGCAGCCGGGGTCGCGACGCACCGCCTCGTCGGCCAGCACGCGAGCCGCGTCGATGAGGTCGGCGTGTTCCAGCACCCGCAGCAGCCGCAGGGTCGACCGGCCCCCCGACTGGGACGCCCCCAGCACATCGCCCTCCCGGCGCTGGGCCAGGTCGAGTTCGGCCAGCACGAACCCGTCGCGCGTGGCCGCGACGGCCGCCAGCCGCTCCCATGCGGGGGCATCCGGCTCGGCGGAACTCACCAGCAGGCAGACCCCCGGCAAGGAGCTGCGTCCGATCCGGCCGCGGAGCTGGTGAAGCTGGCTGATCCCGAATCGGTCGGCGTCCCAGATCACCATCATGGTGGCGTTGGGCACGTCGACGCCGACCTCAATGATGGTGGTCGCGACCAGGACGTCGATGTCGCCGGAGACGAAGTCGCCCATCACCGATTCCTTGACGTCGCCGGCCAGCTGGCCGTGCAGGACGCCCACCCGCAGCCCTGCCAGCGGCCCGGCGAGCAGCTCGTCCGCGAGCGCGACCACGCCGAGAGTCCCGTCACCGGAACCGATCTGCGGCGCGACCACGAACGCCTGCCGCCCTAGTGCAACCTCTTCGCGGACCCGCTGCCAGGCGCGCTCGACCCAGGTGGGGCGGCGTCCGGCATCGACGACCGTGGTCGAGACCTCCGCGCGCCCGTGCGGTAGTTCGGCGAGCGTGGACACCGACAGGTCCCCGAAGACCGTCATCGCCACCGAGCGCGGAATGGGCGTCGCCGTCAGCACCAGCACGTGGGGGCGGGCGGCGGCCCGGTCGGTGAGGACCGCGCGCTGCTCCACCCCGAAGCGGTGCTGTTCGTCGATGACGACCAGGCCCAGGTCGACGAACTGCACCCGGTCGGCGAGCAGCGCGTGCGTGCCGATCACGATGCCCGCCTCGCCCGAGGCGATCTTCAGCAATGCGGCCTTCTTCGCCGCGGCGCTCATCGACCCGGTGAGACACACCACATCGGTCGCGGCGTCGGGAGAGCCGAGGACGCGGCCCGCTCCCAGCGGACCGAGCAGGCCGGCGATGGTCTGATGATGCTGCTGTGCCAGCACCTCGGTCGGCGCCAGCAGGACGGCTTGTCCGCCGGCATCCACCACCGCCAGCATGGCCCGCAGCGCCACGAGCGTCTTGCCCGAGCCCACCTCGCCCTGCAGCAGCCGCTGCATCGGCCGGGCGCGCGCCAGGTCGGCGAAGATCTCATCCGACGTCGTGCGCTGCCCCTCGGTGAGCGTGAACGGCACGGTCGCGTCGAAGCCGTCGAGGATCCCCCCCGGACGCCGCGGCCGCGGCCCGGCCGAGCTGCGGGCGTTCTCCGCGCGCCGGTACGCCATCGTCAGCTGCGTGGTGAACGCCTCGTCGAAGCGCAGCCGCTGCTCGCCGCGCTCGATGTCGGCGCGCGAGTCGGGGCGGTGGACGAAGCCGAACGCCTCGACGAACCCGCACACGCCGGCGCGCTCGCGAACCCAGGCGGGCCAGGGATCCTCGGCGCCGTCGAGAGCGTGCAGTGCCAGCCGGACCGACTCGGCGATCGTCCACGTCTTCAGCTTGGCCGTGGCCGGGTAGAGGCCGACCAAGCCCGAGCGAGACAGCTCGGCGATGCGCGCCTTCTCGTCCGAGTTGCCCACCACCCTGCCGGAGGCGTCCAGCATCACGAACGCCGGATGGGTCATCTGCAGCGCGTCGCGGAAGGCACCGATCTTGCCGACGAAGATCCCGCGGTCGCCGCGGCCGAGCTCACGTTCCCACCAGCGCGTCACGTGCGCGCCGCCGAAGAAGGTGGCGCGCAGGCGTCCGATGCCGTCGGTGAGCGTGACCTCGAGTCGGGACTGGGGGCCGCGACCGCGTCCGCTGCCCGGAGGACCGTCGATGACCTGGGTGGACGCCACCCGCGCCATCACCGCCACATGCTCGCCCTCGTCGAGGCTGGCCAGATCGGTCAGCTCCGTGCCCGACAGGTAGTGCCGCGGCAGGTGGCGCAGGAGGTCGCCCACGGTGTGGACGCGCAGCGCCTCGAACAGCTTCGCCTGCGACCCGAGCGCGCTCGACAGCGGCGCGTTCAACTCGGCGAACGCGCGTGTCTGCCAGCGGGGATCGGCCATGACAGCGATCCTAACGAGCCGGTCGGACAACGACCGCACACCGGCGGTGGACGCGCACCTGTAGATGGATCCATCTACAGGTGGCAGACTTGGTCCACGTCAGACACCACCACCATCCGGGTGGTACCGCTCACGCGCACGATCAGGGCCAGCAGCACCGAGATCGCCCTGGGCCCCGGACGCCCGCAACCGGGCAAGCAAAAGACCCGCCGGAGCGGGTCTTCTACAAGGTGACTCAGGTCAGCGGGAGACCTTGCCGGCCTTGATGCACGAGGTGCACACGTTCAGGCGCTTGGTGCCGCCGTTGATGGTGGCGCGCACCGACTGGATGTTCGGGTTCCAGCGGCGGTTGGTCTTCTTCTTCGACCACGGCACGTTGTGGCCGAAGGTCGGCTTCTTGGCGCAGACGTCGCACACGGCGGCCATGACTTACTCCTCTGGTTTGTCGGCGGCACCCGCTACGGACGCGACACTACCGACGATCGAAATCGCAACCTGGACATCTTAACCGATCCCGGCGCGGGGATGAAATCACCGCCCGCACCCCCTGTTCCGGCCCGCGCGGGCGCGCCCTCGCCGACCGGAGCCGGCCTCAGGTGGCCAGCACCACCGGCACGATCATCGGACGCGCCCGGTAGCGACGACTCACCCAGCGCCCGATCCTGCGGCGCATCAGCTGCTGCAGCGGGTGGGTGTCATCGGCCCCCTCGGCCAGCGCCTCGCGCAGCGCCGCCGCGATCTCGTCGGAGATCTCATCGAAGATCCCCTCGCCGTCGAAGAATCCGCGCGCCGTGATGATCGGGCCCTCGACGAGCGCACCCGAGTGCAGGTTGACCACGGCGATCACCGAGATGAAGCCCTCCTCGCCGAGGATCCGCCGGTCGTCCAGCTCGGCGTCGCCCACGGCGTCCACCGTCGAACCGTCGACGAAGATGTAGCCGCACTCGAGGCGTCCCACCACCTTGGCGCGATGGTTGCGCAGGTCGACCACAGCGCCGTCCTCGACGACGATCGTGTTCTCGCGCGGCACCCCGGTCGCGATCGCCAGCTCGGCGTTCGCGACAAGGTGACGCACCTCGCCGTGCACCGGCAGGACGTTGCGCGGCTTGAGGATGTTGTAGCAGTACAACAGCTCGCCCGCGGACGCGTGCCCCGACACGTGCACGAGCGCGTTCGCCTTGTGCACCACCTTGACGCCGTTCTTGGTCAGGCCGTTGATCACCCGGTACACCGAGTTCTCGTTGCCGGGGATCAGCGAACTCGCCAACAGCACGGTGTCACCCTCGCCGGCCGTGATGATCGGGTGCTCGTGGTTGGCGATCCGGCTCAGCGCCGACAGCGGCTCGCCCTGCGACCCGGTCGAGATGATCACCACCTCGTCGTCGCGGTACTTGTCGATGTCGTCGAGCGCGATCAGCGTGTTGGCGGGCACGTGCAGAAAGCCGAGCTGGGCGGCGATCGTCATGTTGCGCACCATCGAACGGCCGACGTAGACGACCTTGCGGCCACGCCGGACGGCCTCATCCATCACCTGCTGCACGCGGTGCACGTGACTGGCGAAGCAGGCCACGATCAGCTTGCCCTTGGCGTGCGCGAACACACGCTCCATCGCGGGCTGGATGTCCTTCTCCAGCGTGGTGAAGCCCGGGGTCTCAGCGTTGGTGGAATCCACCATGAACAGATCAAGGCCCTCCTCCCCGACCCGCGCGAACCCGCGCAGGTCGGTGAGGCGTCCATCGAGCGGCAACTGGTCGAGCTTGAAGTCGCCGGTGTGGAGCACGGTGCCCGCGGGCGTGCGCAGGTGCACGGCGAGCGCGTCGGGGATCGAATGGTTGACGGCGAGGAACTCGACGTCGAACTGGCCGAGCGCCCGACGGTCGCCCTCGGCCACCTCGCGCAGGTCGGTGTGGCGGATCCGGTGCTCCTTGAGCTTCTCGCGCACCAGGGCGAGCGTCAGCTTGCTGCCGAGCACGGGAATGTCCGGACGCCGGCGCAGCAGGTAGGGCACCGCGCCGATGTGGTCCTCGTGGCCATGGGTGAGCACGAGCGCCTCGATGTCGTCCAGGCGTCCGGCGAGCAGATGCAGGCCCGGCAGGATCAGGTCGACGCCCGGATGGTTCTCGTCGGGAAACAGGACGCCGCAGTCGACGAGCAGCAGCTTTCCGTTGAGTTCGAAGGATGCGCTGTTGCGGCCGACGTCGCCGAGCCCGCCCAGCGGGGTGATCCGCAGCGTGTCGGGGGCCAGCGTGGGTGGTGTTCTCAAGGCGTCTCGCACGGGCTTCACTCTAACGCGCCTCGGGCGGCAGGCCCGCGATGCGGGGACGCTGGGCACGTCGCCGGGCCGGCGCGCGCCGGGACGACAGGACACTAGGATGGCCGGATGACCCGCGCTCCGTTCGCCGACTCCTGCCGCCTCGCGCTCCCCGGCGAGGCCGAGCGCATCGCAGCGGTCCAGCGGCGGAGCTGGGCGCAGCTGTTCCCCTCGGACGTCGCCGACCACATCCTCGCGAGCGTCGACCTGGCCACCATGGCGGCGTCCTGGGAAGCCGCCATCGCCCGCCCTCCGCTGGCCGCGTTCCGGGTCATGGTGGCACTTGCCGACGGCCGTCTGGTCGCCTTCGCGGCGATCGGCCCGTCCGACGACGAGGACGCCCACCCGGGGGAGGACGCCCTCGTCGCCGAGTTCGTCGTCGACCCCCCCGCGCAACGCCAGGGGCATGGTTCGCGGCTCCTCAACGCCGTGGCCGACACGCTGCGGGCCGACGGCTTCGCGCGAGCCACCTGGTGGGTGCGCTCGACCGACGACCCGCTGCGCCGGTTCCTGATCTCGGCGGGCTGGGGAACCGACGGCGGCCACCGCACCGTCGGCAGCGAGGACGCCGCGGCGACCGTGAAAATGGTGCGAATGCACACCGCCCTCGTCTGAGGACGAGGCGAGCGGCGCGTCTGGACGCCTCGACGCACGGATCGGTCGTACGCGCGTCGAGCGCGGAACGGGTGACGTCCCGCCGCGCCCGCCGCGTGCACCCGTGCTACTCGACGTCCTCGTCGACCCAGTCGAAGGTCCTGGTGACGGCCTTCTTCCAACCGCGATAGAGGCGGTCACGCTCGGCCGGGTCAGCCTGGGGCGTCCAGCGCTTGTCCTCGGCCCAGTTGTCGATGACGTCCTGCTCGCCGTTCCAGAAGCCCACGGCGATGCCGGCCGCATAGGCCGCGCCGAGGGCCGTGGTCTCGGCCACCACCGGGCGCACCACGTCGACCCCCAACTGGTCGGCCTGGAACTGCATGAGCGTCTCGTTCATCGTCATGCCGCCGTCGACCTTGAGTTCGGCCAGCGTGACCCCGGAGTCGGCCTCCATGGCGTCGAGCACCTCGCGGGTCTGGTACGCCGTCGATTCCAGGACGGCCCGCGCGAGGTGACCGCGGTTGACGAATCGCGTCAGGCCGACGATCGCGCCCCGGGCGTCCGAGCGCCAATACGGGGCGAACAGGCCCGAGAAGGCAGGCACGAAGTAGGCGCCGCCGTTGTCCTCGACGCTGGCGGCCAGCTCCTCGACCTCGGGTGCCGACTCGATGAGCTTGAGATTGTCCCGGAGCCACTGGACCAGCGAACCTGCGACCGCGATCGAGCCCTCGAGCGCGTAGACCGGCTTGTTGTCGCCGATCTTGTAGCACACGGTGGTCAGCAGCCCGTTCTTGCTGGGCACCTTGTCCTCGCCGGTGTTCATGAGCATGAAGCAGCCCGTGCCGTAGGTGTTCTTGGCCATGCCGACCTCGAACGCCGCCTGGCCGAAGGTGGCCGCCTGCTGGTCGCCGAGGTCGCCCGCGATCGGGACGCCGCCCAGCAGGCCCTTGGCACGGCCGTAGCCGTACACCTCGGAGGACGACTTGATCGCGGGCAGCATCGACAGCGGGATGTCCATGTCGGCGGCGATCGAGGCGTCCCATTCGAGGGTGTCCAGGTCCATCAGCATGGTACGGGAGGCGTTGGTGACGTCGGTGACATGGACGCCTCCGTCGGTGCCGCCGGTGAGGTTCCAGATCACCCAGGTGTCCATGGTGCCCATGAGCAGGTCGCCGGCCTCGGCGCGCTCCCGGACGCCCTCGACGTTGTCGAGAATCCACTTGACCTTGGGCCCGGAGAAGTAGGTGGCCAGAGGGAGGCCGACCTTCTCCTTGTAGCGGTTGTCGTCGCCCTGGGCGAGTTCTTTGCAGATCGCATCGGTGCGGGTGTCCTGCCACACGATCGCGTTGTAGACCGGCTCGCCGGTGTTCTTGTCCCAGACCATCGCGGTCTCCCGCTGGTTGGTGACGCCCACGGCGACGATGTTGGACTTGTTCAGTCCGCCGTGCGCGAGCGCGAGCGCGGTCACCTCGCGGACGCTGTCCCAGATCTCGACCGGGTCGTGCTCCATCCAGCCGGCCCTCGGGAAGATCTGCTCGTGTTCCTTCTGGCCGGTCGCGACGATGCGGCCCTCGCGGTTGAAGACGATGGCGCGCGAGCTGGTGGTGCCCTGATCGATCGCCATCACGTATTGCTCGGTCATGTGAACTCCTACGTCGTTGTCGGAAACTGGATGATGAGGGTCAGGGGAGCAGGACGCCGGCGGACAGTCCCGCGACGACACCGCCGACGATCGGGCCGACGACCGGGATCCACGCGTAGCCCCAGTCGGAGCTGCCCTTGCCGGGGATCGGCAGGACGGCGTGGGCGATGCGCGGGCCGAGGTCACGGGCAGGGTTGATGGCGTACCCGGTCGGGCCGCCGAGGGACGCGCCGATGCCGACGACCAGCAGCGCCACGCCGAGGGCACCGAGCCAGCCGAGCCCGGCGGGCGTCTGGGTGGCAGAGTCGCCCCAGTTGCCGGCGGCCAGCACCACGAAGACCAGCACGAAGGTCGCGATCGCCTCCGTCACCAGGTTCCACAAGGGGCTGCGGACTTCCGGGCCCGTCGAGAACACGCCCAGCTTGACGGCCGGGTCCGCGTCCTGGTCGAACTGGGTCTTGTACGCCAGGTAGCACAGCACCGCGCCGATGAAGGCTCCGAGCATCTGCGCGGAGAGGTAGGTGGCGATGGAAGCCGCATCGACGGGGATGCCGTCGACAAAGTTCTCGGCTCCCGAGGAGGCGATGCCCAGGGTGACCGCGGGGTTCAGGTGACCGCCGGACTTGTACGAGACGAGCACACCGGCGAAGACCGCGAGGCCCCAGCCGAAGTTGATGTGCAGCGCTCCGGTGCCGAACCCCTTGTTCTTCGGAAGGATGTTGTTGGCGACGACGCCGCCGCCGAGGAGCAGCAGCATCGCCGTGCCCACGGTCTCGGCGAGGAATATAGTTGCGAGAGACACGCAAGTCTCACTTTCTGGCACCGTCATTGGTGCCGGGGGAATCCCCTACCGGTGCATTTGCCATGATGTCCGCCGGTAGGGGAATACCAGGTGGGCGGGGCGCCGGGCGGCGTCCCGCATGGGGGTGTCACAAGGCGGTGGGGACCATGTCCCCCGCCGCCGTCCGGGCCGCGGACGCCTCGGCGTCCGTGGCCTTCTCCTGGGCCGCCAGTTCGGCGGCCACGCGGGCTCGGTAGTTCGCTTTCTCGGCCTCGGTGCGCTCGGCGTCCCAGCCCAGCAGCGGCGCGGCGATCGCGGCGACCTCATCGACGGCGGACGCCCCCCGGTCGGGGCTCGTCGAGTTCAGCCGGACGCGCTGGATGAGGATGTCCTCCAGGTGGAGTGCACCCTCGTAGAGGCAGGCGAACGCCACTTCGGCGCGCAGGTACCAGTCGGAGGCCTCCAGCGGCCTGCCGAGGCCGGAGTCGGCGTCCACGAGGGCCAGGAGATCCTCGACCTCGGAGCCGTACCGGTCCGTGAGGTGCTGCAGGCGTGCGGCGTCCCAGCCGTACTTCGCCGCGATCGCGTCGGTGCGCCGCAGCAGCGCCTCGTAGCCGTCGGCGCCGAGCAGCGGGACGTTCTTGGTGAGGGAGGGCAACGCCTTGGCGCGCTCCTTGCCGAGTGCCACGTCGACGGCGTCCGCCCCCATGACCCGGTAGGTGGTCAGCTTGCCGCCGGCGATCACGACCAGGCCTGGCGCGGCCTCCATCGTGGTGTGCTCTCGCGAGACCTTCGCCGACTTGGCCTCGTCGGCGTCGACCGGCTGCAGGAGCGGGCGGAGACCGGCATAGGTGCCGATGATGTCGGCGCGGGTCAGGTCGGCGCTCAGGACGGCGTTGGCGTGCTCGAGCACGTAGTCGATGTCCTCCGAGGTCGGCACGGGGTGGACCAGTTGCTCGTGCCAGGCCGTGTCGGTCGTACCGATCACCCAGTAGTGCTGCCAGGGGATGATGAACAGCACCGACTTCTCGGTGCGCAGGAACATGCCGGAGTGGGCGTTGATCCGCGCACGCGGCACCACGATGTGGATGCCCTTGGAAGCCAGCACCTTCAGGCCCGATTTCACCGTGGCCATGCCCTGGGTGTGCTCGGTCCACACGCCGGTGGCGTTGATGACTGCCTTGGCGCGCACCTCGATCTCGCGGCCGGATTCGAGGTCGCGGACCTTCGCCCCGGTGACGCGACCCGAGGCGTCCTGGACCAGGCCGACGACCGCGGTGCGGGACGCCGCCGTGCCGCCGCTGCGGACGGTGCTGCGGACCAGATTGATCACGAGGCGGGCATCGTCGACGCGGGCGTCGTAGAACTCGATCGCGCCGATGAGTGCGTCGTCGCGGACATCGGGGAACCGAGACTTGGCGCCGGCCTTGGACAGGTGCTTCTGGATCGGGACGGTCTTGCGGCCGCCCGCAGCCGCGATCGCGAGGGTGTCGTACAGGCCCACGCCGACCGCCGAGTAGGCGCGTTCGATGACACGCTGCTTCAACGGCCACAGGAACGGCTGCGCCTTGACCAGGTGCGGGGCCAGCTTGCTGATCAGGCGTCCGCGCTCGGCCAGCGCCTCGGCGACGAGGGCGAAGTCGAGGTTGTAGAGGTAGCGCAGACCGCCGTGCACCAGACGGCTGGACCGGCTCGACGTGCCGGAGGCCCAGTCCTGCGCCTCCACGATCGCGGTCTTCAGGCCCCGGGTGGCCGCATCGAGCGCGGCGCCGGCGCCGGTGACCCCGCCACCGATGACGAGGATGTCGAACGTCTCGGACTCCAGCGCAGCGAGAGCGGACTCACGTTGGTCCGGGCTGAGTGTCGGGATGGACATGCGGGGCTCCTTTGCGCGATGTGTCGGGAACAGTCTTGCCCTCACCTGCACGGATGCGCCAGCCTGGTGCACGGACGTGCAGCGCGGAGGGAGAAGGATGAACGAGCGTGACGAGCAGATGTATCTGGCGGCCACCCGGTACTACCAGCACGGCGAGACCATGGAGTCCATCGCCCGCACCCTCGGCGTCTCCCGCTCGACGGTGTCGCGGCTGCTCAGCGAGGCGCGGGAGACGGCGCTGGTCCGCATCACCATCGCGGACGAGGCGGGCACCCGGTCCTCCGTCGCGCGCACGCTGGGCAGCACGTTCGGGATCACCGTGCACGTCGTCCCCTCCCGCGGGTCGGCCACGACCCTCACCCGCCTGGAATACGTCGCCCAACGCGCCGCCGTCCTGCTGGCCGACATCGTGCGCGACGATCAGGTCCTCGGCGTCGCCTGGGGCGTCACCGTCGCCGCGGTCAGCCGTCACCTGACGCCGCGCCCCCTGACCGGCACGTCAGTCGTCCAGATGAACGGCGGCGGCAATCACACGACCTCCGGCACGCCCTGGATCCGCGAAATCCTCCAGTCGGTCGGCGACGCGTTCGGCTCCGAAGTCGTCCTGTTCCCCGTGCCCGCATTTTTCGACTACGCCGCCACCAAGCAGGCCATGTGGCGCGAACGCTCGGTGGGCCGCGTGCTCGCGCTGCTCGCCGAGATGGACGTCGCGCTGTTCGGCGTCGGGTCGCTGACCGGCGCCGTCCCCTCGCATGTGTACTCGGCGGGTTACCTGGACGCTCCGGAACTTGCCGCGCTGGCCGCCGACGGCGTCGTCGGTGACATCTGCACCGTCCTGCTGCGCGAGGACGGCACCTTCGCCGACATCGAGGCCAACAGCCGCGCGACCGGCCCCACGCCGAACGAGCTCCAGCGGGTGGCTCGGCGCATCTGCGTCGCCGCGGATCCGCTGCGTGCACCCGCGATCGTGGGCGCCCTGCGCGCGGGCGTGATGACCGACCTCATCATCGACGACCTCACCGCCAGGGCCACGCTGGCCCGACTCACACCAGTGGCGACGCGCCGCGTCCGTTGATGCCGAGCAGGTCCTCGATGCCCTCGGTCAGGCCGGGCAGGCCGGGGACCGCGCGCACCGCCGCGAGGATGCCCGGCATGTAGGCGCTACGCGCAAAGCCGTTCTCGACGATCGTGAGCTGCTCGCCCTCGTTGCCGAAGCGGACCTCCTGGTTGGCGAACAGCCCGCGTTGGCGCACGGAGTGCACCCGGATGCCCTCCACATCTGCGCCGCGGGCGCCCGGGGTCTCCTGGGTGGTCGCGTCCGGGACGGCCGCACAGGACGCCTGGGCGCGCGCCTTCGCGATGCGCTGCGCGGTGGTGACGGCGGTACCCGAGGGGGCGTCCACCTTGTTCGGATGATGCAACTCGATGATCTCGACCGACTCGAAGAACGGTGCCGCGATCTCGGCGAACCTCATCATCAGCAGCGAGCCAATGGCGTAGTTCGAGGCGACGACGACGTTGCGGCCGCCGGCGGCGAACCACCGCTCCACCTGGGCGAGCCGCTCGGGCGTGAAGCCGGTCGTGCCCACCACGGCGTGCACGCCGTTGGCCGCGCACCACTCGAGGTTGTCCATCACGGCGTCCGGCACGGTGAAGTCGATCGCCACGTCGGCGCCGAGGGCGGCGTCACGGTCGTCGCCCGCGTCGAGGGCCGCGACCAGGACGAGACCGGACGCCCCCTCGACCGCACGACAGATCTCGGCGCCCATGCGCCCCTTCGCTCCGAACACGGCCACCTTCATGCGGCTCATCGTAATCGCTGATGCCGCACCCCGGCGTGCTCGAGTGGGCCCCGATGCTCTCGGGCAGGCTCAAGTCGATGCGGCCGCACCCCCGCGCACTCGAGTGGGCACCGCGCGCTCGAGCGGGCACCGCGCACTCGCTCCGGGAGTTCGCCGCGTCCTCACTGCGGAACTTGATCCGCGGTTCACCCACGTGCGGCACTCTTGAGGCATGCGTGATCCGAGAGAACTCAAGTGCTGGCTCACCGACAAGGACGGCGTCCTCGTTCACGGCGACCGCGCAATCCCGGGCGCCCGGGAGCTGATCGAGCACTGGACCCGCCACGGACTGCCCTACCTCGTCCTGACCAACGACTCGGTGCAGACGCCGCGGGACCTCGCAGCGCGCCTGCACCGCGCCGGGCTGGAGGTGCCCGAAGAGAACATCTGGACCTCGGCGATGGCGACTGCGGCCTTCCTCGCGAACCAGAGCGGTCCACGCACCGCCTACGTGCTGGGCGAGGCCGGACTGACGACGGCCCTGCACGAGGCCGGCTTCGTGCTGACGGACGTCGACCCCGAGTTCGTCGTGCTGGGCGAGACCCGGGCGATGTCGTTCGAGCAGGCGACGCGCGCGATCCGGCTGATCCTGGGTGGGGCGCGCTTCATCGCCACCAACCCGGACAAGTCGGGTCCGAGCACCGACGGCATCGTGCCGGCGACCGGCGCGTTCGCGGCCATGATCACGGCGGCGACCGGGCACAAGCCCTACATCGTGGGCAAGCCGAACCCGATGATGTTCCGCTCGGCGCTGAACAAGATCCAGGCGCACTCCGAGACCACCGGAATGATCGGCGACACAATGGGCACCGACATCGTCGCCGGCATGGAGGCGGGCCTGCACACCATCCTCGTGCTCACGGGCTCGACGCAGGCCGCGGAGGTCGGCTCCTACCCCTACCGTCCCTCCCGGGTCCTGGACTCGGTCGCGGACCTGCTGCCACTGCTCTGACGTCCGCCGCCGCCCGGGTGAGCCACTGGGTCGCCGACGCCCCGGGCGAAGCGCTGGCTACGCCGAACGGCGCCACCCCGAGGCGGGGATGGCGCCGTTCGCGCGTGTGGTCGGAGACGACCGATCAGGCGGTCGCCTTCTCGTCCACGACCGGGCCGAGCGAAAGCTTGCCCCGGTCGTCGATCTCCGTGATCTCCACCTGGATCTTCTGGCCCACGCTGAGGACGTCCTCGACGTTCTCGACCCGGTTGCCGCCGTTGAGCTGGCGCAGCTTGCTGATGTGCAGCAGGCCGTCCTTGCCAGGCATCAGCGAGACGAACGCGCCGAACGCCATCAGCTTGACGACGGTGCCGAGGTAGCGCTCCCCCTTCTCGGGCATCGTCGGGTTCGCGATCGCGTTGACGGCCGCACGGGCGGCCTCCGCCGCCTCGCCATTGGTGGCGCCGATGTAGATGGTGCCGTCGTCCTCGATGGAGAGGTTGGCGCCGGTGTCGTCCTGGATCTGGTTGATGACCTTGCCCTTGGGCCCGATCACCTCGCCGATCTTGTCCACCGGGATCTTCACCGTGATGATGCGCGGCGCGAACAGGCTCATCTCGTCAGGCGTGTCGATGGCCTCGCCCATGACCTCCAGCAGCGTGTGCCGGGCGTCGCGGGCCTGCAACAACGCGCCGGCCAGGACCTCGGCCGGGATGCCCTCGAGCTTGGTGTCGAGCTGCAGCGCGGTCACGAACTCGGGGGTGCCGGCCACCTTGAAGTCCATGTCACCCAGCGCGTCCTCGGTGCCGAGGATGTCAGTGAGCGCCACATAGCGGGTCTCACCGTCGATGTCCTCGCTCATCAGCCCCATCGCGATGCCCGCGACGGGGGCCTTCAGCGGGACGCCTGCGTTCAGCAGCGCCAGGGTCGACGCACAGACCGAACCCATCGACGTGGAGCCGTTCGAGCCGAGCGCCTCGGACACCTGCCGGATCGCGTAGGGGAACTCCTCGCGGGTCGGCAGCACCGGCACCAGGGCACGCTCGGCGAGCGCTCCGTGGCCGATCTCGCGGCGCTTCGGCGACCCCACGCGTCCGGTCTCGCCCGTGGAGTACGGCGGGAAGTTGTAGTTGTGCATGTAGCGCTTGGTCGTCTCGGGCGCCAGCGTGTCGAGCTTCTGCTCCATGTCGAGCATGTTGAGCGTGGTGACACCCAGGATCTGGGTCTCGCCGCGCATGAACAGCGCCGATCCGTGGACGCGCGGCACCACGCCGACCTCGGCCGACAGGGTGCGGATGTCGCGCGTCCCGCGTCCATCGATACGGACGCCCTCGGTCAGCGTCTTGTGACGCACGACCTTCTTCGTCAGTGCGCGGAAGGCTCCGGTGATCTCCTTCTCGCGGCCCTCGAAGGACCCGGCCAGTTCAGCGCGCAGATCGCCGAGCAGCGCCTCGGTGGAGGTCTCGCGCTCATGCTTGCCCGCGATGGTCATGACGGCCTTGAGGCGGTCGGTCGCGGACTCCGCGACGGCGCCGTAGACGTCGTCGGCGTAGTCGCGGAAGACGGGGAACTCCTTGACGGGCTTGGGCAGCTGGGCTGCCAGCTCGGCCTGCGCCTCGCACAGCGCCTTGATGGACGGCTTCGCCGCCTCGAGGCCCTGGGCCACGATCTCTTCGGTGGGGGCCGGACGCCCGGCGCGCACGTTGTTGACCGTGCTCTCGGTTCCGCCGGCCTCGACCATCATGATCGCGACATCGCCGTCGGGCAGCACGCGCCCGGCGACCGCCATGTCAAAGGTCGAATCCGCCATCTGTTCGACCGTCGGGAACGCCACCCAGGTGTCGTTGATGAGCGACACGCGGACACCGCCGACGGGGCCCGAGAAGGGCAGGCCGGCGAGCGTGGTGGACGCCGAAGCGGCGTTGATCGCCAGCACGTCGTAGCGGACGTTCGGGTTGAGGGCCATCACGGTGACGACCACCTGGACCTCGTTGCGCAGTCCCTTGACGAAGCAGGGGCGCAGGGGGCGGTCGATCAGGCGGCACGCGAGGATCGCGTTCTCGCTGGGCCGGCCCTCGCGGCGGAAGAACGAGCCGGGGATGCGGCCCGCGGCGTACATGCGTTCCTCGACGTCGACCGTCAGCGGGAAGAAGTCGATGGCGTCACGCGGGTTGTTCTGGGCGGTCGTGGCCGACAGCAGCATCGTGTCCTCGTCGAGATACACGACGGCCGAGCCGTTCGCCTGCCGGGCCAGCAGGCCCGACTCGAAGCGGACGACGTGCTTGCCGTACGAGCCGTTGTCGATGATGGCCTCGGTGAAACGAAGGCCCTCTCCCTCCATAGCCATGGAGTATTCCTTTCGGTGCGTGCCGCACCTGAACGCCGGCCTCGTTGAATAAGGATCGGTCTTCGATCGAAGCCCACGGGAACCTCCCCCGGGAGCCACTACCGAGGACCGACGAGCGCGGGCCAGGTGAGCGGTGATCAGTGTCTTTTCAGTGGTGACGGCGCGGACGCCGGCTGCGTCCCCGTCCGACTCTCGTGGTGGGGTACACCGCCAAGGGGATGGCCGTTGGGCCACCCCCTGACGGTGTCAAGCAGGGTGCGTCAACGGCGCAGGCCGAGACGGGCGATGAGCGAGCGGTAGTGCTCGACATCCTGCTTCGCGACGTAGTTGAGCAGGCGGCGACGCTGGCCGACCATCAGCATGAGACCACGGCGGCTGTGGTGGTCCCCCTTGTGTTCCTTGAGATGTTCGGTCAAGTGCGCGATGCGCTTGCTCAGTACAGCGATCTGGACGTCGGGAGAGCCCGTGTCGCCCGGCTTGGTCGCGTACTCTTCGATGATCTGCTTCTTCGTCGCTGCATCCATGCGCTTCTCCTTGACATCCGTTGCGCGGCGCCGTTCCCGGAACGGGTGGCTCTCTTTCTCCGCGGGCGTTCTCACGCCGACCGACCACTTTACCGCAGTCGGCGACGCCACCGCCAACCGCCCAGACCCCCCGGACAACGACGCTCCGTAGTAGTCTGATTGCCTCATCATCACGAAGGAGTACCCGTGAGCGTCGTGATCGGTGTTCCCGCCAGTGCGGAGCACGAGACCCGGTCCCCCATCATCGGCGACGTCGTCAAGAAGCTCGCCGGGCTCGGCGCACGCGTGCTCGTCCAGCGCGGCGCGACCGACGCCGCCTTCACGACACCCGAATCGCTGGGCGACGCCGACTGGGCCGAGACCTCGGCCGACGTCATCGCGCGCAGCGACATCGTCTGGACGATCGGTCCGCTGTCGGCGTCCGACCAGGACGCCCTGAAACCGGGGCAGATCGTCATGGGCATGCTCGCCCCGTGGTCGGACGCCGCGCGCGCCACGGCGCTCGCCGATCGCGGCGTGACCGCGTTCGCCCTCGAACTGCTGCCGCGCATCTCACGCGCCCAGAGCATGGACATCCTCACCAGCCAGGGGTCGGCGTCGGGCTACCAGTGCGTCCTGCTCGCTGCGGCGAGGGCACCCAAGTTCTTCCCGATGATCACCTACGCCGCCGGCACGATCCGGCCCAGCCGAGTCCTGGTCATTGGTGCCGGTGTCGCCGGATTGCAGGCGCTCGCGACCGCCAAGCGACTCGGCGCGATGGTGCAGGGCTACGATGTCCGGCCCGAGACCCGCGAGCAGGTCGAATCGCTGGGGGCGAAGTTCGTCGACACGGGCGTCCACGCCGTCGGCGAGGGCGGCTACGCCCGCGAGCTCACCGAGGACGAGCGCGCCCACCAGGCCGCCGCGCTGGCCAAGGCGGTCGCCGAGGCCGACGTCCTCATCACCACCGCCGCGGTGCCCGGACGCCGCGCGCCCCGGATCATCACCCGCGCGATGGTCGAAGCGATGAAGCCCGGCTCGGTCGTGGTCGACATGGCCGCCGAGGGCGGCGGCAACGTCGAAGGAACGGTCGCGGGCAAAGACGTCCTGGTCGGCGGGGCGCGCGTGGTCGGCCCCGTCAACCTGCCGGCGCGCATGCCCGTGCACGCGTCCGAGATGTTCGCCAGGAACCTGTTCAACTTCACCGCCCCGATGATCACCGACGGCAGCCTCTCGCTCGACTGGTCCGACGCGGTCATCGCGGGCACCGCCTTCACCCATTCCGGGCAGGTGGTGCATGCCGGCGTCGCCCGGGCCATCGGCCTCCCCGACCCGGCCCCGCTCGTTCCTGCCGCCGATCACGCCACTGGCGAGGAGACCTCCGCATGACCGATCTGCTGTATCTGTACATCTTCGTGCTGGCGGCGTTCGTCGGCTACGAGGTCATCTCCCGGGTGCCGGTCATCCTGCACACGCCCCTGATGTCGGGATCCAACTTCGTGCACGGCGTGGTGCTGGTCGGCTCCATGTGGGCGCTCGCCCACGCCGAGACGCCGATGCAGCTCGTGCTCGGCTTCCTCGCCGTCTTCCTCGGCGCGGCCAACGCGGCAGGCGGCTACGTGGTGACCGAGCGCATGCTCGGCATGTTCGCCTCCAAGTCGGACGCCGCGGGCGCCAAGAAGGGTGCCTGATCATGCTGAGTTGGCTCGTCAACGGCGCCTACCTGGTCGTCTCCATCCTCTTCATCCTCGGTCTGAAGGCGATGAGTTCGCCGAAGACCGCCCGTCAGGGCATCGCCTGGGCGGGTCTCGGCATGCTGCTGGCCACCGCCGTCACCTTCCTGATCCCGGGCAGCAACGGCGGTCTGGCGTTCTTCGCGCCCGGCAAGACCATCAACCTGATCCTCTGCGTCGTGGCCATCGTGCTCGGCGGCGGCATCGCCGCCTGGCTGGGCAAGATCGTCAAGATGACCGACATGCCCCAGATGGTGGCGGTCTACAACGGGATGGGCGGCGGCGCGGCCGCGCTCATCGCGGCGGTGGCGTTCACGTCGTCCGAACCGCCGACGGGCACGCACGCCACCCTGGCCATGATCGGCGCACTGATCGGCTGCGTCGCCTTCTCGGGCTCGGCACTCGCCTTCGCGAAGCTGCAGGGCCTCATGAAGAGGGCAGTTCGCTGGCCCGTGCAGAACCTCGGGAACGTCCTGCACACGCTGATCACGCTGGGCCTGGGCGTCGCGATCGTGATCGCCGGACCGCACCCCGCGCTCGTCGTCGCCTTCTTCCTGATGGCGCTCATCCTGGGTCTCGCGCTGACCAGCCCGATCGGTGGCGCGGACATGCCCGTCGTCATCTCGCTGCTCAACGCCTTCACCGGCCTCGCGGTCGGCCTCGAAGGCTACCTCCTGGGAAACCCCGCGCTGATCATCGCCGGCATCGTGGTCGGCGCGGCCGGCACCCTGCTGACCCAGCTGATGGCCAAGGCGATGAATCGCCCGCTCATCAACGTGCTGTTCGCCCCGATCACCGGTGAGGCACAGGCCGGTGGCGCCATGGAGGGCTCCATGAAGGAATGCTCCTCGATGGACGCCGCCGCCCTGATGCGCTACGCCGAGCACGTCGTCATCGTGCCGGGCTACGGCATGGCCGTGGCCGGCGCACAGCACAAGGTGTACGAGATGACCAAGCTCCTCGAAGCCGAGGGAGTCCGGGTGAGCTTCGCGATCCACCCCGTCGCCGGGCGCATGCCGGGCCACATGAACGTGCTGCTCGCCGAGGCCGGCGTCCCCTACGACCAGATCTTCGACCTCGACGAGATCAACGCCGACTTCCCGCTCTCCGACGTCGCGCTGGTCATCGGCGCCAACGACGTGGTCAACCCCGTCGCCCGCACCGACGCCTCCAGCCCGATCTACGGCATGCCGATCCTTGATGCCGACAAGGCGCGCCAGTGCATCGTGATCAAGCGCGGACGCGGCGCCGGCTACTCCGGCATCGAGAACGCGCTGTTCTACGCCGACAACACGTCGATGCTGTACGGATCGGCCCAGCAGGCGGTCGCCGACGTCATCACTCACATCAAGGAACTGAGCTGAAACTCCGACGGTGTTCACGGCGTGAGCCAACCGGCCCCGAGGGGCGAGACGCGCTTGAGTTTCGCGGTTTCTCGGCCAGACTGAATGTGCATGACTGGGCAAGTGAAGGTAGCAAGGAGTAGCAATAAACATGTCTGAGGACACGACGATTCACACGATTGAGGCACGCCTCGCCACCGCTGACGATCTGCCTGCCCTCATCGCCAACGAGACCAGCCGGACGAAGGGTCTGTCGGCGGAGTACCTGGCGCTCCAAGAGCAGGGTGACTTCTACGTGGTGGTCGGCCTGATCGACGGCCAGGTGGCCGGGCGTGCGCTGCTGGACTGCCGCGACAACGGCGTCACGCTCGTGCCCGAGATGAAGGTGCTGTGGGTGTTCCCGCACGCCCGCCGCAAGGGCCTGGGACTCGCGATGACATCGACGTTGGAAGACCTGGCCCGCGACGTGGGCTACCGCGAGATCTTCCTGGGCGTCTCGCCCGAGAACCCGGCGGCGATCCCGCTGTACATCGAGCTCGGCTATGCGCCCACCGGTGAGCACCGCCAGGCCGTCAACGTGTCCGTGCTCGACACGGAGGTCGAGCCGCCGATGGAGGCGATCTTCCAGAAGTCGCTCGTGGTGCGCTGACCTGACCGCCCGCTCGCAGGCGTCCGTCCCCTCGGGGACGGGCGTCTTCGGCGCGCGGCCAGATGCTGTCCGAACGCGGCGAGCGTGAGGCTCAGCCCTCGACCAGTACGCGACGGACATCGGAGACGTCGGCATCCATCTGCTCGATGAGCGCCTCGATCCCGTCGAACCGCACCTGACCACGGATGCGCGCGACGAAGTCGACGGCGATCGGGATTCCGTACAGCTCCAGGTCGGTGCGATCGAGAACGAAGCTCTCGACCCGATGGTCGGCCCCGTCGAACGTGGGGTTGGTGCCCACCGAGATGGCGGCGGGCCAGGCGGGGGCGTCCGTGCCCTCGGGAAGCGGATTGCCGACGCCGTCGCAGCCGTCCAGACGCGTGACCCGGCCGGCGTAGACGCCGTCGGCGGGACAGGCGTGACCCTGCGGAACGGGCAGGTTCGCGGTCGGGAAACCCAGCTCGCGTCCGCGATGGTCGCCGTGGCAGACCACCCCGCTGAAGCGGAAGGGGCGGCCGAGCATCGCGGCGGCCCTGCTGACGTCGCCGGCCTCGATCGCGGCACGGACGGCGCTGCTGCACGCCTCCTCGTCACGCACGCGCACCAGCGGCAGCGCGGTGACGGCGAACCGGGCCCCGCCCAGTTCGGCGAGCGTCGCCACCGACCCCGCGGCCGAGTGTCCGAACCGAAAGTTCTCGCCGACCACGATCCGCGCCGGCCGCAGCGGCAACAGGAACCGTTCGACGAACTCGCCGGGGCTCAGCTGGGACAACTCGCGGGTGAACTCGATGACCCGAACGTCGTCGGCGCCGGCCTCACGCAGCAGCGCGATGCGCTCCTCAAGACTGGTGAGCAGCTTGGGGCCGCCACCGGGCCGGACGACCGACGCGGGGTGAGGCCAGAAGGTCACGACGATCAGCGGCAGCGTCGGCTCGGCGGCCCGCGCCTCCAAGAGGACCCTGCGATGCCCCGGATGAACCCCGTCGAAGTTGCCGATGACGACGACCGACTCGCTCACGTTGCTCCTCTTCCCGCTGATGGCCGCCAGCCACCCTACCAACCTCGCCGCTCATACCAGCACGGCGACCGGCACGCTGCCGCCGCCCTCGGCGGGCCGGTAGAGGGCGAGCAGCACGCCGTCGTGGGTGAGCGCGGTCGGCGCGGCGGGCACCTCGCGGCGCAGCCCGCGCCCGTAGCCGACGTCGGACGCCTCGGCGGCGTCCACCTCGACGGTCACGAAGGCGAGCGGGGCGATCTCGGCGAGGCCGAAGGTGGCGAAGGGAAAGCCCTCCCCCGGCTCCAGCCGCGGCAACTGGCCGTCCCAGGTGGCGTGTTCGAGGCCGAACGGTCCGACGCGCGTGCGCCGCAGCGCCGTCAGATGACCGCCGACGCCGAGCGCAGCGCCGAGGTCGCGAGCGAGCGCCCTGATGTAGGTGCCAGAGCTGCAGTCCACGGTCACATCGAGGTCAACCACGCTCACGCCCTCGCCGGAGGCCTCGCGCACGTCGCGGACGTCGAAGCGGGCCACCGTGACCTCGCGCGGCCGCAACGTGACGTCCTCACCGCGGCGGGCCAACGCGTACGCCCGTTCGCCGTTGACCTTGATCGCCGACACCGTCGACGGCACCTGCAGGATCCTGCCCGTGAGGGCCGACACGCCCGCGGCGATCCGCGGCCCGACCGACACCAGGGTGGCGCCCGCGGCGTCCGTCACCTCGCCGTCGGCGTCGTCGGTCGTGGTCGCGACGCCGAGCCTGATGGTCGCCTCATACGTCTTCGTCGTCAGCAGCAGGTGCCCGAGCAGGCGCGTGCCGCGGCCGACGCCCAGCACGAGGACGCCGGTCGCCATCGGATCGAGCGTGCCCGCGTGGCCGATCTTCTTGGTGCCCAGTGCGCGCCGGGCGCGGGCCACCACCTGGTGGCTCGTGATACCGGCCGGCTTGTCGACCACGACCAGCGCGGAGTCGCTCACCCGGTCAGCCCTCGTCCTGTTCGACGTCGTCGCGGGCCGCCTTGTACGGGTCGGCCTCGCCCGCGTAGTGCGCACCCTCGGCGCGGCTGGCGAGGTCGGCATCCTTGGCCCGCGCCTTGGCGAGGAGTTCCTCCATCTCGGCGGCGACCTCGGGTACGGCGTCCAGCACGAAGGCGATGGTGGGCGTGAACTTCATGCCGAGCTGCTTGCCGACCGTCGAACGGATCAGGCCGTTGGCGGACGCCAGGGCCGCCGCCGTGCCCGCGCGTTCCTCTTCACCGCCCATGACGGTGTAGAACACGGTGGCCTCGCGTCCGTCGCCGGTGATCTTGACGTCGGTGATGGTGACGAACCGCCCCAGGCGGGGGTCTTTGATTCGTCGCTCGATCATGCTGGCGACGATCACCTTGATCTGCTCGGCGACCTTGATGTACCGCGGACTGCCCATGGCATGCTCCTTTGAATCGCGTGGTGGCAAGGTGTCCAGCCTATCCTGACAAGGTGGCGTCCGGCTCGGCGAGGAGCCACCGCACCCCCGACCGTGTCACCATCAGCACCAGGATCAGCGCGGTCACCATGAAGAAGCCGCCCAGCTTCACGCTGTCGGCGAACAGCAGCGCGATGAGTTCGAGCACCACGAACTTGCTGGCGATGAGCAGGCCCCACAGAAGCAGGCCGGCCGCGACCTTGCCGACGGGCCGGGTGGCCGCCTTGAACCACGCCTTCAGCTGATTCTTGGCCAGCACGACGACCTCCAGCACCACCTTCAGCAGGATCGCCGTGAGCAGCGACAGCACGAACGTCTCGGCGATCACGGCCGGAAAGTACTGCGCCGCGAGGTTGAGCACGACGACGTAGGCGGCGACATCGACCACGTCGGCGGCGGCGACCAGGCGCCGTCGTCCGGTGGATCCATCCGCGGTCATGGGCCACCTTTCCTCGATCGACGGCGTCCCGGTGGCCACATCGTGGCATCCCTCGCGCCGTGCGTCCAGGCCGCGAGCATGAAGAAGGGCGGGACGCCGCGCGCCCCGCCCTTCTCGCTTCACGACCGTCAGTCGCGCGGCTTCTCGACCATTTCGTACGTCTCGACGATGTCGCCGTGCTTGATGTCGGAGTAGTTGTGCAGCGTGAGGCCGCACTCGAACCCCTCGCGCACGTCGGTGACGTCGTCCTTCTCGCGACGCAGCGAGGCGACGGAGGTCTCGGCGACCACCACCCCGTCTCGCAGCAGGCGAGCCTTGGCGTTCCGCTTGAGGTGACCCTCCAGCACCATGCAGCCGGCGATCGTGCCGAACTTGGAGCTGCGGAAGATCTCGCGGATCTCTGCCTGGCCCATCGTCTTCTCTTCGAAGATCGGCTTCAGCATGCCCTTGAGCGCCGCCTCCACCTCGTCGATGGCCGCGTAGATGACCGAGTAGTAGCGGATGTCGACACCCTCGGCGTCCGCCATCTGCGTGGCCTTGCCCTGCGGACGGACGTTGTAGCCGATGATCACGGCGTCGGAGGCCGCGGCCAGCGAGACGTTCGTCTCGGTGATCGCGCCCACGCCGCGGTCGATGACCCGCAACGACACCTCGTCGCCGACCTCGATCTTGGCCAGCGAGTCCTCAAGCGCTTCGACCGAGCCGGCCGAATCGCCCTTGAGGATGAGCTTGAGCTCCTGCGTCTCGCCCTTCTCCAGCTGCTCGAACAGCTGGTCGAGGGTCTTGCGCCGCGTCGTCTTGGCCAGCAGCGCCGCGCGCTGACGGGCCTCGCGCTTGTCGGCGATCTGGCGCGCCATCCGGTCGTCGTCGACAACGAGGAAGTTGTCGCCGGCCCCCGGCACCGAGGTCAGGCCGAGCACCTGGACGGGCATCGACGGCAGTGCCTCCTCCACGGTCTCGCCCACGTCGTTGAGCATGGCACGCACGCGGCCGTGAGCCGAGCCCGCGACGATCGAATCGCCCGTGCGCAGCGTGCCGCGGTGAACCAGGACCGTCGCGACGGGGCCACGGCCCTTGTCGAGGTGCGCCTCGATCGCCACACCCTGGGCGGGCATGTCGGGGTTGGCGCGCAGGTCGAGCGAAGCGTCTGCGGTGAGGACGATCGACTCCAGCAGCTGGCCGAGACCCTCGCGGGTCACCGCAGACACGTCGACGAACATCGTGTCGCCGCCATACTCCTCGGGGATCAACCCGTACTCGGAGAGCTCGCCGCGCACCCGGACCGGATCGGCCGCGGGCTTGTCGATCTTGTTCACCGCGACCACGACCGGGACCTCGGCCGCCTGGGCGTGGTTGAGCGCCTCGATCGTCTGAGGCATCACACCGTCGTCGGCCGCGACCACCAGCACCGCGATGTCGGTCGACTTCGCGCCGCGGGCACGCATGGCGGTGAACGCCTCGTGACCCGGGGTGTCGATGAACGTGATCCGGCGCTCCGTGTCACCGACCTCCGTGCGCACCTGGTAGGCGCCGATGGCCTGGGTGATGCCGCCGGCCTCCTTGGCGACCACGTCGGAGTGACGCAACGCGTCCAGCAGCTTGGTCTTGCCATGGTCGACGTGACCCATGACGGTGACCACCGGCGGGCGCGACTCGAGGTCGTCCTCGTCGCCGAGGTCTTCACCGAACTCGAGGTCGAAGGACTCGAGCAGTTCGCGATCCTCGTCCTCGGGGCTGACCACCTCGATGATGTAGTTGAGCTCGGCGCCCAGCACCTGCAGGGTCTCGTCGGCCACCGACTGGGTGGCGTTGACCATCTCGCCCAGGTGGAACAGCACCTGCACGAGGGACGCCGGCTCGACGCCGATCTTCTCGGCCAGGTCGGTCAGCGAGGCGCCGCGGCGCAGGCGGACCTTCTGCCCGTCGCCCTGCTTGATGCGGACGCCGCCGATCGTCGGGGCCTCCATCTGATCGAACTCAGCGCGACGCGCCTTCTTGCTCTTGCGTCCGCGGCGCGCGGGACCGCCCGCACGACCGAAAGCACCCTGGGTACCGCCGCCTGCGCGGCCACCGCGACCGCGGCCACCGCCGCCGCCGATCGGACCGGAGCCGGGGCCGCCACCCATACCGGGACGGCCACCGCCGCCAGCACCACCGGGGCGACCGCGACCGGCGCCACCAGGACCGCCCGGACGCGTGGGACGCGCTCCGACGGGGCTGAGCTGGTTGGACGCCTGTTTGGGCATCATCGCCGGGTTGGGACGCGGCATGCCGCCGGTCCCACCCGGACGGGGCATGCGCGGCGCGCCGCCCTCGACGCCGGGGCGCGGACCGGGACGGCCGGGCGCACCGGGACGACCGGGCGCACCACCCTGACCGTCCGGACGCGGACGGCGGACGCCCATGCCCTGCGACGACGCGAACGGGTTGTTGCCCGGACGCGGGGCGCCGGACGGACGCCGCTGGCCGGCCTGGCCGGGGAGTCCGCCGGTACCACCGGGGCGCGGCGCACCGGGGCGCGGCGCGCCGGGCCGGGGGCCGGGCGCGTTCGAGCGCGGACCAGGCGAGGGCGCGCCCGGACGGGCGGCCGACGCCGGAGCGCCGGGCCGGGGTCCGGGCGTGGCGCCCGGACGCGGGCCGGCCGCGGATGCGCTCGGGCTAGGAGCCGGCGCACTCGCGGGTGGCGCGGTCGGCGCGGGCGCACTCGCGGGTGGCACGACCGGTCCGGGCGCACTCGCCGGTGGCACGACCGGTCCGGGCGCACTGGCCGGCGGCACGACGGGCGCCGGCGTGCTCACGGGCGGAGCGGCCGGCGCAGGCGCACTGGCCGGCGGCACGACGGGCGCGGGCGCACTGGCCGGCGGCACGACGGGCGCCGGGGTGCTCACGGGCGGAGCGGCCGGCGCAGGTCGCGGACCTGGGGCCGGCCGAGGACCGGGCGCGGGGCGGGCACCGGACGGGCGGGGTGCGGGCGTCCCTGTGCGCGGAGACGGGGACGTGCGGGGAGCTGCGGGCGCCGACGAGCCGCCCTTCAGCTTTTCGGTGAGCCGCCGCACGACGGGCGGCTCGATGGTGGAGGACGCTGAGCGAACAAACTCGCCCATGTCCTTGAGGATCGACAGAACCTCTTTGCTCTCGAGTCCGAACTCCTTGGCGAGCTCATAGACGCGGACTTTGGCCACAACTCTCCTTCAGGCCCGCGTCTTGGCGCGGACCAGTTACTTGTAGATGCTCATTTGTGGGGACTCATCGAGTGGTCATGAGCTATTGCCCACCTTCTGGTCGTGTTCGCGCACAGCACGCGAAGCGCGGCTGACAGTCTACTCTGAGCGCCGCCGTTTTGCCCAAGCGACTTCCGAAGCGTCAACCGAGGCCAGCACATCGGCCAGCCCCTCGACCTGGGCGGCACCCAACCGCAGCGCGCGGGGAACCGCCCTGCGGCGCAGTGCCGACGCCCCGCAGCCGGGGTGCAACCATGCGCCGCGTCCGGGCGCGGTGCGGCTGATCAGGTAACCAGACTCCCCGCGCGCGACCCGGATCAGCGCCTCGGCTTGGTCACGATTTCGACACCCTACGCACGTTCTGGTCGGCACGCGTCCAGCCTAGTGGTACCAGTGGAGGGACGGAACGCACCCCGGGCGTCCGCCTTGACAGAACCGTGACCCGACGGCGCACATCTCGATGTGGAGATTCTCGACGCCGTGCTTTATCTTTCCAGAACACGGGGCCACCGAAGGCCCCGCCGGCCGTGTGAGGAGCGCCAGCGATGACGACGCACAATCGTGACCAGCAGCCACCCCAGGGGTGGACTGACGACACGGAATTTCACCTGCCTGAGGACCACTGGCCCCTGCCCGAACTGGTCCACACCGAGAAGCCGCACCAGACGCCGACCACGGCCTCCTTCATCGCGGTCTCCCAGACCCCGGAGTACAAGAACCTCCGGTCCGGCTTCCGCCGGTTCGCCTTTCCGATGACGGTCGCCGGGCTCATCTCCTACTTCACCTACGTGCTGCTATCGATCTACGCGGTCGACTTCATGGCGACGCCGGCCATCGGCGCCATCAACGTCGGCACGATGCTCGGCTTCGCCCAGTTCGCCGTCACCTACCTCTGGACGGCCGCCTACGTGAACTACGCCAACCGCAAACTCGATCCCACCGCGAGCGCCCTCAGGGCCCGCCTCGAGGAAGGAATCCAGGCATGACCCTCATGGAGACCGCGCAGTACGGCAACCCCGCGATCAACGTCGGCGTCTTCGCCGTCTTCGTCGCCGCGACGCTCGGCATCGTCATCGCGGTGACCCGTCAGAAGTCGAAGGCGTCCGACTTCTACACCGGTGGCGGCGCCTTCTCGGGCCGCCAGAACGGCCTCGCCATCACCGGCGACTACCTCTCCGCCGCCGCATTCCTGGGCGTGACCGGCGCCATCGCACTCTACGGATACGACGGCCTGCTGTACTCGGTCGGCTTCTTCGTGGCCTGGATCGTGGCCCTGTTCCTCGTCGCCGAGCCGCTGCGCAACACAGGCAAGTACACCATGGCGGACGTGCTGAGCTTCCGGATGAGCCAGAAGCCCGTCCGGACCGCCGCGGCCACCTCGACCCTGGTCATCTCGCTGGTCTACCTGCTGGCCCAGATGGCCGGCGCAGGCGGTCTGGTCGCGCTGCTGCTCGGCGTCTCCGACCGCACCATGCAGTCGCTGGTGATCGCGCTCGTCGGAGCGCTCATGGTCGTCTACGTCCTCGTCGGCGGCATGAAGGGCACCACCTGGGTGCAGATGATCAAGGCCGTCATGCTCGTCGGCGGCGCCGCGATCATGGCCGCGTTGGTGTTGTTCGGTTCTGGTTTCAATCTGTCCGGCCTGCTCGCCTCCGCCCAGGCCGCAGCCCTCGATCCGGCCGTGGGCAACGGCAAGGACCTGCTCGTTCCCATGCAGCAGTACGGCACCTCGGCGTTCACCAAGCTGTCGTTCCTGTCGTTGTCGATCGCCCTGGTCGGCGGGCCCTCGGGCCTGCCGCACGTGCTGATGCGCTTCTACACCGTCCCCACGGCCAAGGAGGCCCGGCGCTCCGCGGTCTGGGCCATCGCACTCATCGGCATCTTCTTCCTGATCACCCTCGTGCTGGGCATGGGCGCGGCGAAGATCGTCGGCCAGCAGGCCATCCTCGCGGCTCCCGGCGGCGCCAACGCGGCCGCGCCGCTGCTGGCGCTGCACCTCGGCGGCGAGATCTTCATGGGCGTCATCTCCGGCGTCGCCTTCGCCACGATCCTCGCGGTCGTCGCCGGCCTGACCATCACGGCGTCCGCCTCGTTCGCCCACGACGTCTACAACTCGATCCTCAAGGACGGCCAGGCCGATCCTGAGCAGGAGGTCAAGGTCGCCCGTATCACGTCGGTGGTCATCGGCGTCCTTGCGATCATCGGCGGCATCGTCGCCAACGGTCAGAACATCGCGTTCCTGATCTCGCTGGCCTTCGCCGTGGCCGCCTCGGCGAACCTGCCCTCGATCCTGTACACGCTGTACTGGCGACGGTTCACCACCCGCGGCTCGGTCTGGTCGATCTACACCGGCCTGATCAGCTCGGTCGTGCTGATCGTGTTCTCGCCGTCGATCTCGGGCTCGAAGTCCGCGATGCTCGGCGAGGCGGTCAACTTCGCCTGGTTCCCGCTGACCAACCCGGCGCTCGTCTCGGTGCCGCTCGCCTTCCTGGCCGGCTGGCTGGGCACCGTCACCTCGCCGGTGCGCGGCGACGAGGAGCTAGCCATCGAGATGGAGGTCCGCTCCATGACCGGCGCCGGCGCGGGAGAGGCGATCGCCCACTGACCACACTGCGCATCAGCGTCGCTGCGCACCGACCACGACGGACGGCCGGCTCCCTGGGAGCCGGCCGTCCGTCTTTCGCGGCCTCCTCGGACGCCGCCCGGCGCGTCCGCACCCCCTGTTTCACAGCGTCGTGACAGCGTCCGCGCAGGCTCCTGCCAGGCGCGGGCGGCGTGATGGTGGGCACCCGACACGACCATCGAAAGGACCAACCTATGAAGACCCGTCAAAAGATGGGCCTCGGCATGGCCGCAGGAGCGCTCGTACTGACCGGCGCCGCCGGCTTCGTCGGCGCCGCCCAGGCGGCCGACCCCACGGCCTCACCCACCCCGGCGAGCACGGCATCCGGCGGCGACCAGGCCGGGCGCCCGAGCGGCCAAGGCCGGCACGGCGCGCGAGGCGGCCCCTCGGACGTCTCGGCCGCCGACCTCGCCAAGAAGCTCGGCCTGGACGAGGCGAAGGTGACCGAGGCGTTGAAGGACGCCCGCACGGCGCTGCGGCCCGACAAGGGGGCTGACGACACCGACACGGCGACCGCCCGCCCCTCCCGCGCCGACCGTCAGGCGGCCCTCGCCACGCGACTCGCCTCGGCGCTGGGCATCGACGAGGCAAAGGTGACCGAGGCGCTAGCGGCCCTCGATGCCGAGCGTGAGGCGGCCCGCACCGCCGCACTCACGTCCCGGTTGGACAAGGCCGTCGCCGACGGCACCCTCACCCGCGCGGAGGCCGACGCCGTCACGAAGGCGGTCGAGGCCGGCGTGATCGGCGGCGGGCGCCGCTGACCCCTCACCGACTGTGCCCCGTTCCCTGGCCGGGAACGGGGCACAGCGTCGATGACGGGAGCGCTCGGGGTCGATACGGGAGCGGTCAGGCCTGGGTGTCGGGGCGGATGTCGATTCGCCAACCTGTCAGCCGTGCGGCCAGTCGGGCGTTCTGCCCCTCGCGTCCGATCGCCAGACTCAACTGGTAGTCGGGCACGATCACACGGGCCGCCTTGGCGAACTGGTCGGTGACGGTCACCGACGTGACCTTGGCGGGGCTGAGCGCCTCGGCGACGAACTGCGCGCCGTCCTCGGAGAAATCGACGATGTCGATCTTCTCGCCGCCCAGTTCGTTCATGATCGCACGGACGCGCTGACCCATCGGCCCGATGCACGCCCCCTTCGCGGACACGTTCGGGTCGTGGCTCTTCACCGCGATCTTGGTGCGGTGACCCGCCTCACGGGCGATCGCCTTGATCTCGACGACACCCGAGGCGATCTCGGGCGCCTCCAGCTTGAACAGCCGCTGCACCAGGTTCGGGTGCGTGCGCGACACCACCACCTGCGGGCCCTTGAGTTCGCGTCGGACCGCCACCACGTACACCTTCAGCCGCTGCCCGTGACCGTAGTGCTCGCTGGGCACCTGCTCGGCCGGCGGCATGATCGCCTCGAGCGGGCCCAGATCGACCCGGACGGTCTTCGAGTCGCGATCGGCCTGAATGACGCCGGTGACGATGTCGCCCTCCTTCGCCGAGAAATGTCCGAACTTCTGGTCGTCCTCGGCCTCGCGCAGACGCTGCACGATCACCTGACGGGCAGTCGCGGCGGCTACCCGGCCGAAGCCCGCAGGGGTATCGGCGTACCAACCGACGATCTCGTCCTCCTCGTCGCGCTCGGGCGCCATCACCGCGAACCGCCCGGTCTTGGTGTCGAGTTCGACGCGTGCGCCGGGCACGTGCTGCGCACCCTTCTCGTAGGCGTTGAGGATGGCCTCCTCCATCGCGGCGACCAACACGGTCATCGGGATGTCCTTGTCGCGTTCGAGCGCCCGCAGCGCTGCCATGTCGATGTCCATGATTACTCCTCTTCGTCGGCGGCGTCGGCGAAGGCGTCCTTGCGGAGCTCGGCCTGCACGACGGCCTTGGTGATGGCGTCCCACTCGAACCGTCCCTCGACGCCGTCCATGTCGAGGGTGACCCCGGACGCGTCCGCCTCGGCGATGCGGCCCGTCGTCGTGCCGTCGACAAGGGTGAGCGCGACGAGGCGTCCGACGTTGCGACGGAAGTGCTTCGAGTCGGTGAGCGGCCGGCTGACGCCCCGGCTGGACACCTCGAGCGTGTAGGGGGCGTTGCCGGTCGCGCGCGAGTCGTCCAGGGCGCTGCTGATCGCGCGGGTGGCTTCGGCGATCTCGTCGAGCGAGGGGCCGCGTCCATCGGGGCCGTCCCCGTCGACGTAGATCCGCACCACGCTGCGCTTGCCGGCCTGGGCGATCTCGATGCGGTCGACCTCGAGTCCGCACCGGGTGACCACGGGCTCCACGAGTGCGACGATCGCTTCTTTCTTCATGGTTCCCCGTTCCTGTTGTGGCCCCGCAGTTGTTCTCGACAGTCTACCGTGGTGCCGTCGTGGTGGTGGCGTGGTGCCGTCGTGCCGTCGTCGTGGTGCCGCCGTCGTGCCGGCGTCGTGCCGGCGTCGCGGGTCACATCCCAGGTGGCGCCGTGGTGCAGGCTGTCGCGCCGCCGCCTCGCGGCGGTCGGTGTAGCCTCGCAGGGTGCTGAGCCGACGTCTGCTGGTGGGGGGTGTGGCCGGTGCAGCCGCCCTCGCACTGAGCGGCTGCGACGCGATCTCCGGGCTGGACCCCGCGCGTGCGCCCACGGCGTCCGCCCATGATCCGTCCGTGCCGGCGCACGGCGCCCTGGTGGCGCTGCGCGCGCGCCTGGATGCCGCCTCGGCGTCCGACCTCACCGACGACCAGGCCGCCTTGATCGCCTGGGCCCTCAGCGTCAACGACGACCAGCACGCCGCCACTTCGCTCGAGGTTCCCACCGCCGTGAGTCCGCCTCCCTCGTCGCGGCCCCCCTCCTCACCGACGCCCTCGTGGCGGCCCCCCTCGTCACCGACGCCCTCGTCACCGACGCCCTCGTCACCGACGCCCTCAGCGCCGGCGCCGGACGCCGCGAGCCCGTTAGCGGCGCTCGCGACGGGGCTCGCGGACGCCGAGGCGGCGTTCGACCGGCAGGCGCAGGACTCCGCGACGGCGCGCCCGCTGACCTGGGCGTCCATGGCCGCGTGGTGCGCGGGTGTCCGCGCGGAACTCCCCGAACCGCACGCGCGTCGGGAGCCGGCCAGGGGCTTCCTTCAACCGGCGCCGCAGACGGTGGACGAGGCGGCGCAGTCCGCACTGGATGCCGCGAGCACCGCCCTTTACGGCGTTCAGGTCGCCGCGGGACAGCCCGCTCTCGACGCCGCGGACCGCGCGCGGCTCGCCGCACGGCTCGCGTTCTGGACGAACCTGCGCGACGCCCTCGACGCGCTCGCGCGCGCGGCGTCCGTGACGCCCGCGCCCGCACCACCGTGGTTCGAAGCGAGACGTCCTTCCAGCGCAGAGGAGGCGTTCGCCATGGTCGCCCGTGTGCAGGCGGCGGCGCTGCCGATCCTGGGGCGTTCACTGGCGCATGGCGGTCAGGCGTCCAGAGCGAAACTCGGTGTCGCCATCGCGGACCTCGCGGTCGACATTCCCCGTTGGGGCGGCCTGCTCGAACGCTGGCCGGGATTGCCGATCGCCTAGCCCGACCGGCCGTCCTCGCTCGCCGGTGGCCACCCGGGTCCGGTCACCCAGGTGGCCGCCCGGGTCTGGTCACCCCCAGGTAGTCGCCCGGGTCTGGTCACCCACGTAGGCGCCCTGGTCTGGTCACCCCCAGGTAGTCGCCCGGGCCTGGTCACCCCTTGACAGTCAAGTCGCCCGGGTCTGGTCACCCCCAGGTGGCCGCCCGAGTCCGGTCACCCAGGTAACCGCCCGGGTTAGATGCAGGCGCCCGGGTTGCTACCCGGGCAGCTGTATCTAACCCGGGCGCCACGTCGGGCGCGGGTGCGTAACCCGGGCGCGGGTGCGTAACCCGGGCGCGGGTGCGTAACCCGGGCGCGAGTGCATAGCCCGGGCGTACCTAACCCGGGCGCGAGCGCGTAACCCGGGCGCGAGCGCGTAACCCGGGCGGCTGGCGGTATCAGCCGAGCAGCGGAGCGACCATGTCCCAGGACAGGCGCAAGCCGAGGGCGACGATCACCACCAGGAACACCTTCCGGACGAAACCGTTGCCGTGCTTCAGTGCCATGGTGGCGCCGAGCAGACCGCCGGTGAGGTTCGCCAGACCCATGACGAGGCCCAGCCCCCACCAGATGTTGCCCGACAGGCCGAAGACCGCGATGGCGGCCAGGTTGGTGGTCAGGTTGGCGACTTTGGCCAAGGCGGTGGCCGTGAGGAACTCGAACCCCATCACCGCCACGATCAGGATCAGGAAGAACGAGCCCGTGCCGGGCCCGATGAAGCCGTCCCACCAACCGACGAACAGTCCAATCGCGGACAGCCACGCCGTGGCCCGCCAGCCCGCGTGCCGCGCGTCGTGGCGAAGGCCGAGCTGCGGACGCCGCCACGTGTACCAGCCCACCCCGAGGATGGCGGCAAGGACGAGCGGGGTGAACGCGCTCCGGTCCAGGTAGTGCGTGAGCTGCGCACCCAGCGACGAGCCGAGCGCCGAGAAAGCCACGAGCGGGATCAGCGCCGCCCAGGGGATCCGGATTCGCCGCAGGTAGGTCAGCGCCGCGACGGATGTCCCCATCGCGCTGGGCACCTTGTTGGTGCCGGCGATGGTCGGCACCGGGGTATCGGCAGGCAGCCCGATCAGCAGCGCGGGAAGCTGGATCAGCCCGCCGCCGCCGACGATCGAGTCGACCCAGCCCGCCAGGAACGAGGCTCCCACCAGAGAGAGGATCGTGAGCAGCGGCAGTTCCAGTCCCGTCATGGCCACCGGCCCGTCCGGGTCACCGAAACCGGCCCGTTCGGGTCACGGCCGCAGCAGCGCGATCAAGTGGTCCGCGACGGCGTCCGCCGCCACCGCCGACTTCTCGCCGCTCGCGCGGTCGCGCACCTCGACGAAGCCGTCGGCGAGCGTACGGCCGATCACCACCGAGGTGGGCATGCCCAGCAGTTCGGCGTCGGTGAACTTCACGCCCGGGGACGCCTTGCGGTCGTCGAGCAGGACCGCGACGCCCGCGGCGTCCAGCCTCTCGGCGAGCGCGGAGGCGAACTCTACGGCGGCGGCGTCCTTGCCGGTCGCGACGATGTGCACGTCGAACGGGGCGAGGTTCCGCGGCCAGGCCAGGCCCTTGTCGTCGCAGGTCGCCTCGGCGACCGCGGCCACCGCACGCGACACGCCGACGCCGTAGGAGCCCATGGTGACCGTGACGAGCTTGCCGTTCGGGTCGAGCACCTTCAGGCCGAGCGCGTCGGCGTACTTGCGCCCGAGCTGGAAGATGTGGCCCATCTCGATGCCGCGCGCCAGGCTGAGCGGCCCCGAGCCGTCGGGGGCCGGGTCGCCGTCGCGGATCTCGGCGACGTCGAGGACGCCGTCGGAGCGGAAGTCGCGCCCACAGACCAGGTCGCAGACGTGGCGTCCGGGCTCGTTGGCGCCGGTGATCCACCGGGTGCCTTCGACGACCAGGGGGTCGGTGAGGTAGCGGACGCCGTGACCGTCGGCGTCGAGGCCGACCCCGAGGTCGCTGCCCGCACGTCGCGGCCCGATGTAGCCCTTGACCAGGCTCGGGTAGCGCTCGAAGTCGGCCTCGCCGAACAGTTCGACCTCGGCCGGCGCGATCGCCGCCTCGAGGCGCTTCATGTCGACCTCGCGGTCGCCGGGCAGGCCGACCGCCAGCGGCGTCCGGGTGCCGTCGGGGTTGGCCAGCATGAACACGACGTTCTTGAGGGTGTCGGCGGCCTCCCAGGCCCGGTCCGTGCGCGGGAAGCGGTCGTTCGACAGGGCCACCAGCGTGTCGATCGTCGGCGAGTCCGGCGTGTCCTCGACGTGCGCGGCGGGCACGTCGGTGGCGTCCTGCGCGGGTGCCAGCGGGCGCTGCAGTGCCTCGATGTTGGCCGCATACCCGCCGGGGCTGCGGACGAACGTGTCCTCGCCGACCTCGGCGAGCGCGAGGAACTCCTCGGAGGCCGACCCGCCCATCGCGCCAGAAGTCGCCGAGACGATCACGTAGTCGAGGCCGAGGCGGGAGAAGATGCGCTGGTAGGCGGCCCGGTGTGCGTCGTAGGACGCCTGCAGGCCGGCGTCGTCGATGTCGAAGGAATAGGAGTCCTTCATCACGAACTCGCGCCCGCGCAGCAGGCCCGCGCGCGGCCGCGCCTCGTCGCGGTACTTGATCTGGATCTGGTACAGCGACAGGGGCAGGTCCTTGTAAGAGGAGTACAGGTCTTTCACCATCAGGGTGAACATCTCCTCATGGGTGGGCCCGAGCAGCAGGTCGGCCCGCTTGCGGTCGGCCAACCGGAACAGGTTGGGGCCGTACTCGGTCCAGCGCCCGGTCGCCTCGTAGGGCTCGCGCGGCAGCAGCGCGGGAAAACGCACCTCCTGCGCGCCCATCGCGTTCATCTCGTCGCGGACGATCTGCTCGACCTTCTGCAGCACGCGCAGGCCCAGCGGCAGCCAGCTGTAGATGCCCGGGGCGACGCGGCGGATGTATCCGGCGCGGACGAGCCAGCGGTGGCTGGGCACCTCGGCGTCGGCGGGGTCCTCTCGGAGCGTGCGGACGAACAGGTCGGTCATGCGCGTGATCACGGGGAGTAAGCCTATCGCTGGACCTGCCGACCGGCCACGAACCGCCGCCGGCGACGGCGACGAGCCTCAGGCCAGAACCTCACACTCCACCGTCGTGAACACTCGAGGCAGGGTCTCACTGTGACCACCCCCAGTCCGATCACGACCGTCCGCGACGCCCCGGGCCCCAAACACCGCCATGGCCACCCAACTGGATATGACATGGCCGTAGAACTCGACGGGACCACAATCCTGACCGTGGACGACATCGAGCCACCCTTCTCATACGAGCTGGACTGAACGGGCGGTCAGGACACCGGAACGACGCTCAGAACAGGACCGACGCCATGACGCCGACCTCGGCGTAGCCGCAGCGGCGGTAGCTCGCGATGGCGGGGGCGTTGAAGTCGTTCACGTACAGGGACGCCACCCGCCCGCCCGCCACGATGGCGTTGGTGACCGCCGCCACGGCGGGCACCGACAGACCACGCCCGCGCAGCCGCGGCGCCACCCAGACGCCCTGCACCTGCGCCGCGCGCGCGCTGATCGCGCCCAGGTCGGCCTTGAAGATCACCTCGCCGTCCTCGACGATCGCGAACGCCCGTTCGGCCTGGATGAGCCCACGGACGTAGGCGCGGTAGCCGACGGGGTTGGTGCGGAGCGGGTCTTCCGCGAGTTCCTCGCGGTACATGTCCACGGCGCCGGCCAGATAGCTCCCGAACACGTCCTGGGTGGCGAGGCGCACCCGCGGGTCGGCCGGTACCGGACTGGGCGTGGCGCGCGCCATCAGCAGCTGGCGCGGCCGGACGAGGCGGGCGTTCGCGTAGGTCGCCGGCCAGCGCGCGGCGAGCCGGTGCCACAGGCCGAGGGCGTGCGCGCTCGGCCCGACGATGGCCACGAACGTGCGCCAGCGGCCGATGTCGGACGCGAAGGCGTCCAGTGTCTCGTCGTCGGTGGCCGCCGTGACGAGGTTGGCGCCCATGTGCAGCAGCGACGTCGGCGCGTGGGCCGGGTACCCCCACAGTTCGCCGGGTGTCTGGGCGCGCAGGACGCCCGCCTCCACGCGCGAGGCGACGAAGCAGTGCTGGACCGGGTCCGCGTCCAACAGCCGGGTGACGAGCGCATGGTCGCGCTCGTCCAGCACCCGGCAGCGTTTCACCCCACCGACACCTCGGGCGCCTGCCCCGTCGGCTCCATGTCGGCGGCGATCCGATTGGCCTCGGCGATCAGGGTCTGCACGATCTCCGATTCGGGGACGGTCTTGATCACCTCGCCCCTCACGAAGATCTGGCCCTTGCCGTTGCCCGACGCCACGCCGAGGTCGGCCTCACGCGCCTCGCCGGGGCCGTTCACGACGCAACCCATGACAGCGACGCGCAGCGGCACGCTCATGCCTTCGAGACCCTTGGTGACCTCCTCGGCGAGGGTGTAGACGTCGACCTGGGCGCGGCCGCAGCTCGGGCAGGACACGATCTCGAGCTTGCGTGGACGCAGGTTGAGCGACTCGAGGATCTTGGAGCCGACCTTGATCTCTTCCGCCGGCGGCGCCGACAGGGACACGCGGATGGTGTCGCCGATCCCCTCCGCGAGGAGGATGCCGAACGCGACGGAGCTCTTGATCGTGCCCTGGAAGGCCGGGCCCGCCTCGGTGACACCCAGGTGCAACGGATAGTCGCACTGCGCCGACAACTGCCGGTACGCCTGCACCATCACGATCGGATCGTTGTGCTTGACGGAGATCTTGAAATCGCCGAAACCGTGCTCCTCGAACAGGGACGCCTCCCACAGCGCGGATTCCACGAGCGCCTCCGGCGTCGGTCCGCCGTACTTGGCCAGCAGGCGCCGATCGAGCGAGCCGGCGTTGACGCCGATGCGCAGGCTGACGCCGGCGTCGGCCGCGGCCTTCGCGATCTCGCCGACCTTGTCGTCGAACTGGCGGATGTTTCCCGGGTTGACGCGGACGGCCGCGCAGCCGGCGTCGATCGCGGCGAAGACGTACTTGGGCTGGAAGTGGATGTCGGCGATCACCGGGATCTGCGATTTCTTGGCGATGATGTGCAGCACGTCGGCGTCGTCCTGGCTGGGCACGGCGACGCGGACGATGTCGCATCCGGTCGCCGTGAGCTCGGCGATCTGCTGCAGGGTGCCGTTGATGTCGGTGGTCTTGGTGGTGGTCATCGACTGGACCGAAACCGGCGCCCCACCGCCGACCGGCACCTTGCCCACGTTGATGCGGCGGGTCGGCCTGCGCGGCGCCAGCACGGGGGCGGGCACCACGGGCATGCCCAGGTTGACGGTCATGAGACTCCTTAGAAGATCTTCACGGGCGAGACGATATCGGCCACGATGAGCACGACGCCGCACAGCAGGATGAATCCTCCCACCGCGTAGGCCACCGGCACCATCTTGGCCGTGTCGGCCGGGCCGGGGTCACGGCGTCCCCTCAGGCGAGCGGCCGTGCGGCGCAGCCACTCCCACAGCGCTCCGGCGATGTGCCCGCCGTCCAGCGGCGGCAACGGGACCAGGTTGAAGACGGCCAAGAACAGGTTGACCGACGCGAGCAGGCTGGCAAACATCGCCGCCCGTGCGCCGGCCGGCACCTCGTGGAGCGTGCTCGCCTGCCCGGCGACGACGCTGGCGCCCACGATGCTGATCGGGCTCTCGAGAGAGCGGGGCTGCCCGGCGACGATGTCGGCGACGACGTTCCACACCTTGACCGGGAACTGCGCGATCGCCACCACGGACTGCACGGTCAGGTCGGCCATGGACGCCAGGACCTCGCCCGGGCCACCGCGGACCAGTTCGGACGCCGGGATCACGCCGAGCGAGCCGATCTGCGTGCTCCCGCCGGGGGCGTCCGGATCGGCGAGCGAGCGCAGGCGCGTGTGGACGGTCGGCAGCGTCACCTGGGTCCCATCGCGTTCGACGACGAGGGTGGCCTCCGCGTCGAGGTTGGCCCGGATCAGCCCGGTGAGCTCCGGGTAGTCCGTGATCGCGGTGCCGTTGAAGGCGACGATCCGGTCGCCGGCGAGGAGCCCCGCCTGCGCCGCCGGGGTGGGCGGATCGTCCGGGGTGCACGTCATGTCGGCGCGCTCCTCGGTGATGACGCATGCCTGGATGGACTGCACCACGGGACTGTCCTGCCAGGTGCCGTACAGGCCGGCGACGCCCCAGAACAGGCAGAACGAGATCAGCAGGTTCATGACGATCCCGCCGGCCATGATGATCAGCTTCTGGTGCGTCTTCTTCTGGTAGAACAGCTTGCCATCGTCGCTGGGGACGATGTCGTCCCACTCGAGGCCGCGGGCGTCGTCGGCGATGCGCTGCCAGCGCGTCTGCTTGGCGCCCGGTCGGGTCGGGGGGTACATGCCGAGCAGCCGGACGAATCCGCCGAGCGGGAACATCTTGATGCCGTACTCGGTGTCGCCGCGCCGCGTCGACCACAGCGTCTTGCCGAAGCCGACGAAGTACTGCGGCACGCGGACGCCGAACAGTTTGGCGGGCAGCAGGTGGCCGATCTCGTGCAGCGCCACGGACGCCATGAGCAGCGCGAAGAACAGCAGGCCGAAGACGGCGGCCCACAGGACGTCCATCAGGCGACCCCACACATCTGCCCGGCGCGTTCGCGGGCCCAGGCGTCGGCGTCCAGGACGGCCTCGACGCTCAGGTCGGCATCGGCGACGTGCCCGTGTGCCAGGTGTTCGTTCACCACGGCCTCGACGGTGTCCACGATGCCCAGGAAGCTGAGGTCGCCGGCGCAGAAGGCGTCCACGCACACCTCGTTGGCGGCGTTGTACACCGCCGGCGCGGTGCCACCGGCCTTGCCTGCGCGGCGGGCCAGCTCGACCGCGCCGAACGCCTCGTCGTCCAGCGGCTCGAACGACCACGCCCGCGGTATCGACCAGTCGTAGGCAGGCGCCGCGTCCGGCACCCGGTCGGGCCAGGCGAGGCCGAGCGCGATGGGCAGACGCATGTCGGGCGGGCTGGCCTGCGCGATGGTGGAGCCGTCGACGTACTCCACCATCGAGTGCACGTCGCTGGTGGGATGCACGACGACGGTGATGTCGTCGTAGTCGACTCCGTAGAGAAGTGCGGCCTCGATGAGTTCGAGGCCCTTGTTGACGAGCGTCGCGGAGTTGATGGTGATGACCCGGCCCATCACCCAGGTCGGGTGCGCGAGTGCCTGGTCGGGGGTGACTCCGGCGAGTTCGTCGCGGCTGCGCCCCCGGAACGGCCCACCGGACGCCGTGAGGATCAGCCGGCGTACCTCGCTGGCGCGTCCGGCGCGCAGCGCCTGGGCGAAGGCCGAGTGTTCGGAGTCGACGGCGACGAGCTGGCCAGGGGCCGCGGCGTCCGTGACCAGGCGCCCGCCGATGACGAGGCTTTCCTTGTTGGCGAGGGCGAGAGTCGCACCGGCGCCGAGGGCCGCCAGGGTGGCGAGCAGCCCGGCCGCGCCGGTGATGGCGTTCAGCACGACGTGGCACGGAATCGCCGCGGCGTACTCGTTGCTGCCGGGGCCGGCGACCTCGATCCCCGTGCCGGTGAGCATCGTGGCCAGCTCGGACGCCGCCGCGTCGCTGGGGACGCCGACGAAGCGCGGCTCGAACGCGCGAGCCTGCTCGGCCAAGAGTCTCAGGTTGGAGCCGCCCGCGGTGAGGGCCACCACGTTGAACCGGTCGCGCCGACTCGAGATCACGTCCAAGGCTTGGGAACCGATCGAGCCGGTCGAGCCGAGAATCACCACATCACGCACGCGCCCCAGTGTGGCACTACTCTCCAAGGCGCCGCCGCATTCGTTCACGGCAGATGGCGCGGCCACCGGCGGCATCGGGTCGATGCAGGCTCGCGGTGTGCGGCGCGGGATCTAGCGCTGCTTGGCGGCCAACTGCCCGCATGCGCCGTCGATCTCCTGGCCGCGCGTGTCGCGGATCGTCGCCGCGATCCCCCGCGCGTTCAGGTGCCGCACGAACGCGAGCTCGTCGCGGCGGCGCGAGGCGGTCCACTTCGAGCCCGGCGTCGGGTTGAGCGGGATCGGGTTGACGTGCACCCACCCGGCGCCACGCCCGGAACCCGTCAGCACGTCGGCGAGGGCGTCCGCGCGCCAGGCCTGGTCGTTGACGTCGCGGATCAGCGCGTACTCGATGGAGACGCGGCGTCCGGTGGTCTCGAAGTAGCGGTACGCGGCCTCGACCACCTGGCCGACCTTGAACCGGGTGTTGATCGGCACGAGGCTGTCGCGCAGTTCGTCGTCCGGCGCGTGCAGGCTGACGGCCAGCGTGACGGGCAGGCCCTCGGTGGCGAGCCGCTCGATCCGCGGAACGAGCCCCACCGTCGAGACGGTGATCCCGCGCGCCGAGATGCCGATGTCGTCGACCATGCGCCGCACGGAGGCCATGATCGCGGCGTAGTTCGCCATCGGCTCCCCCATGCCCATGAACACGACGTTGGACAGCCGCACCCGCCGGCCGGCGGCGACCACCTGGGCGACGATCTCGGCGGCCGACAGGTTGCGCTGCAGGCCGCCCTGGCCGGTCGCGCAGAACGGGCACGCCATGCCGCAGCCGGCCTGCGACGAGATGCAGAGGGTGGCGCGGTGGCGTCCGGTGCCCGAGGCGGGTTTGCCGGGGACGCCGTACTCCATCAGGACGCTCTCGACGAGATTGCCGTCGTGCAGGCGCCACAGGGTCTTCACCGTGGTGCCCTCATCGGCGGTCTGCACCTGGACCTCCCCCAGCAGGGGTGGGAAGAACGTCTCCGCCACCTCGGCGCGCAGGCCGGTCGGCAGGTCCGTCCAGGTGGTGGGGTCGGTGCTGGATTGACGGTAGTAGTGCTCGTCGAACTGCGACGCGCGGAAGCCGGGAAGCCCGGCGGCGGTGACAGCGGGACGCCGCTCGTCGGGGGCCAGGTCGGCCCAGTGCCGCGGCGGCTTCCCACGGCGGGGGGCCTCGAACACCAGCGGCAGGGTCCGGCCCGATCGCGCGTGGGCGTCCAGTTGGTCGACGCGCTCCCGCTCGGCGGCGGTCAGTCCGTGGGTCACCGGACCAGGCTACCGGCTGCGGCCGATCAGAGATCAGCCGCCCGGGACGAACAGATACATGACGAACCAGGCCGGAGCCGCGGCCACCAGCATGGAGTCGAGCCGGTCCATGACGCCGCCGTGACCCGGCAGGATCGAACTCATGTCCTTGATGCCGACGTCGCGCTTGATGGCGCTCTCGATCAGGTCGCCGCAGGTGCCGAAGAACACGCACACCGCACCCAGCAACGCACCGATCCACCAGGCAGCGTCCAGCAGCCACCAGGCCAGCACCGCGCCGACGACGCAGGCGAACAGGACCGAGCCGGCCATGCCCTCCCAGGTCTTCTTCGGGCTGATCTTCGGCGCCAGCGGCGTCCGGCCGAACAGGACGCCGATCACGTAGCCGCCGGTGTCGCTGGCCACCACGCACAGCAGGAACGTGATCATGCGCGCCGCGCCGTGCTCGCCCGCCAGGATGAGCGCCGTGAACGAACCCAGCAGGGCGATGTAGCCGATGATGAAGACGGACGCCGAGGCGTCCCGCACGAAGTTCTCGTGGCCCCGCGGGAACCGGACGATCAGGGACGCCAGCACGGTGGCGCCCAGGCACATCAGCAGCACGGCGTGCCAGGGCATCAGCCACAGGCCGACGCGCGTGGCGGCCGCGTAGGTGCCCACGTTCATCATGACCGTGCCCAGCACGATCGGCACGACCGCCGCGTTCATGCCGAGGCGGCGCAGCGCGCTGTTCACCTCGATCGCCCCGATGCCGAGCATGGCGGCGGCCAGCAGGATGAAGCCCCAGTGCCACCAGGCCAGCGTGACGATCACGAGCGCGATCAGGCCGCCGCCCACTCCGATGGCCGCCGGGAGATCGCGGCCGGCGGATCGTTTCGGGGTCGCCGGACCCGGCGCGGAGGCGTCGTCCATCAGACCTCGATCAGCTCGGCTTCCTTGGCCTTGAGCAGGTCGGTCACCTGATCCTCGAACTTACGGGTCAGGGCATCGAGTTGCTTCTCGGCGCGCGACGCGTCGTCGCCGCCGATCTCCTTGCCCTTCTCGGCCTTCTTGACCGAGTCCACGGCGTGGCGCCGGTTCGCGCGGATCGCGATCTTGGCCTCCTCGGCCTTGGTGCGGGCCAGCTTGATGTACTCCTTGCGGCGTTCCTCGGTCAGCTGCGGCAGCACGATCCGGACGTGCTGGCCGTCGTTGGCAGGGTTCACGCCGAGATCGGAATCGCGGATCGCCTTCTCGATGCCGTTCATGGCGTTGCGGTCGAACGGGCTGATCAGTACGACGCGGGCCTCGGGCACCTGGAATGTGGCCAGCTGCTGCAGCGGCGTCGGGGTGCCGTAGTAGTCGACCACGATCTTGTTGAACATCGCCGGGTGCGCGCGGCCCGTCCGGATGCCCGCCAGTTCCTCCTTGGCGTGCCCGATGGTGGCCTTCATCTTCTGCTCGGCGGTGGACAGAACGTCGGCGATCATGCTTGAGCTCCTTGCGTGGACGGACGGGTAGGTCGGACGCGGTCGTCAGACGTGGACGGTTGTACCGATCTTCTCACCCTTGACGACCCGCGCGATGTTCCCGCGGACGCCCAGGTCGAAGAAGACCATCGGGAGGCCGTTGTCGCGGGCCAGGCTGATCGCGGTGGCGTCCGCCACCTTGAGGTCTTGGGCGAGGAAGTCGGTGTAGGACAACTCGTCGTAGCGACGGGCGTCGGGGTTGGTGCGCGGGTCGGAGTCGTACACGCCGTCGGTGCCGTTCTTGCTCATCAACAGCACCTCGGCGCCGATCTCGAGCGCCCGCTGCGCGGCGACGGTGTCGGTGGAGAAGAAGGGCATGCCCGAGCCGGCACCGAACAGGACGACGCGGCCCTTCTCGAGGTGGCGGACGGCGCGCAGCGGAATGTAGGGCTCGGCGACCTGACCCATGGTGATCGCGGTCTGGACGCGGGTCGGCACGCCGGCCTGCTCCAGGAAGTCCTGCAACGCCAGGCAGTTCATCACGGTGCCGAGCATGCCCATGTAGTCGGCGCGACGGCGCTCCATGCCGCGCTGCTGCAACTGCGCGCCGCGGAAGAAGTTGCCGCCGCCGGTCACGATCGCGACCTGCGTACCGCCGTCGACGATCTGGGCGATCTCGTCGGCGATACCCGCGATCACGTCGGGATCGATGCCGACGCTTCCCCCACCGAACGCCTCACCCGAGAGCTTGAGCAGGACGCGGCTGTAGACGGCCATCGAGGGACTCCTTGGCAGGGAAAGCTGTGGCGTGAGCCGCCCGAACGGCGGCTCACGCCACTCTAGTGGATGAACGGACGGGGCTCAGGCGCCGGCGGACAGGCGCACGAAGCGCTTGACGGTCACGCCGTTGGCCTTGAGGAGTTGCCCCACGGTCAACTTGTCGTCGGAGACGGACGCCTGCTCCAGCAGGGTCACCTCCTTGAAGAAGCCGCCCAGGCGTCCCTCGACGATCCGGGGGATGATCTTCTCGGGCTTGCCCTCTTCCTTGGCGGTGAGTTCGGCGACGTGACGCTCCTTCTCGATCACGGCGGCCGGAACCTCGTCGCGGGAGACCCACTGAGGCTGCATGGCGGCGATCTGCATGGCGATGCCGCGCACGAACTCCTCGTTGCCACCCTCGTACTCCACCATCACGCCGACCTGCGGGGGCAGGTCCTGGCTGCGGCGGTGCAGGTAGGTCGCGGTCAGCGCGCCATAGTGCGCGACGGCGGAGAGCTCCAGCTTCTCGCCGATCTTCGCGGCCAGCGCGGCGACGGTGTCGGCCACGGTCGCCCCGGACGCCAGGGTCACGGCGTTGGCCGAGTCGAGGTCGGCCGCGGCCGCCTCGTCCACGGCCTCGACGATCTCGCTCGCCAGCGCGACGAACTCATCGTTCTTGGCGACGAAGTCGGTCTCGGCGCCGAGTTGGATCAGCGTCGTGCCGACCCCGGCGACGAGGCCGTTGCTGGCCTCGCGGTCGGAGCGGCTGGACACCTTGGCGGCACCGGTCACGCGCAGGATCTCGGTGGCGGCCTCGAAGTCGCCGTTCGCCTCGACGAGGGCCTTCTTGGCGTCCATCATCCCGGCGCCGGTGGCGTCGCGGAGCTTCTTCACATCAGCGGCAGTGATCGCCATTGCTGTTCTCGCTTCCTTGGTTGAGCAGTAGCCGGTCGGTCACTCGGCGTCGGGCGCGGGGCTGGCCGACGCCGGCGAATCCGGGGACTCGGGCGATGTCGGGGACTCGGGCGATGCCGGGGACTCGGGCGACGCCGGGGACTCGGCCGATTCAGCGGACGCCAGCGCGGCGGCCTCGGCCTGAGCGCCCTCGACGGCGTCGACCAGGTCGTTGCCCTGGATGTCGCTGCCCTCGAGCGCCTCCGCTTCGGAGGTGGTCTTCTCGACCGTGCCGAGAAGCTCGCGCTCCCACTCGGCCATCGGTTCGGCCGCGGCGGCGCCTGCGGTCACACCACCGGAGCTGCGGGCCAGCAGGCCCTCGGCAGCGGCGTCCGCGATGATGCGCGTCAGCAGCGCGACGGAGCGGATGGCGTCGTCATTGCCCGGGATCGCGTAGTCGACCTCGTCGGGATCGCAGTTGGTGTCCAGGATGCCGACGATCGGAATGTGCAGCTTGCGCGCCTCGTCGATCGCCAGGTGCTCCTTCTTCGTGTCCACGACCCAGATGGCCTGCGGCAGCTTGTGCATGTCGCGGATGCCACCGAGGGTCTTGGCCAGCTTGTCCTTCTGGCGCTCCTGCATGAGGAGCTCCTTCTTGGTGAGACCGCTGGCGGCAACGTTGGTGAAGTCGACGGCCTCGAGCTCCTTCATCTTCGCCGTGCGCTTGGAGATCGTGGCGTAGTTGGTGAGCATGCCGCCCAGCCAGCGCTGGTTGACGTACGGCATGCCGACGCGGGTGGCCTGCTCGGCGATGGCCTCCTGCGCCTGCTTCTTGGTGCCGACGAACAGCACCTGTCCACCGCGGGCGACCGTGTCGCGCACGAAGCCGTACGCGGTGTCGATGTAGGACAGCGACTGCTGCAGGTCGATGATGTAGATGCCGTTGCGCTCGCCGAAGATGAAGCGCTTCATCTTGGGATTCCAGCGGCGGGTCTGATGTCCGAAGTGGACGCCACTCTCAAGCAGTTGACGCGTGGTGACGACGGCCATGGCCGTTCCTTTCTTCGCGGGCGCGCGCGGGCGTCCGCCACGGGTTGAAGCGAGCCGAACCATTCGGCTCTCCTGATGCGCCCGCCGCCCCCATACCCGAAGGCACCCGAGGAGCGACCAGGCCCGTGACGGGCCTTCCGGCGCATGCGATGTCGACTCGAGCGCGCTCGAATCGCCCGAGCAGTGTAGCCAGCAAACCCCGGCTCGCGCCAGCGCGCGAACCCCGTCGGCGCCTCACCTGGGCTCACGCGCTCGAACGCCGCCCGGTCGTCGTCGGCGGCTCGACGCCACCCCGGACGACCGCGAGCACGGCATCGCCGTAGGACTCCAGCTTCTTGGCACCCACGCCGCTGATCGCGAAGAGGGCCTCGGTCGTGGCCGGCCGGTGCTGGGCGATGGCCGCGAGCGTGGCGTCGGGGAACACCACGTAGGCGGGCACAGACGCCTCGCGCGCGGTCTCGGCACGCCAGGCGCGCAGGCGCTCGAAGAGGGCGCGGTCCTCGGCGGCCAACTCCCCCGCGGCGGCAGGGCCCTTGGCCACGGACGCCGCCCGCTTGCGGCCCGCGCCCGCCCGCACCACGGCGTCCTCGCGCAGCGGGACCGTGCGCTCGCCGCGCAGCACGGGCCAGGACTCGGCCGTCAACTGCAGCGTGTGGTGACCGTCGGACGACACCGCCAGCAGACCCGCCGCCAGCATCTGGCGCACGACCGCCCGCCACTGCGGGTCCCTCAGCTCGGTGCCGATGCCGAACGTGCTGATCTCGTGGTGGCGCCACTGCTCGACGCGGGCGGTGCGGCGTCCGAGCAGGATGTCGATCAGCTGACCGGCGCCGAACTGCTGGTTGCGCTCCCGCTTGAGCCGCACCATCGTCGAGAGCAGCTTCTGCGCGGCGACCGTGCCGTCCCATGGCGTGGGCGGGTTCAGGCACGTGTCGCAATTGCCGCAGGCCGGCGACGACTCGCCGAAGTAGTCCAGCATCAGCTGACGCCTGCAGCGCAGCGTCTCGCACAACCCGAGCATCGCGTCGAGGTGCTGGCCGAGACGGCGCTTGTGGGCGGCGTCGCCCTCGGAGCCCTCGATCATCTGCCGTTGCTGGACGACGTCGGCCAGCCCGTAGGCCATCCACGCCGTCGCGGGCAGACCGTCGCGCCCGGCGCGTCCGGTCTCCTGGTAGTAGCCCTCGATGCTGCGCGGCAGGTCGAGGTGCGCGACGAACCGCACGTCGGGCTTGTCGATGCCCATGCCGAACGCGATGGTCGCCACCATCACCACGGCGTCCTCACGGAGGAACCGCGACTGGTTCGCCGAGCGCACGGCCGGCGGCAGGCCGGCGTGGTAGGCCAACGCGTCGACCCCCTCCTTGACGAGCGCCTCGGCGGTCGCCTCGACCGACTTTCGGCTGAGGCAGTAGACGATGCCGGCGTCCCCCTCGTGCTCGGCACGGATCAGCGAGACCAATTGTTTCAGCGGTTGCTGCTTGGGCTCGATCCGGTAGCCGATGTTCGGCCGGTCGAAGCTGGCCACGAAGGTGCGCGCGTCGGCCAACTCCAGCCTCTCGACGATCTCCCGCCGGGTGGCGGGCGTCGCCGTGGCGGTGAGCGCGACCCGCGGTACGCCCGGCCAGCGTCGTCCGAGGACGGCGAGCTTCAAGTACTCGGGACGGAAGTCGTGGCCCCACTGCGCCACGCAGTGCGCCTCGTCGATCGCGAACACCGACACGCTCACTTGGTCGAGGAACTCCTGCGTGCGCGCCAGGTCGAGCCGTTCGGGAGCGAGATAGAGCAGGTCGAGTTCGCCCGCAAGCGCCCGCCGTTCGACGCTGCGTTGTTCGTCGTAGCTCTGCGACGAGTTGAGAAAGCCGGCGCGGACGCCCACGTTCTCCAGCGCCGCGACCTGGTCGTGCATCAGCGCGATGAGCGGCGAGACGACCACCCCCACTCCGGGCCGGACCATCGCCGGGATCTGGTAGCACAGCGACTTGCCGCCGCCCGTCGGCATCAGGACGAGCGCGTCGCCGCCGCTCACCACGTGGTCGACGATCGCGGACTGATCGCCGCGGAAGTCGTCGTAACCGAACGTGGTCCGCAGCACATCGATCGAAGTCAGCACAGGCACGACCCTCATGCTAGGCGCGGCGCCCGACGATCTCGGCGGGCGACCGCCGAGGACCGGGCGGGCGGCCGCCCGGTTTGCAGCACCCCACATATTAGGTACACTCACGTTTCGTAAAACAAGGTGAGGGCAGGCTTGCCTGAGCAACGCTCGACCGGGAGGGGCAGCGCATGATCGGACGCCGCGTCCGCCACGAACTGGCGGCACGACGGGCCAAGGTCGCCGGGATCGACGAGGTGAGCCCGCGCATGCGTCGCTTCACCCTCCGCCTGGCCCCCGGCTCACCACCCGTCGCCTTCGAGAAGCTGGCGGTCGGCGACCACATCAAGCTGGGCTTCCCCGATCCGGCCACCGGCGAACTGCCGCTCCCGCCCGACGGACGGCCGGTGCTGCGCGACTATTCGGTGCGCGGCGTCCCCGACCCCGAGCACGTGGTGGTCGACTTCGTCCTCCACGGGTCCGGGCCCGCCACTGACTGGGCGGCGAGCGCGACGATCGGGTCGGCCATCGGCGTCCTCGGTCCGCGCGGCTCACTGATCCTCCCCGACGATCGTGGCCGCTACCTCGTCCTCGTCGACGAGTCCGCGCTGCCCGCGGCCGCACGCTGGCTCGAGGAGGCACCCGCCGACGCGACCGTCGAGATCGCGATCGAGGCACCCGACGGCGACCTGCCGGCGCTGCCGCCGCGGGCGCGGGCGTCCGTCACCCACGTCGCGGGCACGGACGGTTCCGGCCTGGCCGCCCAGTTGCGGGCCTGGGCTCCCCGGCCCGGAGACCTCGTCTGGGCCGCCGGCGAGACCGGCTCCATGCTGGCCGTGCGCCAGGTCGCCCGCGACTTGTGCCTGGACGCCGACGACCTCGACGTGCACGGCTACTGGAAGCACGGCGTCGCCGGACGCGATCACCACCAGCCCCTGGACGCCGACGCGTCCTGACCCCGAAACCCGCTCACCCCCACCACCCACCCGACCATCAGATCACCGACACGAAGGACACCATGGCTTTCTCCCGCATCGGCCTCGCCGCTCTCGCAGCAGCCACTGCCCTTGGCCTCGCCGCCTGCTCCGGCGCGCCGGCCGCACCCGCCCCCAGCACGTCTACCGCGCAGACCACCGTCACCATCACCGACAACAACGGCGACCACACGGTCAGCGTGCCGCCGAAGTCCGTCGTTGCCCTCGACAACCGGACCTTCCAGACGCTGTACGACTGGAACGTCAAGCTCGCCGCCGCTCCCCTCGGCCTGATGCCGTCGACCATCGGCTACGCCACCGACGCGTCGATCGCCGACATCGGCACCCATTCCGACCCCAAGCTGGAGCTGATCGTCGCCGCCGAGCCCGACCTCATCATCAACGGCCAGCGCATGACGAGCCAGTTCGACAAGATCGCCGCCGACAACCCCGACGCCGTCCAGTTGCTGCTCGACCCACGCAAGGACCAGCCGTTCGACTCCGAGCTGAAGCGCCAGGTCACCGAACTGGGCAAGGCGTTCGGCAAGGACACCGAGGCCGCCGCGCTGACCAAGAAGTTCGACGACTCGATCAAGGCGGTCAAGGACGCCTACACGACCGACCAGACGGTGATGGCCGTCATCGTGTCCGGCGGCAAGGTCGGCTACGTGGCACCCACGAGCGGCCGCACCCTCGGCCCGGTGTTCGACATCATCGGGCTCACCCCGTCGCTGAAGCAGGAGGGCAGCGACGACCACCAGGGCGACGACATCTCCGTCGAGACGATCGCCGCCTCGAACCCGGACTGGATCCTGGTCATGGACCGCGACGCGGCCGTCGCCGCCGACCAGCCCGACTTCAAGCCGGCCAACACCGTGATCGAGCAGTCCGAGGCCCTGAAGAACGTGCCGGCGATCACCAAGGGCCAGGTCGTCTACATGCCCGCCGACACCTACACCAACGAAGGCATCCAGACCTACACCACGTTCTTCACCGAACTGGCCAAGGCGATGGCCGCCGCCAAGTGACGGCCGCCTGACCTGACGACCGTGGGAGGGAGTGTGGCGTGCACCCCCGTCACACTCCCTCCCCTCCCCCTCTCGCGACAAAGGTGCCGATGACCACCCTCGTCTCCCCCGGCCGCACCCGCGCCACGCTCCTCGACGCCAAGCTCGTCGTGGGGCTCGTCGTCGTCGCCGGCCTGCTCGCGGCGTCCTTGTTCACCGGCGTCTACGACCTGTTCGGCGACGACTTCGGCGCCGAGATGTTCTGGATCACCCGGGTGCCGCGCACGGTGGCGCTCGTCCTGTCCGGGGCCGCCATGGCCATGTGCGGCCTGGTGATGCAATTGCTCACCCAGAACCGGTTCGTGGAGCCGACCACGACGGGCACCACCGAGTGGGCGGGTCTGGGCCTGATCGTGGTGATGATCCTGGTCCCGGCCCCCTCGCTCATGGTGAAGATGGTCGCGGCGATCGGGGCGGCGTTCGTGGGCACGATGGTGTTCTTCCTGTTCCTGCGCCGGGTTTCGCTGCGGGCGTCGCTGATCGTGCCCATCGTGGGCATCATGCTCGGCGCGGTCGTGGGCTCGGTCTCGACCTTCCTGGCCCTGACGAACAACATGCTGCAGTCCCTGGGCATCTGGTTCGCGGGGAGCTTCGTCGGCATCGCCCGCGGGCAGTACGAGGTGTTGTGGATCGTCCTCGCCGTCGTCGTCGCCGTCTTCATCCTCGCCGACCGCCTGACCGTGGCCGGGCTCGGCAAAGACATCGCCACCAACGTGGGCATCGACTACGACCGGCTGATCCTGATCGGGACCGGGTTGATCGCGATCGCCACCGGCGTCGTGACGGTCGTCGTCGGCAACCTGCCGTTCCTGGGACTGATCGTGCCGAACATCGTGTCGATGGTGCGCGGCGACGACCTGCGCAGCAACCTGCCCTGGGTGGCGCTGGTCGGCATCGCGATCGTGACGCTGTGCGACATCCTTGCGCGCACGATCATCATGCCGTTCGAGATCCCGGTCTCGCTGGTGCTCGGCATCGTCGGCTCCGCGGTGTTCGTCGGCATGCTGCTGCGCCAGCGGCGGCACACCTCCTGATCGGAGCATGCTCATGACCGTCACCGACACCAGGAACCCGGCCTCCCCTCCACCGGCGCCGATCGCCACGAACACGCCGGCCCCCTCCGACCGACGCAGCGGCCCCTTCCGCACGGCACGCGCCCACCGGCGCTACTGGTGGATCGTCGGCGGCCTGCTCCTCCTCGCCATCGTGACCTCGTTCGGGCTGGTGTGGTGGGAGAATCCCATGCCGATCGAGCATCCCGGCTTCTGGCGCATCGCCCGGCGCCGGTCGATCACCGTCGTCGTCCTGCTGATCGTCGCGATCTGCCAGGCGCTCGCCACGGTGGCGTTCCAGACGGTGACCAACAACCGGATCATCACCCCGTCGATCATGGGTTTCGAGTCGCTCTACCGCGCGGTGCAGACGACGATGGTCTACCTGTTCGGCGTCGCCGGCGTGGTCGCGCTGAACAACCTGCAGAGCTTCGCGCTCCAGGTGGTCCTGATGGTCGGCATGTCCTGCGCGCTGTACGGCTGGCTGCTGACCGGTCGCTACGCGAACCTGCAGGTGATGCTGCTGGTCGGCATCATCATCGGCACCGGGCTCGGATCGGTGTCATCCTTCATGCAGCGCATGCTCACCCCGAGCGAGTTCGACGTGCTGACCGCCCGCATGTTCGGCTCCGTCGGCAACGCCGATCCCGCCTACTTCCCGGTGGCGATCCCGCTGATGGTGGCGGCGGGCGGCGTCCTGTGGTTCGGCGCGCGGACGCTGAACGCCGTCGCGTTGGGCCGGGAGACCGCCACCAACCTCGGCGTGCCTCACCGCCGCACGTTGATCACGGTGCTGGTGGCGTCCTCGACCCTGATCGCGGTCTCGACGGCCTTGGTCGGTCCGATGACGTTCCTCGGCTTCCTGGTGGCCACCCTCGCCTACCAGTTCGCCGACACGCACGACCACCGCTACCTCCTGCCGATGTCGGTGCTCGTCGGCTTCACGGTGCTGACGACGGCCTACTTCGTGATGCACCACGTCTTCTACGCCTACGGGGTCGTGTCCATCCTGATCGAGCTGGTCGGCGGCACGCTGTTCCTGATCGTCATCCTGAAGAAGGGTCGCCTGTGATCTCGCTGTCCAACGTCACCAAGCGGTACTCCACGACGGTCGGCATCGGCCCGTTCGATCTGCAGTTGCCCAAGGGCGGCGTCACGGCGCTGATCGGTCCCAACGGCGCAGGCAAGTCGACCATGCTGACCATGATCGGACGCCTGCTCGCCATGGATTCGGGCAGGATCGAGGTCGCGGGCTACGACATCGCCTCGACGAAGTCCCGGGATCTCGCGAAGATTCTGTCCATCCTGCGGCAGGAGAACCACTTCGTCACCCGGCTGACGGTGCGTCAACTCGTCGGCTTCGGACGCTTCCCGTACAGCAGGGGACGCCTCACGGCCGACGACGAGCAGATCATCAGCCGCTACATCGACTTCCTGGACCTCAAGGAGTTGGAATCGCGCTACCTCGACCAGCTTTCGGGCGGACAACGGCAGCGGGCGTACGTGGCGATGGTGCTGTGCCAGGACACCGAGTACGTCCTGCTCGACGAGCCGCTCAACAACCTCGACATCGCGCACTCCGTCGCGATGATGCGGCACCTGCGCCGCGCCGCCGAGGAGTTCGACCGCACGATCATCGTGGTGCTGCACGACATCAACTTCGCTGCCGGCTACGCCGACTACATCTGCGCGCTCAAGGACGGCACCCTCGCCCGCTTCGGCACTCCCGAGGAGATCATGCAGGACGCCGTCCTCACGGAGATCTTCGAGACCGACATCACGGTCATCGAGCGTCCCGGCGGCGCCCCCGTCGCGGTCTACTTCTGATCGCGCGGCGGCCCGGGTCGACCTTGACGCAGCGTCAGCCATCCCGGCTCACGGCGTGTCCGGCAGCACCTCCTCCAGGGTCACGAGGGTGTAGCCGCGTTGCCTGAGGCCCCCGATCATGCCGGGGAGCGCGTCGGCGTCCAGCGTGCTGCGATCGGTCGGGTGCGAGCCGAGGTGCATGAGGACGATGCCGCCCGGGGCTGCGCCGTCGAACACGCGCCGGAGCACGGTCTCGGTGTTCATGCCCCCAGAGGTGCCCTTCCAGCCGAGCGTGTCGACCGTCCAGCGGATCGGCACGTAGCACTCGGCGTTGACGCGCTTGATCGTGCGGGCGTCGCGCGCGCCGAACGGGAACCGGAAGTAGGGGCGGGCGTCCACGCCGGTGGCGTCCTCGATGCTCGCGTGTGCCCGGGACAGCTGGGCGCGCAGGTCGGCGTCCGACAGGGTCGTGAAGTCGGGGTGCGTGTCGGAGTGGTTCCCCACGGGGTACTTCTGGGCGATGGCCCGGCTCTGGTCGGGGTAGGAGCGCGCGAACTGACCGGTCAGGAAGAACGTCGCCGGGGTACCTGAGGAGGTCAGCGTCTCGAGGATGCGGGCGGTGCCGTCGTTGTTGGCTCCGCCGTCGAAGGTGAGCGCGATCACCATGCGGTCGGTCGGCATCGACGACAGGTCCTTGCCCAGGAGTGCGGCGGGAAGGGTGCAGGACGCCGTCGGCGCGCTCGTCGCGGACGCCGTGGGCCGCGCCGTGGTGGGCGGCGCGGACGTCGGTCGTGCGGTCGTCGGGTGCGCGGTCGTTACCGTGGGAGTCGGGGTGGGGGTGGGTGTCGGCTCGGGCGTGCTCGGTTGCGGCGTCGCGACGGCGGGCGGCGACGGGGTGGGGCTGGCGGCCGGGACTGCGGGCGCACCGGCGCATCCGGCGGTGGCGACGAGCACCACCGCAGCGAGGAGCACGCGGGGCCGCACCATGCTCCATTCTCCGCCCCGCTCCGGCCGACCGGAAGGGTGCCGGGCCTGAGAAATCGCGAAGAAGGGACGCCGTGACAGCCGCTGCCTAATGTCCGGGCACGCGGCGAGGGGCGCCGCCCGAGAAGGAGCAGCGATGAGTGCACGGCCACGCCACGACGGATGCCGACGACGCACCCGGACGCGGCGACGGGGCGCACGGATGCGACGGTGGGTCGCGGCGGCGGTGTTCGCCTGCATCACGGCCCTGCTCGGCGGGCCGCAGGCGTGGGCGTCCGGTGCGGTGTGGCCGGTGCAGGGTGCGGTCGTGCGCGGCTTCGACCCGCCCGACGTGGTCTGGGCGGCGGGCCACCGCGGGGTGGACGTGGTGGGCGCACCCGGTGATCCCGTGCGGGCCCCGCGTGAGGGCGTGGTGACGTTCACCGGCATGGTGGCCGGGCGTCCGGTCGTCGTGATCGATCACGGCGAGACCCGCACCACGCTGGAACCCGTCGAGGCGGAGCTTCCGCGGGGCAGCCGGGTCACGACGGGCGAGGTCGTCGGACGGCTGGTCGCGGGGCACGACTGTGCCGCCGAGGCGTGCCTGCACTGGGGTCTCAAACGCGGCGAGGAGTATCTCGACCCGATCTCGGCGGTCGGTAGCGGCGTCCGGCTGTTGCCCGATGCGGCCGTCGGTCAGATCGAGCGACGCACCGAGGAACGACGGGCGCTGGCGGCGACGCTCGGTGCCGCGGGCGGCTTCGCTGGTGGCTCAGGGACCCTGGCCATGCCGGTGGGCGGCCGGATCACCTCCGTGTTCGGGCCGCGTTTCCATCCGATCTTCAAGGAATGGCGCACCCACCAGGGGGTGGACCTGTCGGCGCCGTGCGGCACGCCGATCCATGCGGCCGCCGACGGTACGGTGACCCACGTCGGCTTCGACGCCTCGGGCGGGTGGCGGCTGATCATCGCGCACGGGTCGATGGGCGGCGTCGATCTTCAGACCGTCTACCTGCACGCCCAGGGCTACCGGGTGCGGGCCGGCGAGCGGGTCACCCGCGGCCAGTTGGTCGGCACCGTCGGCTCGACGGGCTGGTCCACCGGCTGCCACCTGCACTTCTCGACTAAGGCCAACGGACGCCACGTCGACCCGCAGCAATGGTGGTGAACGGCATCCGCGTGCGCATGCGTCCCGGGCCGACGAGGTGACGGCGTCAGATGGCGGCGGACGGCCCGCAGTCACGCCCGGTGCTTCCTTCGCGAAAACTATGGATCACGTTCAACTCGCCCCCTTCCTTGATTGCTTTACCGGGAGGACCCCAAGAAGAGGCTCCCCTCTTTCTCGGCGGCTGACCAGAGCATGCTCCTCCCTCGCTCAGGCGCGGGGGTGCGCCTGGCGGAACGCCTCGCGCAGGCGCTCATTGGTGACGTGGGTGTAGATCTGGGTGGTGCCGAGCGACGCGTGCCCAAGGATCTCCTGCACGCTGCGCAGGTCCGCTCCCCCCTCCAGCAGGTGCGTCGCCATCGCGTGCCGCAGCCCGTGCGGGCCGAGGTCGGGGGCGTCCGGCACCACGTCGAGCGCGGCGTGCACCACCCTCCGGACGACGCGGGGGTCGATCCGGGCGCCGCGCGCGCCCACGAACACGGCGTCCCCGGCCCCGGGCGCGGCCAACGCGTCGCGGACGCCCAGCCAGGCGTCGAGGGCGTCCTGGGCGGGACGCCCCAGGGGAACGACGCGCTCACGGCCTCCCTTGCCGTGGACCCGCAACAGGCCACGGGCCTCGTCGATCCCGGCGCGGTCGAGTCCGCACAGCTCCGACACACGCACCCCGGACGAGTAGAGCACCTCGATCATCGCGAGATCCCGCCGAGCGAGGGCCTCCTCGTGCGCGGCCTCGGCGGCCACCACCCGCCCGGCGAGGTGGGCGAACAGCGCCGTCGCGGCACCCCGGTCGAGCGTCGGCGGCAGACGGCGGTCGGCGCGCGGCGCCTGGAGTGCGCTCCCGGGATCCGAACGCGTCCGCCCGGTGGTGTGCGCCCACCGGAAGAACATCCGGGCAGCCGTCGCCCGGCGCGCCATGGTGGAGCGCTCGGCTCCGCGCCGGTGAAGGTCGGCCAGCCATGCGCGCAGCATCCGGTGATCGACCTGCTCCCACGACGCCACCCCGCTCTCGGCCAGCCAGCACGCGAGATCGAACAGGTCGCCGGCGTAGGCGCGCCGGGTGTGCTCGGACAGATTGCGCTCCCAGCGCAGGTGGCCGGCCCAGGCGTCCAGGTCGCGGGAGAGGCCGGGTGCAGGGTCCATGGCCGTCAGCGTGCCAGAATGGACGGGTTGTCCAGGCACTACCACGCAGACGGAGACGAGATGGCCATCGAGGACCTCATGACCGGGGGCGACGTGCTCCCCATCACCCGCTGGGGTACTCCCGTCATGCACGCACGGACCGAGCCGATCACGGTCTTCGACGACGACCTCCGCGACCTGGTGCGCGACATGTTCGCCACCATGCACGCCGCGCAGGGCGTCGGGCTGGCCGCCACCCAGGTGGGTCGCGGGCTCAGCCTGTTCGTCTACGAATGCCCGGACGCCGACGAGCGCCTCCGCTACGGCGCCTTCTGCAATCCCGTCGTCACCACGCCCACCGGCAAGGATCGTCAGCTCGACAAGACCGACGAGGGCTGCCTGTCCTTCCCGGGCGGCTACCAGCCGCTCGCCCGCGCCGACAAGGCGATCTGCACCGGCCAGGATCCCTGGGGCAACGAGGTCACCGTCGAGGGCACCGGGCTACTGGCCCGTTGCCTGCAGCACGAGACCGATCATCTGAACGGCATGGTCTTCGGCGATCGCCTGTCGTCGCGCTCCTACCGCAAGCTCGAGGAGCAGAAGGACGCCCTCGCGCACCTCTACCCCGATGACTGGCCCCTCACCGCCAAGCGCGTCACCGCCGCACCAGAGGTCTGAGTGGAAGGCCCCTCTCACCGGGTGGTGTAGAACGCCACGGCGCTCGCCGCCGCGACGTTGAGTGAGTCGACCCCGTCCTCCATCGGGATCCGCACGCGCAGGTCCACCTGCCTCGCCGTCCGGGGATCGACGCCGGCCCCCTCGGTGCCGAACACCATGGCGAGGGCCGGCAGATTCCGGTCGACCAGATCGTCGAGCGTGATCGAGTCCTCCGAAAGCGTGAAGGCCACGGTCGTGTACCCGTGGCCGGTGAGCGCCTCCAGCATCGCCGGCATCGTCGGGCCGCGCGTCCACGGCACGTTGAAGACGTTGCCCATGCTCGTCTTGATGGCGCGGCGATAGAGCGGATCGGCGCAGCCGGGAGTGACGAGCACCGCGTCGACGCCGAGCGCCGCGGCGTTGCGGAACGCGCTGCCCACGTTGGCGTGATCCACCAGATCCTCCAGGACCGCGATCCTCGACCGGCGACGCCCCTCCGACGTCGCGGACGGCTGGCGGCGGGCGTCGCCACCCCCGGCGTCGGGCCGGCAGGCACGCAGCAACTCGACCATCGACGGCGGCGGCATCCGGTGCAGGGACGCCAGCGCGCCGCGGTGCACGTGAAAGCCGGTGACGTCCTCCGCGAGGGCCTCGGTGACCACGTAAACGGGGGCGTCCGGGTGACGTGCGAGGACGTCGGCCAGCCCGGGGATCCAGCGCTCGGCGAGCAGGAACGACCGCGGCGCATGACCCGCCTCGATCGCTCGGCGGATCACCTTCTCACCCTCGGCGATGAACAGCCCGTGCTCGCTCTCGAGTGCCTTGCGCAGCGACGTGTCCCGCAGCGAGACGTAGTCGGCCAGCCGCGGGTCGGCGGCGTCCGCGACCGCGACGCGGTTCACGACCAGGTGACCGTGACGCGGTCGCGCCACCGGTGCCACCACGCCGCGTCGGCGCCAACGGATTCGCCACGGTTCCACAAGGCCAGATACAGCGCGGCGGCGCTGCCCGCCAGCACCTGGTCGGCACGGGCCGCACGATCGCCGACGGTGGCGGCCTCGACCCGGACGGTGCTCGTCCGCTCGCCTCCACCGGTGAGCAACCAGGCACGATCGGCGTCCGCGGCGTGCACCAGCACGTGCTCGCCGTCGGGGAGCGCCGGCGGAGAGGTGCGCCGCGGCATCGCCCCGGTCAACAGCTCGTCGATGCCGTCGGCCGCCAGCCATGCGGGCACCCACAGCTCCGCGGCGGTGATCGGACGCCTCACCCTCGCGGTCATCGCGTCCACGCCGTGGATGGTGGTCTCGTGCACCATCCGGCGCAGCCAGGCGTCCCGCGGCGGCGGCGGATCGGCGAGGAAGAAACGGATGTCGAGGTCGGGCGGCGCGGACGCGAACGCGTTCAGCAACTCGACCATGCCCTCGTCGAACCAGTCGAGCAGGTCCACCGACGCCGCGGCCTCCGCCTCGACCTCGCGTTCGGGACGCGGCTTGCTCCTGTTCACGAACGCCGCCGACCAGCGATGGGCGACGCCCGCGTGCGTCACCAGATCGCGGACCCGCCACCCCGGACACGTCGGCACCTCGGCGTTCAGCCCTGCGCTGGCGGCGTTGCTGCGCAGCACCGTGCACGCCCCGCCCAGCGCCTCGCCCATCTCACGGTAATCCTGCACCTCGACCACGCCGGGCACCTTATCAGCGGCCCCTTGAATGACCGTCATGGCGGCGTCCGAGCCCTCAGCGCGAACTGGGGGACGCGATCGGCCCGGCGTGGCTCGCCACCACGTTGTTGTAGGAGGTCATGCGCCAGCGGCCGTTGTGCTCCAAGACGGTCCACGAGCAGTTCCACAACCCCGACAGCGCGAACGAGCCGCCGACGCCCATGCCGAGAAACAGTGCGAGCCCGACGCGCAGCGCCAGCCCGTGACCGACGACGACCGTCGTGTCCAGCGGATGCGCGTGCGCCACCTCGCCCAGCACGCCCGCGACGCGCGACCCGGCCTCTTCGGCCGTCTCGCCGGACTCGGAGCGGCGGAAGTCATGGCCCTGCCGCAACGCGTCCTCGAACCACGGGTTCTCGGCGGCCACGTCGGCACCCATCCGGCCCTGCCAGGCGCCCACGTCGATCTCGCGCAGTCGCCGGTCGCAGGCGACGCCCACGCCGCAGGCCTTCGCGACGGCCTCGGCGGTCGTCATCGCGCGATCCAGGTCTGAGCTCACCACCCGTGCCACGCTCATCCGGGCGAGTCGCTCCGCGACGGCGTGCGCCTGGCGGCGTCCGGTCTTGTTCAGCGGCACATCCTGCTGGCCCTGAAAGCGACCTGCGGCGTTGGCGTCCGTCTGACCGTGGCGGACGAGGACCAGCTTGGTGCGGGGGGCGAGTTCCATGGCGGTCAGGGGGCGTCGACCGTCAGTTCGACGGCCGGGCAGTCACGCCACAAGCGCTCCAACGAGTAGAGCTGCCTCGCCTCGGGATGCTGGACGTGCACGATCAGGTCGCCGAAGTCGACGAGCACCCAGCGGTTCTCGCCGCCGCCCTCGCTGCGCAACGCCTTCGTCCCCGCTTTGTACAACGCCTCTTCGACGGCCTTCACGACCGCGCCGACCGCGCGCTCGTTCGGAGCGCTCGCGATGAGGAAGACGTCGGCCAGCGGGAAGCGTCCCGACACGTCGAACGCGACCAGGTCGGTGGCCGACTTGTCGGCCGCCGCCCGCGCCGCCAGGTGCGTGAGCTCGATCGCTTGCTCAGTCGCCGCCATGAATCTCCTTGTCCGACGGACTTTCCAGATAAAGTCCGCGCTTGGTGATGTATTGCACGATACCGTCCGGCACCAGGTACCAGATCGGGAGCCCGGACGTGCGCCGCTCGCGGCAGGCCGTGGAACTGATCGCCAGCGCCGGCACCTCGACCAGGGCCACCTTGTCGGCCGGCAGATGCGAGATGTCCTTCTCTTCGAGCCGGACGCCCGGGCGGGACACGCCGATGAAGTGGGCGAGTTCGAACAGTTCCCCAGCGCCGCGCCAGGTGAGGATCTGGCTGAGCGCGTCGGCGCCGGTGATGAAGAACAGGTCGGTGTCAGGTCCGCGCTGAACGTGGAGGTCGCGCAGCGTATCGACGGTGTAGGTGTCGCCCGGGCGATCGATGTCCACGCGACTGACGGAGAAGCGAGGGTTGGACGCCGTGGCGATGACCGTCATCAGGTAGCGGTCCTCCGCCGGGGAGACGCGGCGGTGCGCCTTCTGCCAGGGCACGCCGGTCGGCACGAAGACCACCTCGTCCAGGCCGAAGCGTGCGGCGACCTCGCTCGCCGCCACCAGGTGACCATGGTGGATCGGGTCGAACGTGCCGCCCATCACGCCGAGGCGCCAGCGCGCTCGCTGCGCCGGCGCCGAGGGAGAAGCCCCCATTCAGGAGCGCTCGGACGTGGCGTGCGGGCGCCCCTTGCCGAACCCGACGGTGATGCCGAGCAGCGACAGCAGGAGAGCGAAGACCACCAGACCCATGACAATGGCGCCGGTGGTGTCGGCGGCGTGCGCCGCCTCAAACAGGGTCGTCATGCGCGGGAGCATAGCGAATCGCGCGCCCCGCGTGCGTCACGCTCAGCCGCGCGTGTGGCCCTGTCCGATCACGATGTACTTGGTCGACGTCATCTCGGGCAGGGCCATCGGGCCGCGCGCGTGCAGCTTCTGTGTCGAGATGCCGATCTCGGCCCCGAAGCCGAACTCGCCGCCGTCGACGAACCGACTGGACGCGTTGACCAGCACCGCGGCGGCGTCCACCTCGGCGGTGAACCTCTCGGCGGCCACCAAGTCGGAGGTGACGATCGTCTCGGAGTGCCCCGTCGAATGAGCCCTGATGTGGGCGATCGCTGCGTCCATGTCGGGTACCACGTCGCACGCCAGGTCGAGGCTGAGGTACTCCCCGTCGAATTCGCCCTCGCCGGCCGCCAGCACGGCGTCCGCGTACGCCTGGACGGCGGGGGTGCCGTGGACGGTGACCCCGGCGTCGGTGAGCGCGGCGAGCGCCCGCGGCAGGAAGATCTCGGCGACCGCCTCGTGGACCAGCAGCGTCTCGAGCGCGTTGCATACGCTCGGGCGCTGCGTCTTGGCGTTCAGCAGGATCTCGAGCGCCATCTCCTGATCGGCGCTCGCATCCACGAACAGGTGGCAGTTGCCGGTGCCGGTCTCGATGACGGGCACGACCGACCCCTGCACCACGGCGTTGATCAGGCCCGCTCCCCCGCGCGGGATCAGCACGTCGACCAGGCCGCGCGCGGCCATCATCTCGGCGGTCACCTCGCGGCCGCCCTCGACGAGCTGGACCACGTCGGCGGGAAGTCCGGCCGCCTCCACGCCCGAGCGCAGCGCCGCCACGATCGCCCGGTTCGAGTCGATCGCCGAGCTCGAGCCGCGCAGCAGCGCAGCGTTGCCCGACTTCAGCGCGATGCCCGCCGCGTCCGCCGTGACGTTGGGACGCGCCTCGTAGATGATGCCGACCACGCCGAACGGCACCCGCACCTGCCGGATGGACACCCCGGCGGGGGTCGTCCAGCCGCGCACCACGTCGCCGACCGGGTCGGCGAGCCCGGCGAGCTGCACCAGGCCGTCGGCCATGCCGGCCACGCGGGACTCGTCGAGACGCAGCCGGTCCACCATGGAGGCCGGCGTCCCCGCCTCTTCGGCTCGGGCAACATCCGTCGCGTTGGCCGCGAGGACCGCCACGGTGCCGGCCAGTAGCGCCTCGGCCATCGCCCGCAACGCGGCATCCTTCTGCGCGCGGGACGCCGTGGCGAGCACCCGCGAAGCCTCGCGTGCGGCGACCGCCTGATCGTGGAAAGCCATGCCCGACATCCTAGTCTCCCGGCCGCGAGGCTCGGCCCGGGCCTCTGCGCTCAGCCCTGCACCTCGGCATCACGCTGCAGCGTCGCGAACACGCGCGTCGTGACGAAGCCGAGCTTCTCGTACAGGCGGGTCGCGCCCGTCGGGCTGTCGGAGTCGACGTGCAGGTCCACCGCGTCGAACTGCCCCGACTCGCGAGCGAGCCGGATCATCCGGGCCAGGCAGGCGGTCGCGAGACCGCGTCCCCGAGCGGCCTGCACGGCGCCGACCAGCAGCACGTACAGCTCGCGCTCCACCCACGACCCGGCCAGCGCGTAGGCGAGCACCTGGCCGTCGGCGTCCACGGCGAGGGTGGACAGATCCCAGCGGTTGGCGCGGGCCGTCCAGAAGTCGTGCCAGCGCTCGACGGTCATCTCGCCCGAGCCCCAGTGGTCCCGGAACGCCGCGTTGTGCGCCTGGCGCGTGGACTCCTCGTTCTCGGCCGCAGGGCTCAGCAGCGTCACGTCCGCGGGGACGGACTCGTGCCTGCCGAGCTCGTGTCCGGGAAGCGGACGCTCCAACTCGGCGAAATAGCGGACGATGCCGTAGCCCCGCGCGGCGGCCAGCGCACGCACGGCGGCACCCTCTTGGCCACCGCTGAGGCGCCAGTAGGCGGAGACGCCGGGATGCCGCTCCCGCGACAACGCCAGCGCCCGCGCCTCCATGCGCGCGAGCAGTTCCCCTCCGATGCCGCGGCCACGGTGACTGGGCCGGACGCCGCCGTCCAGCGTGCAGCAGATGCGTGCCTGGTGATCCGGGACCATGCCGACGGTCGCCTTGCCGTAGGCCACCAGACGATCGCCGTCCCACACGGCCCAGCTGTCCGACTCGGGCGCGAAACCGTGCTCGCCGAGTTCCTCGGCCAGATCCTCGGCCGAGTAGTACTCACCGGTGTCGTCGTACTCGGCGAGCACGTTCGTCAGCTCGGTCCATGCCGGAACGGCACCGACGGTCAGGGGCTCCCAGCGCAGGGACGGAGTCTCGGTGGATGTCACTGGTCAATAGTGCCGGATGCGGCACCCCCGCGAGCAGTTCGCCCGGGATCGGTCAGGCGCGGAACTTCTTCCGCAGGATCAGCGAGTCCCGGTGAACCAGTTCACGGTCGAAACCCCCGCCCCGCTCGGCGACGAGGTCACGGGTCGAGCGCCCCAGCATCACCGGCACGTCGACGGCGTCGTAGCTGACCAGCCCATGGCCGACCAGTTCGCCGTCGGGGCCGTCGAGCCGCACCGGGTCGCCCGCCTGGAAGTCTCCGTCGAGACCGGTCACGCCGGCGGGCAGCAGCGACGCGCCACGTTCGACGACGGCGCGGACGGCGCCGGCGTCCAGCGTGAGCACGCCCCGCACCTGCGAGGCGTACGCGAGCCACAGCATCTTGCGGGAGCGGCGGCGTCCGGACGGGTGGAAGAGGGTGCCGACGGGCTCTCCGGCGAGCGCCGCGCCCACGGATCGCGCGGAGGCGAGCACGGTGGTCACGCCCGCGTGCGTGGCGATCTTGGCCGCCTCGAGCTTGGTCGTCATGCCCCCGGTGCCGACCGCCGAGCCGCCGCGGGACGTGTCCACGACCAGGTCTTCGACCTCGGGGACATCGGCGATCCTCCGGGCACCCGGACGCGACGGGTGGTCGGTGTAGAGGGCCTCGACGTCGGACAGCAGGAACAGCGCGTCCGCGTTCACGACGTGCGCCACGAGGGCGGCGAGCCGGTCGTTGTCGCCGAAACGCAGCTCGTTGGTGGCCACGGTGTCGTTCTCGTTGACGACGGGAACCGCGCCGAGCTCCAGCAGCCGAAGAAAGGTGCGCTGGGCGTTCGCGTACGACGTCTGCCTGCTGATGTCCTCGACCGTGAGGAGCACCTGGCCCACCGTGAGCCCGTGCGCCGCGAACAGCGAGGTGTAGCGGGCCAGCAGCAGTCCCTGACCGACGGACGCCGCCGCCTGCCGGGTGGCCAGATCCCGGGGCGGCTTCTGCATGCCGAGCGGGTCGAGGCCCGCGGCCATCGCGCCCGAGCTGACCACGATCACCTCGCGCCCGGACGCCCGCGCGGCCGCGATGGCGTCCGTCAGGGCGTTGAGCTGCACCATGTCGATACGGCCCTGGGCGTCCGTGATGGACGAACTACCGATCTTGACGACGATCCGCTTGGCCTCGCCGACGGAACGCCGGACGGCTGCGTTCACTCCTCTTCCTCGTCCCAGGTGTCGTGGGCCGCCCGCCAGCTCTGCTTGGGGTCGAGCGCGAGCCCCTCGGCGCCCGCGCGCGCGGCGTGGTAGTCGGCGTCCATCTGGCGCCGGCGCGTGACGGCGCCCCGCTCGGCGTGGAGGCGCTCGTCGTCGCCGCGGCGGGTCAGGATCTCGGCGCCCGAGCTGATCTGCGGAGCGAAGTCGAACACGACCGGGTTGTCGCCCGCGCCGATCGCGACGGCGTCCCCCTCGCGCGCGCCGACGCGCAGGAGCTCGCTCTCGACGCCGAGCCGGGTGAACCGGTCGGCGAGGTAGCCGACCGCCTCGGGGTTGGTGAAATCGGTCTGGCGCACCCAACGCTCGGGCTTGGCACCCGCGACGCGCCACACGAAGCCGCCCTCGCCATCGCCCATCTTCCTGATGGTGAACTCGGTGCCGCCCGCGACCGGCTCGGGCCGAATCACCCTGCGCGCGGGCAGTGGGGGCGGCGCCGCGGCGCGGCGGGCGCGGACGAGCTCCGCCATCGCGAACGTCAGCGCCTGGAGGCCCTCACCCGACTTGGTCGAGACCCCGAACACGCGCAGCCCACGCGCGGCGAGGTCGGGCGTGACGAGCTCGGCCAGCTCGCGGGCGTCCGGGACGTCGATCTTGTTGAGCGCGACGATCCGGGGCCGGTCCTCGAGGCCGCCGTGGGCGGCGAGCTCGCCCTCGATGACGTCCAGGTCGGTGAGCGGATCGCGCCCCGGCTCGTAGGTGGCGCAGTCGATGATGTGGACGATGGCGAGGCAGCGCTCGATGTGACGCAGGAACTCGTGGCCGAGGCCGCGGCCTTCGCTGGCGCCCTCGATCAGGCCCGGCACGTCGGCCACGGTGTAGGTGGTGTCGCCGGCGACGACCACGCCGAGGTTCGGGACGAGCGTGGTGAACGGGTAGTCGGCGATCTTCGGCCGGGCGCGGCTGATCGCGGCGATCAGCGAGGACTTGCCGGCGCTCGGGAAGCCGACCAGGCCCACATCGGCGAGCACCTTCAGCTCGAGCAGGATGGTGCGTTGTTCGCCGTCCTCGCCCAGCAGCGCGAACCCGGGCGCCTTGCGGGCGGCCGTGGCGAGGGCGGCGTTGCCGAGACCGCCGTGGCCGCCGGCGGCCACGACGACCTCGGAACCCTCGCCGACCAGGTCGGCGATGATCGCGCCGCTGTCGGCGTCGGAGACCACGGTGCCCTCGGGCACGGCCAGCACGATGTCCGCGCCGTTCGCGCCGGCCCTGTGGTCGCCTTCGCCCGGCTGGCCGTGGGCGGCGCGCCGCTGCGACTGACGGTGGTGGTCGACCAGCGTGGTCAGACCCGGCTCTACGCGCAGGATCACCGACCCGCCGTGGCCACCGTTGCCGCCGTCGGGGCCGCCGAGCGGCTTGAATTTCTCACGGTGGATCGAGGCGCAGCCGTGCCCCCCGTTGCCACCACTGACGCGCAGCGTGGCGCGGTCGACGAAGGAGGGAATGGCCATGACGACGGATTCTACCGCTCGCCTGCGTCCGGGAGCGCGCGCCGGCTACCCCGACGCGCGGACGCCCTCCGATCGGATGCCGCGGGCTCGGGCACCCGCAGCGGGCACCACCATCGGCGTGCCCGTCTCGGGGTCGGGAACCACCCGCGCGGTGATGCCGAACGCCTCACGCAGGGTCGCCGCCGTGACCACCTCCTCCGGCGTGCCTTCGGCGATGACCCGACCCTCCGCCATGGCGATGATCGTGTCGGCGTAGCGGGCCGCCTGGTTGAGCTCGTGCAGCACGGCGACGACCGTCGTCCCGTGCTCCTCGTTGAGCTCGCGGCACAGCTCGAGGATGTCGATCTGGTGGGCGATGTCGAGGTAGGTGGTGGGCTCGTCGAGCAGGAGGGCATCGGTCTGCTGGGCGAGCACCATGGCGATCCACACCCTCTGCCGCTGTCCACCGGAGAGCGCCGCGACCGGCCGATCGGCGAGCGGGAGCGTGCTGGTGCGTTCCAGCGCGGTCACGACCGCCTCCTCGTCCGCATCCGACCACTGCCGCAGCAGGCCCTGGTGAGGGAAACGCCCGCGGGCGACCAGGTCGCCCACGGTGATGCCGTCGGGCGCGATCGCGGACTGCGGCAGGAAGCCGACCGCACGGGCGAACTCCTTGGGCCCGTACTCCTGGACCGCCCTGCCGTCGAGTGTCACGATGCCGGCGCTCGGGCGCAGGATCCGCCCGAACGCCCGCAGGAGCGTCGACTTGCCGCACGCGTTCGGCCCGACGATCACCGTCACCGTGCCTGGCTCGACCCGCGCGCTGACCTCGGCCAGGACCGGACGCTCGGCGCCCGGGTAGCCGAGCGTCACGGTGCTGGCGTGGATGCCCCGCCGTGCGCCCGTCGCACCCGTCATCGTCAGCCGAGCTTGGCGACCAGCGTCGACAGGATGCCCCGAGCCGCGACTGGCCCGACGTTGAGATAGAACACGTCGTCGTCCACCTCGACGGCCTGGTTGTCGGCGACCGCGGTGAGCGTGGGCCACAGCGCGAGGGACGTCAGCTCGGACTCGGCACCGCCCTGCACGCCGTAGAAGACCCAGGCGGCGTCCGCGAGCCCCAACTGCTCGGCGCTGATGTCCACCGAGGTCTTGTCCTTGAACGCCTGGCTCTCGGGGCGCGCGAGCCCCGCATCCTCGGCGACCGAACCGCTGAAGGACGCGATCCCGAACACCCGCATCTTGTCGCCGTTCTTGCGCAGGAAGGACACCGTCGGGTCGCCGGGCACCGTGGCGGCGAGCGCCGCCGCGTCGGCGTGGTATTCCCCGAGCCAGGCCTGCGCCTCGTGGGTCTTGCCGACGGCGTCCGCCAGCAACAGCAAGTCCTGCTTCCAGTACAGGCCGGTGCCCTGCATCGCCACCGTCGGGGCGAGGGCGTTCAGGCTGGCGTACAGGGCGTCGGCGTCCTTGCCCGCGATGTTCATGACGATGAGATCGGCATTGAGGTTGGCGATCGTCTCGATGTCGGGAGCGAACCTGTTGCCGACGTTGGTGACGGCCTCGAGCTGTGCTTTCTGGCCGGGGAAGGCGTCGAACAGGTACTGCGGGATCATGTCGGCGCCGTCGCCGGCGGTGGAGCCCACCGGCACGATGCCCAGCGTCAGCATGGCGTCCGCCTGGCCGGTGGAGATGACGACGACACGCTCAGGCTGAGCCGTGAGGGTGGTCTCGCCCTTGAAGTGGACGACCGTGCGGGGAAACACGCCGTCGTCGGCACCACTCCCCTTGCCTTCGGGCATCTCCCTGGGGATGGTCCACTCGACCGCCGCCGACGGCAGCGAGGATGCCGCCGACGATGACGGCGATGCTGAGGTCGGTCCGGCGCATCCGGCGAGGAGAACGGCGAGGATCGCGGCCGCGACGACCAGGGGTGTCCGGCGGGGCTTGAGAGCGAGCATGGCGTGTAGGTTAGCCTAACATCATGACAATACGGCAGGCGTCCGTAGCGTATTTGCCGCGGCATCGACGCCGAGGACGCACGGCGCCGATGATCGTCGCCGCGGCAGGGCTCGCCCTCCTCGCCGTGCTCATCGCCCTGAGCCTCGCGATCGGCTCCAACCCGCTCGGCATCGGCCAGGTGTGGGACGGCCTCATCCGGCAGGACGGATCGCGCGCATCGCTGATCGTGTGGCAGTTGCGCATGCCCAGAACCGCGCTGGCCCTCGTGGTCGGTGCGGCCATGGCCGTCGGGGGTGTGGTGATGCAGGCGCTCACCCGCAACCCGCTGGCCGAACCGGGAATCCTCGGCGTCAACGCCGGCGCCGCGTTCGCGGTCGTCCTCTCGCTGTCCCTGCTCGGCGTCACCGCATTCACCGGCTACCTCTGGTTCGCGCTCGGAGGCGCCGCCCTCGCGGCCGGATTCGTCTACACGATCAGCATCCGGCGCACCCACGCCAGCGACCATGCTCGCCTCGTCCTCGCGGGCACGGCTCTGACCGCGAGCCTCGGCGCGTGCACCGGCGTCATCACCATGTTCGACACCGACGCATTCAGCAACTTCCGCTTCTGGGTCATCGGTTCGGTCGCGGACCGCGGAATGGAGCCGCTTCTCGCCATCGCGCCCTTCGTCGCGCTCGGTCTCGTGGCCGCGTTCGGCATCGGGCCTGCCCTGAACGCGCTCGCGCTGGGCGACGAGCAGGCCACTGCGCTCGGCGTCCGGCTTCCGGTCATCCGGCTGGTCGCGTTCGGGGCGATCACCCTGCTGTGCGGCGCGGCGACCGCCGCGGCGGGACCCATCGCCTTCGTCGGCCTCGTCGTGCCGCACACGCTTCGCCTCGTCGCCGGCGTCGAACAGCGCACCCTCCTCGTGCTGTCGGCGATCCTGGGGCCCGCCCTCGTGCTGGGCGCCGACATCCTCGGCCGGGTCGTGGCCCGGCCTGGAGAGCTCGAAGTGGGCATCGTGACCGCTTGCGTCGGCGCCCCCGTGCTGCTGGCCTTGATCCTGCGGGGAACGAAGTGATGACAGCGACGCCGATCCCCCGACGGCGCTACCTTCCGGCCGGCTTCGTCCGGGTCACGCTCGGACGCCGCGGCAGCCTGCTGCTGCACCGGCGCACGCTGCTCGTCTCGGCGATGCTGCTCGTGCTGACGATCGGTGTGGGGCTGGCCACCGTGGCGACCGGCGCCTACGACATCGCACCGCTCGAGGCGCTGCGCGTGCTGCTGAGGGGCGAGGGCACCGATCTCGACCGGTTCATCGTCACCCAGCAGCGCCTTCCCCGGGCGCTCGCGGCGGCACTCGTCGGTGTGGCCCTGGGCACCTCCGGAGCCATCTTCCAATCCGTCGCCCGCAATCCCCTGGGCAGCCCGGACATCATCGGCTTCACCACGGGTGCCGCCAGCGGTGGCCTGCTCGTCATCCTCCTCACCGGTGGCGCCACCGCCGCGGGCGTCGCGATGGGCACCCTGCTCGGCGGCGCCGCCACGGCCGCCGTGGTCGTGGCGATCAGCCTGCGCCGCGGCCTGCGCGGCGACCGTCTCGTGCTCACCGGCATCGCGATCGCCGCCATGCTCGCCGCCCTCAACGACTACCTGCTCAGCCGCGCCCCCATCGAGCAGGCCGAAGCGGCCAAAGCGTGGCAGCACGGCAGCCTCAACGCGATCAGTTGGGGGCCGCTGCCGGTCCTCGGCATCGCCCTCGCCATCGCCCTCCCGTACGCGCTCATCCATGGGCGGCTGCTCCGCGTGCTCGAACTCGGTGACGACGCGGCCACGGGGGTCGGCCTGCGGCTGACCCGCACCCGCATCGTCGCCGTGGGCATCGGCGTCGCGCTCGCCGCCCTCGCCGTCGCCACCGCCGGGCCCATCGGGTTCCTGGCGCTGGCCGCACCCCAACTCGCGGCCCGCCTCAGCCGCAGCCCTGGCGTGTCGATCCTCGCGTCGGCGACCATGGGAAGCCTGATCCTCGTCGTCGCCGACCTCGGCGCGCAGCGCCTCCTCAGCCCCTTCCAGATCCCCGTGGGGCTGGTGACCGCCGCCGTCGGCGGCGCCTACCTCGTCTGGATGCTCGTCTTCGGTCAGCGACGGATTCCTCACTGAACGGGAGCCTTCAGACCTGGACGACGCGGCGATCGTGCCCGCACCCCAGTTCCGGACAGCACGGAACGTCCCCCAGCCCGAGCGCTGAGTGCAACGACATGGCCCATCGGCTTGATCGCCGCGCGGCCGTCCCGCGCTCAGCGCTGAGAGAGGTGCTCCGCCACGGCCCGCTCGAGGTTCACGTCCGCCTCGGCGAGCGCCTGGGCCAGCGGCGTCCCCTCGGGGGTGATGCCCACGATGGCCGAGACCCCCTGGTCGAGCAGGACGTCGGCGTCCGGCGCCACCCGGCCGCCGAACAGCACCACGGGGACGCCATGGGCGCGCGCGAGCGCCGCCACACCCGCCGGGGTCTTGCCCGACAGCGTCTGGGAGTCGACGGAGCCCTCGCCCGACAGCACCAGGTCGGCGCCTGCGATGATCGCGCCCAGCCCGACCGTGTCGCAGACCAGGTCGATGCCCGACGTCAGCTCGGCGCCCAGGTAGGCGATCATCGCCCAGCCGAGGCCACCGGCGGCGCCCGCGCCCGGGACGTCCGCCTCGGCCGTCTTGCCGGCCACCCGGGCCAGCGAGGCCAGGATCCCGTCCAGCCGGGTGACCTGCTCCGGGGTCGCGCCCTTCTGGGGGCCGAAGACCGCCGATGCTCCGCGGGCTCCGAGCAGGGGGTTGTCGACATCGCAGGCGACCCTGACCCGCACCGCGGCCAACCGCGGGTCAAGACCGGCGGCGTCCACGGAACGGACATCCGCGAGCCCGGATGGCGTGGTCGCGACCGGCCCGCCGTCCGCGTCGAGGAACCGGACGCCGAGTGCGGCGAGCATTCCCGCGCCGCCGTCGTTGGTGGCCGATCCGCCCAGTCCGATGACGAACCGGCGGGCGCCGGCGTCCAGGGCCGCGAGGATCAGCAGTCCCACACCGCGGGTGTCGGCGGACATCACCGCGCGGTCGTCGTCGGCGATCGCCTCCAGGCCGACCGCGGTGGCCACCTCGAACGCGGCCAGGTCACCCGCGATGGCGAGTCGTCCGAGGGTCCCCCGGCCGAGGGCGTCCGGCACGGACACGCCGACGATCCGGGCCCCCAAGGCGTCCGCGATGGCGTCGGTGAAGCCCTCGCCGCCGTCCGACATCGGCACCTCGACGGCGTCGGCGTCCGGGTGGGCCGCCCGGACGCCTCGGGCCATCGCCGCCGCTGCCTGGGCAGCGCTCAGGGAGTGTTTGAACGAATCCGGGGCACAGACGACGCGCATGGCCGCAACCTATCTCAGGGCCAGAGTCGTTCGCCGTCCGAGGACGAGATGGTGAGGGCGGGCAGGCGGTCGAGGTCGATTTTCACGTCGAGGTACGCGGCGCGGTCGGCGGATCGCGTCCGGTAGGAGTACTTGGCGTTCTCCAGCGTGAGGGCCTCGGTCGTCGCGGTCGTCAGCCACGCGTGACGTCGGCGCAATCCGATGAGCTCTTGGTGGGCGCGGTGGACGCTCTCGCCCCAGGGGGCGAGACCTTCGGGGGTGTCGGGGAAGGCGGGGCGGATGGCATCGTCGCCGCCCAGGCGTTCCTCCTTGATGCCGGCGAAGGCCTGCTCGTCGCCGGCGTAGAGGGAAGGAATGCCGCCGGTCGTCATCAGGACGGCCAGCGCGGTCGTCGCGCCCTCGTTTCCGAGGGTGCTGGCGATGCGGGTGACGTCGTGGTTGCCGATGAAGGTGTTGGGGGTGAACCGGCCCAGGAACTCGTTGTGGCGGCGCAGCGCCCAGTCCAACTCGAACAGATTGCGGTCGGTGAGGCTGGAGCGGATCGCCTTCCACAGTTCGTACTGCGTGACCGAGTCGACGCCGGAGTCGGTGACGAAGGCGGCGTAGTCGCCGTGGATGCTTTCGCCGAGAAACCATGCGTCCGGGAATGCCGTTCGCACCGGTGGCAGCACCTCCGCCCAGAACGCGGGCTCGACGGAGTAGGCGGCGTCCAGTCGCCAGCCCTCGATGCCGCGGTCCAGCCAGTGCGTCATCACCCGGCGCACGTACTCCACCGTCCGCGGGTGGGAGTGGTCGAGGCGGGCGAGTGCGTCATGCCCCTCGAACACGCGCGGCGCCGGACCCCCCGCGCGCGTCCAGTCGATGTCGAACAGGGCTGCCGCCTCGCTGCCCGGCCCCTCGCGCAGCGCGCGGCGCAGGTCGGGATGCTCGGCGCTGACGTGACTGAACACGCCGTCCAGCACGACGCGCAGGCCGCGGCGATGGCAGGCGTCGACGAGGTCCGCGAAGTCGCCCTCATCGCCCAGGCGGGGGTCGATGCGGAACTGGTCCAGGCTGTCGTAGCCGTGAGTCCGCGAGGCGAAGACCGGGCCGAGCAGCAGCCCGGAGGCGCCCAGCTCGACGGCATAGTCCAACCAGTCCAGCAGCCGCCGCAGCCGCGGCGCCGGAGACGGATCGGCGTCGCGGATAGGCGCCCCGACGAACCCCAGCGGGTAGACATGCCACCAAATCGCGTGTTCGGCCCATCCCATCACAACCTCCTATTGAGTCGCATTCACTACCGTTGTTGATGCTAGTTCAATAGCGGTACGATGGCAAACATGGCCCGTACCGACCGGCAGCCCCGCAGACGCCTGGACCCTGACGCGCGGCGCGCCTCCCTCCTCGACGCCGCGGCGGACGCGTTCGCCGCCCAGCCGTACGCCGAGGTCACCATCTCCGCGATCGCCGCGGCCGCGGGCGCGTCGGACGCGTTGCTGTACCGCTACTTCGCGGGCAAGGAGGATCTTTACGCCGCCATCGTGCGCCTCGCGATCGACCACCTCCTGCATCTGCAGGACACGGCGCTGGAGGCGCTCCCCGAGGGGGCCCCGGTCCGCGACCGGGTCCGGCTGGCCGGGCTCCTCTATCTCGACCACGTCGCCGGGCATCCCGGGTGGGCGATGCCCTTGTCCGGATCCGGCGCCGAACCCTCCGCGGCCACCGCGATCCGCACCCAGGCGCGGCACGACTACGTCCAGCGCCTGCGAACCCTGCTCGTCCCGAGCGCTCAACGCCGCCACGAGTACGCGCTGTGGGGATACTTCGGGTTCCTCGATGCCGCCTGCCTGCACTGGGTCGAGCGCGGCTGCCCCGACGCCGACCGCGAGCCCCTCATCGAGGCCACCCTCGGCGCCCTCGAAGGGGCCCTCGGCGACTGGGCCGCGTAGTCGACGTCGCGCTCGGGGCCCGCGGCGGGTGCCGGGCGCGTGGCACCGATCTCGACGACCGCCGCCGCTAGCGGCGCCCGCGGAAGACGTCCATATCGCGACGCTCCTTCTTGGTCGGACGCCCGGCGCCCCGGTCCCGCACGGCCACCTTCCCGCCCATCCCGGGCACAGGCGGCGGCGCCGGCGGCGTGCTGTCGAGATAGGCCTGCTGGGCGGCCGGCGCGCCGACCCGCTTCGCGAGCGTCGGGTCGAGCACCTCCACGACACGCTCAGAACCCTCGCGCCGCACCCGGATCACGTCGCCGGTGACGACGAGTTGCGCCGCCTTCGCCAGGCGGTCGTTCACCCGCACATGCCCGCCCCGGACGCCCGCCGTCGCCTCGGAGCGGGTCTTGTAGAGCCGCACCGCCCACAACCATGCGTCGAGCCGAGCCATGGACCGACCTTAACGCGCGCGGACCCGTCGCCCGGGACGGCAACGCGGACGGATGACAACGCGCCCGGATGACCACGCGGACCGGACGGCGAGAAGGGGCGGCCCCGTGGTGGGACCGCCCCTTCACGGGTGGATCGGAGAACTCGCTCAGGCGTCAGCCAGCGCGATGTTGACGACGCGGCGTCCGCGACGGGTGCCGAACTCGACAGTGCCGGGCTGCAGCGCGAACAGGGTGTCATCCTTGCCACGGCCGACGTTGTCGCCCGGGTGGAAGTGCGTGCCGCGCTGACGGACCAGGATCTCGCCGGCGTTCACCGCCTGGCCGCCGAAGCGCTTCACGCCGAGACGCTGCGCATTGGAGTCGCGACCGTTACGGGAGCTCGATGCGCCCTTCTTATGTGCCATGTCTGGGTCTCCCTCAGCTCTCGATGCCGGTGATCTTCACGCGGGTGTAGCGCTGGCGATGGCCCTGGCGCTTCTTGTACCCCGTCTTGTTCTTGTACTTCAGGATGCGGATCTTCGGGCCCTTGTGCTCGGCCACGATCTCGGCGGTCACCGACACCTGCTCGAGTTTGCCCGCGTCGGTGGTGATGGCGTCGCCGTCCACCAGCATCATGGGAGTGAGGTTGACGGTCGAGCCCACCTCGACGTCGGTGATCCGGTCGACGGTGAGGACATCCCCGACAGACACCTTGTGCTGGCGTCCGCCACTGCGCACGATCGCGTACACGCCTGACCTGCTTTCCTACGATTGTCGTCATCTGAGCCGAACACGGACGCCGGGCGCCCCATTCGGTCGGCGCCGGAGCCAACGGAGAACCGTCGGCCCGCACGGGCACCGGGGGTCAAGACTACGGCCACCGACCGAGCCGGTCAAACCAGCCATGCGATGCGGGTCCATCCAGGTAGGCGGTGCGGGTCCATCCGCGTAGGCGATGCAGGTCCATCCGGGCAGGCGATGCGGGCGCATCCGGACATGCGATGCTGGGCCCCATGGACTTCCTGAACCTCTACGACCACGGGTTCGTCCGCGTTGCGGCGTCCACGTTTCCGCTGCGGCTCGTCGACCCGCACCGCAACGTCGCGGCGATCCTCGAGCAGGCGCGCACGCTGGACGCCGACGGCGTCCGGGTGGCCGTGTTCCCCGAGATGTGCGTGGTCGGCTACTCGCTCGAGGACCTGGTGCTCCAGGACACGGTGCTGGACGCCGCGGACGCCGCGCTGGGCGAGTTGGTCGCGGCGTCCGCCGACATCGGCGCGGTGCTGGTGGTCGGCGCCCCGCTGCGCTCGCTGCACCGGATCCACAACTGCGCGGTGATCGTGCATCGCGGGCGCGTGCTGGGCGTCGTGCCGAAGGTCTACCTGCCGACCTACCGCGAGTTCTACGAGGCACGCCAGATCGGCTCGGGCGCCGGCATCACCGGCGAGATCGCCGTGGCGGGCCAGGACGCCCCGTTCGGCGCCGACCTGATCTTCGAGGCGTCCGATGTGCCCGGCCTGGTGCTCGGCGTCGAGATCTGCGAGGACATGTGGGTGCCGCTGCCGCCGGCCGCCGAGGCCGCGCTGGCCGGCGCCACCGTGATCGCGAACCTGTCGGGCTCCCCCATCACCGTCGGCAAGGCGGTCGAGCGTCACCTGTTGTGCGCGTCCAGTTCGGCGCGCTACCTGGCCGCCTACGTGTACGCGGCCGGCGGCGAGGGCGAGTCGAGCACCGACCTCGCCTGGGACGGCCAGACGCTGATCTACGAGAACGGCGCGCTGCTGGCCGAGTCCGAGCGCTTCCCGGCCGGTCCGCGGGCGAGCGTCGCGGACGTCGACGTGACCACCCTGCGCTCCGAGCGCCTGCGTCAGGGCACCTTCGACGACAACCGGCGCACGCACGCCGACCGCATCGCGGAGTACCGGACGGTGAGGTTCGAGCTCGGACGCCCGCGCGGCGACCTGGGGCTGCGGCGTCCGGTCGCCCGGTTCCCGTTCGTGCCCGCCGACCCGGCGCGGCTGGCGCAGGACTGCTACGAGGCGTACAACATCCAGGTCGCCGGGCTGGAGCAGCGGCTGCGGTCGATCGGCAACCCGAAAGTCGTGATCGGCGTCTCGGGCGGCCTCGACTCGACGCACGCGCTGCTCGTCGCCGCGCAGGCGATGGACCGGATGGGGCGCCCGCGCACCGACGTCCTGGCCTTCACCATGCCGGGCTTCGCGACCTCGGACCACACCCGGAACAACGCGGTCGCCCTGTCCGAGGCGTTGGGCGTCACATTCGAGACCCTCGACATCACCCCGGCCTGCCGCGCGCTGCTCGAAGGCATCGGGCACCCGTTCGCCGACGGCCAGCCGGTGTACGACGTGACCTTCGAGAACGTGCAGGCGGGCATGCGCACCGACTTCCTGTTCCGGATCGCGAACCAGCGCGGCGGCATCGTCCTCGGCACGGGCGACTTGTCCGAGCTGGCGCTGGGTTGGTGCACCTACGGCGTCGGCGACCAGATGAGCCACTACAACGTCAACGGCGGCGTCCCCAAGACGCTGATGCAGCACCTGATCCGCTGGGTGATCGCCGACGGCCACTTCGGCGACGAGGCGGGCCGCGTCCTGCGATCGATCCTCGACACCGAGATCACCCCCGAGCTGGTTCCGACGACGCCGGGCGAGAAGCCGCAGTCGACCGAGGCGTCCATCGGCCCCTACAACCTGCAGGACTTCACGCTGTTCTACGTGCTGCGCCACGGCATGCTGCCGTCCAAGATCGCTTTCCTGGCCGTCCACGCCTGGTCGGACGCCTCGCTGGGCGCCTGGCCCGAGGGGTTCCCCGCCGACAAGCGGGTGGCCTACGACCTGGCGACGATCAAGCGCTGGCTGACGGTGTTCTGCGGCCGCTTCTTCGGTTTCGCCCAGTTCAAGCGCTCGGCGCTGCCGAACGGGCCGAAGGTGGTCCGCGGCGGCTCCCTGTCGCCGCGCGGCGACTGGCGGATGCCGTCGGACGCCTCGGCGCACCTGTGGCTCGCCGAACTCGCCCGCAACGTGCCGGACGCCGAACGCTAGGAGCCGCTACCCCGCGGGCCGGGTGGCTAGGATGCGGTGCCACACGACGCCCCGATCGAGAGGTCTTCCATGGTCACCGCCGTCATCTACGACGTCGCCAAGGTCATCGTCGACTGGGAGGCCGGGCGCGCGCTGCGCGACGACCTGGTCGCGCTGGGCCTGCTCTCGGCGTGAGCTGGCGAACCATGAGGCTGCTTCCCGAGGAGCCGGGCGTCCGGGGGTGGCGGACGATCCGGGTCGAGGAGCTCTGGCGGGGTCTCCGCGACCGCGCTGCCGGTCGCGCGCCGCTGATCGTCGCCGTCGACGGCCGGGGCGCGGCCGGGAAGTCGACCCTCGCCGGCGTGCTCGCGGCGCTCGTGCCCGGGCTGGTCGTCGTCCACACGGACGACCTGGCCTGGCACGAGCCGCTGTTCGCGTGGTTCCACCTGCTGCGCGAGGACGTCCTGGTGCCGCTCCGCCGGGGCGAGGACGTCGCCTTCACCCCGCCCGCCTGGCCCGTGCACGGACGCGAGGGCGCGATCGTCGTCCCGGCGTCCGCCCCGGTCGTGGTGATCGAGGGGGTCGGCGCCGCGCACGCCTCGGTGTCGGCGTTCTTGGACGCCGCGATCTGGGTCCAGTCCGATCACGTCGAGGCGGAGCGGCGCGGCATCGCGCGCGACGTCGCGTCAGGGGCGAACGGCGACCACGACCAGACGGTCGCGTTCTGGCACGAGTGGTGGAACGCCGAGCGGGCCTACCTGGCCGAGGACCGCCCCTGGGAACGCGCCGGCCTCATCGTCGCCGGCACCCCGCCCATGCCGCTTCTCGAGGGAACGATCGCGGTCGCGCGCCTCGAGCCAGTGGTCCCGCAGGTCAGGTCATTCGAGGCGCCATTGCTCCCCGGTTTACCTCCGCTCGATATCACCGAACTTCTAGCACCGATGGACGAAGCGGATCTCTGCGACTGGGAGGACGGCCACACGGAGGACCCACTGCGGGGTGTCCGACCAGTATGACGGCATATACCTGCTCGACACCCAGTCGCCGGCCGCCCTTGGATACCAACCGGTCTGAGACTAGTCTTATGCCCATGACCACGCTCATCGGAGCCTACGAGGCCAAGACCCACCTACCTCGACTCCTCGACGAGGTGGAAGGTGGCGCAACCTACACGATCACCCGGCATGGGCGTCCGGTCGCCCGGCTCATCGGCATGCGCCGCGGCGCCGCCGACTTCGACGCGGTGGCGGCCTTCGCTGAGGCTCGCCGAGGCCACACCCTCGACATCCCCCTCCACGACGCGATCAACGAGGGACGCCGATGACCGGCGTCATCCTCGACGCCTCGGCGGCCCTCGCCTGGTGTTTCGAGAACGAACACACCCCCGAATCGGACACCCTGCTCGAACGCGTGCAACGCGACGGCGCGCTGGTTCCGCCGATCTGGGAACTCGAAGTAGGCAACGCACTCCTCGTCGCCGAGCGTCGCGGACGCATCAGCTCGGCCGCGGTCGCCCACTTTGTGGCGCTGCTCGAGTCGCTGCCGATCGAGTCCGCCGATGACGAACCCACGGTCGGTGAGATCACGGCGCTCGCCCGGCGTCACGGGCTGAGTACCTACGACGCGTCTTACCTGTCGTCGGCGCTGAACTCGGGCTGGCCGCTGGCGACCCACGACTCGGCGTTGCGCGACGCCGCCCTCACCGAGGGCTGCCGACTCGCCTGAGCAAGCAGTCCAGCCGTCAGAACGGCCAGCCCGACACCAGGCCGGCCGGGCGTCCGGGCTCGACGTAGAACTCGTGGCCGAACGCGACCGCGAACGCCTCGGGCGGCATCTGCAGCATGCCCGCGGCGTCCGGCTGGCTCGCGTGACAGGCCAGCGCGGCGCGCTTGGCGTCGATGAACGCCGCGATGTCGACGTCCCAGTTCAGTTCCGCCTCGGGCGTCCCGATCGGGTTGCCGTCGTCCATGGGGGCGTCGACGTCCCACACCTCGTCCGCGGCCATCACCCCGGCCTCGACGGCCATCGCGTAGAGGCTGCGCATCCGGTCGCGGTTCATCGTCTGCTCCAGGTAGCGCGGACGCCGCGCCGCCAACTCCACGGCATGCCGGGTGATCCGGTGGACCATGATGTGGTCGGGGTGGCCGTAGCCGCCATGCCAGTCATAGCCGACGACCACGTCGGCGTCCTCGTCGTCCAGCACGTCGGCGAGCGCCCGCGCGGCCGCCGGCACGTCCGCCTGCCACAGGGCGTCCGGCGCGTCGTTCTGTGTCCAGCCATGCATGCCCGAGTCGGCGTAGCCGAGCCAGACCAGCCGCTGCGTGCCGGTGACCACCGCGGACGCCTCGGCCTCCTCGCGGCGCAGGTCGGTCAGGGCTCGCTCGCCGAGATCGTCGGGAGCGGTGCCGTGGTCGCCGCCGGTGGCGTACACGCACACGACGCGCTGCCCTTCGGTGGACGCCCGGGTCATGGTTCCCGAGGTCTGGGAGGCCTCGTCGTCCGGATGTGCGTGGACGAAGACGATGGTGGAAGACACGAGGACCCACTGTGCCACGCGGGTCCCCGTGTCACCAAGTTGCCTTTCACAGCCGTTCGTGTTGTGGCGCGACCGACTACGGACGCAGCGGACGACCGAACTTGTCCGTCGGTTGACCAGCGAGGATCACGATGCCGTCGATCAGCGGCCAGAGCGCCCCGAGGCCGAACGTCAGCCACGTGACGGCGACCTGAGCGATGCCCATGCCGATGTTGCCGAGGTAGAAGCGCCCGACGCCGAACGAACCGAGGAAGATGCCGAGCAGGCCCGCCACCAGTTTGCTCTTATCGGAGTACGGCAGCCCGGAGATCGGGTCGATGCCGAACGGCGCGTGCGGCACCAGCGCCTGCCCGTAGGGCGCCGGGGAGAACTGCTGCATCGCGCCCGGCGTCGCGTAGGGGGTGGCCGCGTACGGGGCGGACATCGGGAACGGCGCGGGAGCGGCGTAGGGATCCGGGGCGCCGTAGACGGGCGGAGCGGCCTCGGCGGGCTGGGGCTCCTGGGAGAACGAGCCGTAGGCCGAGGCGTCGTACGCCGCTGGGGCCGGGGCTTCGCCCGCCGGAGCACCGTAGGACGGTGCGACGTCGGACGCGGCACCGAAGGCCGGCGGATCGTAGGCCGACGGCGCGGGGAAGTCGACCGTGCCGGGCTGGTCGGCGGCCGCGGGCTGCTGGCCGAAGTCGGGGGACGAGGGGGCGGAGTTGGGGTCGGACATCAAGGCTCCTGGAGGCAGTGGATCGTGCGCGAACAGCGTAGCAGCCGCGCTCAGGACACCAGGTCGAACCCGAGGTCGAGCACGGGCGCGGAATGGGTGAGCCCGCCGACGGACAGGTAGTCGACGCCCGTCTCGGCCACCTCACGGGCGCGGTCGATGGTCAGCCTGCCGCTGGCCTCGATCCTCACGCCGGCGTCGCGGCAGATCGCCACCGCCAGCCGCGTGTCGGCGGTGGTGAAGTTGTCGAGCAGCACCAGGCCCGCGCCTGCCTCGACCGCCTCGCGGACCTGATCGAGCGTGTCGCACTCCACCTCGACCGACACGCCGGGCGCGTGCTGGCGGACCGCGCGGAACGCAGCCGTCACCGACCCGGCCGCGACCACGTGATTGTCCTTGATCAGCGCCGCATCGCCGAGCGCCATCCGGTGGTTCACGCCGCCCCCGCACCTCACGGCGTACTTCTGCAGGGCCCGCAGGCCAGGCACGGTCTTGCGCGAGTCGCGGACGCGGGCGCCCGTGCCAGCGAGCGCATCCGCCCATTGCGCGGTGGCGGTGGCCACCCCCGACAGCTGGCTCAGGAAGTTCAGCATCGTCCGCTCAGCCGTCAGCAGGAAACGGACCGGGCCGGTCACCGCGAGGACCGCCTCGCCCGGCACCACCCGAGCACCATCGGACACCAGCACCTCGGACGTCGCCTCGACGCCCATCCGGTCGGCGACCGCCGCCAGCACCTCGATCGCCACGGGCAAGCCCGCGATGGCGCCCGCCTCGCGGGCCACCACGCGCGCCGTGCCGACGGCATCCGCGGGCACCGTGGCCTCGGTCGTGACGTCGGGACCCAGGCGCAGATCCTCGTCGAGGGCGACGTCGATCAAGCGGCGGACCTCATCGAGATCGACGCTGTTCCAGCCTGCGGTCATGCTGCGCTCCTTGCGGCGGTGGTCCGAGGGACGGTGGTCCGAGGGACGGTGGTCCGAGGGACGGTGAGGGTCTGGGGAAGTGCGTGGAGGGTCACGGTCCGGCCGGCTCCGAGGCTGACGCCCACCCGGCGCAACCAGGCCGGCGAGGCGTCCGGATGGTCGACCCGACGGTGGCAGCCGCGCGACTCGGTGCGGGCGGCAGCGGCCTCGGCGAGCGCGGTCGCCACCAGGTGCAGGTTCGTGGCGGTCAGCGTCGCGTCATCCAGGACGCCTGCATCGCGCGGCACCCGGACGAGGAGATCGCGCAACGCACGGAGCCCGGTCGCGGAACGGGAGACGAAGGCGTGCTCCTGCATCGCGGCCTTGATCGTGGAGAGTGCCTGGACCGGCACCATGCCACCAGCCGGCCGGATCACCGGGGAGGCCGCCACAGGTGGGACGGCGTCCGGCGCCGCGCCGTGGACCGGCGCCGGGGACACCAGGGGCGGCACCACGCCGGCTGCCAGCAGCGAGCCCAGCCGCTCGCCCGCGACCAGCGCCTCGGTGAGCGAGTTCGACGCGAGGCGGTTCGCGCCCTGGACGCCGGTGGACGCCACCTCGCCGACGGCGAACAGCCCGGGCACCGACGTGCCTCCGTCGAGGGTGGCGGCGACGCCGCCGCAGGAGTAGTGCGCGGCGGGATGGACCGGAATCGGCCGCGTCACCGGGTCGATGCCCCGCTCGCGGCACATCCGCAGGATGCCCGGGAAATGCCGCTCCCAGACGCTCGCCCCGAACCTGGTGGCGTCGAGATACGCATGCGGCTCGCCCGTCGCCGCCAGGTGCTCGATGATCGCCGCGGAGACGACGTCACGCGGCGCCAGGTCGGCCAGCCGGTGGCGTCCGGCCATGAGGCGTCCGCCTGCCCCGTCGACGAGGAAGGCACCCTCCCCGCGCACGGCCTCGCTGATCAGGACTCCCTGCCGGGCGGCATCGGCGTCGGCCAGCACCGTGGGGTGGAACTGCACGAATTCGAGATCCTGCACGAGCGCCCCGGCCCTCAGCGCCGCGGCCACGCCGTCGCCCGTGGCGCCGGACGGGTTGCTGGTGACCGGCCACAGCTGTCCGAACCCCCCGGTCGCGAGCACGACGGCGTCCGCCAGCAGGTCCCAGACCTGGCCGTCGGCACCCAGGAGCCGGACGCCGCACGCGCGACCGGTCGCGTCGGTCAGGACGTCGACCAGCCGGGTGTGGGAGCGCACCGAGGTGCGGGACGCGCCGAGCGCGCCCTGGAGCGCCGCCCACAGCGTCCGCTCCACCTCCGCACCGGAGGCGTCGTCGGCGTGGATGATCCGGCGAGCCGAGTGCCCGCCCTCCAGGTGCAGGTCGAGGTCGCCGGCATCATCGCGGTCGAAGCGCGCCCCCAACTCGATGAGCCGCCGGATCGACGCCGGCGCCGAGGCGACCAGGTCGGCCACCGCGTCCTCGTCGCACAGGCCCGCGCCGGCCACCAACGTGTCGGCGATGTGGGCCTCGATCGTGTCGGCGGCGTCCCAGACTGCGGCCAGGCCACCCTGGGCCCACGCGGTCGCCGAATCCGTGACCTCTCCCCTGCTGACGGCGACGCAGTCGACGCCGGCGGCGGCGAGGTGCAGCAGCACCGAGAGCCCGGCAGCTCCGGTGCCGACCACGACCACCCCCGTCCTCTCCCGGCGTCCGGCCGACGCGGTGGGCAGCATCATTCGCCACCACCGGGGTTGCCGATGGCCACCATCGCCTCGACCGCCCTGCGCGCCGCGGCGGCGATATCGGGCGGGACGTCGACCTCGAAGCCGGTGGTGAGGCTCGGGTCGCCGAGACAGGCCTCCAGCTTCTCGGGCGTGGTCATCTTCATGTACGGGCAGGCCGCCCGCGGGTTGACCGGCTGGAAGTCGGTGGCGGGGTTCGCCTTGCGCAGTTGGTGCAGCATGCCGATCTCGGTGGCCACCAGCACCTTCCTCGACCGCTCGGCGCGGGCGGCGTCCAGCATGCCGCCGGTGGACAGGATGTGCGTGCGCTCCTCGGGCAGTTCGCCCGAGGAGGCGAGCCACAGCGCGCTCGTCGTGCAGCCGCACTCGGGGTGGACGTACAGGCCGGCGTCCGGGTTGCTCGTGACGGCGTCGATGAGGTCGGTCGGCGAGATGTCGGCGTGCACGTGGCACTCCCCCAGCCAGACGTGGATGTTGTCGCGTCCGGTCATCCGGCGCACGTGCGCGCCGAGGAACTGGTCGGGCAGGAACAGCACCTCCTGATCGGCGGGGATCGTCCGGACCACCTCGACCGCGTTGCTGCTGGTGCAGCAGATGTCGGTGAGCGCCTTCACCTCGGCGGTGGTGTTGACGTAGCTGACCACCGCCGCGCCGGGGTGCTGGGCCTTCCAGGCTCGCAGCTGGTCGGCGTTGATGGTGTCGGCGAGCGAGCAGCCCGCGGCTTGATCGGGGATCAGGACGCGCTTGCCGGGCGCGAGGATCTTGGCGGTCTCGGCCATGAAGTGGACGCCCGCGAACACGATGGTGGAGGCGTGGGCACTGGCCGCGATCCGGGAGAGCGCGAGCGAGTCGCCCACGTGATGGGCGACGTCCTGGATGATCGGCGCCTGGTAGTTGTGGGCGAGGATCACGGCGTCGCGCTCGCGGGCGAGCGCGTGGACGCGTTCGCGCCACTCGGCGGTCTCGGCGGCGCCCCACAGTGCGGAGTCCAGCAGTACGGTCATGGCCACTCCCTCGGTTATCGCCTGCCAGGCGTAAACTGTCGGCAACGGTACCATTCCGCTGTGACCAGACGTCAAGTCCGCGACCCTGACGGCGCGGCCCTGTACCGCCACGAGGCGATCGTGGCCGTGCTGCAGGTCCGCGGCTCCGCCCACGGGTCCCGCCTGGCGGTGCTCCTGAGGCGGCGCGCGAGCGCCCCCTTCTCCGGCATGTGCGCGCTGCCCAGCGGCGCCGTCGAGCCCGACGAGACCCTCGATCAGGCGGTCCTGCGGCACCTCGCGCAGAAGGTGGGCGTCGCGGGCCTGACCCACCTGGAGCAGCTGGGCACCGGCTCGGAGCCGGGCCGCGATCCCGCGCAACGCACGATCGGCACCAGCTACCTCGGACTGATCCCGACCACGGCGCCCCTCGCCCTGCCCGCATTCGCCACCTGGGCGTGCGTCGACGACCTGCCCCCGCTCGCGTTCGACCACGCACGGGTGGTGACGGACGCCGTCCAACGGCTCCGGGCGAAGTTGAGCTACACCAACCTGGGATTCGCCCTCATGGGCGACGAGTTCACGATCGCCGAGTTGCGGGCGACCTACACCGCGACCCTCGGCTACGACGTCGCCGCCACGAACCTGCAACGCGTGCTGACAAGGCGAGGCCAACTGGTCAGGACCGGCGAACGGGTTCCCCCGAGCTCTCGCGGCGGACGACCCGCCCAGCTCTTCCGCTTCCGCGACCGGCATCTCGTGGTCACCGACCCCTTCGCGGTGCTGCGCCCGGAGTGACGGCGCCGGTACGCGGGACCACCACACGGGCGTGGAATGCTGGACGCCGTGGACACCTCAACGCTCTCGGCCGCGGACCAGCGTCGACGCCAGCGCCTACGCCGCATGAAAGCGGTCGCGCTCAGCCTGCTGGGCGCGGCGGCCGTCCTCTATCTCGCCACTCTCAACCTCGACCACTCGGGCGCTTGGGGCTACGTCAACACCATGGCCGAGGCGGCCATGGTCGGCGCGCTGGCCGACTGGTTCGCGGTGACCGCGCTGTTCCGGCACCCCCTCGGCATCCCGATCCCGCATACGGCGATCATCCCCCGCAAGAAGGACGAACTCGCCGGCTCGCTGCAGTCGTTCTTCGCCGACAACTTCCTGACCGAGGACGTCGTGCGCGAGCGCATCGGCGAGGCGCAGCTCGGACGCCGACTCGGCGGCTGGCTGAGCCAGGAGGATCACGCCCGCCGCGTGGTGGACGAGGCCGTCCGGATCGCGCACGCGCTGCTGCGCCGCGTCTCGGACGCCGACGTCCGGCTCGTCGCCCGCGACGTCCTTCTGCCGCGCCTCGACAGGGAGCCGCTGGCGTCCGTCGCGGGCGTGCTGCTGGAGGGCATCGTCGCCGACCGGGCCCACAAGGGGTTCGTCGATCTGCTGCTGCGCGAGACGCACACCTGGCTCACCAAGCACCCCACCCAGTTCACGGCGATGCTGGAGGACCGCGCCCCGCGCTGGGCTCCGGGTTTCCTCAACCATCGGGTCGTGTCGGCGCTCTACTGGCAGGCGCTCGACTGGGTGGACCGCGTCCGCAACGACCCCGAGCACCCCACTCGGCGCAGCTTCGACGACCTGCTGCTGCGCATCGCCGCCGACCTTAGCCACGACCCGTCGGTGCAAGGCCGCTTCGAGACGCTCAAGGCCCGGCTCCTCGCCCACCCGCAGCTCGAGGACACGCTCGTGTCCGTGTGGGCCCGCGTGCGGGGCAGTCTCGAAACGGCGCTCGACGACCCCCAGTCGGGGTTGCGCACCCGGGCGATCGCCGGGGTCGAGGGGCTCGGCGAGTCGCTGCGCACGGACGCCGCACTCGCCGCCCGCGTCGACACCACGGTCTCGGACGCCGCCGCCTACCTCGTCACCTCGTACGGCCACGAGCTGAGTTCGGTGATCGGCCACACCATCCAGCGCTGGGACGGCCGCGACGCGTCACGGCGTATCGAGCTGTACCTCGGACGCGACCTTCAGTTCATCCGCATCAACGGCACCGTCGTGGGTGCGCTCGCGGGCCTGGTGATCCACGCGGTCAGCCAGCTGTTCTGAGGAGGGCGACTCCTTGGCGCGCGGGGCGGCCTCCGCCGGGGTCGCCGCGTCCTGGCGTCCGCGCGAACGGCCACCGCGATTCCGTGCGCCACGGCGTCCGTTCGGATCGCGATCGCCGCCGTCGGCGGCCTCCTGCGAGGTGACCGGGGCGTCGTGGACGTGGTAGCCGCGTCCGTTGCACGTCTCGCACGACACGGTAAACGCCTCGGCGAGCCCGGTGCCGATCCGCTTACGGGTCATCTGCACCAGGCCGAGCGACGTCACCTCGGCCACCTGGTGCCGGGTGCGGTCGCGACCCAGGCATTCGACCAGGCGGCGCAGCAGAAGCTCGCGGTTCGCGGGCAGCACCATGTCGATGAAGTCGATGATGATGATGCCGCCGATGTCGCGCAGCCGCAGCTGGCGGACGATCTCTTCGGCCGCCTCCAGGTTGTTGGAGGTCACCGTCGCCTCCAGGTTGCCCTGGGTGCCGGTGAACTTGCCGGTGTTGACGTCGACGACCGTCATCGCCTCGGTGCGGTCGATGACCAGGGAGCCACCCGAGGGCAGGTGCACGCGCCGCTCGAGCGCCTTGGCCACCTGCTCGTGGACGCGGAACGCGGTGAAGAGGTCTCCCTCCGTGCCGCGGTCCCAGCGGCGCAGGCGCTCGGCCAGGTGGGGCGCCACATGCGTGACGTAGCCCTCCATCGTCTCCCAGGCGTCCTCGCCTTGGCCGTTGCCGTCGACGACGAGCGCGGAGAAGTCCTCGGTGAACAGGTCGCGCACGATACGGACGGTCAGGTCGGGCTCCGCGTAGAGCTGCTGCGGCGCCGAACCGGCCTTCACCTTCTTCTCGATGACCCCCCACTGCGCCTTGAGGCGGTCCACGTCACGGACCAGTTCGTCCTCGGACGCCCCCTCGGCGGCCGTGCGGACGATCACGCTGGCGTCCGAGCCCACGACCTCGTCGAGGATCCCCTTGAGGCGGGCGCGCTCCCCCTCGGGCAGCTTGCGCGAGATGCCGGACAGCTGACCGCCCGGGCAATAGACGACGTAGCGGCCCGGGACCGAGATCTGCGCGGTCAGGCGGGCACCCTTGGCGCCGATCGGATCCTTGGTCACCTGCACGAGCACGGCTTGACCCGACTTGAGGACCTTCTCGACCTTGCGGTCGTCACCGGACACGCCGAACGAGTCCCAGTCGACCTCGCCGGCGTACAGGACGGCGTTGCGGCCCCGCCCGATGTCGACGAACGCCGCCTCCATCGAGGGCAGCACGTTCTGCACGCGGCCCAGGTAGATGTTGCCGATCAGGGACGCCGAGGTGGCCCGGTCCACGTAGTGCTCGACGAGGATGCCGTCCTCGAGGACGGCGATCTGGGTGTAGTCGTCGGCCTGCCGGATCAGCATCTGGCGCTCGACCGCTTCGCGGCGGGCGAGGAACTCCGACTCCGACAGGATCGGGGCGCGGCGGCGTCCGGCGGCACGCCCTTCGCGGCGACGCTGGCGCTTGGCCTCCATGCGGGTGGAGCCCTCGATGCCGGTGATCTCGTCGCTCGGCGACTTGCCGCGGCTGCTGCGCGGCTCGCGCACCTTCACGACGACGTCGACGCCCTCCTCGGCGTCGGTGCCTGCGTCCTCGCCGCGACGGCGACGCCTGCGGCGACGGCGTCCGGCCGGCACGGCCTCACCGGTCTCGTCGCCCTCATCGCTGGACGCCGACTCGGCGGACGCGTCGTCGCCGGCCTGATCGTCGTCCTCGGAGTCGGAATCGTCGCCGGCGTCGTCGTCGGCGCCCTTGCGGCGGCGGCGTCCACCGCGGCGGCGGCGGCGCTTGCGCGGCGCGTCGTCCTGCTCCGCGTCGTAGCCGTCGCCATCGGCGCCCTCGCCATCGGCGCTCTCGTCGGTGTCGCTGCTCTCGGCGGTCGGGTCGTCGGCATCCTCGTCGGCGTCCGCTCCGGTGTCGGCACCGGCGAGCGCGGCCGTGAGGTCGTCGAGCGCCGCCGACACGTCCGCCGGACGGTCGACCTCGACCGGCGTGTGCTCCGCGTCGTCACCGCGCCCCCGTTCGGCGCTCAGCGCGGCGAGACCGGCGGCGACCAGGTCGCCCGCTGCTCGCTCGTCGGCCTTCTGCTCCGTCTTGCGTCGGCGGGTGCTCCGACGGCGTGCCGGACGCTGTTCCTCGACCGCCGGGGCCGGGGACTCGTCGGCCACCGGCGGCCCGTCGGCTTCAGCGGCCTCCGGCGACGGTTCCTCGGCGGGCGCCTCCTCAGCAGGGGTCTCCTCGGCAAGGGGTTCCTCAGCAGGGGTCTCCTCGGCAAGGGGTTGGTCGGCGGGCGCGTCCACAGCGGGTTCGTCGGCCGGCGCGTCCGGGGTCGGATCCTCGGCGTCCGAAGCTTCGCCCGCCGCCTCGATCTGCTCGGGCGTGACTTCGGCCTCACCGGCCGCATCGACAGATCCGGCCGGCTCGGCGGCGATCGTCGTGGCCGCCTCCCGCGCGTCCACCTCGGACCACTCCGCCTCGACGGACTCGGGCTCCGCGGCGGGCGGGGCGATGGCGGCCATGGGGGCCGGCTGCGGTAGTTCCTTCGGCGGACCCGCGGGTCGGCTGGCCGCGCGGCGTCGGCGACGCGGCGCGGGCGTGGTGTCGGTGGCGGCCTCGGGGGTGCCAGTGGGTGCGTCTGAATCGAGCATGCTGCTCTCCTCTACCGGCAGGAGACCTGCCGAACAGTGGTCGCCGTACGACCCGTAAAAGGGACGAGGGCGACGAAGCTTGCGGTGTGACAGGAACCCGCCGCGGTCGCTGGGAGCGTCGCGGCACTGGCTCCGGTCAGGCGCCAGGGTGGGCGTCCAACCTGTGCTCATTGTGCCACACCCGATCGACTGCCAGCCAACACCACCGCGCCGACACGACCCCATCGGACGCGAAACGGCCTGTCAGGGGCGTTGTTCGCCCCTGACAGGCCGGTCGGTGAAAGGAATCAGCGCAAGGTCGGATCAGCAAGCTGGACCGCGGCCACCTCGTCCTCCGTCGGCGCGTAGGCGCCGTGCCTGCTGACCGTGATGCCCGACGTGACGACGGCCGTGTGCAGCGCCGACTGCACATCGGACCAGCCTGCGTCCAACAGACGCTGGCGGGCCTCACCGGAGCCGAGCATCCCCACCTTCAGCAGGCCCGTGATCAGGCCCGCCATGAAGGAGTCGCCCGCGCCCACGGTGTCACCCACCTCGACGTTCATCTGGTCGATGTGGAGCATGTCGCGGTTGTGGGCCAGCTGCGCGTACGCGCCCCACGGCCCGCGGGTGACGACCACCATGGACGGCCCCGCGGCGATCCAGCGCCGCATGATGTCCTCGACGGGCTCGCCAGGGTAGAGCCATTCGAGGTCCTCGTCGCTGACCTTGACCAGATCGGACACGCCGACGATGTCCTCGACCCGGTCACGCACCAGCTCAGGGGAGACCATGAGCGCGGGCCGGATGTTGGGATCGTACGACACGGTCGCGTGCGACTTGATCGCGCGGGCGATCTCGACGACACGGCTGCCGCCCGGCTCGAGCGTCGCCGCGATCGAACCGGTGTGCAGGTGCGTGTACTGCGCCAGGTCGTCGATCTCGGGCACGTCCCACGTGAGGTCGAACTCGTAGGTCGCGCGGCCCTCGGCGTCCAACCGGGCGAACGCGACGGCGGTCCTCTCGGCGGAGTCGGTGCCGGGCACGATCGAAACCCCGGAGCTCGTGGCCCACTCGGCCAGGCGGGCGCCGCGCTCATCCGGGCCCCACCAGGCGCAGATCGAGGCGTCGTTGCCGAGCGTGGCCACGCCCGCCGCCACGTTGAGCAGGCTGCCACCGACATGTTCGACGCTCGAGTCGTCGCGGATGACGACGTCGATCAGCGCCTCCCCCAGACAGAGAACCTTCTCGCTCATCAGTGCCCCTTCGCGGCCAGCGGATCCGCCGACTCGTTCGGGTCATGCGTGAGACCGAGCTTGGCCTCCATCTCCTCCAGCGGAACGCCCTTGGTCTCGGGCATGACCTTCAAGACCCAGAAGAGCTGGCCGAGCATGAACACCGCGAACACACCGAAGGCGACGCCGCCGCCGAGGGCGCCGATCACCGGCGGGAACAGCGTCGAGGTCAGCCAGGCGAACACCCAGTGGGTGAGCGAGCCGAAGCTCTGGCCGCGTCCGCGGATGCGGTTCGGGAAGATCTCGGAAATGAACACCCAGATGACGGAGCCCTGACCGAAGGCGTGCGCGGCGATGAACACGAGCAGGCCGATCAGCACCAAGACGCTCGAGGTGCCGTCGAAGGCGCCGCCGAGGGCGTTCTCGTAGTAGAACATCAGGCCGGACAGGAAGCCGAGGCTGATGAGGTAGCCGATCGAGCCGATGATCATCAGGCTGCGGCGCCCGATCTTGTCGATGACCAGGAGCGCGGCCATGGTGGCGACCAGGTTCATGAATCCGACCGCCACGCTCATCGTGAACGCGGCGTCGGCGGTGGCGCCCGCCTTCTGCATGACGACCGGGGCGTAGTACAGGATCGCGTTGATGCCCGACATCTGGTTGAACATCGCGATCATGAAGGCGAGCATGATCACCTTCGCGTGGGGCTTGGTGAAGAACGGCACCTTGGGAGCGTTGCCGACGGAGGCGAGCGACGCGTTGATCTCTTGGATCTGCTGGCGTGCCTCCTCGTCGGAGGTGGTCAGCCTGGCGATGACCTCACGGCCCTCGGCCTCGCGCCCGTTGGCCAACAGCCAGCGCGGTGTCTCGGGGACGGTGAACAGCAGTACGAGGAAGATGGCCGCCGGGACCGCCATGACGCCGAACATCCAGCGCCAGTCCACCGTGTGATCAGCGACGACGCTGCGCACGATGGCGTTGGAGAGGTAGGCCAGCAGGATGCCGAGCACGATGTTGAACTGGACGAGGCCGACGAGGCGTCCGCGCACCTTCGCGGGGGCGATCTCGGCGGTGTAGATCGGTGCACACACCGACGCCGCACCCACACCGATACCCCCGAGGAAGCGGAAGACCTCGAGAGCGATGATGTTGGTGGCCAGCGCCGAGCCGAGCGCGCCGGTGACGTACAGCACGCCGATGGCGAACAGGACCTTCTTGCGACCGTACCGGTCGGCGGGCTTGCCCGCGGTCAGTGCACCGAGGATGGTGCCGAGGAGGGCCATACCGACCGCGATGCCGAGGTAGGCGTCATCGAGGTTGAAGTAGGCCTTGAGTTGTTCAGTGGTCCCGGAGATGACAGCGGTGTCGAAACCGAAGATCAGGCCACCCAGGGAGGCTACGAGCGCGCTGCGCACGACGAGAGGCTTCATGCGCGGCACTCTAAAGTGAAACGCCACATAAATAAAGCCGTAATACCACGAGAGTTCGCGCTGGCGGCCGCAGAGTCCCTGTGGATGGGTACTTGACACCGGACGCCCTCGCCGCTGTGGGCGGCCGGGGAGGCGCCTGCGACCGTTCGGATGCTCGCTGGCGGACCGGCCGACCCGCCGGAGTCAGCGCGACCAGGCGACAAGTCGACGGACGCGACGTGTCGGGGTGTAGGAGAGTGCCCGATCTCTGCGATAGGGTCTCTGCCGTCCGACGCGGCGCTCCCGAGTACTGGCAGAGCCGCCTCGTGTCAAGGAAGTGGAACCAATCGCGCCGCATCCCACACGAAACAAGGATTATTTGGTTCGATGATGCCATCGAACCTTTGACAGAAGGGATCACCGTGGAACCCACCACACAGTCCGCCGCGCAAGCCATCATTGATGGCGTCGGTGGGCCTGAGAACATCACGTCGCTGACGCACTGCGCGACGCGCCTGCGCTTCGAGCTCGTCGACGGCGGCAAGGTGGACGAGGCGGCGCTGGATGCCATCCCGGCCGTCCTCGGCTCCGTCCCCCAGTCCGGCGACCGCCACCAGGTCATCATCGGCGGCGCCGTCCAGGGCGTGTTCACCGACATCATGAACCTCCCCAGCATGCAGAAGGGCGGCGCGGATTCCTCCGACGCCGCCGTGAAGGCCGCCGCCCGCGCGAAGGCGCGTGGCAAGAACGCCTGGCTGGACGCCTTCTTCGAGTACCTGTCGAACAGCTTCCGGCCCCTGCTCGGCGTCCTGCTCGGCGCGTCGCTGGTGATCGCGTTCGCGGCCGTCCTCGACGCCTTCGGCATCGTCGAGTTCCGCGCCGCCGACAAGCCGGCGGGCTGGATCTTCGTCGACTCGATCTGGCACGCCGTGTTCTTCTTCCTGCCGCTCATGGTCGCCTACAACGCCTCGAAGGCGCTCAACGTCGACCCGTGGGTCGGCTTCAGCGTGATGGCGGCGCTGATGACGCCCGACTTCATCAGGCTGTCCAACCCCGAGGACGTCACCAGCACGGTCTGCATGCCCAGCCCGATCCCGGGTGCCGGTGACGCGTGCACCGCGACGATCTTCGGCATCCCGATGCCGCTGAACGACTACTCGGGCGCGGTCTTCGTGCCGTTGATCATGGTCGCCGTGCTGGCGCTGGTCTACAAGCTCGCCCAGCGCATCGTCCCCGAGAACGTCCACCTGGTGTTCGTGCCGTTCCTGTCCATGGTCATCATGGTTCCGATCTCCGCGTTCCTGATCGGCCCGCTCGGCATCTGGATCGGCACCACGCTCGGCACAGGCCTGTCGTGGCTGAACACGACGGCGCCGTTCATCTTCGCCCTCCTGATCCCGATGCTGTACCCGTTCCTGGTGCCGCTGGGTCTGCACTGGCCGCTCAACGCGATCATGCTCGCCAACATCCAGACGCTGGGCTACGACTTCATCCAGGGCCCGATGGGCACCTGGAACTTCGCCTGCTTCGGCGCCACCGCTGCGGTGCTGGTGATCTCGATGCGCGAACGGGACACGGAGATGCGGCAGACCTCGACGGGTGCGCTGGCGGCTGGTCTGCTGGGTGGCATCTCGGAGCCGTCGCTGTACGGCATCCACCTGCGGTTCAAGCGGATCTACCCGCGCATGCTGGTGGGCTGCTTCACCGGCGGCGCGATCATCGCGGTCGGCTCCTTCGTGCTCAGCATCGACGGCGTCCGGGCCAGCACCTTCGCGTTCACCTCGCTGCTGACCATCCCGATCTTCACCCCGATGATGCTGTACGTGGTCGCGATCGCCGGCGCGTTCGCCGCCTCGTTCTTCCTCATCCTGTTCAGCGACTACCGCACCGCCGAGGAGAAGGCTGCCTTCCGTAGCGCCCGTGACGCCAAGGAGGCCGCTCTGGTCGGCGCTCCCGCCGGCGCCGTGGCCGCCGCCGCCCCGATCGCTGCCGCCGCTCCCGCGACCGTGGCCGCCGCGGCCGCTCCGGCCGCTCCCATCCACGAGACCGTGGTCTCGCCGGCCGCCGGCGACGCCGTGTCGCTGGACGACAGCGGTGACGCCGTGTTCGCGTCCCGCGCCATGGGCGAGGGCGTGGCCGTGCTGCCGAGCGAGGGACGCTTCGTCGCCCCGATCTCGGGCAAGGTCGCCACGGTCTTCCCGACCGGGCATGCCTACGGCATCAAGTCGCCCTCCGGCGTCGAGGTGCTCGTGCACATCGGCATCGACACCGTGAAGCTCGAAGGCAAGCACTTCGAGGCGAAGGTGGCGAAGGGCCAGGAGGTTCGCGCCGGCGACCTGATCGCCGAGGTGAACCTGGACGGCGTCCGCGAGGCCGGGTACCCGACCGCGACGATCGTCACGGTGATGAACACCAAGGCGCTCAAGCGCAAGGGCGTCAACGTGACCGCCGTGACCGGCACCGGTATCACCGCCGGCACGCCGATCATCAAGGTCGACACCGAGTGACGCACTGACCCGGGTTCGTCCCGACCACGCCGGGTGCCGGCGTCCGACCGCGAGGTGGGGCGCCGGCACCCGGCTTTTGCGTCCCCAACTCCGGCCGACCCGCGGCCCGCCCCCCAGCTCGGCGGCGGCGTCGGCGGCGATGCAGCGGGACGCGGCGCGCCAGGTCACCTACGAGGGCGTAGGTCGGGTCTAGGGTGGGGACCATGAGTGTTGCTGGCCGCCCCGCGACCCCCGCTACCCGGGCCGTGCGATCCGCGCGCGATTTCCTGCTCGACCACCCGCACGACTACGACACCGTGGCGCGCGACTTCCGCTGGCCCGACCTGGAGCATTTCAATTTCGCGCTCGACTGGTTCGATGTCGTCGCCGGCGAGCACCCCGACCGTCCCGCCGTGACCATCGTCGAGCAGTCCGACGGGTCCGTCTCCACGTCGAGCTACGGCGACCTGGCCCGCCGGTCCGACCAGGTCGCGTCCTGGCTGGTCGGCCTGGGCATGCGCCGCGGCGACGCGATGATGGTGATGCTCAACAACACCATCGAGTTGTGGGAGATCCTGTTCGGTCTGCTCAAGGTCGGCGGCATCGCGATCCCCACCTCGACGCTGCTCAGCGACGCCGACCTCGCCTGGCGCGTCGAGACGGCCGACGCCCGGTTCGCGATCGCGCCGACCAGTCTGACCGGCCGGTTCCACCTCGTCCGTCCGGGAACCACCCTGATCAGCGTGGGCGAGGAGGCACCCGAGGGCTGGACGCCATGGTCGGACGCCGCCGGGGCGTCCGACCGCTTCGAGCCGTCCTCGGCGACGCCCGCCGGCGATACGTCCCTTCTCTACTTCACCTCGGGCACCACCGCGCATCCGAAGCTGGTGCGGCACACGCAGGTGAGCTACCCGGTGGGGCACCTCTCGACCATGTACTGGCTGGGCGTCCGCCCCGGCGACGTGCACCTCAACATCTCCTCGCCGGGCTGGGGCAAGCACGCGTGGAGCAATTTCTTCTCGCCGTTCCTCGCCCAGGCGACGGTGTTCATCGTCAACTACGACCGGTTCAACGCCGAGAAGCTGATGAAGGTCATGGACGCCCACGCCGTCTCCACCTTCTGCGCGCCGCCCACCGTGTGGCGGATGCTGATCCAGGCCGACCTGACGCACCTCACGAAGCCGCCCCGCGAACTGCTCGGCGCGGGCGAGGCGCTCAACCCCGAGGTGATCAACCGGGTACGTGACGCCTGGCGCTCGACGATCCGCGACGGCTACGGCCAGACGGAGATGACCTGCGCGCTGGGCAACTCGCCGGGCCAGCCGATCACTCTCGGCGCGATGGGGCGTCCGATGCCCGGCTACGCCGTGGCCCTGCTCGACCCGGCCACGGGCGAGAGGCTCGAGGGCGTCGCCGAGGGCGAGATCTGCCTCGACCTGTCGGTGCACCACCTCGGACTCATGGGCGATTATTTCCGTGCGCCCGACCTCACCGCCGAAGCCACCCGCGGCGGTTTCTACCACTCCGGCGACATCGCCTCGCGCGACGAGCGGGGCTACCTCACCTACGTGGGTCGGGCCGACGACGTGTTCAAGGCGTCCGACTTCAAGATCTCGCCGTTCGAGCTGGAGAACGCGCTCATGCTGCACCCGGCCGTGTCGGAGTGCGCGGTCGTGCCGTCGCCGGACGAGGTGCGCGGCGCCGTCCCGAAGGCCTACATCACCCTCGCGGCCGGGTCCGGCGCCGACCGGGACACCGCGGCGTCCGTCTTCGCTCACTGCCGCAAGCACCTCAACGGGTACCAGCTGGTGCGCATCCTCGAGTTCACCGACCATCTGCCGAAGACCATCAGCAGCAAGGTGCGCCGGGTGGAGTTGCGCGAGGCCGAGGCGCGGCGGGTGGCGTCCGGCGACGTCAGCGGCCAGTTCTTCTACCGCGACTTCCGCTGAGTCGCCGAGCGCCGAGGCCGTGGCGAGGTCGGCCTGGCCCGCGGGAGGCCGACCTCGCGCCTACGCCGTCGACCCCGCGCCCTCGCGCCGGCGCGCCGTCAGGCCCGAGGTGGCACGGCGAGCGACAGCGCGATGATCCCGACACCGACCACGCCCAGGCACACGAGATCCAGCCAGCGGGCGCGGACGCCGAGCAGACCCACCTTGGCCTCGGGCAGGAACGCGCGCAGCACCAGGCCGGCGCAGAAGCCGGCTCCGATCAGGACCGATCCGCGCTTCCAGTGGCCCAGGCCGGCCCACGCCACCCCCGCCGCCACGATCGCGAGCACCACACCCAGCGGCCACTGACCGCCCGCGAGCCGATACCACGGACGTGGCGCACGCGGCCCCTGGCTGCGGTCCCAGGGCTCCGGGCCCTCGTGACGACTCATCGGCGGGCGTCCATCAGCTCAGCGCGGCGAGCTGCTCCGCGCGGTCGACCACGTTGGACAGCAGCATGGCGCGGGTCATCGGTCCCACCCCTCCGGGATTGGGCGTGACCCAGGCGGCCTTGTCCCACACGTCGCGGGCGAGATCGCCGACGGTCCGGCCGTCGACGCGACTGACGCCGACGTCGACACAGACCGCGCCCGGCGCGATCATGTCGGCGGTGATCATGCCCGGCACGCCGGCAGCCGCCACGACGATGTCGGCGCGCCGGGTGTGCGCGGCGACATCGCGGGTGCCCGTGTGACAGAGGGTGACCGTCGCGTTCTCGCTCCGCCGAGTCAGGATCAGCCCGAGCGGGCGTCCGACCGTGATGCCGCGGCCCACGACGCACACCTCGGCGCCGCGCAGTTCCACGCCGTGACGGCGCAGCAGTTCGACGATGCCGCGCGGGGTGCACGGCAGGGTCGCCGGATCGTTGAGCACGAGGCGTCCGAGGTTGATCGGGTGCAGGCCGTCGGCGTCCTTGTCGGGGTCGATCAGCGCCAGCGCCCAGTTCTCGTCGAGGTGGCGCGGCAACGGCAGCTGCACGATGTAGCCGGTGCAGGCCGGATCGGCGTTGAGCCCCTCGATCGCGGCGCGTACCTGGGCCGGCGCCGCGTCGGCGGGCAGCCGCACCTGGATCGACGCGATGCCGACCTGCTCGCAGTCGCGGTGCTTCATCCGGACGTAGTTCTGGCTGGCCGGATCGTCCCCGACGAGCACGGTCGCCAGACCGGGCCGCGCCCCGGCCTCGGCGAGCGCGGCCACGCGCGCGGTCAGTTCCGCCTTGATCGCCGCGGCCGTCGCGACACCGTCGAGCTTCTGCGCAGTCATCGGTGGGCCGTCAGTGGAAGAAGTGGCGGGTGCCGGTGAAGTACAGCGCGACGCCGGCGGCGGCGCAGGCGTCGAGTGTCTCCTGATCGCGCACCGAGCCGCCCGGCTCGACGATCGCCTTCACGCCGGCCTCGATGAGGATGCCGGGTCCGTCCGCGAACGGGAAGAACGCATCGGACGCCGCGACCGACCCGGACGCCCGTTCCGCGGCACGCTCGACGGCCAGCTTGCAGGAGTCGACGCGGTTCACCTGGCCCATGCCCACGCCCACGGACGCCCCACCGGACGCCAGCAGGATCGCGTTGCTCTTCACCGCGCGGCAGGCACGCCACGCGAAGGCGAGATCGGCCAGCGTCGCGTCGTCGACGGGCTCGCCGGCCTGCAGCGTCCAGGCGGACGGGTCGTCGCCGGGCGCCTGGAACTCGTCCTTGACCTGCATCAGCAGCCCGCCGTCGATGGGCTTGGTCTCGACGCCGCCGCGGCGCGGGGCCTCCACCCTGAGGATGCGCAGATTCTTCTTGGTGAGCAGCAACTCGAGCGCCTCGGGCTCGTAGCCCGGAGCGACGATCACCTCGGTGAACACGGGCTTGACCTGCTCGGCCATGGCCAGCGTGACCACCCGGTTGGCCGCGATGACGCCGCCGAAGGCGCTCACGGGATCGCAGGCGTGCGCGCGGGCGTGCGCCTCGGCGACGTCGGCGCCCACCGCGATGCCGCACGGATTGGCGTGCTTGATGATCGCCACGGCGGGTTCGTCGAAGTCGTAGGCGGCGCGACGGGCGGCGTCCGTATCGGTGTAGTTGTTGTAGCTCATCTCCTTGCCGCCCAGCTGTTCGGCGTCCGCGAGGCCGGGACCCCCGAAGCCGTTGCGGTACAGCGCGGCCGGCTGGTGGCCGTTCTCGCCGTAGCGCAGGACCCCGATCCGGTCGTAGGTGCCCCCGATCCAGGACGGGAACCCCGTGCCGCCCGAGGAGTCCGTCAGAACGCTGCCCATCCAGCTGGCGACCTGGGTGTCGTAGGTGGCGGTGTGCTGAAACGCCGCGGCGGCGAGCCCGCGACGCTCGGCCAGCGTGTAGCCGCCCGCGGCGATGGCCTCGAGGAGCGCCGGGTACTGGTCGGGGCTGGTCACGATGGCGACGCTCGGGTGATTCTTGGCGGCGGCCCGCACCATGGACGGCCCGCCGATGTCGATCTGCTCGACGCACTCGTCGGGGTCGGCGCCCGAGGCGACGGTCTGCGTGAACGGGTAGAGATTGCTCACGACGAGGTCGAACGCCTCGACGCCCAGTTCGGCGAGCTGGGCGCGGTGGGTCGCCAGACGCCGGTCGGCGAGAATGCCCGCGTGCACCCGCGGGTGCAGCGTCTTGACGCGCCCGTCGAGGCATTCGGGGAAGCCCGTCAGCTCGGCCACCTCGGTGACCGGCACGCCGGCGTCCGTCAGCAGCCGGTAGGAGCCGCCGGTGGAGACGATCTCCACGCCCGCGTCGGCGAGCGCTCGGCCGAGGGCGAGCAGTCCCGTCTTGTCGTACACCGATACCAGTGCACGCGCGATCGGCGCGCGGTCAGTCGGGTTCATGCATCCTCATTTCTTGCCGGCCAGGGCGTTGACGACGTCGAGCAGCAGGGCGCGTTCGGCGACCTTGATGCGTTCGTGCAGGACTTCCTCGGTGTCGCCGGGCGCGATGCGCACGGCGACCTGGTCGATGACCCGCCCCGTGTCGAGCCCCGCGTCGACCTCGAACACGGTGCAGCCCGTCACCCTCACGCCGTGCGCGAGGGCGTCCCGGACGCCGTGGGCACCGGGGAAGCTGGGCAGAAGCGCGGGGTGGGTGTTGATCATCCGGCCGCCGAACCTGCTCAGGAACGCCGCGCCGACCAGCTTCATGAATCCGGCGCTGATGATCAGGTCGGGCGAGAACGCGGCGCAGGCGTCGGCGAGCGCGGCGTCCCAGGCGGCGCGGTCGATCGCCCCCGACGGGTCCACGTGGTCGCCGAGGCGGATCACGAACGTCGGCACGCCGGCGCGCTCGGCCCGGGCCAGCCCCTCGATTCCGGGCCGGTCGGCGCCGACGGCGACGATCTCGCCCGCCAGTGCGCCTGCGGCCTGGGCGTCCAGCAGCGCCTGGAGCAGGGTGCCCGCGCCGGACACCAGGACCAGGAGCCGGTAAGTCATACGCTCAGCCTACCGAGTCCGGCTCTCGTTTCGCTCCGTCGCGTGAGCGCCACAGGGTCACCGCGAGCGCCACGACGGCGCCCGAGGCGGCCAGCGGCAGGGTGCCCCACCACAGCAGGTCGGGGAACCGCGGGCCCAGGCCGGTCAGGCGTCCGACGCCGAGGTCCCCGACGGCCGACCAGGAGGCCAGCACCCAGACCGCCCCGGACGCGAGCCCCGCCAGCGCCCCGCGCCCGCCGGCCAGCAGCAGCGCCCGCACGCGCCCGCCATCCTCGACCGGCGCGCCCCGCACCAGCCAGAAGCCGGACGCCGCCCCCGCCAGCACGCCGACCGCCGCCCACGCCCAATCGGCAAGCGGCGAGACGACCGGGATCGCGCCGAAGACCGGCACCGCCGGCAGGACGCCTGCCTCGACGACGCCGGGGGCGATCATGGCTCCCGCGCCGAGATCGATCCCCGCGCCGAGCGCGAACGACCCCGCCCACAGCACCATGTTGGGGAGATAGGCCAGGTGGACCAGGACCAGTGTCACGACCCCGACCGCGTCCGGCCCCAGAGACTGCCCGACGGCGATCACGTCGGACCACGACACGACCAACGCAACGCTCAACGCCAGCACGGCGCCGAGGGTGAGGGTGGCGAGCCCGGCGCCGGCCGCAGCGGGCAGCCGCCGCACCCACCAGGGCGCGCCCTCGGGGACGCGCAGCCCGAAGCCGAGCAGCGCACCCACGGACGCGCCGACCAAGGGGATCGCCAGTAGACCGGGTAGCGCGCCCCCCACCTGCGCGTTCGTGCCGACCACACCGGCGACGAGCAGGCCCGGCGCCGCGTACCCGGCCACGCTGACGCCGACGACCGAGCCCCAGGCCCGGGCCGCGGCGCGCGCGCCGTCCTCGGCGGGCGGACCGTACAGCTGCGCCGCGTGATGGGCGGACGCCGCGCATCCGGTCGCCACCAGGCCGGCCAGCCCCAGCGGCACCATGCGGATGTTCGCACCGCCCAGCGAGGCCAGCGCCCCATGAAGGGCGAGCCACCCCTGCCCCATCGTGGCGAACACCTCGACGGGGCCGATGTGCACGGCGGTGAGCCAGGAGACGCTGATCAGCGCGCCCACCGCGACCCAGCCGAGCACCATGGTCGCGGCGCACCACGCCAGCGCCGCGACAAGCCAGGGCAGGTAGGGCACCCGCGGCCGGGCCGACGCGGCCCGCTCGTCGGGAGTGGGCGCCGTCGTCACGACGAGGTCGGTGAATGTGTGTTCGGTCGGTGCAGGCATGATCCATCCATGGTCACCCATCGCGGCGTCCACATCGTCGGGACACGCCCCGGTTGATAAGGTCAAGGCGATTCAGTCCGCCGTACCAGGTTCGTGGCGGGCCCTTGAGGGAGGGATTTACGGATGAGCGAAGAACGCGGGCGCGCCCCGCGCCGCGCGCTGCCGCCGATCGGTGACGAGCCCGTGGGCGCCGTCGCCGACGTCGGACCGGATGACCCCGGAAGCGCCGGCGAGGGCACAGTCGCAACGCCGAAACCCCCGCGCCGGGGCCTGTGGACGCCCACCGGATCGGCCGCCGAGAGCGCCACCCTGATCCCACCGCCGGCTCGTCCGCAGGCCGACCTCACCGGCTTCACGGGGCGCCGGTACTCGGCCGACGAACTGCCCGACGACGCCGACCGCCCGCTCCCCCGGCGTTCCGCCTTGTCGCCCGCCGGCAGCCGTGAGCTCTCCCCGCTCAGCGCCGACGAAGCCGAAGACGCGGACGGCACCCCGTCGGCGTCCGAAGCGGGCGGCATTCCTCCGGGCGACGGCCCCACTCCTGGTGACGGGACGCCGCCCGAGGACGACACGCCGCGGTCGCGCCGCACCATCCTCATCGTCACGGGTCTCGTCGCGGCGCTCGTCGTGGCGGCGCTCATCTGGGGGCCCGGTGTCGTCGGGCAGTTGGGCGCCACCCCGACGCCGACCATCGACCCGGTCGCGACCTATCTGACCCAGTCGAACGACCTGGACGCCGTGCGCGAGGGCTCGACGTGGAACGAGGAGTCGACCAGCACGACGGCGGCCCCGAACGCGCCGCTGCCTCGCTGCCTGCTCCCCGCGGCCGAGCAGACCATCACCCCCGACAGCACCCTCGTGCGCACGTTCACCCCGTCCGATGACGCGGCGGTCGGAATCCTGCACCAGGTCGAAGACTTCGACACCACCGAGAAGGCCCAGCACGCCTACGCGTCCCGGTTGACCCAGCTCGCCGAATGTGAGCGGACGACCGTGCTCGCCGTGGGCGGCCTGCGGGTCAGCGGTCTCTCGGACGAGGCCGCCGGCACCACCTTGATGCTGCAGAACACGGGGAGCGAGTACCACACCATCGTGATCAGCCGCACCGGCGAGCAGGTGAACATCGTGGACGCCACGGCCGCCGACGAGCCGGTGGCGGCCGACCCCATCGTCGCCGCGCTGGCGACGGTGTCGGCCCGGCAGTGCACCGCCGGCGGCACCTGCCCCTCGTCGCTCGAGGTCATCCCGTCGGCACCGCTGCCCGCCCAGCCGGCAGGGTGGCTCGCGCACGTAGACCTGCCCCGGATCACTCCCGGCGCGGGCGCGTGGCGCGGCACCGACATCAGCACCAGCGTGACCACGACGGGCACCCGCTGCGAGGCCGTCGACCTGACGACCGCGGGCAGCGAGCCCCGGCAGCGCACCTACCTGCTGCGCGACGATGCCGCCGCTCCCCCGCAGTTCGGCGTCGACCAGGTGGTCTACACGTTCGCGACCGCCGAGGATGCGGGGGCGTTCCAGGGCACGCTCGCCTCCAATCTCGACGGATGCGCCGCGCGCAGCCAAACCGCCCAGGTGACGGGGGGCTCCGACCTCGCGTCCGTGCACTCCGCGAACGGCCGGGGCAGGGCGTGGAGCATCACGCAGAAGACCGACCAGTCCGCGGGCACCGCGCACTACCGGGTCGCGGTCCTCACCTCGGGCACGCATGTGGTGTACCTGATGGCCAACCCCGTGGAAGCGTTCGACTTCTCCGACGAGGCGTGGAGCGCCGTCGGGGCCCGCGCCATCGAGCGGATCGAGCAGCTTCCCTGACGCCGGGCCGGCGCTCGACGCGTCGGCCTCGGCCGCCACACCGACGGCACCGGCCTCAGGGCGGCCTCAGCCGCGATTCATGAGCTGACGGACGATCGTCGCCGTCTCGCTCGGCGTCCGGCCTACCTGGACACCGGCCTTCTCGAGGGCCTTCTTCTTGGCGGCGGCCGTCCCCGACGAGCCGGACACGATCGCTCCCGCGTGCCCCATCGTCTTGCCCTCGGGCGCGGTGAAGCCCGCCACGTAGGCGGCGACCGGCTTCGTGACGTGCGCGCGGATGTGTTCGGCCGCACGCTCCTCTGCGTCGCCGCCGATCTCGCCGATCATCACGATGCAGTCCGTGTCGGGGTCCTCCTCGAACGCCTGGAGGGCGTCGATGTGGGTCGTGCCGATGACGGGGTCGCCACCGATGCCCACGCAGGTGCTGAAGCCGACGTCTCCGAGCTCGAACATCATCTGGTAGGTCAGCGTGCCCGACTTGGAGACCAGACCGATGTGCCCGCTCCGGGCGATGTTCGGCGGGATGATGCCGACGTTGGAGCGTCCCGGCGAGATGATGCCCGGGCAGTTGGGACCGATCAGCCGGACGCCCGCCTCTTCGGCCGCGGCCCGGAACTCGGCGGCGTCCTTGACGGGGATCCCCTCGGTGATGACGACCACCAGCGACAGTTGCGCGTTGATGGCGTCCATCACCGCGCTCTTGGCGAACGGCGGCGGCACGAACACCACCGATACGTTGGCGCCCCGCGCGTGTTTCGCCTCGGCGACCGTGTTGAACACGGGGATCGGATCCTCTTCGAACGTCACCGATTGTCCGCCCTTGCCGGGCGTGACACCGGCGACGATGCGCGTGCCGAACATGGTCATGCGCGTGGTGTGCTTGCGGCCTTCCGTCCCGGTCATGCCCTGGACGATGACCTTGCTGCGGTGATCGAGCCAGATCGCCATGTCAGTTTCCTCCCATGGCCGCGCTGGCCAGTTCCGCCGCGCGCGCGGCGGCGTCGTCCATCGTGGCGACCACCTCGACCAGGGGGTGGCCGTACTCCTCCAGCATGGCGCGGCCGACCTCGACGGCATTGCCGTCGAGGCGGACCACGATGGGCTTGGTGGCCCGGTGCCCGAGCTGGATGAGAGCTTCGCGGATGCCCTTGGCTACCTCGGAACAGGCGGTGATGCCGCCGAAGACGTTGACGAACACGACGCTGACCTGCGCGTCGGACAGGATGATGTCCAGGCCGTCGGCCATGATCTGCGCCGAGGCGCCCCCGCCGATGTCGAGGAAGTTGGCGGGCTTCGGTGCGCCCGGTAGCCGTTCGCCCGCGTAGGCGACGACGTCGAGCGTGCTCATCACGAGGCCGGCGCCGTTGCCGATGACGCCCACCTGGCCGTCGAGCTTCACGTAGTTGAGTCCCTTGTCCCGGGCGCGTACTTCGAGCGGGTCGTCGCGGCTCTCATCGCGCAGGTCCGCCCACTCGGGGTGCCGGAAGGCGGCGTTGTCGTCGAGGGTGACCTTGCCGTCGAGGGCGATGATGCGGCCGTCCTCGGTGCGAATGAGCGGGTTGACCTCGACGAGGGTGGCGTCCGATTCGCGGTACACCGTCCCGATCAGGGTGAGCACGCGGGCGACCTCATCGGCCACGTCTGCGCCGAACCCGGCCGCCTCGACGACAGCGGCCGCCGCGTCGGCGTCCAGGCCCGTGCGCGGGTCGAGCGGGATCCTCGCGAGCGCCTCGGGACGCTCCTCGGCCAGCTGCTCGATGTCCATGCCGCCCTCGACGGACGCCATGGCCAGGTAGCGGCGGTTCGCGCGATCCAGCAGCATCGAGCAGTAGTACTCCTCGGCGATGGCGGCGCCCTCGGCGACCATCACCGCCTGGACGGTGTGGCCCTTGATGTCCATGCCGAGGATCGCTGCCGCCTGCTGCTCGGCCTCCTCGCGGCTGCGCGCCAGCTTCACGCCGCCCGCCTTGCCACGCCCGCCGACCTTGACCTGCGCCTTGATCACGACGACCTCGGTGCCCAGTTCCTCGGCCGCGGCGCCCGCCTCGGCGGGCGTCCGTGCCAGGATGCCGCGCAGCACGGGCACGCCGTGCGCCTCGAACAGATCCCGCGCCTGGTACTCGAACAGATCCATGCTCACCATTCCCCGCCCCGACCGCCCCACCGCGGTCCGGTCCGACCCCGAGATTAGCGGCCCCGACCCGAAGGGAGCGAACGTCCCAGCACTCTCGCGCGCCCGCGCGCGCGAACGGCGGTCACAGGAAACTGGTCAATTTCTGAGAAACACTCAAGAACTGCTAGTCTTCGGGTGGCGCAACAAGCGGTACCCACTCCGCAAAACGCCGTACATTTCTCAGGAAAGGCAGTACACGTGGCACGAAGGTTCTTCGGATCCCCCCCACCGCAACGTGCCATCGCCGACCGCGATGACGCCTTCCTGAACGAAACGTCGGGGCCCGCACGCCGAGCGGAAACCAACGCACGCCTCGCCCGCGGCGGCATCGGCCTGGCGGCCGTGCTCGTGGTCGGCGGCCTCGCCGCCGGCGTCCCCGCGCTCGCCCACGGCGCCGGTGTGACGGCGGTCGGACTGTCGGTCAGCGTCAGCGAGTCGGCACGCGCCGGAACGACGGACGCCTTCGCGGCCCGCAACGACTCGATCGACCGCAGCACCTCCCGCGACGGCGGCGAAGACGTGCAGGCCGCCGCCGAGGTGCGGGCGTCCTCGCTGGCCACCGTCGACGAGCAGGTGGTCGCCATCCAGACGGCCGCGGCCCTCGAGGAGCGCACCGAGGCCCTGCACTCGACGACGACGGCGATCGACGCCGAGTCGAAGCGCCTGGAGTCCATCAAGTTCTTCTGGCCGACCGCGGGTTCGATCGGCTCCCCTTGGGGCATGCGCATGCACCCGATCCTGCACTACAGCCGTCTGCACGGCGGCGCCGACATCGGCGGCGCGATCGGTGCGCCGATCTTCGCGGTCGCCGACGGCGTCGTGACCAAGGCGGCCGATGGCGGCTACAACGGCGGCTCCGGCACCAACGTGCGCATCGACCACGGCAAGATGGACGGCGAGGCGATCGAGACCTCCTACCTGCACATGAGCGTCCTGGACGTCAGCGTGGGCCAGAAGGTCAAGAAGGGCCAGCGCATCGGCGCCGTGGGCAACACGGGCCTGTCGACCGCCCCCCACCTGCACTTCTCCGTCTACGTCAACGGCGTCAACTCCGACCCGGCCCTCTACCTCCAGCAGGGTCGCTGACCTCGTCGCCACGCCCCGCACCGCATCCACCGGAGCCCCCCAAGCGACGCGCCCTACAGCTTCTCCATCGGCGCGTGCTTGACGGACAGCTTCTTCACGCCGGCCGAGCCGAAGTCGACGATCGCCTTGAGCGCATCGCCCGCACCCTCGGTCTGGGTCACTCGTCCCATGCCGAACGTGGTGTGCAGCACCTTGTCGCCGGCTACCAGCGACGGCACGATCCTGGGCGTGGACGGTGCCGCCCCGAACCCGATCGTGCTGCGCCAGGACTGCTCGGTGCGGCGCGCCGACGACGAGGAGTAGCCGCCGACGCTCTCACCCAGACGCCGCCAGTCGACGAGGCGTCCGGGGATCTCCGCCAGGAACCGGCTCGCCGGGTTGTACTGCGGCTGCCCCCACATCACGCGGACGCTCGACCGGGTCAGGTACAGGCGCTCGCGCGCGCGCGTGATGCCCACGTACGCCAATCGGCGCTCTTCGGCGAGCTCACGCGGATCGCTCATCGCGCGCATGTGCGGGAAGATCCCGTCCTCGAAGCCGGTCAGGAACACCACCGGGAACTCGAGCCCCTTTGCGGTGTGCAGGGTCATCAGGGTCACCACGCCGCGCTCGTCGCCGTCGCCGTCGGGGATCTGGTCCGAGTCGGCCACCAGCGCGACCCGCTCCAGGAAGGCGGGCAGCGAATCGTCCGGCTCGGGTGAGCCCGCGACCAGCAGAGCGCCGGACGCCCCCTCGTCGGGCGCCAGCAGCCCGGAGTTGCCGGGGCCCACGTCCTCGGTGTGGGCGGCCGCGACGAACTCGCCGGCGACGGACACGAACTCGATGACGTTCTCGAGCCGGGTCTGGTCCTGCGGGTCGGTCGAGTGGTTCAGCGCGTCGAGGTAGCCGGACTCGTTCAGGATCGACGTCAGGATCTGGTCGGCGCTGACGCCGTCGGCCACCATCCGCCGGTGCGCGGCCATCATCGTGGCGAACGATCGCAGTTGCTTGACCGACCGCGGCGCGAGCCCGATCACCTCGTCGAGGCGATCGAGGGCGTGCCCGAACGGGAGGCGCTCGGCGGCGGCGAAGGCGTCCACCATGGCCTCGGCACGGTCGCCGATGCCGCGTTTGGGCACGTTCAGGATGCGGCGGACGCTCACGTCGTCGGCCGGGTTGGCGATCGCCCGCAGGTAGGCGATCGCGTCGCGGACCTCGCGCCGCTCGTAGAAGCGGACGCCGCCGACCACCTTGTACGGCAGGCCGACGCGGATGAACACCTCTTCGAACGCCCGCGACTGCGCATTGGTGCGGTAGAAGACCGCGACGTCGGCGTAGCGGCGTCCGGCGTCGACGAGCGCGTCCACCTCGGTGGCGATGAACTGCGCCTCCTCGTGCTCGGTGTCGGCGACGTAGCCGGTGATCAGGTCGCCGTCGCCGGCGTCCGACCACAGCCTCTTCGCCGGACGCCCCTCGTTGCGCTCGATGACCGCGTTGGCGGCGTTGAGGATCGTCTGAGTCGAGCGGTAGTTCTGCTCGAGCAGGATCGTGCGCGCGCCCGGGAAGTCGGATTCGAAGTCGAGGATGTTGCGGATCGTCGCCCCGCGGAACGCGTAGATGGACTGGTCGGAGTCGCCGACGACCATCAGTTCGGGCGGCTCGGTCTCGCCCTGCACGCCGGAGCCCGCTCCGCACAACTCGCGGATGAGGACGTACTGGGCGTGGTTGGTGTCCTGGTATTCGTCGACGAGCACGTGCCGGAACCGGCGCCGGTACTTCTCCTTGATGTCGGGGAACGCCTGGAGCAGGTGAACCGTCGACATGATGATGTCGTCGAAGTCCAGCGCGTTGGCCGCGATCAGGCGCCGCTGGTAGGCCGAGTACGCCTCGGCGTGCACCGCGTCGGCGCCGCCGGCGGCCAGACTGCCTGCGGACTCGAAGTCGACCAGCTCGTTCTTCCAGTTCGAGACCGCGTTCATGAGGGCCCGCACCGGGTAGCGCTTCGTGTCCAGGCCGAGGTCGCGGCACACCAGCGACATCAGCCGTTTGGAGTCGGTGTCGTCGTAGATCGAGAAGGTGCGCGACAGGCCGAACCGGTCGATGTCGCCACGGAGGATGCGCACGCACGCCGAGTGGAAGGTCGACACCCACATCACCTTGGCGCGCTTGCCGACCAGGTCCTCGACCCGGTGGCGCATCTCGGCGGCGGCCTTGTTGGTGAACGTGATCGCCAGCACCGAACCAGGGTGGACGCCGCGCTGGCCGATCAGCCAGGCGATCCGCCGGGTGAGGACCCGGGTCTTGCCCGAGCCGGCACCCGCCACCACGAGGACCGGCGACCCCTCGTGGACGACCGCCTCGCGCTGCGGGGGGTTGAGCCCCGCCAGCAGTTCCTCCGGGTTCGGACGCCGCCGGCGCTCCCCGGCGGGTGCGGACGCGCCGTCGCGCGCCCGACGGGTGAGGGGCGCCTCGGCGCGCGCGTGCGTCGCGGCGTCCGGCGCGAAGGAGAACAGGTCGGGGAGGTCACTCATGGCATGGCGCAGTCTAACCCGGCACCACGTCTGGGGTGTCGGAGGCGGACGTTAGAGTGAGGCGCATGATGGTGACCAGGCTGAAGACAGGCGTCAAGGTGGGGTTGGCGATGGTCGCGACCGCCCAGGCCGTGACGATCGGCGGTCTCCTGATCCTGGATCGGCAGCGCAAGCGGCACCGCGGCCACATTCCGTTCCCGTTCGCTGCGCCGCGCGAGATGCCCACGGGCGCCGACCGGGTCACGGTCTACACCAAGGGCCGCGACCTGTACGAGGCCATGCTCGCCGCGATCGACGCCGCTGAGGACACGGTCCTTCTCGAGACGTACATCTGGAAGGGCGACCGGGTCGGCCGGCAGTTCAAGCGAGCACTGACCAACGCCGCCGAGCGCGGCGTCGAGGTCCACGTCGGCTACGACGTGTTCGCCAACCTGGTGGTCGGTCAGCGCTTCTTCCAGTTCGATCCGCGCATCCACGTCCTGCGTCACCGACCCTGGACGGGCGCCCGCGCCGCCCCCTTCGTCCGCGCCCCCGGCCTCAACCACCGCAAGATCCTCGTGATCGACGGCGAGGTCGCCTTCGTCGGCGGCTACAACCTCGGCTCCCTGTACGCCAGCCGTTGGCGCGACACCCACATGCGGGTCCGTGGCCCGGCAGCGGCCGAGCTCGAGAACGCATTCGTCGACTACTGGAACTCCTCGCGCGGCCGGCACCACCCGGTCCTGCCGCAGCCCGACAACCGCCAGTGGAATTCCCCCATCACCGTCGTGCGCAACGTGCCCAGCGTGGCGGTCTACCCGATCCGTTACATGTATCTCGAGGCGATCGACCGCGCCCGCGAGCGGATCTGGCTCACGCACGCCTACCTGATCCCCGACGACGACCTCACCGTGGCCCTCGTCGAGGCCGTGGAGCGTGGCGTCGACGTGCGGATCATCGTGCCCGCCGAGTCGAACCACATCATCGCCGACTGGCTGTCGCGCGGCTACTACCACCGGCTGCTGGCGCACGGCATCCGGTTGTTCCTGTACCAGGACGCCATGGTGCACGCGAAGACCGCCACGATCGACGGCGTGTGGACGACCATCGGAACCGCCAACCTCGACCAGCTCAGCCTCATCGGCAATTACGAGGTGAACGTGCAGATCCTGGATCCGGACTTGGCGGCCGAGATGGAGCGGATCTTCGCCATGGACACCAGCAACTGCGTCGAGCTGACCCTCGAAGAATGGGTCGCGCGCCCCTTGGCCATGAAGGTCTCCGAGGCCGTGCTGGCGCCGATGCGGCCGATGCTGTGAGGCGTCCGGCTCGGCCTTTCGTCCCCTAAGCGCGATCCCTGAACTCGCCCTGAACAAGTCGATCAGGTCTAGCGACGGGCGGGGTCGGCCACGTACGGTCGAGCCATGGGTATTCTCGGATGGATCGTATTGGGCCTACTGGCCGGTTCTATTGCCAAGGCCATCATGCCGGGTGCGCAGGGCGGCGGATGGATCGCGACGCTGGGCCTCGGCGTCATCGGCGCACTCGTGGGCGGCTTCCTCGGAAGCGCCTTGTTCAACATCGGTTTGGGAGACTTCTGGAACCTCCAGACCTGGGTCGTCGCGATCCTCGGATCGATCGTCGTCCTGGCCGTGTGGGGCTTCTTCACCAAGCGGCGCGCCTAGTCGCTCGGCGCTCAGCACGATGAGCTAACGCGTCTTCCCCTGTTGTCGCCCGGGGTAGGCACGCTCGCCCGGGGAGGAACCCGGGCGTGCGTGGCTGCCCCGGGCGATGTGCTGCGTGTGGGCCCGACCATCCTTGGACGGGCCCACACGTGCGCTCACACGAGCTTGCGGTCCGTCGCCCAGCGGGTGAGCTGGTGTCGGTTGGAGAGCTGGAGCTTGCGCAGCACCGAGCTGACGTGGGTCTCGACGGTCTTGATCGAGATGAACAACTCCCGCGCCACCTCCTTGTACGCGTAGCCGCGCGCGATCAGGCGCAGCACCTCCCGCTCCCGCTGGCTGAGCCGGTCCAGATCCTCATCGATCGAAGAGATGTCGATCGCCCCCGAGAAGGCGTCCAGCACGAACCCCGCCAGTCGCGGACTGAACACGGCGTCCCCATCGGCGATGCGCCCGACGGCCGCGACCAGTTCGGACGCCGAGATCGACTTGGTCACGTATCCGCGGGCGCCCGCCCGGATGACGCCGATGACGTCCTCAGCGGCGTCGGAGACCGACACGGCCAGGAAGCGCACCTCAGGCTGTGTGGCGTGCACCGCCTTGATCACCTCGATGCCGCCACCGCCCGGCATGTGCACGTCGAGGAGCACCACGTCGGGACGGGTGCGGGTGATCGCCTCGATCGCGGTCGGGACGTCCTCGCCCTCGCCGACGATCGTCACGAACGGTCCGATGTCGTGCTTGACGCCGCTGCGGAACATCGCGTGGTCGTCCACGACGACCACCCTCCGCTGGCGGGGGGCTTGGCCCGAGGGCTCGGGTAGTGGCTGTTCGCTCATCGCCTCATCTCCAGGGTTACTTCGGTTCCGCGCTCTGCGGAGGAGCGGATCCGCGCCACACCATGATGGCGCGCCATCCGCTCGAGAATGCTGCCGCGGACGCCTCGGCGGTCTTCGGCGACGTCGTCCACGTCGAATCCCGTGCCGCGGTCGCGCACGAACACTTCGACGGTCTCCTCCGCGACTTCAGCGTAGACGTCCACCACCGGCTCGCCCGAATGCTTGGCCGCGTTCACCATCGCCTCACGCGCCGCCCTCGCCAGTTCGCGCAGCCCCGGAGTCAGCGCCACGTCGTCGCCGACCGTCACGCACTCGACGCTGACCGGGAAGTCGTCCTCGACCTCCAGCGCCGCCTCGAGGAGCGCGCCGCGCAGCGTGTCAGCCTCTTCCGCGACGCCGTAGAGCCACTCGCGAAGCTCCCGCTCCTGACGTCGCGCAAGCCGCGCCACCTCGCGCGGCTGCGTCGCATGGCGCTGGATCAGCGCCAACGTCTGCAAGACCGAGTCGTGCAGATGGGCTGCCATGTCGGCGCGGGCGTCCGACAACAGCTTCTCCTCGCGCACGCGCAGCAACGCGCGGCGGGCGCGCAGCACCCACGGCCCGGCGAGCAGCGCGAAGGCGCCGCCCGCCATCGTGAAGGCCGCCAGGAGCGTGCCGAGGGTGCTCAGCGCAGGCAGCAGGAGGAGCGTGAGCGCGATCGCCGCCCCCATTCCGAGCAGCGCGATCACGTGCGCGAGCACGTTCGTCCAATGCGCCACGACCGGCCGCAGCCAACCCGACCGTCCGCGTGCGGCGTCCGACAACGACCCTTGCGCACGGTCGGCCTGCCACCAGACCAGACCGGCGCTGCCGGCGATCAGGCCGCCGACCACCAGCCAGCGTGGATCCCTGCCCCAGCCGAGCACCTGAACCAACCACAGCCCACCGACCGCGACCAGGCCGACGGCCGCCATCTCACCGAGGTTGCGCCGGCGAGGCACGGACGCCTCCGCCTCGGTCCTCATGCCCTGGCGGTTCCAGGCGTCCACCCCGGGCGTCCCGTGGTCAACGGGCGCGGGCGGAATCACCAGCCACAGGACGAGGTAGGCCGCCACGCCCGCCAACTGCCACGCGGTCGCGACCGCGAACAGGGCGCGCAGGATCAGCGGCGAGATCCCCAGGTGGTCGCCCAGGCCGACGGCGACGCCCGCCACCTGGCTCCGCTCCAGCGGCCGGACCAGACGCCGCGGCTCGGACGCGGCGCCGCCGTGCGGTTCCGGCGTCGCGACCGCGAACGATTCCTCGGGCATGCCGCTCAGCCTAGTGCGGACGACCGGGGATCAGTTCGGGGGAACCCTGACAGCTTCGTGGCCCGGCGCAGGCAACAATGGCCTCATGAGTCAACCGCCCGTCACACGTGATGCCGGCGAGTCACGTTTCCGGGGCGTGTGCGCGGCGCTGGCCCGCGCGTGGAACGTGGACGCGGTGATCGTCCGCGTGGCGTTCATCTTCCTGACCCTGATCACCGGCGGATTCGCCATCTTCGCCTATCTCGCCTTGTGGGCGCTCATTCCCGAACGCGGCAGCACCACCGAGCCGGTGCGCCGCCTGCTTCCCTTCACGCGGTCCTGGTCGACCGCCACCCTCGTGGTGGTGGTCGTCGCGACCGCCGCCGCCGTGGGCGGCGTCGTGACCGGCTCCGGCGCCGGCGCCTTCGTCCTCATCGCCCTCGCGTGGATCATCCTGCGCTTCGGCTTCGCCGGGCGCCGCTCCCCCGCCTCCGAGGCGTCCCGGACGCCTGCCCCGCTCCCCACACCGCAGACGCCGTTCGAGCGGGCGTCCGCCGCCTGGCAGCAGCGCCTCGACAACGTGGCTGCGGGACGCCCGGTCGACTGGTCGGCCCTCCACGCCGATCCTGACCCTGCCGGCCTGTACGGCGCCGCCGCCGAGATGGGCCACCAGCGGCCCGCGGGTGCCGCCGTCCGCCGACGCGGACGCCGCACCTGGCTCGGTATTTTCATCGGCCTGGGCGCCGTCTGGGGTGGGCTGGCGGGCGCATCCGCGCTCGGGATCCATGTCGACGACCTGGCGTGGGTGGCGTCCACCCTGCTCGTATTGGGTGCGGCCCTGCTGCGGACCGCACGCCCAGTGTCGGCCGCCTGGGGGCGTCCGCGCCTGCTCCTGCCACTGACGGCGTTGGCCGGCACCGTCACGACCGTGTTGGTGATCGGTTCCGTGGTCGCCCCTGCTCCGTTCGTCCTCGATTCCGGACGCGGCGCGCCCACCGAAACGACCGAGCACATCGTGGTGGGCGAGCACGTCGTCGACCTGTCCGCGCACGCCGTGACCGCCGACGAGACCCAGAGCTTCCGCGTCGACCTGGGATCCCTCGACATCGTCGTCCCTCGCCAGGGCAACGTGGTGGTCCGAGGCCAGGTCGGCGCCGGCGAGGTCACGACGCCCGACGGCGAGGCGTCCGGGGTGAACGTCGATCAGAGCTGGACGCGCCTCGACAAGCCCGGCGAGCCCGTCCTCACGATCGACGCCCGTGTCGGGCTCGGCACCGTGGAGGTGCTGCCGTGAAGCCTCGCACCGACGTCACCGCCCTCGTCGCCGGCCTCCTCGCCTGCGCGCTCGCCGTACTCGGCCTGTGGGGCGCGTTCGGAGTCATCGCCTGGTCGCTGGTGGCGGTGATCACCCCGCTGATCCTGGTGATCGTCGGCGTGATCGGCCTGTTCGCCTCCCGCGAGCGATCCTGACCCTTCTACCTCTCGTTGTCCCACCTGAAAGGAAAACCCTCATGGCCAACTCAATGTCCCGCAGTCGTTCCGACAAGGTCATCGCCGGTGTGTGCGGCGGCCTGGCCCGCCAGTTCAACATCGATTCCAACCTGCTGCGGGTGATCTTCGTCCTCGCTGCGATCTTCCTGCAGTTCGGCTGGGTCATCTACGCCGGCCTGTGGCTTCTGCTCCCCTACGAGGACGGCGGCCCGACCGGCCTGGACTCGCTGAAGCGGCAGTTCACCACCAACACCGACTCGAGCAACTGACCGAATGCCGTCGCGCCCGAGCGGCGCGGCTGGCCTGACAAGCGGGCGGGGGTACCGACCCCCGCCCGCTTTCCAGGCCCCCTGTCACTCCCACTCGATGGTGCCCGGCGGCTTGGAGGTCACGTCGAGGACGACGCGGTTGATCTCGCGGACCTCGTTGGTGATCCGGGTGCTGATCCGCTCCAGCAGGTCGTAGGGCAGCCGCGACCAGTCGGCGGTCATCGCGTCCTCGCTGCTGACCGGACGGAGCACGATCGGGTGTCCGTAGGTGCGGCCGTCACCCTGGACGCCGACGCTGCGGACGTCGGCGAGCAGCACGACCGGGAACTGCCAGACGTCGCGCTCCAGGCCGGAGTTCGCCAGCTCCTCGCGGGCGATCGCGTCGGCGTCGCGCAGCAGGTCGAGACGCTCCCTGGTGACCTCGCCGATGATGCGGATGCCCAGACCGGGGCCGGGGAACGGCTGGCGCCACACCATCTCGTGCGGCAGGCCGAGTTCTTCGCCGACGGCGCGCACCTCGTCCTTGAACAGGGCACGCAGCGGCTCGATCAGGGTGAACTCCAGGTCGTCGGGGAGTCCGCCGACGTTGTGGTGGCTCTTGATGTTCGCCGCGCCTTCGCCGCCGCCGGACTCCACCACATCGGGGTACAGGGTTCCTTGGACCAGGAACTCGATGTCGTCGGCGTCGTTGATGTCGCGCACGGTCTGCTCGAAGACGCGGATGAACTCGCGGCCGATGATCTTGCGCTTGGCCTCCGGCTCGGACACGCCGGCGAGTGCGGTGAGGAACTGCTCCTCGGCGTCCGCGACGACGAGCTTGATGCCGGTGATGCGGACGAAGTCATCCTTGACCTGCTCGCGTTCCCCCTTGCGGAGCAGCCCGTGGTCGACGAACGCGCAGGTGAGCTGGTCGCCGATCGCGCGGTGCACCAGCGCGGCCGCGACCGCCGAGTCGACGCCCCCGGACAGCGCACAGAGGACCTGCTTGTCGCCAACCTGCGCGCGGATCGCCGCGATGGACTCCTCGACGATGTTGGCCGGCGTCCAGTTCGGTTCGAGTCCGGCGATCTCGTAGAGGAACCGCGCCAGCACATGCTGGCCGTGCTCCGAATGCAGCACCTCGGGGTGCCACTGGACGCCCGCGAGGCGCCGTTCGACGTTCTCGAAGGCGGCAACCGGGGCGCCCACCGTGTGCGCCAGGACGTCGAACCCCTCGGGCGCGCACCGCACGGCGTCGCCGTGGCTCATCCAGCTCGAGAAGCTCGACGGCAGGTTCGCCAGCAGCGTGCCGTGTGCATCCACGGTGGTGGGCGTCCGCCCGAACTCGGACAGGCCGGTCTGCGCGACCTCGCCGCCCAGCGCGGCGGCCATCGCCTGGAAGCCGTAGCAGATGCCGAACACGGGGACGCCGAGCTCGAACAGCGCCGGGTCGACCTGCGCGGCGCCGTCGGCGTACACCGACTGCGGGCCACCGGACAGCACGAGGGCAGCCGGGTTCTTGGCTGCGAGTGCCTCGACGGACGCCGTGTGCGGCATGACCTCGGAGTACACCTTCGCCTCGCGGACGCGGCGGGCGATCAACTGCGCGTACTGCGCTCCGAAGTCGATGACAAGGACGGGCGCGTGGGCGTCCGCGGCGGCGTGGGTCATGCGCCGGATTCTAACGGACGCTCACGTCGGCCTCACGACCTCGCCGATCATGGCCGGGCGACCCGACGCGCCCACCTCGAAGACCGTGCGGGCGGCGTGGGTCGCGGCGGCGAAGTCCACCCGGGCGGGCAGCAGGATCGGCTTGGTGAACCGGACGTCCGTCGTGTAGGAATCCGGCAACCGGGGCTCGAGCGCCGCGAGGGCGCGGGCGTGCGTCCACATGCCGTGGATGATCGGGCGCTTGAACCCGAACGCCCGCGCCGCGAGCACGCTGAGGTGCAGCGGGTTCACGTCACCGGAGACGGCCGCGTACCGGCGGCCGAGATCGCCCGGCAGCGTCCATTCCTGGCTCGGCGTCAGGGCGGGCCTCGCCTCCGCGGGCGGCACACCCTCGGGGCCAGCCGCCCCGCTCGGGGGCGGCGCACCCTCGGCGTCCGCCGCCTCCCAGACGACCGCCTCCTCCGCGCCCACGGGCGCCTTGGCCCCGCGCGCCAGGTAGGTGCTGACACCCGTCCAGGCGATCTCGCCCCCCGCATGAACCTCGCCGATCAGGTCGAACTCGGCCCCTTTGCGGTGCGCGCGCGCCGGCCCGGCGCGGACGATGAGGGCGAGTTCATCGGTCACCAGGACCGGTCGGTGCAGCGTCATCGCGTTGCGGAGGTGCACCAGGCCGGCGAGCGCGTAGGGGAAGTCGCGCTCGGCCATCAGGGCCGCGTGAAGCGGGAAGGTGAGCACGTGTTGCCAGGTCGGTGGCACGCGGTCGCGCAGCGCGAACCCGCACAACCGGTCGTACGCCGCCAGACGGTCCAGGTCCTGGCGGTGGGCGGCGACGATCGCCGTCCGGTTCGGGACCGCGCTCGCCCGCACCGCCCCCGCCTTCGGCGTCGCCGCGTTGATGAGCAGCCGACCGATCGACGGGAGTCGCTCGAACACGAGATCGCTCATGGCTCACGCACCGATGATGTTCTGCCCGCACACGCGGATCACCTGGCCGTCGACGCCGCCCGAGGCCGGATCGCACAGGTACGCCAGCGTCTCGGCGACGTCGACCGGCAGCCCGCCCTGCGACAGGGAGTTCGTCCGCCGGAAGATCTCACGCGAGACGAACGGGATCGCCGCGGTCATGTCGGTCTCGATGAAGCCGGGCGCGACCGCGTTGGTCGTGATCGGACGGCCGGCCAGCGCCTCGGCCTCGGCGCGCACCAGCCCCATCACGCCGGCCTTGGACGCCGCATAGTTGGCCTGCCCCTTGTTGCCGGCCCAGCCGGACGTCGACGCGATGCCGACGATGCGCGCGGTCTCGCCCAGACCTCCCGGAAGAGACGGTTCGAGCAGCACCTCGTTGATCCGCATCTCGGCGGCGAGGTTCACCTCCAGCACGGACGCCCACCGCGACTCGTCGAGGTTGGCGAGCATGGTGTCGCGGGTGATGCCCGCGTTGTGCACGATCGCCCAGATCTTCGCCCGCGGGCCGTGCACCCGCGTCACATGCGCGGCGATGCGCGCGCCGGCGTCCGGCACCGTGATGTCGAGTTGCAGCGCCGACCCGCGCAGACCGTTGGCGACGGCGGCGAGCGTTTCGCCGGCGGCGGGCATGTCGACCGCCACGATGTGGGCGCCGTCGCGATGGAACGTCCGGGCAATGGCGGCGCCGATGCCCCGCGCGGCGCCGGTGACCACGACGATGCGCCCCGCGAACGGTGGTGTCGACCCACCGGGTGACCCGGTGCCCGCCGCGCGGTCGCCGCGCTTACGGGGACGGACGCGCCACGCCTGCCCGGACACGAAGGCGGAGCGCCCTTCGAGCAGGAAGGCGAGCGTCGAGGTCAGGTCGTCGGCGACGACGTCACCCGCCAGCCACACCAGATTCGCCGTCGCGCCGCCGGGCAGCTCTTTGCCGACCGTGCGCATCAGGCCATCGAGCGCCTGGGCCACCGCCCGGGCCTCGACACCGTCGAGACCCGCGGCGTCGGCGCCCAGGACGATCACCCGGCCCGACGGCTCGATGCGCTTCATGACCGGCCGCAGCACCTGGCGCAGCAGTTCGAGCTGGACGATCTCGCGGACGCCCGTGGCGTCGATCACCAGCGCGCCCGGGCGCACCTCGTAGCGCGGAGGCTGCGGACGCCCGCGCTCGTCGGGCGTCCGGAACTCGGGCAGGTCGAGCAGTGGTGCGGCCACCGGGACGCCGAGGGCCGCCAGCGCCTCGCCCGCGATACCGCCGCCGGGCAGGTCGGCCAGCAGCACCGGCCCCTGCGGGAGCACCCGCCCGCGCCGCAACACCGGCGGATCGGCCAGCCCCGCCCTCGCCGCGGCCTTCCGGCCGAACGGACTCAGGAAGATCGATTCGAGGACGCTCATCACACCGCCTCCAGGATGGCCGCGACAGCCTGACCGCCGGCCGCGCAGATGGAGATCAGCCCCTTCGCACCCGGCCCCCGTGCGGCGAGCATCGACGCCAGCGAGGCCACGATGCGACCGCCGGTCGCCGCGAACGGGTGCCCGGCCGCCAGCGAGCTGCCGTTGACATTGAGCACGGCCCGGTCGAGGGTGCCGACCCCGTCCGCTTCGAGCGCCGCGATCGTCGCCAGCACCGTGGCGGCGAACGCCTCGTGGATCTCGATGAAGGCGAAGTCGTCCAGGCTCAGCCCGTTGCGTGCCAGCAGCACGGGGATCGCCCGACGCCCGGCCAGCAGCAGATCCTCGTCGCCGACTGCGTGATCCACGGCGGCGACCTGGGCGTCCACCACGCGGGCGAGCACCGGCCAGTTCCGCGCCCGGGCCACGGACGCCTCGGCGAGCAGCACCACCGAGGCGCCGTCGGTGAGCGCGGTCGAGTTGCCGGCCGTCAACGTGCCGTCGGCACCGCCGAACACCGGCCTGAGCCTGGCCAGCGCCTCGATGCTGGTGTCGGGCCGCAGCACGGTGTCGCGGGTCACGCCCAGGTAGGGCGTGACGAGATCGTCGAAGAACCCCTCGTTCCACGCGCGGGCCAGGTGGTGGTGGGACGCCGCGGCCAGCGCGTCCTGCGCCTCGCGGGTGATGCCCCAGCGCTGGTTGGTGAGCGCCTGGCTCTGCCCCATGGTCAGCCCGGTGCGCGGCTCGACCACGCCGGGCGGGACGGGCGCGAGGTCGCGTGGGCGCAGCGGCGCGAACGCCGCGGCGCGCTGCCAGGGCTTGCGCGCCCGGGACGCCGCCAGCAGTGCCCGGCGCAGCCGCTCGCCGACCACGATCGGGGCGTCCGACGCGCTGTCGACGCCGCCCGCGATGCCCACCGCCGCCTGGCCCAGCCGGATCTTGTTGGCCAGGTAGACGACCGCCTCCAGCCCCGTGCCGCACGCCTGCTGCAGGTCGCACGCGGGCGTGTGCGGATCGAGCGCCGAGCCAAGCACGGCCTCGCGGGTGAGATTGAAGTCGCGCGTGTGTTTCAGGACCGCCCCCGCGACCACCTCGTCCAACCGCTCCCCCGCCAGCCCGAAACGAGCCACCAGACCGTCCAGGGCGGCGGTCAGCAGATCCTGGCTGGACGCCTGCGCGTACGCCCCGCCCGCCTTCACGAACGGCGTCCGGTTACCGCCGACGATCACCGCCTCGCGCTTGGTCATGGATCCTCCTCGATATGAGCGAAACTCACGGTAGCAGATACTTGCCGTGTCGGGTACCCTGGTGGCATGGAAAGCACGCTCGATGGTCGAGCCAAGCGCTGGACCCAGCACAACAAGCAGCGCAAGCGTGAGCTCGTCGAAGCGACGCTGCGCGCCATCCGCAAGCACGGGCACACACTCGGCATGGACGAGATCGCGGCCGAGGCCAGCACCTCCAAGACGGTGATCTACCGCCACTTCGGCGACCGCAACGGCCTGTACGAGGCCGTCGTGGAGTCGGTGCAGACCTTCATCATCGGCAACGTGACCGCCGCGCTGACGTCGGCGCTCACGCCGGCGGCGCTCGTGCGCGAGTTGGCGGACGCCTACCTGATCCTCGTCGAGGCCGACGGTGAGATCTACCGCTTCGTCGTCAACCGCCCGGCGGGCTCCGCGGACCCGGTGCTGGGCGTCACCAACCACATCGGCGACGACCTCTCGGCGTCCTTCGCCGCCTGGCTGACGGCCAACGGCCGCGACCCGTCGCCGGCGAGCACCTGGGGTCACGGCATCGTCGGGTTCCTGTGGGCGGTCGCCGACCGCTGGATCGTGACCGACCTGCGGCGTCCTCGCGCCGAGGTGGTGTCGTTCATCACGGAGTTGTTCACGCCCGCCTTCGCCACCCAGCTTCCGGGCGCAAGCCCGCGGGTCGACCTCGTCTTCCCGCACCCCGACGAGAGCGTCCGCGTCGAGCCCTTGCCTGACTTCTCCACCCTCCACCAGCCCGCCCGCGCGCACGAAGGGGTCCCGCAGCCATGACCATCACCGCTCCCGTCCGGTTCCCGTCCCCCTCCCGCGTCCGCATCACGGCCACCGGCGAGGGCCTGCGTCGCGCCCTCGACGGGCCCTTCCATACGGTCAAGCAGCACTGGCGCGACGAGGTGAGCGCCGACGACATGGTCCGCGACCCCACGCTCGACATGCCCGAGGCCCGCGAATGGACGCTCGACAAGCTGGTCGCGCTCGCCGCCCGCGGTTTCGCCATCGCAGGCTTCCCCGCGGCACAGGGCGGCAACGGCACGACCGCGGAGTCGGTGGCGCACTTCGAGATGCTCGCCATGGGCGACCTGGGCCTGGTCATCAAGTCCGGCGTCCAGCACGGCCTGTGGGGCGGCGCGCTGGTGAACCTGGGCACCACGTGGCACCACGAGACGTTCCTGCCCGGCACCATCACCGGCGAGCTGACGGGCTGCTTCGCGATGACCGAGCTCGGGCACGGCTCCGACGTGCAGAGCCTCGAGACGACGATCACCTGGCTCCCGGAGTCCGGCGAGTACGAGGTGAACTCACCCACGCCGGACGCCGCCAAGGCCTACATCGGCAACGCGGCCGTCCACGGCATGTGGGCGGCGGTCTTCGGCCAGCTGATCGTGGAGGGCACGCGCCACGGCGTCCACGTCGTGATCGTGCGCATCCGCACCGACGACCTGCGGCCGGTCGCCGGCGTCACGATCGGCGACCAGGGCCACAAGGGCGGCCTGCTGGGCATCGACAACGGCACGCTGCACTTCGACCACGTCCGCGTGCCGCGCAGCCAGCTGCTGGACCGGTTCGGCGGGGTCGGTGCCGACGGCGTCTACGCGTCGCCCATCGAGTCGGCCCACGCCCGGTTCTTCACGATGCTGGGCACGCTGGTGCGCGGGCGCATCTGCGTGGGCGGCGGCGCCGCGTCCGCGAGCCGCAAGGCGCTGTCGATCGCGACCCGGTACTCGCTCGTCCGTACCCAGTTCCGCAGGCCGGGCACGGACGCCGCGATCCCGCTGCTCGACTACCAGGCCCAGCAGCGCAAGCTCCTGCCGAACGTCGCCAAGGCGTACGCGTACGGGTTCGCGATGAACGAGCTGGCGCTGCAACTGCAGCGGGTGACGGACGCCCATGGCGCCGATCCGCAGGCGGGCCGCGAGCTGGAGACCCGCGCGGCCGGCATGAAGGCGCTGCTCACCCGCTGGGCGAACGACACGATCCAGGTCGCGCGCGAAGCCTGCGGCGGCGCCGGTTACCTCAGTGAGAACGGGCTCACGCTGCTGCGACAGGACGCCGACGTTTTCGCCACCTTCGAGGGCGAGAACACGGTGATGCTGCAGTTGGTGGCCAAGGCGCTGCTGGTCAACTACCAGCGCACCTGGGGCGACATGGACTTGCGCGGCACCGCGCAGGCGACCGCCCGCATGCTCGGCAACGAGATCCTCGAGCGGACGACCGCGCGCAGCGTCATCGACCGCATCCTGGCCACCGCGAGCCGCAGACCCGAGGCGCGGCAGCTCACGTCCAGGGCGTGGCACATCCAGATGTTCGAGGACCGCGAACAGCACACCATCGAGGGCCTGGCCAAGCGCATGCGCGCCGCTGGCAAGCTGCCCGTCGAGGCGTCCTTCGCCGCGATCAACGCGTGCCAGCAGCACATGCTGGCGGCGGCCAGGGCGCACACCGACCGCGTGGTGCTCGAGGCGTTCATCGCGGGCATCGATGCCGCCGACGATCCGTACATCGCCTCGATCCTGTCCACCCTGGGCGACCTGTACGCCCTGGCCACCATCGAAGAGAACCGCGGCTGGTTCCTCGAACACGAACGCATCGACGGGGCCCGCAGCAAGGCGATCACCGAAGCCGTGGACTCGCTGTGCCGCGATCTTCGCCCGCAGGCGCTCGAGCTGGTGGAGGGCCTCGGCGTCGAGGAGTCGTGGCTGAACGCCGCGCTCCTCCGCGGCTGAGCGCCGGCGTGCGCGGAGGGCCGCACGGGCTACCGTTGCCCCTATGAAGCCGGTCGCGACCGTCCAGCAGATCAGGGACGCCGAGCAGGCGTGGTTCGCCGCCCACCCGCACGGCGACCTGATGGGGCGTGCCGCGGACGCCGTCGCTCGGGTGTGCGCCGACGCCCTGGCCGGGCGGGGTCATCGCGGCGCTCTGGTGGTCGCCGGCGTCGGCAACAACGCCGGCGACGCCCTCTTCGCCGCGGCCGAACTACCCGGCCTGCTCGGCGAGCGGGTGCCGATCTGGGTGTGGCCGGTGGCCGACACGACGCACGCCGACGGGTTGACGGCCGCCCTCGCCGCCGGCGCGACCGTGGTGGACGCCGCGGGCGCCCTGCTGCTGGCCGACGGCGCCGGCGTCCTGATCGACGGCATCTCGGGTCTGGGCGGGCGTCCCGGCATCGGCGACGCGGTGTCCGCCGTGGCACGGGCGGCGTCCGGCGCGCAGGTACCGGTCGTCGCCGTCGACATCCCGAGCGGGCTGGCGGCCGACGAGGTGGCGGCGCACCGCAGCATCCGGGCGACGCACACGGTCACGTTCATCGCGCACAAACTCGCGCACGTCGCGCAACCGGCGGCGTCCGCGTGCGGCGAGGTGACGCTGGTCGACATCGGCGTGGCGGCGCCGGACTCTGCCGTCCATCAGGTGGAGGACGCCGACTGCGCCGCCTGGTTCCCGTTCCCCGCACCGGTCTGCGACAAGTACTCACGCGGCGTGGTGGGGCTGGACACCGGCTCCGACGACTACCCGGGGGCGGCGGTTCTCGGCGCCGCCGGCGCCTTGTGGTCGGGGGCCGGCATGGTGCGCTACGCGGGCCCGCCCCGCCCGGCCGCCTCCGTGCTCGCCGCGCACCCGAGCGTGGTGGTGCCGGTCGATCCCAACGTTCCCGGGCGGGTGCAGGCGTGGGTGTGCGGCTCGGGATGGCCGGGCGCGGACGCCGACCGCCTGGCCCGGCACCTGGCCGACAGCGTCCCGATGGTCATCGACGCGGGCGCCCTCGACGGGCTCGCCGCGCTGGACGCAGGCGCCTTGCCCGCGGGCTCGGTGCTCACCCCGCACGCGGGCGAGCTCGCGCGCCTGCTGGGCGTGCCGCGCGGCGACGTCGAGGCGTCCCCGATCGAGCACGCGCGCCGGGCCGCCGCCGCGCATCGGGCGACGGTGCTGCTCAAGGGCGCCACCCAGTACGCCGCCGCCCCCGACGGCGCCGTCCTGATCGCCCGGCCCGGCGTCGGGTGGACGGCGACGGCCGGATCGGGCGACGTGCTCGCCGGCGTCCTCGGCACGCTGCTCGCCGCAGGCCTGCCGCCGCTCGAGGCGTCCGCGTTGGCTGCGTCCTTGCAGGCGCAGGCCGGTCTGGCGCAGGACCATCCCGTTCCCCCCGAGCGGCTCGCGGAGCGTTTCGGTGCGGTGATCGGGCGCTGGAGCCGTATCGTTGGACGAACATGAACACCGACCTGCTGGCCCGTCTCATCCAGGGCATCGACACCGTCCTTCCCGAGGCCGCGTCGCTGCGGCGCGTGGTCCATTCCGACCCGCATCTGGGCGGCGACGAGGGCGACACCCGCGACACGATCCTGGCCGCCTCCGACTGGCTCGATTGGCTGCCCGTCGCCGAGACCGGCGCGTTCGCGCGCTTCGGGCCCGACGGCCCGGCGGTCGCCCTGCGCGCCGAGTTGGACGCGCTGCCGATCCCGGAGGCGACGGGCGTCGAATGGGCGTCCCAACGCCGCGGCATCATGCACGCCTGCGGTCACGACGTGCACATGGCGGCCCTGTGGGCGGTGCTCGCCGCCGCGCGCACCCTCGATCTGCCGGTGGCGATGGTGCCGGTGCTGCAGCCGCGCGAAGAGGACAACCCGCCGGGCGCCTCCGACGTGGTGGCCTCCGGCGTCCTCGAGGACGCCGATGTGCGCAGCATGGTCGGCGTTCACGTCCAGCCGGCCGTCGAGAAGGGGGTGGTCTCGACGGGTGCCGGCGCGGTGAACGCGGCGTTCGACTCGTTCGAGATCGTGGTGCACGGTAGCGGCGGCCATGGCGCCTACCCGCACCTCGCCGTCGACCCGATCTCAGTGCTGGCGTCGATCGTCACGGCGCTGGGCGAGCTGACCGCCCGCGTGGTGAACCCGATCCGGCCAGCAGTCGTGTCGGTGGGCATGATCAACGGCGGTACGGCGCCGAACATCTTCGCCGACAGCGCCCGCTGCTCCGGAACGATCCGCGCGTTCGAAGAAGAGGACCGCGCGGCGTTGCACGAGGCGCTCGCCCGCGTCGCCGAGGGCACCGCGATGGCCAGCGGTGCGACGGCCACCGTGACGGTGACCCGCGGCGGACGCGCCCTCGTCAATGACGCGCGCCTCGTCGCGCGCGCGGACCGTCTGCTCACCGGCATCGGCGTCCCTGTGGCCCCGGTTCCGTTCCGGTCGTGCGGCTCCGACGATTTCTCCGAGTACAACGAGCTGGTGCCCTCGCTGATGTCGTTCGTCGGCACCGGCACCGTGCACGGCGTCGGCCTTCATCACGGGCGCTACCTGCCGCCGAGCGGGTCGCTGCGTCTATGCGCGGTCGCCTTCGCGGCGAACTATTGCGCCGCAACCCACCTGCTGCAGGCCGAGACCGGCCACGACGCCTGATCCGGCCGCGCGCCGTCCCGCCGCCCAGGTGAGGCACCGCCGCCCGGGTGAGGCACGGCCGCCCGGGTTGGATACCGCCGCCCAGGTTAGGCACGGCCGCCCGGGTTGGATACCGCCGCCCAGGTTAGGCACACTCGCCCGCCACGCCGCCCGGGTTAGGCACACTCGCCCAGGTAGGAACCCGGGCGAGTGTGCCCAACCCGGGCGGCGTGGATTCGCTGTACCGCTTTCGGACGCTGCGGGCTAGCTCGGGCTAGCTCGCTCCCATCAGCGCCAGCAGCACACCGCCGGCGACGACAGAGGCGACCTGGCCGGCCGCGTTCGCCCCCATGGCGTGCATGAGCAGGAAGTTGTCGAAGTCCTCGCGCTGCGCCTCCCGCTGGACGACACGCGCCGCCATCGGGAAGGCCGAGATGCCGGCCGCGCCGATCAGCGGGTTGAACTTGCCGCCGGAGAACACGTTCATCAGCTTGCCGAACGCGACACCCATGACGGTGTCGAGGCAGAACGCGATCAGGCCGAGCACCAGGATCATCAGCGTCGCCATGTTGAGGAAGCTCGCCCCCACCATGGTCGAGCCGATGGCCAGGCCCAGGAACAGCGTCACCACGTTGGCCAGCTCGTTCGAGGAGGCGCCGACAAGGCGCTCGACGACCTTCGACTCGCGCATCAGGTTGCCCAGCATCAGCATGCCGATCAGCGGGGTCGCGAACGGCACCAGCGTGCCGACGACGAGCGTCACGATGATCGGGAACAGGATGCGCGTCCGCTGCGAGATCTCGCGGCTGGTGTACGGCATCCTGATGGCGCGTTCCTTCTTCGTGGTCATCGCACGCATGATCGGCGGCATGATGATCGGCACGAGGCTCATGTACGAGTAGGCGGCCACGGTGATGGGCGCCACCAGGTGCGGTGCGAGTTGGTTCGACACATAGATCGACGTCGGACCGTCGATCGCGCCGATGATGCCGATCGAGGCGGCCTCGGGATGGCTGAAACCCAGGAACAGGGCGAGCAGCAGGGTCAGGAAGATGCCGAACTGTCCGGCGGCGCCGAGCAGCACCATCTTGGGGTTCTCCAGCAGCGGCCCGAAGTCGGTCATGGCCCCGATGCCGACGAAGATCAGCAGCGGAAACAACTCGTTGCCGACCCCCATGTCGTAGAGGACGGTCAAGGCACCGTGCTCGCCCACCATCGGCGACAGGGGCAGGTTCGCGAGGATCGCGCCGGCGCCGATCGGGAGCAGCAGCAGCGGCTCGTATTCCTTCTTGATCGCGAGGAAGACCAGGAGCAGACCGATCGCGATCATGGTCAGGCTCTGCCAGGTGACGTTCTGGACGCCCTGAAGCAGGTAGTGGAGGGTATCGGGGCTCATATCAGGCCTCGAACCTCACCAGGGTCTCGCCGAACTTCACCTGCTGGTTGGCGGTCACGTTGACCTCGGCGATCACGCCGTCGCGGGGCGCCTTGAGCTCGTTCTTCATCTTCATGGCCTCCAGGACCATGAGTGACTGCCCGCGGGTGACCGACGCGCCGGGCGCGACATCCACGCTCAGGATCACGCCCGGCATGGGTGCGGTCATCTTGCCGCGCGCACCGCCCTTGGCCCCGCCCGGTGACGCGGGTGCCGCGGGCGCGGACGTCGGTGCGCCGGCGCGAGCAGTGGCACCGGACGCCGTGGCCGGCGGGCCGGCCGCGGGTGAGCCCATCTGGCGGGGCGTGACCGCCGGGGTGACCGCGGAGTGCGCGAGGTCACGGTGGTCTTCGAGGCTGACGTCGACCAGGCGTCCGTCGATCTGGACGCGGAACAGGTCGGCCCCGACTGCTTCGACGTCGACCACCTTGTGGGTGCCGTTGACGGTCATGGTGTAGCGGCGCATCTGGCCTTACCTCCGGGTGAAGGGGTTGTTCTGGAAGCCCCGGCCGACCGCCAGCCAGCGGCTCGCGAAGAGCTGGCTTCCGGGGGCGTGGGCGCGGGTTTCTGCGGCGGCGATGCGCCGCCTGTTTTCGGCGTGGGTGATGACGGCGACGGTGATCGCCGCCACCTGGTTCTCGTCCAGGCCATCGGCGATGATGCGCACGGCGCGGGCTGCCGGCGTGCCGGAATCGTCGCCCCCGCCCCCGCGCCCGGCCCCGGCGCCGGTCGCCGCGATGTCGGCCTCGGCCGGACGTTCGGCGGCCGGACGTTCGACGGCCGGACGTTCGGTGGCGGGCCTATCGAGGCGTCCGATCAGCATCAGGACGGCCATGAGCACCAGCAGGAGGGCGAACACGACGCCCATGCCGACGGCCATCATCATCAGACCCCACAGGAGGTCGTCCATGGAGATTCCCATCGTGGCGTCCTCAGACCGGGAAGAGGCCGTGCTTCTTGGGGATGGACTGCGTCACCTTGGTGCGCAGCACCTCCAGGGCACGGATCAGGCGCGGACGGGTTTCGCGGGGCTCGATGACCTCGTCGATCTGCCCGACATCGGCCGCCTGGTAGGGGTTGTAGAACTTCTCGCGGTAGTCGGCGATGAAGCGTGCCTCCTCGGCGGCGGGATCCTCGGCGTCCTGGATGGCGCCGCGGTGGAGCAGGCGAGCGGCACCCTCGGCGCCCATGACCGCGATCTGCGCACTCGGCCAGGCGAACGCGACGTCGTTGTTCATCTGCTTCGAGCTCAGCGCGACGTAGGAGCCGCCCATGGCCTTGCGGGTGACCAGCGAGATCTTCGGGACGGTCGCCTGGCAGTAGGCGTAGATGATCTTGGCGCCGTGGCGGATGACGCCGTTGTACTCCTGTTCGACGCCGGGCAGGTAGCCCGGGCAGTCGACGAAGGTGACCAGCGGAATGTTGAACTGGTCGCACAGCGTGATGTGGCGGGCGATCTTGTCGGACGCGTTGATGTCGAGGCAGCCGGCCATGACCTGCGGGTTGTTGGCGATGAAGCCGACGCTCTGGCCGTCGAGGCGGGCGAAGCCGACGAGGGCGTTGGCGGCCCAGTCGCGGTGCAGTTGGAAGATCGAGTCGTGGTCGAAGATGCGGCCGAGCACCTGGAGCATGTCGTAGGGCGCGTTGTCGTTCGCGGGCACGATGGAGTTGAGGACTTCGTCCATGCGGTCGGCCGAATCGTACGGTTCGAGCGGCGGCGGATCCTCGGTGTTGTTCTGCGGCAGGTAGCTGAGGAGCGCCTTCGTCAGCGACAGGGCGTGCTGCTCGTTGTCGGCCATCACCTGGGCGACACCGGAGGTGGCGTTGTGCACGAGTGCGCCGCCGAGTTCCTCGGCCGAGACGATCTCGCCGGTGACGGTCTTGATGATGTCGGGGCCGGTGAGGAACATGTTCGAGGTCTGGTCGACCATGATCGTCACGTCGGTGAGGGCGGGGCTGTACACGGCGCCGCCTGCGCAGGGCCCGAGGATCAGCGAGATCTGCGGGATCACGCCGGACGCCTTCACGTTGCGGACGAACACCTCACCGTAGGCGGCCAGCGAGCGGACGCCCTCCTGGACGCGGGCGCCGCCGGAGTCGTTGAGGCCGATCAGCGGGATGCCCGCTTCGATGGCCAGATCCTGGATGCGTGAGATCTTGTTGGACTGCACTTCGGAGAACGATCCGCCGAGCACGGTGAAGTCTTGGGCGAACACGGCGACGCGGCGCCCCTGGATCTTCCCGAAACCCGTGATGATCCCGTCGCCCGGGTAGCGGCGTTCGGCCATGCCGAAGTCGGTGTTGTGGTGGGTCGCCAGTGCGCCGAGCTCCTGGAAGGACGCCTCGTCGAGGAGGATCGACAGCCGCTCGCGGGCGGTCAGTTTGCCCCGGGCGTGTTGTGACTCGATTCGCTTGGCCCCACCCCCCTCGAGCGCCTTTTGTCTTTTCGCTCGCAGGGTTGCCAGTTGGTCACTCATGGGTGTGCTTGCCTCATCCGTGATTGGTGGGGTCCGCCCGGCTGGACCCGGGTTTCTACTACGCACGGTAGCAGTGGTCGACCGGCGTCCTCACGGCGGCCCCTCCTCGCTCACTGGCTGGACCGGTTCGTCTCGCATGGCGAGCCGAACCGCGGGAAGTTCAGCCGGTCACCGTCGTCAGGACGCCGACGAGCAACACGGTGGACGCCGCGAGGGCGCACCCCAGCTCGACGAGCATGCCCAACCCGACGGACTTGAGCGCCACCCAGCTGGTCGACAGCGCCTGGCGCAGGTCGCGCACCCGCACGTACTCCATGAGCAGCAGGCCCGCGACGAAGCCCAGCGGCAGCCCCACGAACGGGATGACGAACAACCCGAGGACGCCGGCGGCCAACCCGACGATGACCGACCGCGACGGGATCTCGCGCCGTTTGAGGGTGCGGCCGGTGATCAGGTATTGGGCGGTCGCGCCGAGCGCGACGAGCACCCCGCCGAGGACGAACACGACCCACCCGTGCGGCGAGCCGCCGAAGAGCGCCCAGACCAGCAGCCCGGACGCCACCGCGATGCTGCCGGGCAGCACCGGGACGACGATCCCGACGACGCCCACGACGGCGAGGACGACGGACAACAGGGCGACGAGTTCGGTAGGCACGCCCGCCAGGCTAGGCGACCGGACGCCGCGTCGGCAGCGGGCACACCCCCGCCCTCCCCCTGGTTCGGCGCCCAGATCCAGCCGTCGCCCTCAGACGAGCCGCGCCTCAGGAACGGCGGCAGCGAGGCGACGGTCCCGCGTCCACAGGGGAAGGCCGAGCAGTTCGGCAAGCGTGACGTAGGCGGCGTCGTAGGTGGTGAGGCGATGCCGAAGTGCCCAGACACCGGAGGCCATCGGACGCAGTGGCGCGCGCCGGAGATCAAGGTCCAGGAAGTCGCCCCACGCGTCGGATGCCCGCTCCTGGCTCAGATGTCGGCCGAGGGCCAAACCCCGCAGTGCGCTCATCACCTCGTAGTCGACAAGGTCCGGAGCGTGGAGCTGCCGCGTGCACAGTCGGCTCCGCACGATAGCTCCGTCCGCCGCCACCAGCGCATCCACCAGAACGGACGCGTCGACGACGATCGCGACCCCGCTACCGCTCACGGTCAGCGCGAATCACCTCGACACTCGACACGGGCGAGACCTCCGAGCGCCGGTCGATCCGGTCGAACACCTCGTCCAACCGCGGCGTCGCCGCCTCACGCTCGAGAAGGTCGCGGAGGTAGGCCGATAGTGACTGCCCGCTGCGTGCAGCGCGCGCAGCGAGCGTGTCGCGCGCCGCCGTCGTCACGCCACGCACCTGCAGCAAAGTAGATTCCATGCATCCATTATGCATCCGAGCAAGCGAAGGCGGCCTCTGCGCCGGAAGTGTTCCCATGTCCTTCGCACTAGGCGTCCCCCATCCGTCCCGATCATGCGATCGGCCGCCTGTGGACAACCGCCGTCCGTGCCCCCAGACAGGCACGGGTCGGCCTCAGGCCAGGGAGACCAGCTCGGTGTAGTCCGGGCTCCACAGGTCCTCGTCGCCGTCGGGCAGCAGCAGGACGCGGTCGGGTTGCAGGGCCTCGACGGCGCCCGCGTCGTGAGTGACCAGGACGACCGCCCCCGCGTACGTGCGGATCGCCTCCAGCACCTCGGCGCGCGAGGCGGGGTCGAGGTTGTTCGTCGGCTCGTCCAGCAGCAGGACGTTCGCCGCGCTCACCACGAGCATCGCCAGCGCCAGCCGGGTCTTCTCGCCGCCCGAGAGCACCCGGGCGGGCTTGTCGACGTCGTCGCCGGTGAACAGGAACGATCCGAGGATCTTGCGCACCGCGGTGTCGTCCAGATTCGGCGAGGCCGAGACCATGTTGTCGAGCACCGACCGGGCGGTGTTGATCGTCTCGTGCTCCTGCGCGTAGTAGCCGAGCTTGAGCCCGTGGCCCGGCTGCACCTGGCCGGTGTCGGGTTGCTCGATGCCCGCGAGGATGCGCAGCAGCGTCGTCTTGCCGGCGCCGTTGAGGCCCAGCACGACCACGTTGGCGCCCTTGTCGATCGCCAGATCGACGCCGGTGAACACCTCGAGCGACCCGTAGTTCTTGCTCAGGTCGGACGCCGTGAGCGGCACCTTGCCGCAGGACGCCGGCTCGGGGAAGCGGATCTTCGCGACCCGGTCGACGGCCCGCTGGCTCTCGGTGGCGGCGAGCAGCTTCTCGGCGCGGCGGGCCATGTTCTGCGCGGCGACCGCCTTGGTCGCCTTGGCCCCCATCTTCTCGGCCTGCTCCCGCAGCCGGGACGCCTTGCGCTCGGCGTTGGCCCGCTCGCGGCGGCGGCGCTTCTCGTCGGTCTCGCGCTGGACGAGGTACTTCTTCCAGTTCAGGCTGTACTGGTCGAGCTCGGCCCGGATCGCGTCCAGGTGGTAGACCTTGTTGACCACGGCGTCCAGCAGGCCCGTGTCGTGGCTGATCACCAGCACGCCGCCCGGATAGGACGCCAGGTAGCTGCGCAGCCAGACGATCGAGTCGGCGTCCAGGTGGTTGGTGGGCTCGTCGAGGAGCAGGGTGTCGGCGCCGGAGAACAGGATGCGCGCCAGCTCGACACGGCGGCGCTGGCCGCCGGACAGGGTGGCGAGCGGCTGGGCGAGGACGCGGTCGGGAAGCCCGACGTTCGCGGCGATCCGCGCCGCCTCCGACTCGGCCGCGTACCCGCCGGCCGCGGACAGTTCGGCCTCGACGCGGGCGTAGCGGCGCATGGCGTCGTCGCGGGCGTCGTCGGTGACGGCGTCCGCCATGGCGTGGGTGTGGGTGGCGAGCCGGACGAGGATCTGGTCGAGGCCGCGCGCCGAGAGGATCCGGTCGCGGGCCAGCTGCTCGAGGTCGCCTGAGCGCGGATCCTGAGGCAGGTATCCGACCGTTCCGCTCCGCGTGATCTGGCCACCGGCGACCATGCCGTCGCCGGCGAGGATCTTGGTCATCGTGGTCTTGCCGGCGCCGTTGCGGCCGACCAGGCCGATCCGGTCGCCGGAGGCGATCTGGAACGAGGTGGGCTCCAGCAACGTTCGCGCCCCCACGGACACGGTCAGCTCGCGCGCAACAATCACGAGGGACGATTCTACGCTTCCGGATGAGAACCACCTGTGAGCGTCCGGTGGACTCGCTCAGCGGTCACCTACGATGGCGCGCATGGAGGTCACCGACCGTCGCCCGCTGCTGCCCAGCATCACCGTCATCCTGCTGACGCTCACCGCAGCGGTGGCGGTGATGTACGGCATGAGCCAATTCTCCGACATTCTCGGGCCGCTGCTGCTCACCACGAACCTGTTCATCGCGGCGTTCCCGATCCAGCAGTGGCTGGTGCGCAAGGGCGTCCCGCGCATGATCGCCCAGGTGGCGCTGGCCGTCACCGTGTTCGCGGTGCTCGCCGTGTTCTTCTACGCGCTCACCTGGTCGGTCACCGCCCTGGTGCAGGAGCTGCCGAAGTACCAGCCGCAGTTCTGGGTGCTCTATCAGGATGTCGTCGATCTGCTGAAGAGCCTCGGCATCACCGAGCAGCAGCTGTTCGAGCAGATCCGCGGGGTGAATCCGTCGAGCCTCACCGGCCTGTTGTCGAGCGCGGTCGGCAGCCTCACGAACGTGGTGAGCGTCGTCATCGTGCTGATCGTGATGATCTTCATGATGGCCTTCGACACGGACGCCTTCTCGCACCGCAACAGCAACCTGAGGACCTACCAGCCGCGGATCTGGAACTCGATCGCCGACTTCATCACCGGCGTGCGCCGCTACTGGCTGGTGACTTCGCTGTTCGGCCTCATCGTGGCCACGGTCGACGTCGTGGCGCTCGAGCTTCTCGGCGTGCCGCTGGCGCTGGTGTGGGGGATCCTGTCCTTCCTGACCAACTACATCCCCAACGTCGGCTTCGTGATCGGCCTGGTGCCGCCCGCGCTGATGGCGCTGCTGGCGAACGGTCCGGTGACGGCGCTGATCGTGGTCATCGTGTACTCGGTGGCGAATTTCGTGATCCAGTCGATCATCCAGCCGAAGTTCAACGGGGACGCCGTGGGCGTCACCGCGCTGGTGGCGTTCTTGTCGCTGCTGTTGTGGAGTTCGGTGCTGGGCGCGCTGGGTGCGCTGCTCGCGCTGCCGATGACGCTGCTCGCCAAGGCGGTGCTGATCGACCACGATCCGCAGATGCGGTGGGTGAACGCGTTCATCTCGAACGATCCCGACACCGCGATCCCCCGCGAGATGACGGTGGTCGCGATCGACGCCGACGGCGTGGTCGACGAGGCCGACCTGGAGGATCTCGACGACGTCGAGGGCGCCGAGGGCTGATCCCGGCCGGGTCGGCCGGGTCGGCTGGACGTCGGCTAGACGAGGAGGGACGCCAGCCGGGTGGCGACGGCGTCCACGTGGGCGTCGATGAGGCGGGCCGCGGTGGCGGCGGCCTCGGGGCCGCGCGCGTACGGGTCGGGGACGCCGTCGCCAGGATGGGCGGTGCGATGGCTCCACAGATAGGCGGCGAGGCCGTCGAGAGTGACCGACGTCGGCATCGCGGCGAGCTCGCGGGCGGCGTGGCCGATCACGAAGGTCTTGCGGCCGAAGACCGGCCATTCTTCGAGGATGTAGCGGCGGTGCTCGGCGGCCATGGCCAGGATCAGGTCCGACTCGGACGCCAGCGCTCGGGTCAGCTGCCGCGCGCGATGGGCGGCGATGTCGTCGCCGGGGCTCAGGTGGTGGGCCATCGGCGGATCGATCGGGTGCCCCACGAGGCCCCGGACGCCGGCCGAGCCGAACTCCACGCCGGCGGGCGCATGACGGTTGGCCAGGATGTCGGCGTAGGCGGAACGGCAGATGTTCGCGGTGCAGACGAACAGGACGCGGTAGGGGGATCGGTCGTCGGTCACGGCTGCCCGCTCACCCGGCCCGCATCTGCTCGACGACGAGGCGTCCGATCTCGGCCTGCGTTTGCGCCGAGAGGTCGCGACCGTCGCCGAGGCCCGGCTGTCCGACGTCGATCAGCGTGCCACCGACAGCCGTGACACCGGCACCGATGGCCCGCTTGTGGAGGGTCAGCCAGTAGCCGGCCTGCTTCTCGCCGGTGACGGGAGGGATGGCGACCAGTGTGGCGTGGGGCAAGGCGCTGCGCAGGGCCGCGAAGTACGCCGGTGCGGCCGGGTCGAGGGAATAGTCGCCGTCGGCGGTGCCGCCGAAAGTGACCACGATGTCGGGCGACTGCTTCGCGATCAGGGCGATGGAGCCGGCGAAGTTGGCGCAGACCTCGAAGTCGCAGGTGCGCGGCCCGCGGATGAATCCACGACCGGGCGCGGACAGGTTGACCACCCTGCCCCAGCCCAAACCGAGCGATGCCGGCCCGACCCAGGTGGTGGAGGCATCCCCCGTCGAGAACGAGTCGCCCATGATCACGACGGTGGGCCCCCCGGTCGGTGCCGTGGTGGCCCCCGCGAGCCCGTCGGGTGCGCCGGCGCCCGGCTCACCCCCCGGGGTGGATTCGGGCGCTGCCTGACCCGACTCGGACGCCACCGGCGTCGGCACCGGAGTCGCAGACGCCGGCCCTCCACGGCGGTGCTGCATCAGGGACGCGCCGCTGAGCAGGAGGGCGACGACCGCCATCATGGCGAGCCCGACGATGCTCAGTTTCTGCCCATCGGGATTGCGGCTCATGGACTCTCGGCTTTCGTGCGGACGCGGTGACGTCGGCTATTATGCTCTATAGATTGGCGGCTCGCGCGCCACGGAAACCCGTTTGACGTCAGCCACACGTATTCTCCGCGGGCGGGAGTTCGCGTCCCGAGGAAGCTAATGGAACTCCAGCAGTACCTACAGATCCTTCGACGCTACTGGCGAAGCGCATTGGCCACCCTGCTGGGGTGCATCATCGTCGCCGCCGGCTACACGCTGCTGCAGCGCCCGACCTACATGGCCAGCTCGTCGGTCTTCCTCACGGTGGAGAGCGGCGGCACGGCAGGCGAGTTGTCTCAGGGCGCGACGTACGCCGAGCGCACGGTCACCTCGTACGTGAAGGTCGCCACCACCGCGGTCGTGCTGCAACCCGTCATCGACGAACTGGCTCTCGACGTCACGCCGGACCAGTTGGCGCGGAAGCTGGCGGTCGCGTCTCCCTCGGCGACCCAGATCATCACGGTCACGGCGTCCGACGACTCCGCCTCGCAGGCCGCGGCGCTGTCGAACGCGGTTGCTGAGAAGCTGCTGATCGCCGTCGCCGAGCTCGCCCCTGCCGGCCCCGATGGGGCACGCCTGGTCAGCGCGACCATCATCGACCATGCGCCCACACCGTTGACGCCCGCGTCGCCGCGTCCGGCCGTCAACCTCGCGCTGGGCGCCCTGTTGGGGCTGATGCTGGGCGCCGGGCAGGCGGTCCTGCGCAGCGCGCTCGACACCCGGGTCCGCACGGCGGACGACCTCGCCGACGTCACCGACGTTCCGGTGCTCGCGTCCATCGGCCATGTCGAGGCGGCTGCGCGCGCCGCCGGCGAGAAGGGGCATTCGTCGAACGCGGAGGCCTACCGCCGGCTCCGCACCAACGTCGGCTTCGTGGGCCTGGGCGGCGAGCGTCGCCGGTCCATGGTGATCACGTCGTCGGTGGCGAACGAGGGCAAGACCGAGACCGCGCTCAACCTCGCCCGCGTGCTCGCCCACGCCGGCGATTCGGTCCTGCTCGTGGACGCCGACCTGCGCCGCCCGCAGCTGGCCCGGCGGATAGGCTTCGACGGCGAACTGGGGCTCTCCGACGTGCTCAGCGGACGCGGGACCCTCCAGGAACTGACCCTCGATGTCGCCCGGGGCTATCTGGCGGTCCTCCCGTCGGGTGCCGTGCCGCCGAACCCGTCCGAGTTGCTCGGCTCGCGGGCCATGGCGCAGCTCATCGAGTCGGCCGAGCGCACGTACGACTACGTGCTGTTCGACACCCCTCCCCTGCTGCCGGTGACGGACGCCGTGGTGCTGGCCGCTCAGACCGGCGGCGCGATCGTGGTGGCCCGGTCGGGAATGGTCCGCAAGCCGATGCTGGATCACGCCCTGGACCTGCTGGATGCCGGCGACGCCACCACCCTCGGCCTGGTGCTGAACGACGTGGTGCACGACAAGTCGGCCCCCTACGGCGCGTACTACCAGTCCTACGCGTCGACCGACGGCTGAGCCCCGCGCCACCGAGGGCATGCTCCGTGAGCATCGCCTCCGGTAGGTAGCCTGCCCCCATGACGAGTGACCGCGGGGCCGACCTTCCGACGCCGGACGCGCGGCCCGTCCTGCGCGTGGGCTTCGTGCCGGGCGTGACGCTGCGCAAATGGCGGACGATCTGGCAGGAGCGCTTCCGGCACGTGACGCTCGAGGTGGCCGAGGTAGGCGAGGCCGAGCAGCGGCGCATCCTCGACGACGACGCGGTCGATCTGTGCTTCGTCCGCCTGCCGCTCGAGACGGCCGGGCTGCACCTGATTCCGCTGTACGACGAGGTGCCCGTGGCGTGGTCGTCCAAGGATCATCCGATCGCCGCCGTCGAGTCGCTCACCTGGGCGGACCTCGACGGCGACACGGTCCTCACCGACGTCACCCCGGACGCCCTGGAGCAGGCCGCGTTCGCGGACGCCGTCCTGCTGGTGCCCTTGTCGGTGGCGCGCACGTACAGCCGCCGGGACATGGTCCACCGGCCGATCACGGACGCACCTCCGACCCGGATCGGGCTGGCCTGGCGCGTCGACCACGAGCACCCCTGGATCGACGAGTTCGTCGGCGTCGTCCGCGGCCGCACGGCCGCCAGCTCCCGCACCGCCGCCGAGCGGGCGGCATCGCCGAAGCAGCAGCCGACACCGCCGCCGCGCGGCACCAAGCCCGGCCGCCCGCAGCGTCGCACCCACGGACGCCGTCGCTGAACACGGCCCCCGCCCCCGCAGGCGGGCGAGGCGCCGCCGCTCGGGGGCCACGGCCAGCATGACCTTCGACGCGCCCCCGCACGCGGCGAGGCGCCGGGTTGGGCTCGCAAATTGCCGTTTCCAGGAGGGTCGGTCAGGGAATTGGCGGTCCGGGCTCAGAAGTTGTCCCTATGGGGGCCGTCCGACCGCGTCATTTCGACCATTTGTGAGCCTGGACCGGTCATCGCCGTGACCACGGCGATGAAAACGACAGTTTCTGAGCCCGACCCTGACCAGTTCGCCGCGCGGGCGCCGTCGCGAGCAACTTCCCACCAACTTCCCACTTCAACTTCCCAGGTGTGATGTCAGGTGGGAAGTAGGTGGGAAGCTGCGGGAAACCGGTCGGCGCACGGCCCGGACCGCTACGCTGTCGGCGTGGTCAGCCCCCGGATCAGTCGCGCGACGACAGTGCTCATCGACGGCATCGGCGGCCAAGTCCGCGTCGAGATCAGCGGACCCGGTGCCGCCGCCTTCGCCGATCGGCTAGGCGACCTGTGGGCTCGCTGCATCATCAGCCCCGAGCCGGACGCTCCGCTCGACGACTCCCTCGAGATCGTGTCCGTCGACCTCACCGGCAACCACGACACCTGGGGACTCCTCGAACGCACCACCCAGCGGATCACCCTGGCGCTCCTGAACCAGCGCGAAGGCAAGGTGCTGCTGTTCCACGCCGGCGGCGTGAGCCACCCGGTCACCGGACGCAGCGCGGTCTACGTCGCACGGAGCCACATGGGCAAGACCCGGCTCACGCTCGCGCTGGCCCCGCACTTCGGCTACCTCAGCGACGAGAGCATCGCGATCGCCGACGACCTCACGATCCTGCCCTACCCCAAGCCGTTGTCGGTGCGCGACCCTCAGGGCGGGCCACGCAAAGAACTCGGGCCGGACGCCCTCGGCCTACGGACTCCCCCGGCCCGGCCGCACCTGACCCATCTGCTGCTCCTGGATCGCCGCGACGACCACGACGGGCCGCCGTCCGTCGAGGCGCTCGACGTCTTCGACGCCGCAGCGCTGCTCGGCCCGCAGACGTCATGGCTCAGCTCACTCCCCGCGGGGCTGCACCGTCTCGACGTGCTTCTGCAGCACACGGGCGGCGCGCTGAAGGTCACCTACCGCGAGGCATCCGCGCTGGTGCCGCTGGTCGGCGACCTTCTCGGGGACCCCGACCGACCAGACCCGGACGCCGACGCCGACGCCGCCGGTCCGCGCGTGCAGCTCGTCCCGCCCACGGACACACTGACCCGCGACGGCGACGCCCTTCTGCTCTATCGCGATCACGTCGTGCGCGTCGGCGCTCTGGGCACCGCGATCGTCGCCGAGACGCTGCGCCCGATCAGTGTCGCCGCGCTCGCCCGGCGCCTGACCGCACGGCTGGGCACTCCCGAGGGATTGGACGCCCACGCGGCCACCGGAGCCGCGGTCGAGCAGTTGATCGCCGAGGGGGTGCTCGGCTGGGTGCTTCCCGTTGGACAGGCTCAAGGTGATTCGCAGCCGCCAGCGCCTTGCTGATAGATTCCTGAGAGAAACAAGTTGTCACGCCGCTCGCCTGAGTTGGCCGACACCGCTCGACCCACGAGGACAAACACAGTGAGCAGTGACACGCAGGCCTCCCGCCCGATCAGCCGACGCGCCGTCGTGGGCGCCGCTGTCTGGGCCACCCCCGTGGTCGCGGTGGTGACCGCCACCCCGGCGCACGCCGAGGTCTCACCCACCTCCGATCCGGCGCTAAGCATCAAGGCGATCGCCACCAGCACGCTTTGGGGCGGGGGCGGACAATCCGTTCAGGGCATTTTCACCGTGACACTCGGATCAACCAAGCCCGGCGATAAGCGGATGGCCGTCATCACCGCGACCGCAAGGCTTTATCGCCTGGTCGACGGCGATTGGGTGCTCGTCGGCGATGCGCCGCTCACACCATCCTCCTTCAGCGTGGGATTCAATGGTGGTTCCGGATCCTTCCAGTTCGCCAACAGCGCCCCCACCCTGGTGACGGGCGACACCTACAAGGTGACGGTCAACGTGGTGGCAACGGAAGTCGGCGGCCCGACGGTGCTTACCAAGCCCCAAGATTTCGCCAACTACAAACCATGAGGCTTATTTACGACCCCATGCCCAGCTGACGAAAGCCCTTGTCATAAGCAGTTTCGCCAGGCGTCGGGAGATCCCGTGAATAAGCCTCCATGGTGAGCTGAAGCCTCCGAAAAGGAATCAGCCTCAGACGATGGTGGGCGGCATTCGCATGAATGCCGCCCTCCCGCATGCCTGGGGGCCTCAGCTGGCGACGCGGCGTCCGCCTTTCGCCTTCTTGGCCGGCTCGGACCCGTAGTAGGAATCCGTGTACTGGTAGCCGTAGTAGACCGCTCCGGCACCGCTGCGGGGAACCCGGTTCATCACCACGCCCAGCGCTTTGCCGTTGGCCTTGACGAGGTTGTCCAGGGCGTGGTCGAGCACGTCGTAGGTCGTCTTTCCCGTGTCGATGACCACGAGCGCACCGTCGCAGTGGTGCGTGACGACGGAGGCGTCCGTCACCGGGATCAGCGGCGGCGCGTCGACGATGACGAAGCCCCTGGCTTTCAGCGTGTCGACCAGCCGGTGCATGCGCTCGGAGCCGAGGAGTTCGCTGGGGTTCGGCGGAGTCGGCCCGGCGGCCAGCACCTTGAGCGGGGTCAGTCCCGGAACCGCCTGCAGGACGTCGTCGACGTCGGCGCGTCCGGCGAGGACGTCCGACAAGCCGACCTCGGCGTCCAGACCGAACGTCGAGGCGATCCGCGGGCGCCGCATGTCGGCGTCGATCAGCACGGCCGGCTGCCCGGTCTGCCCGAGCGCCGTCGCGAGTCGGCTGGCGACGAACGACTTGCCGTCCCCGGGCAGCGAGCTCGTGATGACGATCGCGCGCGGCGGATCGTCGACCTGCATGTATTGGAGGTTGGTCCGCAGCATGCGGAACGCCTCGGACTGTGCGGCCGTCTCGCCTTCGGATCGGGTTCCGACCGCGGCGCGGAGCGCTCGTCCGGCGGCGGCCTGATCCTGGTCGAGGGGGATTCCGCCGATGACGGACAGGCCCGTCGCGTCTTCGACGCCGTCGGCGGACCGGATCCGGCGGTCGAGCCATTCGCGCACGAGCGCGTAGCCCATGCCGACCATCAGCCCGAGCAGGACGCCGAGCGCCAGGTTCATCCGGACGTTCGGTGAGCTAGGCGCGGCCGGCAGCCGTGCCGAGTCGCCGGCCACGAGCCGGACCGCCGGCTGGACCCCACCGGTGGCCTGTTCGATCTTCTCGATCTCGGCGATCATGCCGCGGATCCACGCCTCGGCCAGATCGCGGGCCTCTTCGGGGCTGCTTCCTCGCGCCGATACCCGCAGCACGACCGTGTCGGTGGGATTGGTGACGCTGACGCGTCCGACGACCGACTCGGGTGTGGCGTCCAAACCGAGGGCGCCGATCGCGTACTCGGCGACGGTGCGCCAACTGCCGACCTCGACGTAGGAGCGCACCTTGGATTGGGCGAGCTGATTGCCCACCATCGACGAGCCGATGTTGTCTTCGGCCGCCGCGGCGACGTAGCCGGAGGCTTCGGCGGTGTACACGCGCGGCTGCAGCCACGTCCACCCGCCGGCGAGCAGGACGCCGCACAGCGCCGCCGCCAGTACCCCGAACCAATGCACGCGCAGCACCCGCACGTAATCGCGCAGTTCCACTCAGTTTCACCCCTCCGGGGCACCGCGACGTCGCGCGACACCGGGCACTAAACTACCAGCACTGGGCATTCTCAGCTTGAGAGGTTTGCGGTGCACAACACCTGGGTGGCTACGAGCTACGGCGCGCTCGATCTCACGTCGCACGCCACCGCGGCGGACGCGGGGATCGACTGCATGGTGCTCCCCACGTGGCCGTCCGAACCGATCGGGTTGAAGGACGCCGTCGCCGCACTCTGGCGCCGTCTCGTCGCCGGTCCGGTCGCCGACATCGACCTGTCGGCCGGCGAACGGCGGCAGGTCCGCGAGTTCGCCGAGTTCGGGCTGGCGTCGAGCGACCTCGACGATCCGGCGCGAACGACCGTCCTGCCCGCGCCCTGGCTCAACTCGCCGCTGCACGAGATGGTCTACTCGCTGGTGGCGCACCTGGCGCGCGAGGCCGGCGTGCGGGTGGTGTTCATCAAGGGCCCGGCGCTGCACCGGCAGGGGTTGCGCGACCGCGAGAACTCGGGCGACGTCGACGCCTGGGCCGATCCCGACCGCATCGAGGTGCTCCGCGACCAGCTGATCGAGTGGGGCTGGCAGGTGTGGCCCAGCAGCCCGAGCGGGTTCTCGCCGCGCCACTCGATCACGCTCCGGCCGGACTCGTGGGGCTGCGAGATCGACCTTCATTACACCTTCCCGGGCGTCGCGGCGTCCGATCAGGAGGCGTTCGCGGTCATGAGCGAATCCGGCGAACCGCTGGCCTTCGCGGGCACCACCGTGATGGTTCCCCATCCGGACGCCCACGCCGTGATCTCGGCGCTGCACAGCTTCAGGCCGAGCGTCGGCCATCCCGCGGCTTCTCCCCGCGAGGCGGCGGGGACGCTCCAGCGGGCGGGTGCGGGGACGATCGGCGTGGCCTTTCGGTTGCAGGCGGACGCCGCCCTCGCGCCCGTGCTCGCCGAGGCCTTCCCCGAGCAGTTCGCCGGACCGGTTCACGACCTGCCCGTCGACTGGCGTTGGCGGGCGCAACCGACCTTGGTCCGGTTCCACCTGATGACGCTGCGGCTGCTGCCCGCGCGCGAGCGTCCGCGGATGCTGGTCCGGCTGCTTTGGCCGCCGTCCGAGCTCGCGTTCGTCAGCGACGCCTCCGCGGGCGGCCACTCCCGCACCGCCGTCGAGGCCCGCGTCCGCCGACTGGGCCGGGGCGTCCGTGCCGCGCTCCCACGCCGGAAGTCTCGCTGATGCTACCGGGCACGTGTGGGCGACGATGCCGACGCCTGGGCGGCTCGCCAGCGGCTGCGCACAACCCCGGGCCGGTACGACCCCTCACTCGGGTCGCCAGAGAGCCTCAATGGGGAGGGCAGTGACGCGGTCGGCAACCGTGCGTGCACGGGCGCCGGTGTACAGCACGTATCCACCGACGAACCTGTCCTTCAGCTGGTCGCGCAGGATCGAGAGACCCGAAAGGTCTTTGGGCTGAACCGTGGCGGCCGCCTTCACCTCGATGCCGACCACGCGGCCATCAGGGCTCTCCAACACCACGTCCACCTCCGCTCCTCGCTGTTCGCGGTAGTGGTACAGATTCGCGCGTCGAGCGCTCCAGCCGAGCTGGCGACGGAGCTCACCCACGACGAAACCCTCGAGCAGGCCGCCCGCTTGGCTGCCCGTAACGGTCGGCCCGAGCGCCGCTGGACTCACGCCCAGCAGACTCGCGGCCAGACCCGTGTCCAGGAGGAAGACCTTGGGTTGCTTCTGCCCACGCGAGGTGAGGTTCACCGCCCACGCAGGAAGTGTGTGGACCAGGAACAGGGTCTCGAGCAGCCGGACGTACGGGTCCAAGGTGGTCCGTGGAATGCCAGCGTCGCCGGCCAGCGAACTCCAGACCATGCCACTCCCAGCCCGCGCGGCGATGAACCGGAGCAGGCGGGGCAGATCGGCTATCCGCTGGAGGCCCGAGATATCCCGCGCGTCACGGTTCACGATCTGGGTGAGATACACGTCGTACCACTCATCGCGACGTCGCGCGGTCCGTCGCGCGAGCGCCTCGGGGTACCCCCCAGCGCACGCACGTTCGAGGTAGTCGTGGCGGGTTAACTCGCTCGATGAGGCGAGGAGGCGCCGCCCCTCGAAGGCCGCGTCAATGAACGAGACGGACTCCCCCGCACGTTCGGCCTGACTCAGCGAGTACAGCGTGAACGGCTCCGCCCGCCCCGCGAGGGACTCGTGGGTGGCGGAGAGATCCAGCAGGTTGGCGGAGCCCGTCACCAAGTAACGCCCAGGTCGCTTGTCGCGATCCACCGCCGCCTTGAGCGCCAGGACCAATTCAGGGACCCGCTGCACCTCATCGATGACGAGCATGCCCTCGGGAAACTGGCCTACGAATCCCACCGGATCATCCGCCGCGAAGGTCCGCACGTCGCCGTCATCCAGGGTCACGACGAGGCTCGGACGCCGTGCGGCTACGTGTTCTGCAAGCGTGGACTTACCAACTTGGCGGGCCCCCTGCAGCACCACGATGCGCGTGTCACCGAGCGCTTCCTCAACCCTGGGTTGGATCAGCCGCTTCACGACACCATCGAGCACGTGCCCACCGTAGCGCACTCTCGTCATTCTTCCATCGCTATCTCGTCAGTTTTGCTGCATGAACTCGTCAGTTTTGCGGCATCAACTCGTCAGTTTCGCGCGATGAACTCGTCAGTCTCGCGCGCCCATCTCGCCCGTCGTAGATCGAGAAGTCGGCGGGGTCAGCAGCGGGCGCGCCTGCCGAGCAGGTGTGGGCGACCGCGGCTCAGGTCTTGAGGCGGACGCCTTCGCCGCATAGGTTCGGCCTCATGAAGATCTCAGACGCCCTCCTTGCTCAGTTCAACGACCAGATCACGCTGGAGTTCACGTCGTCGATGGCGTACCGGCAGCTTGCCGTCGAGATGGACGCCCAAGACCTGCCGGGCATGGCGCTGTGGCTGCGGCACCAGGCCGACGAGGAGGTCGTGCACGCCAACAAGTTCATCGACCACGTGCTCGATCGGGGCAGCCACCCGATGATCGGCACCGTGCCCGCGCCCGAGGTGCCGATCGGCTCGTCGCCTGGGGACGTTTTCGCGGCCGCGCTGCACCACGAGGAGATCGTCTCGGAGTCCATCCGCAACCTGGTGCGCGCGACGGACGCCGAGGGCGACATCGACTCCCGCCCGCTGCTGAACTGGTTCGTGGAGGAGCAGATCGAGGAGGAGTCCACCGTCAAGGAGATCCTGGCCCGCATCAAGCTGGTCGGTAACGACGGCCCCGGCCTGCTGCGCCTCGATTCCGAGCTGGGCTCGCGCCCCGGCGGCAGCACCGAGAACCCCGCCGGCTGATTTCCGAGCCTCCTGGCGCTCAACTGGTGGCGACTCAGCACCGGCTCGCACCTCCCAGGCGACCGGGGCGTGCGCCTCGTGAACGCGGCTTCAGGGTTCGCCTGGCCTGACATCACCCTGCAGCGATCACGGGTTGATGTGGGCTTCCCTCCGACAGCGCGATAGGGCTCCGGAGCACCTGCGTTTCCTGGCCCAGGCCGAACTCGTCCTCGCCGCGGACGCTGCTCTGAGCTCCATCGCCTCCCTCATCGACAGCACCGTTCGGCGGTGTTCGAAGAGGCGTCCGGCATACGTCCTGATCCTCCTGCGACGGCTCGCAGGAGCGGATCTCCATCGACGGCGCCGTCGAGCAGATCGTCGACGGTGAGCTCGAGCAACGCCGCCGTCAGACCTGGGTCGACCAGGAAGTGCTTGGGCGACTCGGCGAGCCTACCGAGGGGATCGACCCCGGGAAGCCACGCCGGCACCGAGTCGAGCAGCCAAAGGCTTTCAAGGACGTCTCGGCAGGCGATGGTCGTGCTGCGCGCGGGTTTCGCCTCGCCCGGCGTGGCGGCACTGAGGATCGTGGTGTAGCTGGCGGTCGTGCCCGCGGCGGCGGCGTACGAGCGCAGCCAGCGTCGTAAAGTCTCGGGCGGGCGGAGCTGATGGCCCTGCTCGGGGAACTCGCGATCGATGATGTTCTCGACGTAGGACGCCTCCTCACGACGAGGTATAACGCACCACGGAGACGACCCCTCGCCACATCTACACTAAAGTTCGCAGGCGCTCTACACTACAAAACGCACGGTTCCTACGCTACAGATCGCAGCATCGCGAGCCCCGCCGCGGTGACGTGCATAACTGGACTCACAAATTGTCGTTCTCAGCCGAGTGTGCAGTGTCCGCGAGGCGCCGGGCTCACAAATGGACCTTATGGGCGGTCGCCACCAGGTCCATAACGACCATCTTCGAGCCCGGGCCTGAATTTCGCTGGCGATCCGCTCCTATTCCGGCAATATCTGAGCCCATCCAATGCATCGATCATCGAACAGCTCGCGCCAGACGGTGTCGTCCTGGTGCCCAGTGACGTCAGTCCGGAGATTTGAGCGCGGACGCGAGCAGGTGTCTGGGCCAGCAATCATCCGGTCGGCGACGGAGTGGCATACGGACACGACCTGGCCCCAGTCGTGCCATCGGGCCGCGAGACCCTTGTACTGGTCGAGGCGCCCGATCGTCCGAGAGTCCTTGGGCTGCGGCGTGGCCAGTTGCGCCGCGACCTGCGCCGCAACAGTCCCCTCCTCGGGTGCATGATCGGCGTAGAAGCGATCGATCGCGCTCAGCACGGACGCCGTCGCGTCGAGTCCGAACTTGTCCGCGAGGGCGGCGAGGTCGAGGTAGTCACGGACCTGGTTCCGCTTGACGATCAGGAATGCCGTGATCCGGATGATCTCAGCCACCGTCGGCACGGTGAGTATCCGCCCGTCGGGCAGTCGGTAATGCTCGGCCTCCAGGGGGTGCACCCTGATCAGTTGACGGACGCCGGTCTCGATACCTCCGAGTCCCCCCCCACCCAAAAACTAGGCATGGAATGTCTCATTTGACTTGACAACTACCGGGACCCCCACGGCCGGGTCCGTGCATCCCACACCATCCAGCGGGACGCCGTGGGCAACGATGATGACCGTCCCCGCACATGTCGGCTGCGATGGCGTTGAGGGCCAGCACCCTCGACCGCTGGCTCATGGAGAAGGTGTCGGCGGCCCGTTGTTCAGGCAGTCGGGGGGGTCGCGTCCAGGAGCACGGTCGTCAGTCAGAACGGATTGACGACGCGGACACCTCGGATGATCTGTCCATCATTCAGGTCCTCGGTCAGGATCGTCGAACAGCCCGCGACGACGGCCGCTTCGATCACCATCGAATCCCAGATGGATAGCTGGGCCTCGGCCGAGGTTCGCGCGGCACGGAGCGCGAGATCCGCGTCGGCCGGCACCACCTCCAACTCGGCCAAAGACTCCATCGCGGCCACCGCATCAGCGAGCGGCAGCGGGGGCATCAGCTTCCGAGTCACGATGGTGAACCATTCGAGCAGCACTTGCGTGCTGACGACGGCATCGGGATGCTCAGCCAGCACGGCGAGCGCCCGCTCGCGTTTCGCCTCGCCAGAAGCGTCGAAGGCATAGACCAGCACGTTGGTATCGAGAAAAGCCTCAGCCACGATGCGCCTCGTCGCGCGTCCACGACCGGCCGGACGCCTCCGACCCCGCGTGACTCTGGCGCGCAAGAGCGATGACGCCGTTCATCGCCAAGCCCTCGTCGTCGGCGTAGCGCCGCAGGACCTGAGCGAGGTAGGCGTTCACCGACTCATTGCGTCGCAGTGCGCGCATGCGCGCGCGCTTGAGCGTTGCGTCGTCGACGGTGATCGTCAGATTGGCCATACGATCAGTGTAGGACTTAATCAGTGCTACACGAGAGCGCGGGCGCTCGGGACGTGGACCAGCGCGGTTCTCACCGGACAGTCAGCCCAACCATCCCTCTCGAGTGGGACGGCGAGCAGTGGCGCTGCCGGACGCCCGTCATGCGAATGGATCGATGACCTCAACGCCGGTTAGGTCGAATCCACCCCGATCCCTCGTCGCAACGACGGCGTGATTGACGAGGGCGATCGCGGCGATCTGCGCATCCGCGATGCCGATGGGTCTGCCCGCACGCTCGCGATCAGCGACGACGTCCCCGTACATGTCGGCTGCGATGGCGTCGAAGGCCAGCACCCTCGACCGCTGGCTCGTAAAGAAGGCGTCGGCGGCCCGTTCGTAATCGCTGCGTCGGCGTCCGGCGGGCAGGCGGGCGATGCCGTATCGAACCTCAGCTCGGGTGATCGCGGTGATGCGGAGTTCGGCGGGGTCTTGTAGGCGCAGCCAGCCCTCGGCCCCGTCGTTGCTGCTGGTGCCCATGAGCACCGCGAGAACGTTGGTGTCGAGGATGATCACGCGGACGCGTCCCCGAAGACAATCGGGCGCTGAGTCTCGTCACTGCGGGGCTGGAAGATCACCGCCAGTTCCTCGCCAGTGGGTGCCACCTCGTTGGCGAATCGTCGGAACGCGCTGAGCATGTCCTCGGCGTCCCGGCTGACGCCCGCTTCGATCAGCGCCCGCGCCTCGGCCTCCATCGAGCGGCCGTGGGCCGCCGCTTGCTCACGGAGCTTCTGGTGAACGTCGGGCCTGAGGTTGCGTACGGTCAGCATGGCCATAGTCGCTCCAATCTGCATGCATTGCCTTCACGTAGCCTACCAGGGCTCGTTCAGGCGGAAAGCGCACCTCGCCGCGCGCCGCTCGCTGCGGCGAGGCCTGACGAAGGCCTCGACGAGCGTAAAACACCTAGCCAACCCAAATCGTCCGGCGGGTTCCCCAGGACGCCGCAAGACAGTGAAAGAACACGGCTGGTCTACCAACCACGTCCTTTCATTATCACCGCAGCCGCCACCGGGAGGACGCCCATGGCCGGTCCCGTGCATCCGGGCCAGGCCGCACAGCGCCCGGATGATCCCGACGCGAACGTCCTGCCGACAACCGAGCTGGTGCGCGCGCTCGAGATGCAGGACGAGGCCATCCGGGCCGCCGAACCGGATGGCCCAGACCTGCCGCAGTTGCTGTCGAATCGCGCGAATCGGGTGACACAGGCGGTCCGGCATTCGATACTCCCTACGGAGTCGCTCCTGGACGGGGTCGCCGACGTCCGGCGCGCGCTGGAGCTCATCCCAGTCTTCGGGGCATCACCACCAACCTGAGTTCGCTCCTCGCCGAGGGGATCCATGCGGGTCTGTTGTCGTCATCTCATCTCCCCGAGGCGCTCTCGCTGGCCCGGCGGGCGCTCACCCTCACGCCTCACGGCAGCCCCGACTGGCCGAGTTGCGCCAACAACCTCGCCATCAGGTTGGGCGAGGCGGTCATGGCAGGCTTCGACACCCAAGATCAGGTGGTGGTCTCCCTCGACCTCGCGCAGCAGGCCGTTGACGCCACGCCGAGCGCACACAACCCATGCGGGCCGCGTCGCGACTCTCATCGTCCGGACGCTGGCGGCCATCGACGCCGGGGTCGCCGAACGGGCGGCCGACTTGCTGGACGCCCTCGCCGAGGCTTCGGCGGCGGTCTTGTCGGGGCACGCGCTCCACGCACTGGACGTCGGCGGTAGCCTTCAACTGGTGCCACCTGGGTCAGACCTGTGGCTGGCAGCCGACGATGTCGCGCGGCTGCCGATGCGCCGCCGTGGATCGGCGATTCTCGCCGTGTGTTCCTCGGGCCAGCCCGCGTTGTCGCTTCCCGATGAGGCGGTCGGGCTGCCGACGGCCTTGCTGTCCATCGGCTTCACTTCAGTGATCTCCACGCTGTGGCCAGTCCGAGACTCGGTCGCGTTTGTCACCATCGCGCGTTTCCTCCAGCTCACGTCAGCAGACCCCGGCGTGAGGGAGCACGTCGCGCTGCAGGACACCCGCCGCTGGCTTCGCCGCGCCACCTGCGAGCAGTTGTCGGCCTGGCTCGACGGCCTGCAGGACGCCGTCGCGCTCGACCTCGACACCATGGAACTCCTCCGCCACGAGTGGAGGGTCTACCCTAACTCTGCGCCGAACCCGTGGCTCACGCCCACCCGAACGGCTGGCTCAAAATCGCTGCAGTATGCAGTCACCCGAAGAATTGCTCGGCGGTCAGTCCTGTAGTGGCGTTGGGTCGGAATGGTATCTCCGGGTGTGACAATTCTTTGGTAGGAACCTTCTTCCCGTAGGGGCCATTGCTTTGTCCGGTGCGACACGCCCGACAACTGGTCACCAATCCAGAGGGCATGCATAAGCCTCCTGACTACTGCGCTTTCGGCGCTGGCGGCGGCTCGCTGCACAACACGCGCACATCACCCCAGACTAGATAGGCCAACGTGCTCCCCATACCCTTCGTGTCAGTCGTAGAAGCGGCCGTATCCGCGGTGAGGACGATCCTGAGAATGTCGGTGACATCGATATCGATATCGTGCGGCTTACCATAGGAGACCTGGCGGGGAGATCCTCGCTTACCATCCAGGACTACGTGGGCCGTCGCTGCAAATGTGGTCTCCTGATGGTCATCAAGGCCCAGAGTGGCTACGAGCCTCGTGCATTTCTTCCCAAGGACAAATTCGTCCTGCACGCCACGCGCCGGCGATACGTAGAATCCCTGTCGGAACGAATTTTGAAAGAGATCCCCTCCAGTGGAATAGGCGCCCGACTTCGAGAGATAGGATTTCGAAACAGCCTCAGTATCACTTAAGTAATACCAGTCGCGAGACGACACGGACACTGAGGTGCCGATGTTGGGCGTCGGTACGCTCGAAGTGACCGAAGGGGTCGGGGATGCGATCATGCCGGTTGAGGAGGGCCTAACAACCGAAGAGGCCGGCGGCGTAGGTGGCCCCGAGAATCGATCCCAAAGGTGCAGCGTGGCAAGGAATGCGCTCGGAACAGCGATCGCGAGTGCCAGCAACGCAACCAGCCACTTGCGCCGCCACCAGGGCTTCTTACCAGCAGAGTACGAGTTCGTCACGGTGCGATTGTCTCATAGTGGCGCGAGATCCACCTCAATACGTACCCCGATGCTGCCAGCACGCGGGATCGCGCGGCGGCGCCCCCAAAGCGAGCTGACCGCCCAGCACGCGCCTCGCCCCTTGAGCGACCGACGAAAGTGACCGCAGATCGCGTCTCCATCAGCGCTCCGCGCGCGACCGACCTCCGTCAGTCTTGGCCTCCGGTCTGGCCCGCGAGTTCCTGGCGGACGTAGTCAACGGCCATCAGCTTGTCGATGATGCCCTGAAGGTCCAGGCGGTCGGTGTTCTCGGACGTGTAAGACGTCCGCAGAATGTCCGAACTGCCCTGGTCGAAGAACTTTCCGTAGGTCAAGTCACGGTTGTCGGCAGGCACCCGGTAGTAGTCGCCGAGGTCCTCAGACTTGGCCAGCTCCTCTTCGGTCATCAGGGTCTCGCGCATCTTCTCCCCGTGACGGTGCCCGATCACCCGCACCTCGGCGTCCGGCTTGAACAGCTGCTTGACGGCCTCGGCGAGGGTGCCGATGGTGCTGGCGGGAGCTTTCTGGACGAACAGGTCCCCCGTGTTGGCGTGCTCGAACGCGAACAGCACCAGGTCGACTGCCTCGTCGAGGTTCATCGCCCGCCACGAGGCCACGGAAGCGGCCCGTAGATCCGCCGCGACAGCGGAGTGTCGGATTGTCTAGCAGCGAGCGGCTCGGTACGGTCTCCATGCTGCCCACGACTCGCCAGGAGGAGCATTATGAGCCTACGGGAACCTCATATCAACGACTTCGTCACTCGTGGCCGCGCAAAGCTGTACTGCAAGGCACACGTTCGGTATCGCAAGGTAGGCCTCTCCAGCCACCCGGTTGCTGCGCAGATCCTAACGAAGGTCGAGGTCGCGGTGATTCAGCTCAAGCAGTGCCTTCCCGCCAACGCGGGACGACGCCACATCCCTCAGGCCGCCTCACTCGCCTACCGACAGGCAATCTCTTCAACCACTCGTTCCGGGAGCGGAGGGACTATCAGCCGGAAGCGAAAGAAGTGGCTTCGGAGGCAAGCTGCTGAAGAGCTTGTGGCAGCCCTAGACTTTTTGGACACCTAACCAACATGACCTCCAGCACACCATCGAATAGGCCGGAATTCTTCGATCTTGATGTCAATGGAGCTGGGTACAATCGCCTTCAGGCACAGTTGAAGTTCCGGCTATCAGCCCTTCTCGCTGGCGCCTCGACGGTCCTGTTCCTCGTCGCCGGCGGAGCCTGGGCTTTCCGTTGGGGCAACGCCCCGGACCACACGGTCACCACCACCAGTCAAGAAGGAGGGCAAATCGACTCCATCGTAGTGATCACAACCTCGGCCAACCCGCTGATGGGAGTCCCCGTCGCGTTAGCCGCCGTTGGCGTGATGTTGTTGGTACCGATCGTCTCGTGGGCAATAGCGCCGGGCAGTCGAGTGAAAGGCCCGTTGGGCACCGAAGGCGGGGCGGATCATCCCGAGATCGAACCGGACTCACTCGCAAACGCCCGGCTCACGTCTCAGGCCGCGATCGCCAGAACACACGAGGAAATTCCCAGTATCGTAATGCGCGCCTCACCGTCGGTCGACGCTCCTTCGTCGCAAGAGCGCTCAAACACCCAGAGCGACGATCCTCGTCGTAAAAACGCACACCTAGACGAAAGCGAGAATCCCGAGGGTTGCCTGCCCTAGCATCCCTTCTAGCCCCACGATGTCAACGGCCTCAAGCGAGGCCCATTCTGCTGGCGTCATGTCCACCAGTTCCCGATAGCGCCGGAGTGACTCATGAAACATGTGTTGCCATTCCGTCAGATCTGCGCGGCGCGCTTCAAGCCTATCGATGGTCAGTCGCGAGTGCAATGAAGTCAGCTCCGGCGGCACCGTACGCTCGCCATCCAGCCAGTCGCTCAGTTGGAGTATAGATTGCACCTTGTCACGCACTTCCTTGGCGCGGATGTCCAAGGTCATCGGCTTTGCAGACGTCGTCGCCGAGGCGGTCATGGCATACGCTCCTCATCGGCTCTCATTTTACGGACCCTCCCACTGCGTCCAGCATTCCACAAGAAGCTCTCGGCCCGCGGACCATACACGGCGCGCCGGTTCTCGTACGACGCGAGCAACCAATCAGAGCCGAGAACCGATCCTCCGTTCTTGATTGGCCCATACTGCTACCTTCCATCGCCATACACAAGAGTCCGCTGCACAGGCGTGAACATGCTGTCGGTCGCCAGGGCCTCGAACTGCCGGCGGACCGCCAGCACGATCAGGGCGCACCTCGCCGAAAGCACCAGCGCCCAGGCGACGCGATGTTCTGCGGTCCCCGCGGTCAATCACTGTCCCGTGACGCGCTCGTGAGCGGTCCTGGCCGAGCGCGCCACCGGCCAGCCTCACAACGTGCAAGGGGATCCAGCACGACTACGGCGTCGGTAAGCTCCCCAGCCGTGGCGGTCTTGAACCCGGTGAAGCCATCCATGGCCACGATGTCGATCCCGTCGCACCACTCCAGCGGGCGGCGGGCGAGCCAGGCCTTGAACGCCTGTTTGGAACGGCCCGCGAACAGCCATCTCCAGCAGGCGCGCCGTACCGGTATCATTGGACACGTCGAGGTTCTCCCAGATGGGTCGGTGTAGGAACCTTCGTCATCGGAGAACCTCGGCCCCAGGGTGCCGTCAAAGTCGTGTCTTAGGTTGTCAGGACAGCCGCGTGTGGCGGAGAACACCGATCTGGCGGCAGAACCGCAGGCGAAGCTGTCCCGGCGCGGGTTGCGGTGGGCCCTGGAAGGGATTGTCGTTCAGGACCTCACCATGGCCCGAGTGTCCGACGGGCTCGGCGTGGCGTGGAATACCGCCAACACGGCCGTCCTCGCCGAGGGTCAACGGGTCCTGATCAGCGATCCGACAAGGTTTGACGGCGTGAAAGTCATCGGCGTCGATGAGCACGTGTGGCGGCACGCCCGCCGTGGTGACCGCTACGTGATCGTGATCATCGACCTCACCCCAATCCGGGACCGAACGGGGCCGTCCCGGTCGCTCGACATGGTCGAGGGACGCACCAAGAAGGCGCTCAAGACGTGGCTCGCGGCCCGCCCGCAAGCGTGGAGCGACGCTGGCGATCGTCGCCTTGGTTCTGTCGACGGGGTGCGCGGGCGCGCCGGAGTCACCGTCGCCCCCTCCGGAGCCTGCGATCGCGGAGACGGTGCCGCCGCTGAGCGAAGCTCGCGCGGGCGAGTTGAGCGAGGCTCTGGTCTCGGGCGATCCCTTGGAGGCCGCTGACGCCATAGCCATGCCTTCCGGGACTGCGGTCTCGGCCGAGGCTGCCGCCCAACTGAAGGTCATGGGAGCGATCACGGTTGCCGCGGACTCCTCCGTCCCCATCGATGGTGTCACCGGGGTTGTTGAGGCCGCTGGATCTGACGGCCGATGGAAGCTGAACTTGGTGTCCAACAAGGGTGTCTGGCAGATCGCGGCGACGGAGAAGCTGTCATGAGAATACGGCCATACTTCGTCATTCTCGTAGCCCTGGCGTTGAGGCGATGACATTTGGCGGAGGTGCCGAGGCTAAGGCCGCGAGCAGTTGCTCGCGTGACAGCACTCCGGTCAGCTTCGCACGATCCGCGGTTCCCGTCGTGCTGGTTCATGGCTGGACCGGAAAATCGACGAATCTCGATGCCGTGCGCCGCCACCTAAAGGCCGTCTACGGCGATCGGAAAGCCGTCGTCAGTTTTGACTACGCTGAGCACAACACCCAGTGGGCAGCGGGCCCCGCCGTCGCGGCCTGCCTGCCCGAATACGTTCAGGAGGTCTCCAAGGTGTTCGCGCAGAAGGTCACCGTCATCGCCCACTCGATGGGAAGGCTTGCGATCCTCACCCCAGCAGGCCAGAAGCTCGAAGCAAAGCCTCCCGCAACTCCTCGTAGTGTCGGCTGAGGTCTGGACCCGTGATCCGGTCCGGGGTGAGATTCCACATCTCGTCTATAGCCTCGGCCAGCTCGTCAGGCTGGAACGAGTCGAGGAACCGAACGTACGAGTAGTCCTTGAGCCATGCGTCGTAGGTGCCTTTGATCTTGTGGTTGTTGTTCGGGAGCACCACAACCGGGGTCCCCGTGTTGACGCAGAAGATCATGCAATGGAGCCGGTCCGTCACCACCACCCGACGGGCGCGAAGCAGATCCCAGAAGTCGTGAAGCGTTTTCTCGTAGGTGTCGGGCTGGCAGTGCTCAAGGGCGACATCGACGGTGTCCTTCATGGTGACGTCAGCAGTCTTCGCCTCCACCACCTGACGGATGCCCGCACGGTCGGACGCTGACAGCAGCACCTCCTTGTCGTCGCGCACCGTGAGCATGATCCCAGATCGTTCAGTAGCCGACTTGCCGTGGCGATCCACCAGGGACAGGACGATGTCCGGGCTGTACCCGACCCTGACCCCAGGGAACCCGGCCTTCATCAGCTCTAGAGTCCGGGGCTCGCGCCCGAACATGCTGAGGCCCTTGTGGTGGCCGTATGTGCGGGCGCTTCGGCGCAACGCCCGTTTTCCTGATTCCGTAGCACTAAACGCGAAGGTCTGCGGGAACGAGATGACCGGATTGTTCGGGAACGACCGAACCACGTAGCGCCGCGCATTCTCCAACGACGGGTACACATCGTCCATGTTGCCACCAGCGATGGTGGTGATCATGTCCTCAGGCCCCACCACTCGCTTGAGCGCCTTCATCCGGCTGTAGGTATGGGTGCTGGGAAAGAGCAGCACCTCGTGCTCGGGCAAGGTCTGCTCAATGAAGCGCTTCTGTGCATAGGTAAGAGCCATATCGCCAAGGTTCTGATAGAACCCTGCAAGCGCCACGATCACCTTCTTACGACCCTTCCACGGCTCAAGGTCCGGAGCTGGCGTGGGCTTCAACTCCGCCACCACCGGCCCCTTATAGCGCTCTGGAATCGTGCTCTTGATCCTGCGTATCACCTCTTACCCCCTTCAAAGGCAGTCATCCTTATCATCGCTTGCGCCCCCAGCGCACCTTCTTCATACGTCGTTTCAACCCGGACAGCCAGGTCTTCTCTAGATAGAGGGTGACCCGCGCTGGCAACAGGGCGACTCCGAACCACCCTCGCCCGACCGTGGCAGTTGCCCAACACGCACGCCACCCGACCGGCGCCGACGATGCCAACGACACCACTTGCGCAGCTTCAGGAAACGCCAGCATCGTCCTCAACGCAGCCACCTGACCAGCCTCTCCGGCCGCCCGCACCAAAGCACCCCAGAGAGCCTCGCCGCTCGCGACAGACAGCCGGGCACGTCGGGCCGAGTCGTCGACTGCCCAGGCCACGAGCAACGCATCGACATTCTGAATGGCGCGGAGCCGGTGGGTGAGAAACCTTGATCCACACTCCGTTCCGAGGCTGCCTGCGGGACGCTGAACGTAGTGCACATAACAACCTCCAACTAGCGCGACTCGTCGCGCGGCTGCTAAGATCCTGGCGTTGAATTCGAGGTCCTCGAACAGGGTCAAATCCTCATCGAACCACTCGCCGAGGCCCATCAGCCATTCACGCTTGTAGGCCTTGTTCCATGGGTAGCCGAGAAGGTTGACAAAGCTTTCGTCCACAGCACCAGCAGGCATCCACTTTCCAGGCTCAATAACGCAGGGGGACAACAGACGGGCCTCCGACCGAGTAGTCTTATCCTGCGCATCGTGGAAGTCAACGATCGCACCCGCCACAACAACGTCGGCTGTCAACTCCTCGCTAGAGGCTAGCAGCGAGGAAATCATCTTCGGATCTGCCCAGTCGTCGGCATCCAAGAAGAACACCACCTCGCCGACGGCAGATGCAAGACCGATGTTACGCGCGGCCGATACGCCACCGTTCTCGCGATGGATAACACGCACCCTTGGATCTCGGGCAGCGTAGCTCTCTGCAACGTCAGCAGTATCGTCCGTGGAGCCATCATTGACAATGATCAACTGGAGCGACTCCTCGGTCTGCGCCAGGATCGACTCGACACATCGAGGCAGGTAGGCCGCCACGTTGTAGGCGGGAACGACGATGGATGCTCGGAGCACTATTTCCCTTCCCTGCGCGGCGAGGGCGTCCTAACGACCACGCCCCTCAAGCGCTGCCCTAGGCGTCCGAACTCCTCAGTCCTGGCAAACACCAACCAAACGGCGGCAGGGAGGACCACGAGGAGAAACCCTATCTTAGCTGCCATAGCCGGCAGCGGCGACATATTCAACGCATCTCCTACCGCGAGAGCTCCGGCGGCTGCCGCCGCCCATAGCGCCGAGGCCGCCGCCTGGATCGTGAAGTACCGCACCACACTTCCCGAAAGATGATCCCTCAGAAGCAGCCACGGCTCGTACCAGCTGCCGGTCAGCACCCGCGCCAGCGCTGGTGCGATCACGACCCCCGCTAGGCCGTAGGCGTGGCCGAGGGCAAACGAAAGGCCGACACTGAGAATCGCGGTGACGACGATTACCCACTGAGTCCTTCGGAACAGGCCCGTGGCGCTACGGAACGACCACATCGGCATCATCGTTCCCGTCACGTAGAAGTTGATAGCCACACCTGCACCTACGGCGAGCGGAAGCACATAAGTCGAACCAAGCCAGAGGCCGACGAAGTCGTCAATCAACGCTACCAAGAACACAGCTATTACGCCATGAAGGACGGTCGACAGAAGTACCAGCTCATGGAACAGCCGTCGCCCCGCCGCGGTGTTTCCACCCGCAATCAGATTCCCCACACTGGGAGTGAGCGCCGCGAAGGCGGTCTCGGTGATCATCACCGCTGAGCCAGCGAGCAACATGTAGTTGGAATAATATCCGAGAGCGAGCGTTCCCACGATCACCGATATAAGCAACGGAGCCGAGTTCTGAAGCGCCAGCCCCCCCAGGCGGAAAATCATGAGGGCGCGAACCGACTCCAAAATAGACCTGCGTTCGCCCGCCACAATCGCGCCGTGACCGTCTTTCAGGTAAGGGTACATCTTACCCACGCGGAGGTAGACAAACAGATTGTTCGCAACCGTAGACGCGACCTGGATGACCAGGTAGACAATGAAGCTTCCAAGCAGGAGTATCGACGCTATCTGCGCGACCGAGCGCACCGTGTTGAACACCATCGAGTACGTCTTGGTAATGTAGACCTTCTGGTCGGCATCGAGGAGCACAATCCGATTGAGCATCAGATATCCCACAGCCGTATTGGCGAGGAGCACCAAATAATAGGCCTCGAGCCAGGGAACGGGTTCATCCAAACGCACAAACCCATGAATGAAAGGGATACCCGCGAGCCCTACCGACGCGACGGCGAGCGCCACGCCCCGAAATAGCCGCTGCGCATACAACACGATGGCAGCCACGCGCTCAGTATCATTGTCTTTCAATGGCCCGTACAGCGCGTACATCACGGCACCGTTGATTCCTAGGTCGGCAAGCGTGAGTATCGCCAGCGCGCTGGTCAACACCGAATTTACGCCAAGAAGCCCAACGCCGAGGTGCGCGATGAACACACTCCGGCTCACAAATCCCAAGACGACTATCAGTACCTGGCTCAGCACGCTCACGGACGCGTTCCGTGCCGAACGCGCCGTTCGAGAAGTCGGCGGACTCATAGCACCAGGCTGCTATTCACGAGCGTCACGACGCGCTGCCCTCCTGGAGCCCATATAGCGAGAGCAGTGCAGCGACGGCGTCCTCCACTACATATCCTCGGCGCCTGAGTGACCGAGCAATATCGCGCGCACAGATGGGAGCCAGATCGTTCCCAGAGCATGCTCGTTCCGCCCAGTGCGCAGGGTCATCGATAGGCATGAATGTCAACAGACCCATGCCCAAGTCGGCCTCGCGTGAGATTCGATCTGAAACCAAGCACTTAAGGCCCGTGGCTTGAGCCTCGACCAGTGCCACAGGCAATCCTTCAAAATGGCTAGGCATCAGCAGCATATCGGCGGCGCGCAGTATCTCCGCAATGTCTCTTCGGACGCCCATGAAACGAACCGTGCTACCAATCCCGAGCGATGACACCGTCTCTTCCAACTCAGCCCGCAACCTGCCGTCACCGACCAGCAATAAAGCAAAGTCCACTCCTCGAACCGCCAGGGCATGCGCGACCCGAATGAGGAAGCGGTGATTCTTCACCGCCTCCATTCGGGCGATCGAGACGAGCAGTAGTGAACCCTGTCCCACCCCGAGTGTGGCCCGAACGGCCGCGCGCTGCGCGCTGGTTCCAGGCCGGAACTGCGCGGTATCAACGGCATTATTTATCACCTTCGCGCCGCGAGCCTTGAAGTATGACTTACCGAACAGATAGTTGCCCGCCTCTTCGGTGCAGGCCATAAACTCTGTAGCCGACGCGCGTATCGCCCACCGGGCGTAACGTTGATATACGCTTGAGGCGATTCCTCTGGATTGAGTAGATGTATTATGTGAATGAGCAACCCGCACGCTCACTCCGGCCCGAGCGGCGCCCGCGAGCGCTGTTCCGGACGCGAATAGTACATGCGAATGAACAGCCTGATAGGGTCCACGGCTTTCGATCACTGAGGCGACATTCGTGATCGTGCGATACAGACGAGTGGGCCGCTGTGACCACTCGCAGTGAATAACCCTCCCTCCCATGGCCTCAATCTCCTCGGCATAGTCACTTCGACCGGCGGCCATTTCCAGAAAATCGAATTGCACCACTCGCTTATCGACGGCGCGATAAAGCGACATGAGCATCGTCTCAGCGCCGCCCCTATTCATAGCACCAACGACGTGGAGGATCCTCGGGACCCTCTCCGCGGAGCCTGCTGTCTGATCAACGGCAAGACTCATCACGAGACTACCTTCCTCGAACCGAATACGAACCTGAACTCACTCAGCGCCGATGACCCAGAGACGTCAACATACCAGAACGCAGCGAACAGCATAACCACGAACGCGCGCACCAGAAAAGTCAACCGCCGGTCCGGAAAGTCGATTAGCCGTGGCAGGACAAGAGGAAGAAACACGGTGGTATAGATTCCAAACCTCCCAAGATAGGAGCTCCATGAGGCGGCGACCATCACAGCGGCGTGAACAATCGCTAGGTTACGATAGAACCATTCCCCATCGATCATCGTGCGGACGCCACGACTCCAGTAAAAAGCAATCGGCGCGATCGCAACCGCGATTCGCAACGGATTCACCGGCCGAATCACATAGTCATCGAGCGCGGAGCCCCCCTTGATGAAGCCCACCATTCCAAGCACCATGTCAGATGCATAGAGAAACATCGCGGCCACCCCTACCATCAGAATGATCGCACGTGTCGGCAGCTTCTTGTTGGACACAACGTACAACAGCATCAGAGGAAGCGCGCTGACGTGGAATGCGGTCGCGATCGCTACGACAACGAGGTACCGAACCGGCTTCCGACTCACGATATACCGGTGCCCGGCTAGGATTACGGCGGCCGCAAGGAACTGACGAATGCCATTAAAGGAGCCGTGCCATGATCCAACGAAGATGAAAAGCAGGTAACTCATTCCTATGGCTATGGTGTATCGAGCGGTCGCGCGTAGCATGAGGCCAATTGTGATGACGCTTGCGGCGAATATAAAGAACGCGGCATCATCCCGAATGTTTGCTACCAGCCATGCCACGCCTTTAATACCCGGCTCACTGAAGCTCTGAAGATCCGCGAAAAATCCGTCCCGATAGGCTTCATAGTTGTGCACGTACTGCAAGAAGTCGGTACCCACACGCCAGCGAAGACCGGCCACCCCGATCAAGACGAAAGCGGCAATTCCAATGAAGATCCGAGAACTTGTCGCGGCCGGGAGGTTGCCCATTGAGCGCGCGTCAAGCATCGGGTCCGTGAGGCGGGCCATGAATAGCAGGTATCCGACTGTTGCGATTGTAACCCAGTAGGCGGTCATCGTGTCGCAGCCGGCCTGTCGGTGCGACGGCGAGTCCACGCCCTGTGCCAATCGAACACCTTATACGGCAGCAATACTTTTAGCAGGTTTACCACGCAACGCAAATATGCCTGCGGAGGATACCTGAGCATCCAACTTCCACGCACTCGAATAAGAAAATCCCCGAGCCTCGATTGCGGAGTGCGACGCCTAATAGCCGCCCCGTCCTCCCGAACCAGATAGAGCGGATCGGGAACATTTCGACCCACGTATCCAGCGGCGAAGAAACGGAACCAAAGATCCAAATCTTCGGCTCTTTGGGTACGCCAGGCAACAGTATAGCCTCCCAACCGCTCATACAGCTCTTTTCGAGCCAAAATCGTGGCGTGAAAGAAGGGGGCCTTGCTCGATCGACCGAGCGTCCAGCGGTCCGGCTGGGGCGACGCCGGGTAGATGACCTCGCCCTCCCCGGCATGGCTAAACCTACGCATTGATGTGCCTAGCAAGTGCACCTCTGGGTGGCGCACCAAGTAGTCCATTTGACGCGCCAGACGATCGGGTTGGGAGATATCATCCCCATCCATGCGCGCGACATAATCGCCGGTCGCCACACTTAGGCATCGATTCAAGGAGAACGCGAGCCTCCGATTGACGTCGTTTTTCAACAGTTTACACTGGCCGGGCCCAAGTTCCCGCTCCAGACGCGCAAGGATTCGCGCGGTGTCGTCAGTTGAGGCATCATCGCAAATGACGAGCTCCCAATTGGTGTATGTCTGCCCGATTATCGAGTTGACGGCGGGGGTCAGAGTGCCTTCGCAGTTATACACGGCCATGATGACCGAGATCAGAGGATCCCTCGCCATAGCCTGAGGCTCCAGTGTCACCTAGACCCCCATTTCCTCTTACGCGGCAACGCGGCGCGATTGATCTCGTCCACGTAATGTCCTACTACCGTTTGTCGGTTAAACTCGGACTCCATCTTCTTCCGAGCAGCCAACCCCATGTCTCGTTGGGTATCGCGCGTCATCGACAGGAATTGATGCACGCTCCTCTCGATCCCCTCAACACTACGCACGGGGAAGAGCAGGCCGCTCTTTCCCTGATCGATGGCCTCCCGGCACCCAGGGATATCCGACGCCAGGCTGGGGCGGCCGGCGGCGGATGCCTCGAGGATCACATTGGCCATTCCCTCGTGATGAGATGGATGGATGAGGCAGTGTGATTCAGCGAGCAACTCATGCACTTTGACCTGACCGACGCCGCCATGCACCACAACCGGATAGTTGTGGCGCATGTCTTCGATGGCATCCTGATACGAATCATCCTCGGACCATCCGACAAGGTGAAACTCGACGTCGTCACGCACTGCACTCACACGGCGGATCGCCTCGAATAGTTCGTCGAACCCTTTGTCTCTGCGAATACGAGCCACCGTAATGAACCGCGTCGGGCCGACTACTTCCGGGTAGGCCTCCACAGGATGGGTCTCAAGGTTGACTCCGGCTCCAGCCACCACGAACGACTTCGCTACGGGAATAATCCGCTCGTCGGCGAACACCTGACTATTGTGCCCATTCTCAAAAAAGACAGCGTGTGCCCGCCGGAACGCCAGCCGGTAGAGGAGCACCATAAGACGGCGAAACGCGTCACGTTTCTGGAAGGTCGCCCCCAGTCCCGTGACGGCGCCGATCTGGGGGACCTTAACGAAACGACATGCAATACCGCCATAAATATTCGGTTTCGCGGTGAACGTCACCACAACGTCTGGGTAGAAGATCTTGAGTAGCCGGAGGAGTCGAATCATACTGACAAGCTCAACCAATGGATTTGCGCCGAATCGGCTGAGTGGAAGCTCGATCAGATTGCAGCCCATATGATAGAACGCTTGGTTTCGCGGATCGGCCGGAATCACCAACAAGACCTCATGGCCATCCGCAGCAAGTTTGGCAAGCAATTCTAGCCGAAAATTATAGATGCTCGTGTAATCGTTCGCGAATATGAGGACCCTAGGCATCAGTCACCTCACGCACGCGCTCGGCGATGGCACGCGCGCTCATCCCGTACACATGCCGCAGGTGCTTCTGCGAGCCCACGATGGTGGAATACCGGTCCTCCAGCCCGATCCGGACTAGGCGTGCGCCGCCACCGGCGAGCTCCGCCAAAGTCTCGGCGACGGCACCACCGAAGCCACCGACCACACTGTGTTCCTCAACCGTCACCAACCACTCATACCGAGCCGCTAGGTCAGCGATCGCCGCGGTGTCTAGGGGTTTCACCGTCGGGAAGGACACCATAGCAGCATCAATGCCATGCGCAAGGAGCAGCCCGCGTGCGTCGAGCACCTCGTCACCGATCGCGCCGGTGAATAACAGTACGACGCGCTCGCCGGCCGCGACCGGCATGGCGCGTCCCAGCACGAATTCTTGTCTGGCGACGCCCAGATCAGGCTCGCCGCCTCGACCCAACCGTAGGTAGCAGGTGCCTGGGTGGGCGTAGATCGCTTCCGTCGCCTGCTGTGCCTGGAACGGGTCACAGGGTGCCACAACCGTCATGTTGGGCAACGCCCGCATGATGGCCAGATCCTCGGTGGCGTGGTGCGACATGCCGAGTGATCCGTAGGCGAAGCCACCGCCTACGCAGACCACCTTGACGTTGGCTTCGTGGTAGGTACAGTCGTTCCGGATCTGTTCGATCGCCCGCAGCGTCGGGAAATTCCCGATGGAGTAGGTGAATACCGTCTTGCCTTCTAGCGCCATGCCCGCCGCGAAGCTCGTCATATTCTGCTCGGCGATACCGGCGTTCGTGAACTGGTCGGGGAACTGCTCCCAGAACGGCTTGAGCACCCCGAACCCGAGGTCACCCGTCACCAGATGCACGTTCGGGTCGCGCGCAGCCACGGTCATCAGCGTCGAGACGAAACGGTCCCTCATCGGGCCTCCCCCGCATCTGCCGACACTGGCGCCGGACGCTGAGCGTCCAACTCGGCCACCGCACCGTCGTACTCCTCACCCTCGTGGGGGAAGCGATAGTGCCACAGGATGTTCTGCTCCATGAAAGAGATGCCCTTGCCCTTGACGGTCTCGGCGACGATCACCGTCGGCTTTGCCGAACCACGGCACTCCTCCAGCGCCTGCTGCAACGCGTCATGGTCATGCCCATCGACCTCGATGGTGTTCCACCCAAAGGCGCGCCACTTATCGGCGAACGGCTCCAGCGCGATCGTCGCTTCGCAGTAGCCGAGGCTCTGCATCCGGTTGTGATCAATGATGGCCACCAGGTTACCGAGCCCGTAGTGGTGGGACACCATCGCCGCCTCCCACACCGACCCCTCATCACACTCGCCATCACCGAGGATCACGAACACCCGATGCGCCTTGCCGTCCTTCGAGGCTGCGTAAGCCATGCCCGCGCCGACCGACAGTCCATGCCCGAGCGAACCCGTGGACAGGTCGACACCCGGCACGCCCTTGTGGGAGACGTGTCCAGACAGCCGGCTACCGTCTGCGTAGTGCGTGCGCAGCTCGTCGACGTCGAAGAAGCCCCGCTCGGCCAGCGCTGCATAGATCGAGGCGCCTGCGTGGCCCTTGCTGAGGATGATCCGGTCGCGACCGTCCCACTCCGGATCGTCCGCCCGCACGTGGGCCACACCGGCGTACAACACCGCCACGATGTCGGCGACGGAGAGAACCGAGGCGATGTGCGACCCACCCGAGAGATGGGTCATCTCGACGCCGTGTCGGCGGATGCGCCAGGCCAGTTCACGGCTGTTCATGCGACATTCTCCTGATCGAGTGACACGGCATCCAGCTCGGTCAGATCGGTTGCAGACAGATTCCAGCCAAGGGCCTCAAGGTTGGCCTCGAGTTGTCGAACGCTCTTGATGCCCACGATCGCAACGCTGCGCGGCAGACGATCCAGGATCCATCGGATGGCCACTGCGGATGGCGTCGTGCCGGTCCGCCCCGCGATGCGACGTAGGACCTCGACTATACGTAGGTTGTGCGTCAGCTTGGCACCGTGGAAGTTGATGTAGGTCGGACGGCTGCGTCGGTCATCGGGGCCGAAGGTACTCGTCGCGTCATACTTGCCACTCAGAATGCCCTGGCCGAGACTGCCCCAGGTAAGTGGCACCACCCCCTTTCTCACGAACGAGGCGATATCGCCTTCGTGGCTACGGTTCGCGAGGCTGAACTCGTTCTGGAAGGTCGAGAAGACGCCAGGGTTAGCCTCGATTTCATGGCCGCTGCCGCCGTCGATGTTCGATAGCCCAAGATACCGGGTCTTTCCTTGTTCCTGCAGTTCCATCAGCGTCGCCACCACGTCTTCCAACGCTGTTGATCCATCGCGGTAGTGCACTTGGTAGAGGTCCACATAGTCGGTGCCCAGCCGCCGGAGACTGGCCTCAAGCGCCGCCTTGATCCACGATGGCGAGTTGTCGTACGAGGTTCGCCCTTGCTCGACCCGCACGCCGAACTTGGTGGCAATGACGGCTTCGTTGCGCCGCCCTCGCAGCGCGTCACCAAGCGTCCGCTCCCCCTCTCCGAGCCCGTAGATGTCCGCGGTATCGAAGAAGTTCAGGCCCGCGTCGAGCGCAGTCTGGATGGCGGCGATGAAGTCGTCGCGAGACGTGTCACCCCACCCGTGGCCGCCCATCGGGCAACCGCCGAAGGCCAGCCGCGAGACGGTCAGGTCGGCCGGACCGATCTCAGTGGTCTCCATCAGCCAGCCTCCTGCCACGGAGATGGCGGGCAAAGCCCTTTGTGGCCCGTGCCACCGTCACGGCGAAGAGCCTGAGGTCCGTCAGCGGCGACATCTCGGCGACGTACTTGATCCGTAGCTCGTTCTTGTGGCGGAGCACCTCGCGCTCGTACACCGCGTCCGCGTCCTCCCCACCCACGACCTCGTCAAGGTTGATGTACTCAATCGAGCTGAAATCAGTAACTCCGGGACGAACCTGCTTAATGAACTCCTCCAACCCTGCATACTGCGAGGTGTAGCGAAGCAGTTCCGGCCGAGGCCCCACGAAGCACATGTCACCGCGGATGATATTGATCAGTTGCGGAAACTCATCCAGCTTCGTCTTGCGCAGCAACGCACCGACCCTCGTGATCCGCGGGTCCGAGAGCGCCGTGGTACCACCACCAATCCGATCCGCATCACGAACCATCGTACGGAACTTGTAGATTCGAAAAGGATTCCCTCGCCATCCTCCGCGCTCGCCCCGATAGAAGACCGGGAATCCGCTGTCGACCACGACTGCCAGCGAGATCACGACGAGAAGCGGTGATAGCACCAAAAGCAGCGGGATCGCCAACAGGCGGCCGATGATCGGCTTCACGGTGAGGTTATAAGCCCCCGAAGTCTTTCTGCGCAGGTCATCAGCGGAGTAGTTGTTCGTTTCCGTCACGGACTTCATCTCGACAGGTCGGCCCGATCCGAGTGCGCCTGGCCGATCAGCCCCGTCGGCATGACCTCCGTCGGGGTTCCGAGACCCGCCGCACGCGGCTGCTCCGCGAGCAGCCGCAGGGCGGCGTCCTCATCACGGAACGGCAACTCGACGGGCTCGAACACCGGGACAGCCACCTGGCTGATCAACGGGTGCTCGCTCGAGTGGCCCTCCTCCAAGGTGCTGAACAGCACCTCGTGCAGCTTCTCGCCGTGACGCAGACCCGTGTAGCGGATCGGCACGTCCTTGCCCGACTCGGCGATCAACCGCTCGGCGACGTCCACGATCTTCACCGGCTCGCCCATGTCGAGCACCAGCACATCGCCCGGGCGTCCGATCACGCTCGCCTGCAGCACCAATTCACACGCCTCAGGGATCGTCATGAAATACCGCGTCACCTCAGGGTGCGTGATCGTCACCGGGCCGCCGCGCTCGATCTGCGCGCGGAACGCGAACAACACCGAACCCCGCGAACCCAGCACGTTGCCGAACCGCACCGACAGATACGTCGTGCCATGCGTCTGCGCATACCAAGCCGTCAACCGCTCGGCCAGCCGCTTCGTCTGACCCAGCACGCTCGTCGCGTCCGCGGCCTTGTCGGTCGAAATGTTCACGAAGTTCCGAACGCCCACCTCGTGCGCGCACTTCAACACATTCAGCGTGCCCAGCACATTCGTCTTCCAACCCTCCACCGGGAAGCGCTCCAGCATCGGTAAATGCTTCAACGCCGCCGCATGAAAAACCAACTCCGGACGATGCTCCGCGAACACCGCGCGCAAGGCGTCCTCATCGCGAATGTCACACAACACCATGTCGTCGGTGTCGAGCAGACCGCTGCCGTACAAGGCCAACTGGACGCCGTGCAACGCCGACTCGTCACGATCCAGCAACACCAGCTTGCTCGGACCCAGCTTGTACACCTGCCGCGCCAACTCCGCGCCGATCGAACCGCCCGCACCCGTGATCAGCACCACCCGGCCCTGCACCGAATCGGCGATCCTCGTGAGATCCGTCCTGATCGGACGCCGCCCCAACAAGTCGGCCACATTGAACTCGCGCAACGAAGCGAGCGTGACGCGTCCACCGATCATCTCGCGCACCGGCGGCAAGACGACCAGCTTCAAGCCTGCCTTCCTACACCGGGCCGCCAGGCTCTGAATGAGCTTCGCCGAGGCACCCGAGATCGCGAGAATGACCACCTCGGCCTCGGTTTCGGCGGCCGCCGCGAGCAGGTCCTCGCCGGTGCCGCGCACCCGGTGGCCATGAACCCGCAGAAAGCCCTTGCCGGGGGCATCGTCGAGAAACCCCACGATGCGATATGGCGGCTCCTCGGCCGTCGCGATCAGTCGCGCCACCTCGTGACCGGCATCGCCTGCGCCGTACACCAGAGCGGGCGCGCCGCCAACGGTCGACTTACGACCGGCGGTGAGCACGATCCTGAACGCCCAGCGGCCCAACGCCATGAAACACAACGCCAACATCGGCGCCACCAGCCCGAGTCCGCGCGGGAAAGCACTCGAAACCAGCGGAAAGACAATGCCCAGCGGAGTCGCGACCAAGATCAGCATCGCCCCCACCCAGGTCGCCTCCGTGAAGCTGCCCGTGCGGTTACGCCCCAGATACACCTGCGAGATCAACCCGAAGGTGACCTGCATCACGATCGCGGACGCCGAATAGCCCAACACCCAACGCCAACTGCTCCTCAGACAGGCTGAAGTCGTAGCGGACGGCGGCAAGCAGCAGCACCGCCAAGAGCCAGGACAGGGCGTCCCAGATCACCTGGGTCGCTCGGCGGACAACGACCGGTAAGCGCGCGATCATCGCATCACTGTCCGGTCAGCCTTCGTCGGATGGTGCGCGACCGGGTCGGGGAAGAGGGCAGGCATTGGGGAATACCTCGTCGTTCTGGGCGTCGGAAGGGGCCGTGACTTCAACGTCGACCCTCGCGCCCCAACGACGAGTGTCGGTGCAGACGCTACAGCGACTCGGCCTGCTGGGTCTAAGTCGGGTGGCAACCCCCGTTGTGGGACGCTGAAAAATGGCCGCTGTCCGTCCGTTCGACTGTTGTTGTTTGCCGTCTCGGATCCGTTGGCGTCCGCCCTGGGTCAGCCCGCGACACCGGTCGCGCCGGCCACCCGTCAGGCGAGCCCGGTCCGGGCCATCGTGAGCAGATAGCCGGGACCGGACTCTCTTTGTACACATGCTAGTGTATGTGTATGTCTGTCATGGAACGTCGTCTCCAATTGCTGCTCGATCGCGAGAGATACGCGCGCGTCGAAGCCGAGGCGCAACGGTCAGGGCACAGCGTCTCGGCCGTGATCCGGCACGCCATCGATGTCGCCTACCCGGGCGAGTTCGATGTGCGGGTCGACGCTTTGAACGCGTTGCTCGAACTCGGGCGGTCCTCCTCGGACGAACCCGAGGAGGCGTGGGCGTCCATCAAGGAGTCCTTCGACGCCGACATCGCCGGCGGTCGCTCGTGAAGCGCGTCTTCATCGACTCGACCGTGCCGATCTACGCGGTCGGCGGCCCGTCGCCCCACAAGGACGCCTGCCTCGCTGTGCTCGATGCAGCTGCGCGCGGCGAGATCGAACTGCATGCCAGCGTCGAGATGGTGCAGGAGTTCCTCTTCCACCGGATGCGCCGGGGCGATCGCGGCGAGGCCGTCCGGCAGGCTCGCACCGTCACGTCGGCCGTAGTGCTGCACGACTTCGACGACGGCGTCCTGCATGAGGCGCTGGGCCTGGTCGAGCGCCACGGACTGCGCGGGCGCGACGCGATCTATGCCGCCACTGCGCTGAGGAACGGCTTCACCGAGATCCTCACGTCCGACCCCGACTTCAACCACTGCCCCGGCCTCACGCGCCTCGACCCGGCGTCCGCCTGTTGAACAAATGCCGAGCACGACGGCATCCTCACGTCATGACCACCTGGATCGGCTTCCCTCCCACCGCCGATCATGAGCGCATCCTCAGAGCCCAAGCACCTACGTAATATGCCTGTTATCCAACAGTTCTCGATAATAGGCATTACAGTGGGCTCATGTGGCAGGACGTACTGGGCGAGGTTGGCGTCGCGGTGGAGACCGTCGACGCCGAACACGTGCGGCTGAGCAGCGCCGACGGCAGCCAGGCCTTCCGGCTGCACCACGTCGCACGCCCGCTATCGGCGTCCCAGTTGCCCGATCCGTGGCACGAGCCGTCGCTGCTGGTGACGCCGCGAGCCACATCCGCGACGGCGAGGGCCGCGTGCCGGATGGGCTGGAGCGTCGTGACCGACGCCGGCCTGATCTCGCTGCAACTGGGGGCGACCCGACTGGAGCGAACGGTGCCCCCGGTGGCGCGCCCCGCGCCGGCGCGGCGCGGCCCGGTGCCGTGGGCGACATTCACGCTCGTACGGCGGCTGCTGGCGATTGCGCCGGTCACGCAGAGGGAACTGGCCGAGGCGGTGGGGGTTGGCCAGCCGCGGGTGTCGCGGATCCTGGGGGCGCTCCGGGAAGCAGGGCTCGTCGAGCAGACCGCAGAGGGATGGCGGTCGGCCGACTGGGAAGGGCTGGCCCATTGGTGGCTCGCGAACTACCGCGGCCCGGCCGGGGTGACGAGCTACTGGTACTCCCTCGATGATGTCGCCACCCAGACCGCGCGCGCGCTCCAGGTGTTGGCCGGCGTTCCAGGCTCGGCTCCGGTCGTCTCCGGCGATGCCGCCGCCGACCTTCTCGCACCGTGGCGCCGTCCCGAATACCTCAGCGTGTACGTCAAGGCCGCCACATCGCTGGCGGCGGCCGGATTCGTCGCCGTCGGGTCGCCCGCCGAGGCCACGCTGACCCTGTGCGCCGCGAAGGACCCAGGAGTCTGGCTGCCACAACCATGGGTCATTGCCGACGTGCCGCTGGCCGACCCGCTCCAGGTGGCCCATGACCTCACCTCCTCGCCCGCCGTCGACTCTGACGAAGCCGTGTCGCAGCTATGGCAGGCTCTACGCACCAGGCACGCCGAAGCCTGGCGTGAGGCAGCAGGAGGGCGGTGATGACCGGACGACCAGCGACTCATCGATGCGCTCACCCGCTTGGGGTACACGAGGCCTGGGGCATCCAATCGCTTCTTCCGGCGAGGCCGTCCGGCAGGCTCGCACCGTCACGTCGGCCGTCGTGCTGCACGACTTCGACGACGGCGTCCTGCGCGATGCGCTGGGTCTGGTCGAGCACCACGGACTGCCAGGGCGCGACGCTCTTCATGCCGCCACGGCGCTGAGGAACGGCTTCACCGAGATCGTCACGTCCGACACCGACTTCAACCACTGCCCCGGCCTCACGCGCCTCGACCCGACGTCCGCCTGTTGAACAAATGTTGAGCACGACGGTAGTCTCAAGTCATGACCACCTCGATCGGCTTCCGTCCCACCGCCGATGATGAGCGCATCCTCAGAGAGGCAGCCCGCCCCGGGGAAAGCACCTCCGACACGCTGCGCCGCGCATTGCGACTGCTCCACCACGACCGGTGGCTCGAGCGATTCCACGCCGACGCCGAGAAGATCACCGACGAAGACGTCAGCGCCGAGCCGGAAGCCTGGTGATCCGCGGCGCCGTCTACCGCATCGACCTCGGATCCGCCCGCGGTCACGAACAACGCGGCAGACGCCTCGGCCTGGTGGTCTCACCCTCGGAATCGCCACTGTCGGTGGTCACCGTCGTCCCCACCTCAACCTCGGCACAACCGGCGATCCACCGCCCCGAGTTGGAGATCGCCGGGCGAACCACGCGGGTGCTGGTGGATCAGATCCGTTCGATCGATACCAACTACCTGGTCGGCGAGCCAGTGGACTACCTCTCCCGCGACCAACTCGCCGAGGTCGAGTTCGCCCTCGCGCACTACCTTGGCATCACCGAAGTGACGCCTCGGTGACGTGTCGGTGCTGCGGCGTACACTAGAAGCATGTCCATGAACGTTGCGTTGAGCAGGCGCTCCTCGCTCTTGACGAGCGTGACCGTGCTGCAGTGATCCATCGCGGCCTGCGCAGCTTCGATGCTGAGGACATGGACACGGATCAGGCCGAGGTCGATGCGGCCTGGCGGGTAGAGCTTCGCCGCCGCATTGACGACATCGAGAGCGGCAGGGTCCAGCTGCTGGACGTGAACGAGTCGCACGCCCAGTTGCGGGCTGAACTCGCAGCCCGTCGCGCGTGAGTTTGGAAAAGCGCGAGCATCCCGAGGCGCGAAGAACTCCGCGAAGCCGCATTTCTGGTACGACGACCGAGAGCCAGGTCTGGGCGAGGACTTCTACGACGCCATCGACGAGGCGATAGCCCGTATCTCCGATTGGCCGCGCTCCGCGCCCGTGTTCCCTGGCTGGGTGGACACCCCCACGGTGCGAACTATGGCGGTGACGGTGTTCCCGTACCGGGTGCTCTACTACCTCACCGATATGAGTTTCGTGATCCTCGCCTACGCGCACAACCGCCGAAAGCCGAAGTACTGGGAACACCGACTCGACCGCTGACTGATCGACGACTCAGCTCCCCTCACCTGCGATCAGGGGTTCGTAGTCCTGGCCGCCGTAGTAGACGCCGTGTATTTCGACCGTCGCCTCATGGACGGCGAACGCGATGACTGCCCGACGACGGAAGCCGATCGTGCGCATGCCCGGTCGCAGATCATCTCTGGCGAGGCCGATCATGGGGAACTCGGCGAGCCCGTCGCAGTAGTCGAAGATCGCGGAGACGTAGCCCTCGGCACGGTCGGGGAAACCGGACTGCTCCGCGATCCAGAGATAGAGGCCGGCGAGTTGCCGCCTGGCGCGCGGCGAGTAGACGACGCGCCGGGTCACGAGTCGCGCTCGGCAAGCCGCTGCGCGTGCAACTCGGCGAGATGGGCACGCATGTCGGCGGCGCTGACAGCCCGCGTGGGGTCGGCGCGCAGCTCGTCGTAGGAGGCGACGACCTCGGTGCGCAGCCAGGTCTCGACGGCTTCGTCGCGGGCAAACAGCGCGCGCAAGCCGTCACGGACGACCTCGCTCTCGCTCGCATACGCGCCGGAGGTGACGCGCTCCTTCAGCGCCTCGGCCATACTCGTGGGGAGGGTGATGCTGAGCTGCTTCGTCGTGCGCATGATCGAGCCTCGCTTTCGATAGGATTCAATCCTATTCGCTGTCGCGGTCTCTCGGCAGAGCACACGGACCGCTGCTCGTCGGTCAACCCTGGGGCCTCCTCCCGGACCGCGCGCGACCCACGCATCGTTATGCTTTCGTTATCTTTGGTGGGGTGGTGGAGCGGTTTCCGCGCGGAAAGTGTCAGGGGCGGGTTCTAGCGTTGTTTCATGGACGCGACGCCCACCCCGCTCGCCAGCCCCGACCAGACCGGCCCGCTGGCCACCCACACCGCCCTCGCGGTGATCGAGCACGCTTTGGGTGCGATCGACCACGCCGGACGCCGCGGGCTCACCCCCGCGCACCGGCTCGCGCTCGCCGCGTGCTCGCGCGGACTGGCCGACCGGCTCGAATCCCTCGCCGGCGTCCTACTCGCCGAAGCCGATCGCGCGGACGCCGCAATGACCGTCCGCGGCACCCCCACCACCAGCTGGCTTGCGCTGGAGGGCACCCGGACCCGAGGCGAAGCAACCCGCCTCGTCCTCACCGCCGCCGAGATCGGTTCACACCCGGGCGTGCGCGACGCCGCGATCGACGGACGCCTCACCCCGCAGCAAGCCTCCCGGCTCGGGCACGCCCTGAGCGGCCTGCCCGACGACCTCACCGATCAGCAACGGGCGGCTGCCGAAGAACTCCTGATCGAACGCGGCCTGACCACGCCCGCCGCGAAAATCCCACGCCTGGTGCCCGACGTGCTCGCCGCCGTCCTCGCGCCCGCACCCACGGCCGACGAGGCCGAACACCAACGTCTCGCTGCCCGACGTCACTACGCGATACGACGCCGCAGCCTCACCTTCACGCCCGACGGCATCGGCAGCGTCTACATCCGCGGCAGCCTCCCCGAAATCGAAGCATCCGCCGTCAAGAAACTCATTGACACCTACGTCGAATCCGACCGCCGCGCCGAAAGGGACGCACGCACCGCGCGCACCGCCGCGTCCAGCGCCGCCACTGCCGGTTCGGACGCCGCGGGTGCCGCTGCCGCGGGTGCTGCCGCCGGTGCGGGTTCTGCTGCCGGTGCTGCTGCCTCGGGTGCTGCTGCCTCGGGTTCTGCTGCCGGTGCGGACGCCGCGGGTGCTGCCGCGGGTCCCACTGCCACGGGTGCCGCCGCAGGTGCCGCTGCCGCCGGTGCCGCCGCAGGTGCCTCTGCCGCCGGTGCCGCCGCAGGTGCCTCTGCCACGGGTGCCGCCTCACCGGGCAAATCAGGTGCGGGGGCCTCCGATACGGCCACGTCCGGCACAACCACGTCCGGTACAGCCGCCGCAGCACGTGACGCGCGCGAGACTCGCACGCCCGAGCAACGCAGCGCCGATGCACTCATCCGCATGGCCGCCGACCTCGCCGCCGCCGACCACACAGATTCGACGGGGCGGGCATCCCACCCGCGACGCGCCGCAGGCGACCTGCCCCGCGTCGTCGTGATCATGCGCGAAACCGACCTGCGCGAACGCGCCGAACAGGCCGGCATTCTCGACAACTGCCAACCCATCGCCCCCGGCGACCTGCGCCGCCTGTGCTGCGACGCCGACCTCACCCCGGTCGTGCTCGGCACCGCCTCCGAAATCCTCGACGTCGGACGCAGCCACCGCCTCGTCACCCCCGCCATCCGACGCGCACTCACCCTCCGCGACGGCGGATGCGCCTTCCCACGATGCTCCACGGACGCCATTCGCTGCGACGCCCACCACATCAACCCCTGGTGGAACGGCGGCGAGACTGCCCTCAACAACCTGGTGCTGCTGTGTCCCCACCATCACGGCATCGTCGAACCAGCCCGCTTCTGGACCGACCAACCCCTCGACCGATGGCAAGTACACATCGGCACCGACGGCTACCCCGAGTTCACCCCACCCGCACGACTCGACCCCGCCCGCACCCTCAGAAAAGGAGAACGACAACCATGGGCCGCCTGACCGTGCGGCCGGACGCAGCACCCACGACCCCCGAGACCGGCCCCCAACGGATCCGCGACGGGCCACGCCCTGTCACGTCGAGCACCGACCCGCGAAGTCCGCCCTCACCGCAATCTCGAAGCGGTCCCCATCGCCGACCGTTTCGCCGTCTACCGGATCATCCGGCCCACCAGCTGGGACACCATCGACCACGCCGTCGGTGCCGTCAGTGCGGTCACTCCCGTGGCGTCCGGTCGCCGACCTCGCGCACTTGGCGTCAGTGCGGCCACTTGGCATCAGTGCGGCCACTTGGCGTCAGTGCGGCCACTTGGCGCATGGTGCAACACGCGCCAAGTGGAGGCTTGCAGCGCTACGTGACGGAGCGCACGCTCGGTGGAATCGTGCGCCGTCCCCACCCCCGGGGACCCGACCGAGTCAGCGACGCCTATGCAGCCTTAGCCCATTCGCATCGATCTCGACGAAGTCCGCGAACTCGAACGCAGCGACGATGTCCGCCTGGTGCGCGGAAATGTGCCCGATCAACTCTCGGTTCCTCATGTTGCCCAGTGCGACATACAGCAGCCGCGCAGGGCGCGCGGCGACTTCGTAGCTGTACCGGAAATCGTCGTCCTTGGTCACCACTACTCGGCCCTCGCGATCGGCGAACGCGGTGATTTCAGCGTCCGAGGTGTCACCGGCTTGGGGCAACCCCTTGACATGCACGGCGTCATGACCCAGGCCTGCCAAGTGCCGCGCAAGCGCGTCCGGCAACTGCGCATCTACGATGAATCTCACACTAGATCCTGTGCTCCGTCGCTCAAGCCACGAAGGAACGGACCCGGACGCCGCCCGCGACGTTCGCCGCGTACTCCAAGGCGGCGAGGACGTCGTCGTGCGTCAACTCGTCGTACTCGCCCAACAACTCCTCGACCGTCTCCCCCGCGCCGAGCAACTCCAGGATCACCTGTACCGTGACGCGCGTGCCCCGAATGCGGGGCTTGCCGTGCACGACATCGGGATCGACCGCGATGCGATCCAGACGACTGATCGCGTTACTCATGCATTCAGTGTTGCATGCCGCCCAACCAGCAGCGAGCCCTTAGTCGGAGAGGCGTCGCGTCGTCCGGACGGCCAGCGTCGCTGGGGTTGCGCAAGCGCGGTCACCCGGCGCCAGCGGCGTCAGTTGGCGCATGGCGCAACAAGCGCCAAGTGGAGGTTTGCCATTACCGTCGCATCGTGAGCGTCCGGCGGATCGTCCTCGACGCCAACATCCTCACACGAGCCATGCTCGGCGTGAAGGTCGGCCGGTTACTCACTGCCTATGCAGAAGCCGTTGAGTTGCTGCGCGGCGACAGCCCCGAGGCGCTACGACGAGCCCGGGACCCTACAGGTTGTACCCGATCGAGCGGAGCTGCTCGCGTCCGTCCTCGGTGATGTTGTCCAGGGTCCACGGCGGCAGCCACACCCAGTTGATCGTGACCGAGTTCACCAACGAAGCCAAGGCGGCCTGCGTGTCGTGCTCCAGCATGTCGGTGAGCGGGCACGTCGGCGACGTGAGCGTCATGTCGATCGTCGCGTTGTTCTCCTCGTCGACGCGGACGCCGTACACGAGGCCCAGGTCGACGACGTTCACCATGAGCTCCGGATCGACGACCTCGCGCATCGCCTCTTCGATGTCTTCGATCGCGGCGACCTGCACCGGCGCACCGGCGCCCGCAGGCGGCTCGGCGTCGGGGAACGTGTCCTTGACAAGGTCGGACGGACGTAGCTGATCGGTCATCGTGCCTCCTGCACAGAATTGTCGTGCCCGGATCCAGGGTGTTCGAAATCACCGCGTGCCGAACCGGCGCTGTCGGAACCGGCGCTGTCGGAACCAACGCCCTCAGAACCGCCGCGCACCGAACCGGCGTCGTCAGAACCAACGCCCTCAGAACCGGCCTCGTCAGAACCAACGCCCTCAGAACCGGCGTCGTCAGAACCAACGCCCTCAGACCCAGCATCCTCAGAATCGCCGCGCTCGGACGTCGCGCCCGACCCCGCCGCCGCGAGCGCGTGGGCGACGGCGTCCTTCCACGCCGACCACCCCAACAGCGCGCACTTGACGCGCGCCGGGAACTGCGAGACGCCCAGGAAGGCGATGCCGTCCTCGAGCAGTTCCTCGTCGGGCTCCGCGTTGCCCTGCGAGTGCATCATCTCTTGGAACGCGGTCGCGATCACCATGGCGTCGGCGATGTCGCGGCCGATGACCAGGTCGGTCATCACCGACGTGGACGCCTGCGAGATGGAGCAGCCGACGGCGTCGTAGGACACGTCCACCACCCGCTCCCCCTCCAGGTGCACCCGCAGCAGGATCTCGTCGCCGCACGACGGGTTCACGTGCGTCACCTGGGCCTCGTACGGGTCGCGCAGACCCGCGTGATGCTTCGCCTTGTAGTGGTCGAGGATGATCTCCTGGTACAGCTGTTCGACGTTCATCGCCGCCCCCCGAAGAAGTCGCGGGCGTAGATGAGCGCCTCGGCCAGCGCGTCGATCTCACCCGGCGTCGTGTACAGGTACGAGGACGCCCGCGACGACGCCTGAATGCCGAGGCGGTGATGCAACGGCCGCGCGCAGTGGTGGCCGCCGCGCACGGCGACGCCGCGCGAATCCAGCAACTGCATCACGTCGTGCGGGTGCACCTCGAAGCCGTCGGCGCTGGTCACGGTGAACGAGATCGCTCCCCCGCGGTCGGCGGCCTCCTGCGGGCCCAGCACCTCGATGCCGTCCAACGCGAGCAGCCGGTCGAGCGCATAGCCGGTGATCGCGTGCTCGTGCGCCGCGATCCGGTCCATGCCGATGCCGGTCAGGTAGTCGACCGCCGCACCCAATCCCACGGCCTCGGCGATCGGCGGGGTGCCCGCCTCGAACCGGGCCGGCGGACGCGCGAACGTCGAGCCCTCCATGCGGACGACCTCGATCATCTCGCCGCCACCCAGGAAGGGCGGCATCTTCTCCAGCAGCGCGTAGCGGCCCCACAGCACGCCGATGCCGGTCGGCCCGACCATCTTGTGCCCGGTGAACGCCATGAGGTCGGCCCCGAGCATCCCCACGTCGACCGGCAGGTGCGGCACGGCCTGCGAGGCGTCCACCACCACCAGCGCCCCGACGGCGTGCGCCTTCGCGGCGAGCGCCGCGATCGGGTTGAGCGTGCCGAGCGTGTTCGACACCCAGGCGAGCGACACGATCCGCGTCCGCTCGTTGATCAAGCCTTCGGCTTCGGCCTTGTCCAGATCCAGCCGGCCCGCATCGGTGACGTCGAACCACCGCAGCCGGGCGCCCGTCCGCTCGCACAGCAGCTGCCACGGCACGATGTTCGAGTGATGCTCCATCACCGAGACGACGATCTCGTCGCCCGGCCCCAACGCCAGCAGCGACCCGAGCGAGTACGCGGCCAGGTTCAGCGCCTCGGAGGCGTTCTTGGTGAACACCACCTCTTCGGTGGCCGCCCCGATGAAGGCGGCCACCTTGGCGCGCGCCCCCTCGAAGGCGGCGGACGCCTCGGCGCCGAGCGTGTGCATCGCCCGGGCCACGTTCGCGTTGTGCTCCAGCAGATGGTCGCGCATCGCGTCCACCACCGCGAGCGGCTTCTGCGAGGTGTTCGCCGAATCCAGGTAGACCAGCGGATGAGAGTTGATCGTGCGGGCCAGCACCGGGAAGTCCGCGCGCACCTCGCCCGCGAGACCCAGCCCGGCCCCCAACCCAGCCCCAGGCGACGCCTCAGGCATCGGCCCGGGCGGCGGCCACGTACGCGTCGTAGCCGGTCTCTTCGAGGCGCTGGGCCAGCTCGGGGCCGCCCTCGGCCACCACCCGGCCGTCCACGTACACGTGCACGAAGTCGGGCGTGATGTAGTTCAGGATCCGCGTGTAGTGCGTGATCAGCAGCACGCCGCGGTCACCGGCGGCCGTGTAACGGTTGACGCCGTCGGCGACGACCCGCAGGGCGTCGATGTCGAGCCCCGAGTCGGTCTCGTCGAGCACCGCGTACTTCGGCTGCAGCAACTGCAGCTGGACGATCTCGGCGCGCTTCTTCTCGCCGCCGGAGAAGCCCTCGTTCAGCGACCGCGCCGAGAACGACGGGTCGAGGCCGAGATCGCTCATCGCGCCGTTGACCTCCTTGACCCAGGTGCGCACCTTGGGCGCCTCGCCGTCGATGGCGGTCTTCGCGGTGCGCAGGAAGTTCGCCACCGACACGCCCGGCACCTCGACCGGGTACTGCATCGCCAGGAACAGGCCCGCGCGGGCCCGCTCGTGGACCGCCAGCTCGTTGAGCTCGGTGCCGTCGAGAGTGACCGTGCCCGACGTGATCTGGTACTTCGGGTGGCCGGCCAGCGCGTACGCCAGCGTCGACTTGCCGGAGCCGTTCGGGCCCATGATCGCGTGCACCTCACCCGGATTGATGGTCAGGTTCACACCCTTGAGGATCTCCTTCGGGCCGTCCTCGGTGAGGACGTCGACGTGCAGGTCGTTGATGACGAGGGACATGAATGGTCACGACTCCTGGTTGAGCGGGTTGGCAAGGTCGACGAACACCTCGTCGCCCTCAATCTTGACGGGGTACACCGGCACGGGCCGGGTCGCGGGAAGCTCCAGCGGCTCGCCGGTGCGCAGATCGAAGCGGCTGCCGTGCGCGAAGCACTCCAGCGTACAGCCGTCGACCTCGCCGAGGCTGAGCATCACCATGCCGTGGCTGCACTCGTCGCGGATCGCGAACACCTCGCCCTCGGTCGAGACGAGTGCGACGAGTTCGTCGCCGACCTCGACCGACAACGGCGTGTCCTCGTCGAGTTCGGCGAGCGCGCAGGCGGACGTCCAGCTCATCGGCCGACCACGGACGCCGCCGGCCCCACCGGTGCCGCCGGGAGGGTCGCGGCCCCGACCGTGGCGGCCAGTTCGCTCTCGACCTCGGCGATCAGCCCGGCCTCGACGTCCTCGACGCCGATGCGCCGGATGATGTCGACGAAGAAGCCCATCACCACGAGCCGCCGGGCCTCGACGGGGTCGATGCCGCGGCTGGTTAGGTAGAACAGGTGCTCATCGTCGAAGCGACCCGTCGTGGAGGAGTGGCCGGCGCCGGCGATCTCGCCGGTCTCGATCTCGAGGTTGGGCACCGAATCGGCGCGCGCCCCCTCGGTGAGCACCAGGTTCTTGTTCGACTCGTACGTCTCGATGCCCTCGGCGACCTTGCGGATCAGCACGTCGCCGACCCACACCGAGTGCGCGTCCTTGCCCTGCAGGGCGCCGCGGTAGTCGACGTTGCTGCGGGTCTGCGGCGCATTGTGGTCGACGAACAGCCGGTGCTCCAGGTGCTGGCCGGCGTCGGCGAAGTAGAGGCCGAACAGTTCGGCGTGGCCGCCGGTGCCCTCGTAGAACAGATTGGTGTGCAGGCGCACCACGGAGCCGCCGAACGTGACGTTGACGTGCCGGTAGGTCGCGTCGCGGCCCACCCGGGCGGTCTGCTCGCCGGCGTGCAGCGCGTCGTCGTCCCAGTTCTGCAGCGACACGACGGTCAGGTTCGCGCCGGCCTGCACGTCGATCTCGACGTTCTCCAGCACCTGCGCGCTGCCGGTGTGCCGCAGCACCACGGTCGCCTTCGAGTTCGGTTCGGCGACGATCACGTGCACCCGCGCCGAACGCGCGGAGGCGTCCGTGCCGACCAGACTCACCCGCACCGGTTCGGACAGCTCGGCGTTCGCCGGGATCCGCACCACGGTCGCCTCGTCGGCGCCGGCGTCCGCTAGGGCCGCCGTACGGTCGCCGGGCACCAGCACGTCGCCGCGCGGCGAGACCCCGCGCGCAGCCGTCTCGACGCGGACGCCGCCCGGCGCCTCCACCTCGATCGTGACGGCGCCGGCGTCCGGGCCTTCGGCGAGCAGCGCCTTGATCCGCCTCAGCGGGGAGAACCGCCACACCTCTTCGCGCCCCGTGGGCACTGGGTGATCGGCCAGGTCGAAGCTGGGTTGGGGGTGCAGGTGCGACTCGATGCTCTCGATTGCCTCGGCCACATTGGGAACTTCAGTCACGGTCACGTTGCTCTTCCGCGGGCTCAGCCCACGGCTCCTTCCATCTGAAGTTCGATGAGCCGGTTCAGCTCAAGGGCGTATTCCATGGGCAGCTCGCGGGCGATCGGCTCGACGAAGCCGCGCACGATCATCGCCATCGCCTCGTCTTCGCCCATGCCCCGCTGCATCAGGTAGAACAGCTGGTCGTCGGACACCTTCGAGACGGTCGCCTCGTGCGCCATCGACACGTCGTCCACCTGCACGTCGACGTAGGGGTAGGTGTCGGAGCGGCTGATCGTGTCGACCAGCAGCGCGTCGCACTTGACCGAGGACGCCGAGTGGTGCGCCTGCGGCTGCACCTCGACCAGGCCCCGGTAGGACGCCCGCCCGCCGCCGCGCGCCACCGACTTCGAGATGATCGAGCTGGACGTGTGCGGGGCGGCGTGCACCATCTTGGAGCCGGTGTCCTGATGCTGGCCCTCGCCCGCGAACGCGATCGACAGGGTCTCGCCCTTGGCGTGCTCGCCGAGCAGCCACACCGCCGGATACTTCATCGTCACCTTGGAGCCGATGTTGCCATCGATCCACTCCATGGTGGCGCCGGCCTCGCAGGTGGCGCGCTTGGTGACCAGGTTGTACACGTTGTTCGACCAGTTCTGGATCGTCGTGTACCGCACCCGGGCGT
>JAVTWJ010000037.1:0-7999 GCA_032229785.1 Propionibacteriaceae bacterium
AGAGCAACGGACTTTTAATCCGTGGGTTCTGGGTTCGATCCCCAGTGGGCCCACCGCGCACACAAGGCTCGAACCCTTGCCCGAAGAATCAGTGGGCTGGGTTCGGGCACTGTCGGCGTTGGCGGCCCAGGCGACGGCGTTGTCGTTGATTTCGGGGTCGAGGAGCGGAAGTAACACTCAGCGGCCCGGTCAGCGACGGCCGGGCCGTTACCGACTCGCCGGAGCACCGCTACCAACTCGACAGACTCCCGCTACCAAGAAGCGCTACGCGTCACTCATCTCTAGACTCAGACGAGGTTCGAGTCTGGGAGGCTTCTGTGGCACGTCGACGTGGGTTCTTTGCGGAGATTCAGCATCAAGCGCGGGTCGCGGAGCAGCGTTCCCGCGCGATCGCGCGGGAACAGCAGGCGGCGGCGCGTCGAGCGGATCAGGCGCAGCGCGGTGCGCAACGAGCACACGCGGCCGCGGAGCGTGCGACTGAGGCGGACCGGAAGCGCCTCGAACGCGAAGCGGCCGCGGCACACGTGGCAGCGAAACAAGCCGAGGCCGACGTGTTGAACGCCGAGCTGGCAGATCAGTATGCGGAGCTGGACGGGTTGCTTGCGGCGACGTTGGACGTTGACGACTTCGTTGACCTCGAAGCGTTGCGTGCTGTCGTGAAGCACCCCCCATTCGATCGGGAGGACTTGCGCCGGCCCACCCCGGAGCCGGCGCCCATCCCGGACCCGGCTTGGCCAGTCCGCGGCGAAGCCCAGGCGCCGAGCGGGCTGTTCGGGCGCAAGAACAAGCTCGCTGAGGCGCAGGCAGCGGTCGAAGCGCAGTACGCGGCTGATTACGCCCGGTGGCAGGAGCAAGCCGCGGCATTGCCGGCGCAACGTGCGGCTCAGGCCGAGCGTTATGCGGCTGCGGAGAAGGCCCGTGAGGAACAGTTGGCGAAAGAGCTCGCCCGCTATGAGGGCGAGTCGGCGGAGCGTGAACGCGAGGCTCAGGAGCAGAACGCCGCGCTGGACGAGCTCATCGCTGGCCTCGGCTACGGGACCGTCGAGGCCATGCAGGAGTACATTGGGATCGTACTCGCGAACTCCGTATACCCGGAGTCGTTCCCCGTCGTTCATACGTCTGAGTTCGACTCATCGACGGCTGAGCTGAGTCTGCATGTCGTCATCCCGGGACCAGAACACGTTCCGACGATCAAGACCTACAAGTACACAAAGGCGACCGACGCTATCACCTTGACATCGTCGTCTCAGAAGGACATCAAGGATCGCTACGCCGCGATCGTGCATGCAGTCGCTCTGCGCAGTCTGCACGAGGTGCTCGAGGCGGACCGTCGGGGCCTGATCCGGAGTATCTCGTTGGAGCTCGGCACGAACACCATCAATCCCGCGACGGGACGTGAGGCGTACGTTCCGTTTGTCGCCGTCGCAACCGAGCGTGAGGTGTTCGAGCAGATCGATCTTTCCGCGATCGTGCCTGCTGCGACGCTGGGACACCTCGGCGCCGCCGTCTCCAAGAACCCCTACGGCCTGGTGCCCGCCAACGGTGCAGGAGTGCGGCGCGCGCTATGACCACGCATGGAGTCGTCTTCAACCCACCGCCGGGCTGGCCGAAACCGCCCGCCGGATGGAAACCACCCGCCGGATGGAAACCACCCGCCGGTTGGTCACCAGACCCTGCATGGCCGGCACCGCCGGAAGGATGGCAACTCTGGCTACGCAGCTCGGAAACAGCGGTCGACCCGAACGGCGCAGGAGGGTCGCTGTCGTCCGAGTCCGGCGGCGTTGTCTCAGCGTCGCCAACTGCCCTGAACGCACACGCGCGTGTGGCGTTCCTCGAAGCTGAGAACGCGTTGCTCCGGGGACAACTCGCTGCCACGCGTAACGACGCCCCGGTCGAGCTAGATGACGCCCGCGTTCTGCAAGACGTCGGTGTCTACCGCTACCATCACCCGCTCGAAGCAGCGGCCGCTTACCAGACTCGGCTCGAAGAACTCGAAACGCGGATCGCCGACCTCGTCCGCGCCGATCGCGCGATCATCAAGTCCGAGCTGTTTACCTTCAACAACTCACTCGCGCAGGGCCGCAAGCTCGCCGGCGACCTCGGCAGGCTCATGCTTCGCGCGTACAACGCCGAAGCCGAGAACGCAATCCGATCGCTCAAAGCTGGAAGCGTCCTCACGGCGAAGCGTCGCCTCGGAGCATCGAGGACTGCGATCGCCAAGCTCGGCTCGCTGATGGAGATGCGGATCAACGACGAGTACCACGAGCTCCGCATCGAGGAGATCGAGCTCACCTCCGACTGGCTCATGAAGAAGCAGGAAGAACGTGAGGCCGCACGCGAGGAACGCGCCCGCCTCCGCGAAGAGCGCCGCGTCCAGAAAGAACTGGAGGAAGAGCGCGCCCGGCTCGACAAGGAGCGAGCCCACCTCGTCAACACGCTCGAAGCGCTCCGTGCGCAAGGCCGCGTCGACCACGACCTCGCCCTGCGCCTCGCCGCCGTTGACGAGGCGATCCAGCAGAACGACTTCCGCGCCGCGAACATCCGCGCCGGCTACATCTACGTCATCTCCAACGAAGGCGCCTTCGGCCGCGGCGTGGTCAAGATCGGCTTGACTCGAAGACTCGAGCCTACCGATCGCATCGCCGAACTCAGCGGGGCCGCAGTCCCGTTCCGGTTCGACACCCACACCCTGTTCTTCTCGGAAGACGCCGTCACCTTGGAGAACGAGCTCCACAAGCACTTCGCCGCTCGTGCGCTCAACCAATCCAACCCTCGAAAAGAGTTCTTCTTCACTACGCCGGCCGAGGTGAGAGAGGTTCTGCTGGAGCGCGTCGGCAATATCCTCGAGTTCGTTGAGCACGCAGACGCAACCGAGTACCGGCAGTCCCTCGGCGCATGGCCGGCGTCGCGTGAAGCCTGATCTCCGATGAGTAGAGGGCATAGCTGGCGTTCGCCTTTGTCGAGAGGCGAGCGGAAGATTGCCCGCGAGCGCTCTGACTCCCAGACTTTGGCGACGGGAACGCGGACGCTGCGTCGCCTTGCCTGCACCCCGGACAGTCGATTCTTGTCCCGCACACGCCGCAGCGACGCCGCCTCTTGCCGCGTCTCCGATCCGTGCTCTCTCGTGCGGCGATGCACCCGGAGCCGCGCGGCCAGTTCCGCCAGCGTCGCGCCCGCGATGTACGCGACGATCAGCTCGTCGACCTCGGCGGTCGTGAGCAGGGTACGGGGCCAGGGTTCTCGAACTCTCTGCGGAGGTCTACCAGATGGTCGTTGCTCAACCGCCGACATCCTCACGGGTGCCTACGAGACGGCGGTCCTCAGCGGTTTGAGGTCCAGATTCCGCCGTGCCCTCCGTGGAGCGGACGGCGTGCTGCTCAGCTGAGGTGCCGATGCGCATCGGCGATCGCCGGGTTGTCTGGGGATCCGTCGTCTGGGACGTCGTCGCCCGGGTTAGGCACGCTTGCCCGGGTTAGGCACGCTTGCCCGCCGTGCCGCCCGGCTTAGCCACCGCCGCCCGGTGAGCAACCTGGGCGCCGGTGGCTAAGCCGGGCGGAACGGTTTCGTCCTCGGGTGTCTCACCGCTTTCCGTCTGGTCCGGGTGTGACGCACGTCGAGGGCGCCGTCGCTGCGCACGCTGAGGACGGTCCAGCGGTCGCCGTTGCGGACCCAGCCGTCGCTGCCGGCGCGGAGCCGCCGGTTGTTGTGGCGGGTAGTAGAAGCCGAGCGCACCTGGGTCGCCGTCCCGCAGGACGAGGGGAGCGTTGCGTTCGGCAGGGTCGCTCAAGCGCATGACCTCGTTCCAAGACGATGTTTGTGACCAGATCACCGAACAAGCACACCGGGGCGAGGCGATTGCTGTCGCCACCGATCAGGATGCCGCCGCCTCAATGAGCACATCCGTTCAGGGAGGGTGGAGCGTGGCGAGGTCGACGACATCATGCGGTCGCTCCGCCGGGCGGACGGTGGTCGTTCAGCGTGTGGCGATGGTCGTGATCCACTCGATGACGGTGCGGACGCTGTGGCGGGCGATGGTGTCGCGGCGGGTGAGCAGGTCGATGTGGCGGCCGACGTGGAGGTCTTCGATGGGCACCAGCACCACCTGGTCGGCGAACTGGGCGCCGAGGCCGGTGTAGCGCGGCAGCAGGCCGACGGTGTTCGTGCGGGCGATGATCGCGGCCACGACGTTGAACTCGTTGACCCGGTGGGCGATGCGGATCGGCTCGCCCGCGCTGGCCGACACGGCCTGGACGAGCAGGGGCTCCAGCGGGAATCCCTCGTGCGCGGCCGACCAGGTCTCCCCAGCGAGCTCGGAGAGTCGCACCGAGGGCCGCGTGGCGAGGCGGTGCGTGCGGTTCACCGCGAGGTCGATGGGCTCCTCGACCAGCGGGGTCACACTCACCCGCGCCTGAGGCCAGGGCTCGGAGCCGAACGGACGGTGGGCGATCACGATGTCGTGGTCGGCGGCGAGCAGCGGGAACTCCTCCGTGGAGACGTCTTCGTCACGCACCCGTACCTCCGGCCCGGCCGGTTCCGCTCCGGCCCGCTCGATGAGGGCGGGGAACCACGCCAGCCCCGCGCTGTGGAACGCGGTCACCGTCACCGGCTCGCCGCGCTCGGCCAGGAACTCAGCCACCGCACCCTCGGTGCGGACCAGCGCGGCGATGACCTCCTCGGCGGCGTCCGCGACTCGCAGGCCCGCCGCGGTCAGCGCGAGCACCCGCCCGCGCTGCTCGGTCAACGGAACCGGCGTGGCGCGTTGCAACGCGGCGAGCTGCTGCGAGACCGCCGAGGGTGACAGGTGCAGGGCTGCGGCGACTGCCGTGACCGAGCCACGGTCACGCAGCTCCCGCAGCGTCTTGAGGTGATGCACTTCCATGAAGCAATGCTTACACGTCGGTGAAGAAACTGCCCGTTGTTCTAAAGGTGCGGGCGAGCGATCGTGGAAGGCGTGTCCCGCGCCCGCCTCCTGCCCGATGCCGTCCTGCTCGCCGTCGCCGTCGTGTGGGGCGGCAGCTACCTCGCCGCGAAAGACCTCGCCGAAGCCACATCCGCGACCGCGGTGATGTGCCTGAGGTTCCTGCCCGCCGCCCTCGTTCTGCTCGCCATCGCCGCTGGCCGCGGCAGGCTTCGCGCGCTGCGTGCGGTCACCGGGCCGGGACTGCTGCTCGGCACGCTGCGCGCGGCGACCATCGCCCTGGAGACCGTCGGCGTCACCCTCACCAGCGCCACCAACGCCGGCCTCATCATCGGGCTGTCCGTGCTCATCACCCCGATCCTCGAGTCCGCCGCGACCCGTCGACGCCTCTCCGGCCAGCTCACGGCAGCCGTGCTGCTCGGCATCACCGGCGTCGTGCTCCTGGTCGGCGGCGTGGGCCTGTCCGCCCCGAACGCCGGCGACCTCCTCGTCCTGGCCGCCGCTCTCACCCGCGCCCTCCTCGGCGTCGCCGGAGCGCGCCTCACCGCCCGCGGGGCCGACGTGCTCCCGCTCACCACCATCGAGCTCACCTTCGGCGCGATCGTCTTCACCCTGTGGGGCGGCGGCCCAGCCCTGGGCAGCTTGCCGCACCTTACGGGGCACGACTGGGCCGTTCTGGTCTACCTCAGCATCGGATGCACCCTGCTGGCCTTCCTCGGACAGCTCTGGGCCAGCAAGCACACCTCCGCCTCCCGCGCAGGCATCCTGCTCGGCACCGAGCCGGCCTGGGCACTCGCCATCGGCGTCCTCCTCGCCGGCGACACCATCGGCTCTACCGGGCTCGCTGGCGGACTCGTCCTCCTCGTCGCCGTCACCTGGGGAGGTCGAGTCGAGCACCACTGGCGCACGAACGCCGCCCCGCCGCCCGCACGACCCGGCAGCGGCCGCATCCACGACACCGGCGCGGACAGCACGGAACCCGAGCCGGCATCACCAGCCGGGAGAAGCCGTCCTCAGCCGCCAGCGAACGGCTGACCCGGTTGAACCGCCGGTGAACATCCACCGGTCAGGGATCCCGCGGACGAAGGTGAGATCTGAAGGGTCCGGCCGGCATCGAACCACGAACACCCGCCCCCAATGACGCTGCATCTCCGCGGAGCCGACCGAGGGCGGCATGGCCCGTCAGTTCATGTGCGTAGCGTCTTGGCGAGATTCTGGAGCTTCCAGGCCACGGTCGGATCAGCCTTCGCGGCGGCGAGCGTGGCGGGGTAGTCGGCGAACAGCAGTTCGGGTGCGAAGTCCGCGAGGCTGAAGCGCTCCAGGTACTCGGCTTCCTCGGCGCCGACCGGGCTGGACGCGCGAACGAGGAAGGCCTGGGCTGACTTGATCATCGTTTCCAGGTGCGGCTCTTCGCCGGCCAGCAGCATGGGGTAGAGGGTGTCCGTGACGTCCTTCTGCCGTCTGGAGAACCGGTCAGCTACCTCAAACCGCCGAGGGAACGGCTCGGACTTGGCGAGGTAGTAGAGCACGATCCGTCGGAACAGCCGCTCGTCTCCACTGGCAAGGAGATCTGGGTAGATGACGGCGATGCGGCTCGTGTCGTACAGGTCCCGGGCGGCGACGCGTTCGACAAGAGCCTTCAGCTTGCCGGCGATCAGCTCAATTTCGCTGTTGAGCGGGAACGTCACTTCCGCACCGCTGTTGAGTACGACCGTTCGGCGTTGCAGCGGTAGCAGCGGTGAACGGTTAAGGAAGTTGGCGTCGATCTTGACCGAGTCGAGCCCCGCGGGCGCCCGGTACTGAAGGCGGAAGGTCCGCCCGGAATGCTGTGCTGGGCTCATGGCGACCGTGAAGCCCAGCTCCCTCGCCACGTCCGCGATCGCCTGTTCGACCGCAGGACGTTCGGCCAACATCTGTTCGCGGCCGGTGCTGCCGATGTAGCTCAGGTCGATGTCGACCGACAGCCGTGGCAAGCCCAGGACGAATACGTTCAACGCGGTGCCGCCGTGGAGGCACATCCGCGACCCCAGGAACCCGTGGTTGGCGATCCGGTCGAGGATCACCAGGAGGCGGATGACCTTCTCGCTGACCTCGGGACGGAACCCCGAGAAGTTCAGGTTCACCCGTTCAACCATGCGGCCATCTCCTCTTCGGGGGCGGGCAGGTAGAGCTTCCAGTCGTTCACCCAGTGGCTGTCCTTGGGCGGCGTCGAGGACCAGAAGTACGACGGCCCAGCGCCACTGCCACGCAGTGTGGACAGGGTTTCGTCGGGGACGCTCCAGGCGTCGCAGCGTGCCTGAAGTACCCAGCCGATCCGGGCGCGTGCGCTCAGGCTCTCCTCCTGGGCAAGTTCGGCCACTCGGTGGGTGTTCAGGTAGGCGAACCCAGCGAGAGAGCGCAGCACGTTCTCCGGGCCACCGGCGAGCCGGGGCCTGGTGAGGCAGTCGACGAGGGTCTGCTCGCGCGTGGTCACGCGATAGGCGCGGCCCGACGCAGTCAGCATCGACTGACGGTCATGTTCCCCCGCACCGATCTGATGGGCCACGTAGTCCTGGCGGTCGTAGGTGAAGGCCGGCAGCCGATGCTTCGTGAAGAACTGGGTGCGGTTGGTGAGGTTGTGCAGTGTGCCGTGGAGCTGGAGGGCTGAGGTGTACGCGAACACGGCGTCCTCGGCCACGGCAGCCGCGATGTCGAAAGGGTCGGCTGACATCCGGATGAACGGGCCGACCTTGGAGACGTAGACGCCACGCCGCACGCGCTCAACACGCCCGTTCCCCACCGCACGGGACAGCAGGTTCCGGTCGGTCTGGCTATCCGGGAAGGCGCGGGAGAACTCGGCGGTGGTGAACACCTGCCGCGTCTCGAGGAAGCTTTGAAGCGCCATGGTCCGATCCCAGAGTTGAGCTGAGTGCCATGATCTTAACGCTCCGAGTGTTATCTGTCGGGATCTCGATTCAACTTTGGTCCCCGACGCTCGCTCTCGCTGCCGAGACCGTGGTCCGGAGTAGCCGAGCCGCTCGTACGTTTCGCCTTCCCACGGAGTGCGCTCAACACCGGGCCGTGTCGGGAGGGTAGCGGTGT
>JAVTWJ010000038.1:0-49671 GCA_032229785.1 Propionibacteriaceae bacterium
CCGTCATTCCGTCTCTCTCCTCACCGACTCACAACCAGCTTGGCAAAGAGGGCTGGAGTACGAATTGCACACCCAGACCGCACACCTCAGCCTCGCCAGCCTGGCAGCCCGCCTCCGCGCCGACATCCGAGACGCCCTCGAAGCAGCCATCCCAGACCTGGACGCCGACCTCGAACGCTGGCGCCATGATCCCGAGACGCCCAACCAGCACCGCCCCGGCCGGCGTCGCCGCCGTGGCACGCCGGACGCCGGCGTCGACCTCGGCTTGACGCCAGCTCGTGGAGCTCGACGCGGCGGCCAGGGATGACTCCCCTGACGGTTACCCGGCTCAACCGCGCGAGGCCGCCACCGCGCGGTGCGCAGATCGCCAGTGTGGGCATGGACGTCGTTGTTCTTCCCACGAGCTGCCCGTGTCTGGACGCCGCGTCGGCCGCGCCGCCTGACGGCGACCGGTGGTGGGAGCGGCCGGGGTTGTTGGCGGCCCCTGTCGGATCGCTGCGCCATGTGCGAGGCTTGCCCAACTCGACACACTTTGGGGATGCGATGGATCTCGGCAGCTTCTACGCGTTGATGGCGGGCACCTGCTTCACCCTGGTGGGCCTGTGGTGGACGGTCATCCAGCAGCACCCGGACTGGAGGTCCCACCCGGACAAGCGTCGGCTCGCCGGGGGCACCTACCTGTCGTTCCTCCTGCCCGGGCTCATGGCGACGATGGCGATGGTCTCGCCCGATACCCCCCTGATGTGGCGCTTCAGCTTCGCCACCAGCGCACTGGTGGGCCTGTGGTCGACCGTCGGCCTGTTGAAGGCCGACCGGAGCCACACCGTCGGCCCTTTCCGGCGGCATCGCTGGATCGTGGTCGTCATCTACGCGACCGTCCTCGTACTCGGCGCCGCCCCAGAGATCCCCCGGGCGCTCGGGGTTGCGCCACTGGTGGCCGGATCGTTCCTGCTGGTTCTTCTCATCGTGGTCGGGCATGGCCTGACCTGGGAGTTCATGATGGAGCCCGACGAGTCTCCCGGCACGGATGCCTGAGCCGTGGCCGCGTCCCTCTGCGTGATGGTGCCCCGTGTGTGCTGGTGCGCCCATGTGTGCTTGTGCCCCTGTGTGCTTGTGCGCCCTGTGTGCTTGCGCCCCCCCTGTGTGCTTTCGCCCCTGTCTGGGCGCCCCTGTGGTCCCCCACCTGAGGAATGAACCCTGATGTCCACGATATTCACCGCCGCCACGGTCGTCACCGGTCACGCCCTCCTGCGCCCGGGGTGGGTCGAGGTGAGTCACGGCCGGGTGCTCGCGCTCGGCGAGGGCGAGCCGCCGCGTCCGCTCGGTAAGGGCGACCTCCGGCTCGGCGACGTCACCGTGGTGCCGGGCTTCGTGGACATGCACACCCACGGCGCAGGCGGTGGGGCATTCCCCGACGCCACGCTCGAGTCGTCGCGCGCGGCCGTGGGCCTGCACCGGTCACACGGCACGACGGCGCTGATCGCGTCGCTCGTGTCGGCGCACCCGGACGAACTGCTGCGCGAGGTGTCGGCGCTCGCCGAGCAGGCCGAGGATGGGCTGATCGGCGGCATTCACCTGGAAGGACCCTGGCTCGCGCCGAGCAAGAAGGGCGCTCACGACCCCACGGCGCTGCGCACCCCGGACGCCGCCGAGATCGCCCGGTTGTTCGCCGCCGGTCGCGGCGCGATCAAGATGGTGACCATCGCCCCGGAGATCGACGGGGCGATCGACGCGATCCGGCAGATCGTCGACCTCGGCGCGGTGCCCGCGGTCGGCCACACGGACGCCTCTCTCGGGCAGGCCCGGGCGGCGATCGACGCGGGGGCGTCCGTCGCCACCCACCTCTTCAACGCGATGCGCCCGATCCATCACCGCGCGCCCGGCCCCGTCATCGCGCTCGTCGAAGACGAGCGGGTGACGCTCGAGATGATCGGCGACGGCGTCCACCTGCACCCGGCGCTCTATCGCGAGGTGTGCCGGCGGGTCGGCGACCATCGCGTCACGCTGGTGACGGACGCCATGGCCGCGGGCGGCATGGCCGACGGCGCCTACGAGCTGGGCACGCTCGCGGTCGAGGTGGCGGGCGGGATCGCGCGCATCGCCGGAACCGACACCATCGCGGGCAGCACCGCCACCATGGACCAGCTGTTCCGGTTCGCGCTCGCCCACGGTGACGGGACGCCGGACGAACTGTTGCTACGCGCCGCGCGGCAGACCTCGGTGAACCCTGCACGCGCCATGGGTTTCGAGGCGGTCGGGCTCCAGACCGGCACCTCGGCGGATGTCGTGGTGCTGGACGCCGAGGCGTCCGTCGCCGGCGTGATGAAGGCCGGCGTGTGGGAACACCCGATCGGATAGGTTCGAACAACGAACCGAACGAGGAGGATCACCGTGAGCTGGCAGCCCGCCGAAGACCGCTACGAATCGATGCAGTACCGCCGCGTGGGAGCACGAGGGCTCAAGCTACCCGCGATCAGCCTCGGGTTGTGGCACAACTTCGGCGACGACGTGCCGTTCGAGCGCCAGCGCTCGGTCCTCACCACCGCGTTCGACCTCGGCATCACCCACTTCGACCTGGCGAACAACTACGGTCCGCAGGCGGGGTCGGCCGAGACCAACTTCGGCCGCCACCTGCGCGCCTCGTTCGCAGGGCTGCGGGACGAGATGGTCATCTCGTCCAAGGCCGGGTGGGACATGTGGCCCGGCCCTTACGGGGACGTCGGCGGTTCGCGCAAGTACCTGATCGCCAGCTGCGACCAGTCGCTGAAGCGGATGGGCCTCGACTACGTCGACATCTTCTACCACCACCGCCCCGACCCCGACACGCCGCTCGAGGAGACGATGGGCGCGCTCGACCACATCGTCCGCTCGGGGCGTGCGCTGTACGTGGGAATCTCGTCCTACTCCCCCGCGCTGACCGCCCAGGCCGCTGCGATCCTGTCCGACCTGGGGACGCCGCTGCTCATCCATCAGCCGTCCTACTCAATGCTGAACCGCTGGATTGAGACCGAGGGACTCCTGGCGGTCCTGGACGAGATCGGCGCGGGCTGCATCACCTTCTCACCGCTCGCCCAGGGCATGCTGACCGATCGCTACCTGAACGGGATCCCCGACGGCTCCCGCGCCAGCCAGCCCAAGTCGCTAGGCGGGCACCTGCTGAACGAGAAGGCCCTCGCTCACATCCGCGCCCTCAACGCCATCGCCGCCGAGCGCGGGCAGTCGCTGGCCCAGATGGCGCTGGCCTGGGCGCTGCGCAACGCTGAGGTCAGCTCGGTGCTGATCGGCGCGAGCCGCCCCGAACAGTTGCGCGACAACGCGCGGGCCCTCGACCACCTCGCGTTCACTGAGGCCGAGTTGGCCGCCATCGACGAGCACGCGGTGGAGTCGGGCATCGACCTGTGGCGAGGCGCGCGCGAATCGGTCAGCTGACTCAGAAGGTGGCCAGGATGTCGACGACGAAGATCAGCGTCGAGTTGGCCGGGATCGAACCGGTGGCGTCCTCGCCGTATCCCATCGCGGCGGGGACCACCAGCAGCACACGGCTGCCGACCGGCTGCCCGATGAGCCCGTCATCCCAGCCCTGGATGACGCCGCCGACGCCGATGTCGAAGAACAGCCGGTCCTCTGGCGCTTCGCGATCCCACGAGGAGTCGAACTGGGTGCCGTCGGTCAGCCATCCCGTGTACTTGACCGCCACGGACTTACCGGATTCGACGGGCTCGCCCCCGCCCTGGATCAGCGGCTGAACGACGAGCTCGGCCGGGTCGGCGAAGGACGACGGGATAGCGATGGCAGGCTTGCCGTCCGTGACCGTGACGACGGGCAGCGAGGCGTCCGTGGGGGTGACGGTGGCGCCGGACGCCGCGTCGAGAATCGGCCGGGTTCCCGCGATGCTCAACACATACACCTGGCCGTTGGCGGCCACACCCGTACTGCTCTGTTCGGCGGTGATGCTCGGCTGGCCCCACAGCAGCCTGGTCCCCACCGTGGCGTTGGCGAGGGCTTCGGCCAACTTCGGCCCGAAGCTGCTCTCCGACACCGGGAACGTCGTCGGAGCATCCGCGTCCGCGGTCACACCCCACGTGGACGCCAGCTTCTCGCCGGTGACGATGTCGCAGACCAGGTAGTTGAAGGTGACGAGTTGCCCAGTCGCGACCCGGTCCCCGGCCCCGGCGTCGGCGACGTGGATCACCTCCGACGTCACCGCCAACGGCGTCTCGAACGCCACGCTCGGGGCGGCAGCGGGATCGCCGCTGAGCCGGACCGCGGCGAGTGCGGCCTGCGACGCGGCCGCATCCTCGGCGGCGGGCGCGGCGGACGCGGCGTCTGCGTCGACGGTGGTCTCGCAGGCGCCGCCAGTCGCGGCCGCTTCGCCCGCGGACGCCGGGTCTTGCGCGGCGCCGGACGGATCGCCGGAGCACCCCGCCAGGAGCAGGCCGGTGCACAAGCACAGCGAGGCGATGAGTCGGGCGGTCAGTTTCATGCGGAGGTCCCCCGGGGATCGTGTTCGTTGCGCCCCGGGTGACCCCAGAAGCAGCCAGCGGCGTTCAGGCTAGCGAACACCCCTGTGTCGAGGCTGTGAGACGTTCCGCGGTGGCGGGCGTCAACGACGATTCCCCGCCAGCCTGCCGTCGGGCCGGCTACACCAGGCTCACGTCGGCGCAGCCATCGCCTCGGTACGCCCACACGAGCAGGTCCAGCGGCGTGCCCTCGACGGTCAACGCCGCCACGCCCCGGACCACGGCGGCCGACTCGCCCGTGTCGGTCCGGGTGAGGACGATGCCCCGCTCACGATGCCCATGCAGCTGCCGGGTCGCGACCTGAACGCGCGCCCACACGGCATCGGCGGTGGCGGCGTCCGGCTCGTAGGAAGGTAGCTCGTTGGCACGCACGACGTCCTCGGCGTGAACCACCCATTCACCCAGGTGGTGGCCCCAGCGCGAGCGTGGACCGTCGATCACCGGCGGCAGCCACGGCCGGCGCCGGGCCAGTGAGGCCAGCGCGCGTTCGTAGCCGGACGCCGTCGCCCGCGCCATCCGGCGTTCGGTGAGCCCAGCCAACGCGGGCACCCCGATCCCGGGCCACGCCAGGGGATCATCGCGCAGCACGAGCATGTGTCCGACCAGGTCGCGGGCCGACCAGCCTTCGCACAGAGTCGGCGCGTCTGGACCCACGCGGCGCGCGGCGTCGACGAACCGGTCGCGGGCCGCCTCGACGCGACGCCAGTCCGTCGGATTCACGGGCGCTTCTGGACGGGCGGCTCGGCCGACCAGGGGAAGACGATCCACTCTGCGGTGTGCTTCCAGACGTAGTCAGGTTCGGTTTCCGAGGTCGGCTTGCCGTAGAGGACGGCCGAACGGGCTTCGGCGCCCATCTCACGCAGCAGGTCGAGCACCAGCGACATCGTGCGTCCCGAGTCGGCGACGTCGTCGACGACCAGCAGGCGGCGTCCACGCAGCGCGTCACTGTCGAGGAGCGGCGCCAGCAGCACCGGGTCGGGCAGCGTCTCATTGACGTCGGTGTAGAACTCGACGTTGATGGCGTCGGCGAGCTTCAGGCCGAGCGCGTAGGCCAGATGTCCGGCGAGGAGCAACCCCCCGCGGGCGACCGCGATCACGATCTCGGGGTCGAAGTCGCTGTCGGCGATCGTCTGGGCGAGCTCGCGGCCGGCGTCGCCGAACCCGGGCCAGGTCAGGATCTCTTTGGTGGCGAGGTCGTTCGAGTCAGCGTGGTAGGCCATGGATCCACCCTAGACCGCCGCCGTTCGTCGACGATCGACGTGGGGCCCCGCATGGTGGTGTTGGCCGGTTCGGGTGATCCTCACCTGGTCCGGCACGGGCGTGCCGAGCAGGTGGCATTTCTTCACACTCGATTCCGCGGAGCATGCCAGAACACCAGTGGGACTGTACGTGTTCGAGTCGCGCCGAGAACGCGTGTGACGATTTGCCACGGCCCGGGCGCTGAACAGCAGCGGCGCCGGCCGGCCCGGCGCCGCGCGTCCGGCACAATGGCCGGATGAAGCTGTTCGCCCGCAGGTCGCTGCCCGCCGAGTACCAGCCGCTGTTGGGGGCGACCAGGCGACCCCGTGTGCTGGCGTGGGCGCGGACGGACGACGGCGTCCTGGTCGCGCTGCACGACCGGCTCGTGCTGATTACGGGTTCGAACGCGGCGCCGCTCGGCTGGCACGACATCCTCTCCGGCGGTTGGGACGACGAGTTCACCACGATGCGCTGGACGCGGATGTCGACCGGCGAGCGCACCGAGGTTGCGCTCACGGACCCGGGCAGCTTCCCCGAGGTGTTCAAGGAACGCGTCGAAGCGACGTTCCTGTTCCAGACGGCCGTCTATCCACGTCCTGGCAAGGCCGTCACCATCAGCGCGCGCCGCACGCTCGCCCCCGGCACGGCCGCCGTGCTGTGGACCGCCCACCCCGCCCCGGGCGTCCGGATGGACGACGAGACCATCGTCTTCGTCCAGGCCGAGCTCGACCGGCTGCGGGCCGAGTATGCGTTCTGAGCAACTCTTTGCTAATGTTTCTTCTCGCGCGAGCGATCCCCTGTAGCTCAATTGGCAGAGCGTCGGACTGTTAATCCGTAGGTTCCTGGTTCGAGTCCAGGCGGGGGAGCCATCCACGAGAAAAGCGCTTCGACAAGGTGAGACACCTGATCGGAGCGTTTTTTGGCATCCAAGCGGAACCGAGGCGAGACCATGCGACGCGTCGTCACCTGGCTCCTCGCGCTCGTCGGCGTACTGGCCCTCGCCGGCGCCACCGCCGTCGGCTGGGCGCTGTGGGTGTGGTTCACCACGATGCCCTGGGCGTTCGAGTAGCCCGGCGGCAGGCCTCGCATCACCGATCCTGGCGCGCTGATACCCTGTCGTCGCCGCTGGGGGCGTTAGCTCAGCCGGTCAGAGCAGAGGACTCATAATCCTTGGGTCGCGGGTTCGAGCCCCGCACGCCCCACCGTGACACCTAGTCAGGCGCGCATCCCGCACGCGGGCGCGCGGCACCGTATGCCCGGGTTATGCACACTCGCCCGCCGCGCCGCCCGGGTTGGATACCGTCGCCCGGGTAGGAACCTGGGCTGCGGCATCTAAACCGGGCGGAACACTCGGCCGGGCGTGTTCGACGACGTCCGTGTCCACCGCTCCGGCGACCAACCCGGATCCTCCGCACCGGCGACCAACCCGGATCCTCTCCTCACGCCACCAGCAGGTCGGCGGCGTTGCCCGCGCGCATCAGCTGCAGCGCCGCGCGTTCCCGGCGGCGGATCGTGGACTGGCTACGCTTGGTCATCGCCGCGACCTCCGCGTGTGTTCGCAACGGATGGCCGGCGAGCCCGTAGAGGTGACACACCAGCGCACGGTCGAACGCCGTCAGTCGACGGAGCAGTCTCGACACGATCTGCGGATCGACTCCCGGCATGGCCTCGGCGTCCGGCACCTCGAACGTCTGCGGATCCAGCGTCGACGGAGGGTCATAGGCCAACAGACGCTTCACCGTCGTCGGGCTCTCCCCTGCCTCGGCGGCGATCTCGGACGTCTCGGGTTCCCGTCCGAGCGCGACGGTCAGGCGTCCCACCACCGCGCGCATCTGCCGCCATTGCCGAGCCCGCCGCGGCGGCAGACCGAGGCTGCCGTGGGCGGTCACGGCGGCGTCCCACACGCGCATGCGGATGCGCGGCAGCGCACAGGTCGCGAAATTGCCCAGCGCGGGATCGAAGCGCCAGATCGCCTCGAGCAGCCCGATCATGCCCTCCTGGACCAACTCCCTTCGCTCCAGACCGGTGCGCGAGGCCACCTCGGCCGCGACCCAGCCAACCAAGCCGACATGCGCGTCGATCAGGGCCGCCCGCGCCTGCCCGCCATCTGCGGCCAACAACCGCAGCTCGGTCACGGACGCGCCCGCCGGCGTCGGGATCTCGCCGCGCAGCGCGGCCTCCGCGAGGACGCCCGCCTCAACGCGCCCCAGGAGGACAGCCGCGTGAGCGTCCGGCGTGCGCGTCGGGCTCGGATTCGCCCCGGCGGCCTCGGCCGGGAAGGACAGGGAAGGTGTGGGCGTGTTGTTCGTCATGGCACGAGGCTGCCCGTCCACGGGCACGGGCGCCACGACGAAGCGCGTTTCCCACCGTCCTCATTCGGACAACATCGATTCGGGCGGGGGTCTTGACGAACCCGGTCATCCTCCGAGCGCGTACGCCTCAAGCGCCCGACGGCGGGTCTCCAGGTCGAGGAGCTTCGCGAACATCCGGTTGTAGACGGCTTGTTCCTCAACCGGATTGGTGCGCTGCAACCGCGACTTGAGGACGGCGATCTCGCGCAGCACCCGGCCCAGCCGCAGCCGCGCCGCGTACTCACGCGCGTAGGCCCCGCCCGGCTCGCCGAGCAGCGGCTCGACCGACAGCGCAACGACCAGCTGCTCCCCCACCGGGTCGGGCATCCGGTCGAGCATCGCCTGCGCGAAACCGCCGGAGCTCCGGTCCGCGCCCGCGGCCGCCTCGAACACCGCGCGGTAGCTCGGGTGCTGGAAGTCGTCCGCGGCGACGCCGCCCCAGTCCTCGGGGAACAGGCTCGGATGCTGCACCACGAGCTTGAGCAGCCCGCGCTCCGTGGCCAGGCGCCGGTCGTGCGGGTCGGGCATCGCGAGCATCGCGGGCTGATCGGCGCCCCCGGACGCCGCGGGCTCGCGTGGCTCCCGCGGCTCCTCGGGCGCACCACGCCGCCGCTCGGCCACCGGTCCACGCCGGTTCGTCCGAGTGACCTCGGAGCGGACCTCGTCGGTGTCCATGCCCACCAGGCCTGCGAGTTCGCGCAGGTAACCCGACACCAGCGACGAGTCCCGCACGGACGCGACCAGCGGGGCCGCCGCGCGGACCGCCGCGAGACGTCCGTCGGCCCGGTCGAGGTCGAACTTCTCGACGGTGTTGCGCATCACGTACCGGTACAGCGGCACCCGCCGCGCCACCAGCTCGCGCACCGCGGCGTCCCCGGAGGCGATCCGCAGATCGCAAGGATCCACGCCGGTCGGCTCGATCGCGACGTAGGTCTGCGCGATGAATGCGGCGTCCGAACTGAACACCTTGAGCGCGGCGGCCTGGCCCGCGGCATCGCCGTCGAACGTGAACACGACCTCCCCCGACAACGCGTCGGTCGTCATCAGGCGCGCGATCATCTTCGAATGGTCCGACCCGAACGCCGTGCCGCAGGACGCGACCGCCGTGTCGACGCCCGCGATGTGGCACGCCATCACGTCGGTGTAGCCCTCGACGACCACCGCCTGGTTCTTCTTGCCGATCGGCTGGCGGGCCAGGTCGAGGCCGTAGAGCACGTGGCTCTTCTTGTAGACCAACGTCTCGGGGGTGTTGAGGTACTTGGCGGGCATCCGGTCGTCGTCGAACAGGCGGCGGGCGCCGAAGCCGAGCGTCGAACGTCCGGCGTCGCGGATCGGCCACAGCAGCCGACCCTGGAAGAAGTCCCAGCCGGCTTCGCGCACGAGTCCCGCCTTGACGAGGTCCTCCTTGGTGAACTTCTTTCCGAGCAGGTGGTTCAGCAGTTCGCGTCCGCCCCGCGGTGCGAACCCGACGCCGAAGTGCGCGGCGTGCTCGCGGGTGAAGCCGCGGCCGTCCAGGAACACGCGACCCTCGACGGCCTCGGGCGAGGTGAGCCGCGCCGCGTAGAACTCGGCGGCGAGTTGGTTGGCCTCCAGGATCCGCATCCGGAGTCCCGGCTCATGCCGGACGCCGCCGTCACCCTCCGTGTAGCGCAACTGGACGCCGCCCCGGTCGGCCAGGAACTCCACCGCCTCGGTGAAGCCCATGTGGTTGATCTGCTGCACGAACTTGATGACGTCGCCGCCTTCGCCGCAGCCGAAGCAGTAGTAGAAGCCCTTCGCGGGCGTGACCCGGAAGCTCGGGGTCTTCTCGTCGTGGAACGGGCACAACCCGACCAGGGCGCCGGCCCCGGCCGGGCGCAGCTGCACGAACGAGGCGACGACGTCGTCGATCCGGGACCGTTCGCGGACCGTCTCGAGGTCCTCGGAGTGGATCAGACCGGTCATGGGCGCAGTGTAGCTACGCGAGCGGTCCCTCAGGCCCCGCGCCCGATGCCCTTCGGCACCCGGTCGGGATCCCAGCCCAGCAGCGACTCGGCCTGCTCGAACGCGTACCGGTCCGTCATGCCACCCACGTAGCCGACCGCGGTGTGGACCCGATCGACCTGGGCCGACGACGCGTAATCCTCGGGCATCGCGCCGGGGTGCTCGCAATAGAATTCCACCAGCGCGCGTAGCACCTCGATGACCGCCTCCGACTGGGCCACCGACTCGGGCCGGGTGTAGATCCGCTCGTAGTTGAATGCCCGCAAGCCGGCGAGCGCCGAGCCCACGTCGGCGTCCATGCCGACCACCCCCGTCTGAGAGGCCGTCGCGAGGATGGACCGGACGAAGCTCGCCAACTGCTCACGGCGCGTGCCACCGACGACCCGGACGATGTCGCGAGGCAGATCGTCGACCGTGACGATGCCGGCGTGCACGGCGTCCTCGAAGTCGTGGGCGCAGTAGGCGATGCGGTCCGCCCAGCTCACCAACTCCCCCTCCAACGTGGCCGGTGCCGGGCGCGACCAGGAGTGGTTGCGGATCCCGTCGAGCGTCTCGGCGCACAGGTTGAGCGGGGTGAGCACCACGTCCGCACCCCAGGTCGCGTGGTCGTAGCCGCCGGGGATGAACGCGTCGAACGCCTCCTCGGACGCGTGCCCGCCGGGCCCGTGCCCGCAGTCGTGGCCGAGCGCCATGGCGTCCGCCAGGGTGACGTTGAGGCCGAGCCCGCGGGCCAGCGACGTCGCCACCTGCGCCACCTCGATGGCGTGGGTCAGCCGGGTGCGCTGATGGTCGGTCGGGTAGACGACCACCTGGGTCTTTCCCGCCAGCCGACGAAAGGCCGCCGAATGCACGATGCGGTCGCGGTCGCGCTCGAAGCAGGTGCGCTCCGGGTCGGGGTCTTCGGCGATCGCGCGGCGCCCGGCTCCCTGGGCCAGCGCCGCGCCCGGAACGAGCAGCGCCCGCTCCCGTTCTTCGCGCGCTTCCCGCCCGCGATAGCCGCCCGGAATCAGCCGCGAGCTGGAGTCGCTGTGCGCACGCACGACATCGCCGTCCTCATGCCCGGCCATCGTCGAGGCCCAGGCTACGGTCCGTGGTCTGAGCGCATCCGTCATGACTCCATTGTCTCGCGTGCGTCCGGCGTCGCGCCGGAACCACCGTCCGCGCGCCCCTGTCGCGTGCCGTGTCGGGCACTAGGATGGAGGCAATCCCGAGCGAAAGATGCCGAATCCATGAGCGAGCAGAACCCCAGCCAGCCCGGTAACGACGCCACTCCTCCTCAGCAGGGCCAGTACCCCCAGGGCCAGTACCCCCAAGGCCAGTACCCGGATCAGGGTCAGTACCCCCAGGGCCAGTACCCGGATCAGGGCCCGTACCCGCAGCAGGGGTACCCGCAGTCGTACGATCCGTCGGCGTACTCGCAGGAGGGGCAGTACCCGCAGTCCGGTCAGTACGTTCCTCCCGGCCAGTACCCGCCGGGCTATCCGCAGGCGGGCTACGACCCGCATGCATATCCGCAGGCGGCCTACGGCCAGCATCCTGCCTACCCCGCCCAGCCGCAGTGGGACCCGACTCCGCCCCCCGAGAACAAGACGCCCGGCCTGGTCGGACTGCTGATCGTCGCGGTGAGCACGGTGGTGCTCGCGGTGGCCATGTACCTCCTGGGTGGTCAATTCGGCGCGTTCGCCGTCGACTACGGCATCGACGCGACGACCAACCCCGATCCGAGCGACCCGGCCATCATCGCGCTCAGCCAGGCGGTCAGCGGCATGTCGGTCCTCGCCACGATCGCCACGGTGGTGGGTGTGATCGGCTGGGTGGTCTCCATCGTCGCGACCGTGCGCCGCAGCGGACGCCGCTTCGGCATCTGGGGCATCGTGCTGGGCATCGTCGCGCCGCTGCTCGGGGTGGCCACGCTGATCGCGGGCATGTGGCCCTACGTCGCGGCGATGGCCTGAGAGACCCGTCCGTCCGCAGTCGGCCCCTCAACCGCCGGACGCGTCCGACTCTGCGGCGGAGAGATCCTCTTCGCCGAGTTCGCGGCTGTCGAGCCATCCGTGCGGCAAGGTCACGTGTGCCCGCGGCGAGCCCTGCCGCCCGCGCGGGACGGACGCCTCGCTCGCCGGGTAGACCGCCTCGGGGTCCATCCGTGCCAGGAGGGCGTCCAACTCGGCGAAGCTGCTGACCAGGCCGAGCCCGCGGCGGATCTCACCGCCGACCGGGAACCCCTTGAAGTACCAGGCCATGTGCTTGCGCAGGTCAGTCAGTCCGTGACGTTCGCCGTGGATGCCGGCCAGCAATTCGGCGTGCCGGCGCAGCATGGCGGCCACCTCGCCGAGCCGCGGGTACGGGCGCGGATTCCGGCCCGCGAAGGCGTCCGCGAGGTCTCGGAACAGCCACGGACGTCCGAGGCAGCCGCGGCCGATGACCACGCCCGCGGCGCCGGTCTGGTCGACCATGCGCAGGGCGTCGGAGGCCTCCCAGATGTCGCCGTTCCCGAGGACAGGGATGCTGACCGCGTCCACCAGGGCCGCGATGTACTCCCAGCGGGCCTGGCCGGAGTAGGACTGCTGGACCGTTCGCGCGTGCAGTGCGACGGCGGCGACCCCGGCGTCCGCGGCGATCCTGCCGACGTCGAGGAAGGTGAGGTGGTCCTCGTCGATGCCCATCCGGGTCTTGACCGTCACCGGGACGCCGTGGGCGTCCGCCGCCTGCACCGTGCGCCGCAGGATCGCGGCCAGCCGGTCGGTCTTCCACGGCAGCGCACCCCCGCCACCGCGCCGGGTCACCTTCGGCACCGGACAGCCCAGGTTGATGTCGATGTGGTGGACGCCGAACTCGGCGCACAGGATGTGGGCGGCGCGCGCCATCACGTCGGCGTCCACGCCGTACAACTGCACGGAGCGCACGGTCTCGCCGGGGGCGAACGCGAGCATCTGGAACGTCTTGGGGATCCTTTCGACGATGCCGCGGGAGGTGATCATCTCGCACACGTACAGGCCGGCGCCCTGCTCGAGGCACAGCTGGCGGTAGGAGAGATTCGTGATCCCGGCCATCGGCGCGAGCACGACGGGCGTGGCGACATCGACCGTCCCGCCGGAGGGGGCGGTCAAGCGCAGACCTGGGTACGTTGACACGGCGCCCGACTCTACCCGCACGCCACCGAACCGGCCTCGTCCAGGCTCGCGCACCCGTCGCGCCCAGGGGTGTACCGTCGGGCTGATCCGGACCCTGTGGGAGGAACACATGAGTGTGGTCGACAACACCATCTGGTGGCAGGTGTACCCGCTGGGCGCGCTGGGCGCCCCGATCCTCGAGCCCGAAGAGGGCGTGCATCACCGCCTCGACGGGCTGCTCGCCTGGCTCGACTACGTCGTCGAACTGGGCTGCTCCGGCCTGCTGCTGGGACCCGTCTTCGCCTCGACCTCGCACGGCTACGACACGCTGGACCACTACCGGATCGATCCTCGCTTGGGCGACGACACGGACTTCGACCGGCTCGTCGCCGGCTGCCGCGCCCGCGGCCTGTCGCTCATGCTGGACGGCGTGTTCAACCACGTGGGAGCACAGCACCCGTGGGTGAGGGAGAACAGCCCGCTGCTCAAGCGCGTCGACGGCCACCTGTCCGGGTGGGAAGGCCATGGCGACCTGGTCGAACTCGACCATGCCAACCCGGCAGTGGCCGACGAGGTGACCGCGATCATGCTGCACTGGCTGCGCCGGGGCATCGCCGGCTGGCGGCTCGACGTCGCCTACGCCGTTCCGGGCCCGTTCTGGGCCGAGGTCACCGACCGTGTGCGCACCGAGTTCCCCGACGCGGTCTTCCTGGGCGAGGTGATCCACGGCGACTATGCCGCGCTGGCCCACGACGGCCATCTCGACTCGATCACCGCCTACGAGCTGTGGAAGGCCACCTGGAGCTCGATCGCCGACGCCAACTTCTTCGAGCTCGCCCACGCGGTGCGGCGTCACGCCGACTTCTCGGCCGACCTCGTGCTCAACACCTTCAGCGGGAACCACGATGTCGACCGGATGGCGTCCCTGGCCGGCATGGACGGCGCAGCGGTGGCGGCGGCCGTCGTGTTCATGCTGCCGGGCATGCCGAGCGTCTACTACGGCGACGAGCAGGCCTTCACGGGGAGGCGGCACAGCGGCTACCACGCCGACGACGCCGTCCGTCCCCCGCTGCCGCCGACGCCCGCCGACCTGCTCAACACCGGCGCCTGGCTGCACGCCGTCTACCAGCACCTGATCGGCATGCGGCGACGCCATCCGTGGCTCGCCCGCGCACGGGTCGAGGTCGCGGAGAACACCAACACCACGATCGAGTGGCGCTGCACGGCGCGGTCGCAGGACCTGGCCGGCGCGCCGTTCGTCGACGTGAGCCTCGCCCTGGACCCCGTCGGATTCACCCTCGTCTTCTCAGACGGGGAACGCTGGTCCTGGCAACGCTGATACGGACGGTCGTCCTTCAGCGTGTTCGGCGCGCGGGCCGTCGCCGGCATTCTCCTGCCGTTGGTGGCGCGCGCGCCGAAGCGTCGGCGAACTCCTCAGCAGCCGATCAGGCGCGCTCCCAGGTGGGAGACGACCTGATCGAGCGGCACACGCTCTTGCGCCATCGTGTCGCGCTCACGGATCGTCACCGCGTCGTCGTCCAGGGTGTCGAAGTCGACCGTCACGCAGTAGGGGGTGCCGATCTCGTCCTGGCGGCGGTAGCGGCGTCCGATCGCCTGGGCGTCGTCGAACTCGGTGTTCCAGTACGTGCGCAGTTCCGCGGCCAACTCGCGGGCCTTGGGCGACAGCCTCTCGTTGCGCGACAGCGGCAGCACGGCCACCTTGACCGGCGACAGCCGCGGATCCAGTCTGAGCACCGTACGCGTGTCCGTGCCACCCTTGGCATTGGGCGCCTGCTCCTCGGTGTATGCCTCGACCAGGAACGCCATCAGCGAGCGGGTCAGGCCCGCGGCGGGCTCGATCACGTACGGGAGGTAGCGCTCGTTCTTGGCCTGGTCGAAGTAGGACAGATCCTGGCCCGAGTGCTTCGAGTGCGTGCCCAGGTCGAAGTCGGTTCGGTTCGCGACGCCCTCCAGCTCACCCCAGCCGTCTCCGCCGGTGAAGCCGAAATCGTACTCGATGTCGACGGTGCGCTTGGAGTAGTGCGACAGCTTCTCCTGCGGGTGCTCGAACAGGCGCAGGTGCTCGGGATCGATGCCCAGGTCGACGTACCAGTCCTTGCGGGCGTCAATCCAGTGCTGGTGCCATTCCTCGTCCGTGCCCGGCTCGACGAAGAACTCCATCTCCATCTGCTCGAACTCGCGGGTACGGAAGATGAAGTTGCCCGGCGTGATCTCGTTGCGGAAGCTCTTGCCGACCTGACCGATGCCGAACGGCACCTTCATCCGGGACGTCTGCTGCACGTTCGCGAAGTTGATGAAGATGCCCTGCGCCGTCTCGGGGCGCAGGTAGTGCAGGCCTGCGTCGTCCTTGATGACGCCCAGGTGGGTCTCCAGCATCATGTTGAAATCGCGCGGCTCGGTGAAGCGGCCCAGCGTGCCGCACTCCGGACAGTTGATCTCTTCGAGACCTGCGGGGGCGCGTCCCTTCTTGAACTCGAACGCCTCCTCGAGCTGATCGGCGCGGAAACGCTTGTGGCAGCTCAGGCACTCGGTGAGCGGATCGGAGAACACGCCCACATGGCCCGACGCCACCCACACCGGACGGGGCAGGATGATCGACGAGTCGATGCCCACGACGTCCGGACGGCTCTGGACGACCGCCTTCCACCACTGCCGCTTGATGTTCTCCTTGAGCTCGACGCCGTAGGGGCCGTAGTCCCACGCGGCGCGGGTACCGCCGTAGATCTCCCCACAGGGGTAGACGAAGCCGCGACGCTTCGTGAGGCTGATGACGTTGTCGAGCTTGCTGGCCATGCGACCTGATGCCTCCTTGTCGGCGGGGGGTGCCCGGCAGGCATCCCCTGAACCCGGCAAACCCTATCCCTGACCGGTGGGCATCGCTAAACCGCGTCCGGGCCGCGGAGACGGCCTCCGCGATCAGCGCTCCCTCGGCAGGTTCAACCCGACCTCGGACGCCTCGTCGTAGGCGCTCGGCTCGTCGATGGCCTCGCTCAGCAGCGGCACCAGCACGATCTTGGCGTCGTAGCCGTTGAAGCCGCGCCGGTACGAGCCGACGTTCTCCCACGCCGTCGCGATCGCCCACAGGTCGGGCTCGTCCAGGTTGCGCACCAGGTCGGCCGACAGGTTGCCGGGCCTGGTCCGGAAGAACGCGACCGCGGCGTCCGCCCGCCGGGTGAAGGACGCCTCGACGTGCGCCGCGACGCGGAAACGACTGAAGGCGATCATGCGGGCCACCCTAGCGGTGGCGGTTAGACTGGCCCGGATCAAGGAGGCCCGATGACCAGCACCAGCCCCCGACGGCAGACGCGCCAGCGGGCGACCATCGCCGACGTGCTGGGCGAACTCGACGAGTTCAAGTCGGCGCAGGAGATCCACGACCTGGTGCGAAGCCGCGGCCACTCCGTCGGCCTCGCGACCGTCTACCGCAACCTCCAATCGCTCGTCGAGTCAGGCCGCGTCGACGTCGTCCGGACGCCGGACGGCCACGCCACCTACCGGGCCTGCGGCGAGGCGACCCACGCCCATCATCATCACCTGGTGTGCCGGTCCTGCGGGAGCGCGGTCGAGATCGCCTTCGACGGCGTCGAGGACCGGGTGGGCGCGATCGCCCGTGAGCACGACTTCACGGCGGTCGACCACTCGATCGAACTCCACGGCCTGTGCGCCTCCTGCTCCGCCTGAGACGCCGGCATGCCCACGTATCGTGACGAGGCGGTGGTGCTGCGGACGCAGAAGCTGGGCGAGGCGGACCGGATCATCACGGTCCTCTCCCGCCGCCACGGGAAGGTGCGCGCGGTCGCCCGCGGCGTCCGGCGCACGAAGTCGAGGTTCGGCGCACGACTGGAACCCTTCACCCATGTCGACCTGCAGTTCGCGACCGGGCGCACCCTGGACGTCATCACCGAGGCCGTCACGCTGCACGCCTGGTCGGAGCCGTTGTGCACCGACTACCCGCGCTTCACGGTCGGCCAGGTGATGCTCGAGACCGCCGACCGGCTCGTGTCGATCGAACGCGAACCGGCGCTGCCGCAGTACCAGCTGCTGGCCGGTGCGCTCCACGCGCTCGTCGCCGGCACGTCGGACGGTCCGCGTCCGTCCACGATGGTGATGGACGCCTACCTGCTGCGAGCGGTCGCGACCGCCGGCTTCGCCCCCAGCCTGGATCAGTGCGTGTCGTGCGGGGCGGACGGGCCGCACGACTTCTTCTCGCCGTCCGCGGGGGGCGTCGTGTGCCGCCGCTGCCGTCCGCCGGGGACGGCCATGGTGCGCCCGGTGACGCTGGCTCATCTCGCCGCGCTGATCAGCGGCGACTGGATCGCGACCCGCGACGTCGCACCACCGGACCAGCGCCAGGCGTCCGGGTTGATCGCGGCCTTCGTCTCCTGGCACCTCGACCGCGGACTGCGCACGCTGGAGCACGTCGACCGCTAGCGGCGTCGCGGCCCCGCCCCGTGCGAGCGCGACGCCTGGGCGTTACGCTCGGTCCGTGAGCCCCCTTCCTCCGACCCCGCATCCCTCCGGCGCGCGGCCCCCGAAGCTTCCCGCCACGCTCATCCCCCGGCACGTCGCGATCGTGATGGACGGCAACGGCCGGTGGGCCAAGCAACGCGACCTGCCCCGCACCGACGGCCACAGCCGAGGCGAGGAGTCGCTGCTCGACGTGATCCACGGCACGATCGAAGCCGGCGTGAAATACCTGTCCGCCTACGCGTTCTCGACCGAGAACTGGAAGCGCTCCCCCGCCGAGGTGCGCTGGCTGATGGGCTTCAACCGCGACGTGATCCACCGCCGCCGCGACGAACTCAACGGCCTGGGCGTCCGTATCGTGTGGGCGGGCCGGACGCCCCGGCTGTGGAAGAGCGTCATCGACGAACTCAAGGTCGCCGAGCGGATGAGTCGGCACAACGACACGCTCACCCTGCAATTCTGCGTGAACTACGGTGGCCGTGCCGAGATCGTGGACGCCGCCCGCGCTCTCGCCCGCGCCGCAGCCGAAGGACGGATCAACCCCGGCACAATCTCGGAGTCGTCCTTCCGTTCCCATCTGTACGCGCCCGAGGTGCCCGACGTCGACTTGTTCATCCGTTCCTCGGGCGAGCAGCGCACGTCCAACTTCCTGGTGTGGCAGGCGGCCTACGCCGAGATGGTGTTCCTGGATCGTCTGTGGCCCGACTTCGACCGCCGCGACCTGTGGCACGCCCTCGAGTTGTACGCGCAGCGCGACCGCCGCTACGGCGGGGCGATCCCCAACGAGGTCAGCCCGCCGAGCGGAGGCTGACGCTACCGCTCGCCGCGGACGACGATCACCGGCGCCAGGGATTCGCGCACGACCGCGCGGCTCGTCGAGCCGAGCAGCAGCCCCGTGAAGCCACCCAGTCCGCGCGCGCCCACGACGACCACGCTGGCGGCCTCGGACGCCCGGATCAGCGCGGACGCCGGACGGTCGGGCAGCACCTCGACCTCGACCTCCAGGTCGCCGAAATCGGCGGCGTAGCCCCCGACCAGCGCGCGCATGTGCGTCTCGATGGACGCGATGACCTCGGAGAAGTCGATCGCGCCACGGTCGAGACCGAGCGTCCATGTGGCCAGGTCCACCGCATGGACCGCACGCAGACGGACGCCGCGGGCGAGGGCTTCGCTCGCCGCGTAGCGGAAGGCTCCCACCGCCTGAGGGCCGTCGTCCACGCCGACGACCACCGGGCCGTCCGGCACACCGGTCGCCTGGTCATGGATGACCGCGACCGGGCCGTGCGCGTGCGCGATCACGCTCAACGCGGTGCCGCCGAGCGCGCGCGCCCTCAGCGGAGCGTTCTGGCCGCGGGCGCCGATCACCACCAGCGCGGCGGTCTTGGACGCCTGGGCGAGCATGTAGGAACCCATCGCGTCCTCGATGCGCGCCTCGACGTCGAGGCCGGGGAACTCGGCCTTGATCGCCTCGCGGGTCTTCCGGAGGTGGTGACGCGCCTCGTCGTGCAGCTTGGCCGGCCAGTCTCCGGCCGCCATGGCGCCGTACATGCGGCTTCGCTCCGGGATCGGCACGGCAGGCAACGCCGTGACGATCACCAGGCCATGGCCGCGGGCGAGCGCCCGTTCCGCAGCCCATTCGACCGCGACCGCCGCCCGGCCTGAGAGGTCGGTTCCTACCACGATCTTTCCAGTGGCATCGAAACTGATGGACATAGCCCCTGCTCCCTCCTCGGTGAGTGAAGCCCGCTGCGCCGTGGTGCCGGGTTGGGTCGAGTCTACGCGCCAGACCCGCCTCAGGCGCCGGTTCGCATCCAAGTCGTGCCGCGCGTGCGTCGACCCAGGGCCACCGAGCGTGCGACCAGCCAGACGGTGTAGGCCGCCCACAGCCACGTCAGGCCGGCGCCGGTGCTCATCACCGCGAACGCCAGCGGCGCGTACACGGCCGTGGTCGCGAGCCCCGCGAGTGCGAGAAAGCGGGCGTCCCCGGCACCGATCAGGATGCCGTCGAACTGAAAGGCGATCGCGCCGATGGGCGCCGCCAAGGCCAGCACCAGCAGCGCCGCGGCGGCGGCGTCCTGCACCGCGACGTCGGTGCCGAACAGCCGGGCCAGCGGCGTCCGGGTCAGCGCCAGGACCACGCCGATCACCGCGCCGAACCCGACGCCCCAGGCGAGCACCCGGCCCAGGACGCCGCGGGCGGCCGCGGTGTCGTCGCCGCCGAGCCGCAAGCCCACCATGGCCTGGGCGGCGATCGCCAGGGCGTCCAAGCCGTGCGCGACCAGCGCCCACACGGTCGCGACCACCTGATGGGCGGCCAGCGCGACGGTGCCCAGCGAGGCCGCGGTGAGGGTCGTCAGGGCGAGCGCCGCCTGGAGGGCGCCGTTGCGCAGCACCAGCCATCCGCCCAGACGCGCGGCCGCGAGCACTCCGCCGGGGTGCGGCCGCAGCCGGACGCCCTCGCGCGCCGCGCCGCGCAGCACGAGGCCGGCCATGATCGAGGCCCCCACCCACTGGGCGGCCGCGGTGCCCGCGGCGGCCCCCTCGATGCCGAACCCCAGGCCCAGCACGAGCACGACGTTCAGCACGATGTTGAGCAGGTTGACGGTGACCACGACCTGCAGCGGCGTCCGCGTGTCCTGCAAACCGCGCAGCACGCCGGTGGAGGCCAGCATCAGCATCTGCGCCGGCAGGCCGAGCGCGACGATCCGCAGGTAGCCCGCGCCGAGCGCGGTCACCTCGGGCGAGGCTCCGTACCAGGACAGGATCACCGGTGCGCCCGGAACGAGCACCAGGGCGGTGACGGCCCCGATGATCAGGCCCAACGACAGGCCGTCCAAGCCACCGGCCAGGGCGCCGGCGCGGTCCCCGGCCCCGATGCGGCGCGCGACGGTGGCGGTCGTTCCGTAGGCCAAGAACACCGACAGGCCGATCACGATCCCCAGCACGCTGGCGGCCAGCGTCAGCCCGCCGAGGTGCGGCGTCCCGAGATGCGCGATGACGAGCGTGTCCGCCAGGACCAGGAGCGGTTCGGCGATGAGCGTGGCGAACGCTGGGATCGCCAGCCTCAGGATCTCGCGATCGAGGAGGCGCCCCGCGTCAGCTGGCTCCGGGTGGCGGATCAGTCCGTCCCCGTCTCCATGCCGGAGGTCATTTGCGCCGCCTCGATGGCGTCGGGCGTCGCATCGGAGAGCGTGGCGATGGCGCGCGCCTGGCCGGCGTCCAGTTCGCCGACCAGCTCAGAGATCGCCCCTCCGACCAGGCCGAGCGCGGAGTACTGCTCCAGCCGCGTACGGGTGTCGGCGATGTCGAGGTTGCGCATGGTGAGCTGCCCGATCCGGTCGACCGGGCCGAACGCGGCGTCCTCCACGCGTTCCATGGAGAGCTTCTCGGGGTGGTAGGACAGCGCGGGACCCGTGGTGTCCAGGATCGAGTAGTCCCAGCCGCGGCGCAGCTTGACCCTCACCTCGCCCGTGATCGCCGAGGCCACCCACTGCTGCAGTGACGTGCGGATCATCAGCGACTGCGGGTCCAGCCAGCGGCCCTCGTACAGCAGGCGTCCGAGCTTGCGGCCCTCATTGTGGTAGCTCGCGACCGTGTCTTCGTTGTGGATCGCGTTCACCAGTCGCTCGTAGGCGATGTGGAGCAGCGCCATGCCCGGCGCCTCGTAGATGCCCCGGCTCTTGGCCTCGATGATGCGGTTCTCCACCTGATCGGACATGCCGAGCCCGTGGCGTCCGCCGATCGTGTTGGCCTCGCGCACCAGGTCGACCGGCGAGGCGAAGGTCTGGCCGTTGATGCTGACCGGCATGCCCTGTTCGAAGGCGACGGACACCTCCTCGGGCACGATCTCGACGTCGTCGCGCCAGAAGGCGACGCCCATGATCGGGTCGACGATCTCGATGCCCGTGCCCAGGTACTCCAGCTTCTTGGCCTCGTGTGTGGCGCCCCAGATGTTGGCGTCGGTCGAGTAGGCCTTCGCCTTCGAGTCGCGGTAGGGCAGCGCGCGCTCGGTGAGCCACTGGCTCATCTCGTCGCGCCCGCCCAGCTCGCGGACGAACTCGGCGTCCAGCCAGGGCTTGTAGATGCGCAGCTGCGGGTTGGCGAGCAGCCCGTAGCGGTAGAAGCGCTCGATGTCGTTGCCCTTGTAGGTGGAGCCGTCGCCCCACACGTGGACGTCGTCGGCCCGCATCGCGCGCACCAGCATCGTGCCCGTGACCGCGCGGCCCAGCGGCGTGGTGTTGAAGTACGGGACGCCCGCCGAGCGGATGTGGAAGGCGCCGCACGCCAAGGCCACCAGGCCCTCGTTGACGAGCTCGGTGGTGCAGTCGACCAGCCGGGACGCCTCGGCGCCGTACGCCGCTGCACGCCCGGGGATCGAATCGATGTCGGGCTCGTCGTACTGCCCGATGTCGGCGGTGTAGGTGTAGGGGACGGCGCCCTTCTCGCGCATCCACGCCACCGCCACCGACGTGTCGAGGCCACCGGAGAAGGCCAGGCCGACCTTCTCCCCGACAGGGAGCTTCATGAGCACTTTGGACATGCGCGCGATTCTATCCCCGCGCGCCCGGGCGCCCGGAGCCGTGCCTGGAGGTGGAACGGACGCCCCGGCTCCGCCTCAGCTCAGGCGCGTGCCGCCTCGATCGCGGCCCCCACGATGCCGGACTGGTTGCGCAGTTGGGCCGGCACAATCTCGGTGGCGAGGCTGAGCAGCGGAAGGAACTTGTCGGCCTTCTTGCTGATGCCGCCGCCCACGATGAACAGATCGGGAGAGAACAGCATCTCGATGTGGCTGAAGTAGCGCTGCAGCCGCGCCGACCACTCCTTGTAGCCCAGCCCGGCGCGCTCGCGCGCCGACGCGGAGGTCCGTGTCTCGGCGTCGACACCGTCGAGTTCGACGTGACCGAGCTCGGTGTTCGGCACGAGGACACCGTCCACGAAGACCGCGGTGCCGATGCCGGTGCCCAGCGTCACGATGATGACCACGCCCGACCGGCCGCGCCCGGCGCCGAACTGCATCTCGGCGATGCCCGCGGCGTCGGCGTCGTTGAGCACCGCCGCCGGATGACCGATCCTGGCGCTCAACTGCTCGGCGAGGTTCACGCCGATCCAGCTCTTGTCGACGTTGGCCGCCGACCCGATCACGCCGTGGCGGACGATGCCCGGGAAGGTGCACCCGACGGGGCCGTCCCAGCCCGCCTGCTCGATGACCGCCTGGACCGTGTCGAGGACCGCCGGCACGGTGGCGGGCTGCGGCGTGGGGATCCGGACGCGCTCCCCCGCCAGCACACCCCGGTCAAGGTCGACCAGGGCACCTTTGATGCCCGTGCCCCCGATATCGATGGCGAACCCGTTGCCCATGCCCGTTCCTTCCGTCCACTCGACCAGCAGTCTGACCCACACCGCGCCTATCGGCAACCGTTCGGGGCCTACGGCAGGGTAGCGTTTCCCCATGAGTGCAGCGTCGCAACACCCGGGCACGGGTATGGCCGGCCTGGACGCCGCGATCACCGGCTTGAGGATCGGCGACAACGTGGTGTGGCAGTGCTCCACCCTGGATGACTTCACCCGCATTCTCGTCCCGTTCCTGCGCTCGGCGCGCCGGCAGGGACGCCGGCTCGTCTACGTCCGGTTCGCCACGCACGACCCCTTCGTGGGGGGCGACGACGTCGAGGAGCATGTGCTGGACCCCGCCACGGGTTTCGAGCCGTTCGCGACCGCGGTGCATGACCTCATCGCCGCCACCGGACCACGTGCCTTCTACGTGTTCGACTCGCTCGCTGAACTGCGCGACGCCTGGCACTCGGACCTGATGGTGATGAACTTCTTCAAAGTCACCTGCCCCTTCCTCTACGAGCTGGACACGATCGCCTATTTCCCGCTGCTGCGCGACGAGACGACGCACGCCACGCTGGCCGGCATCCGCGAGACGACCCAGGTGCTCTTCGATCTGCAGGTCGTCGCCGACGACGTGTACGTGCACCCGCTCAAGGTCGACGGACGCAGTTCCCCGACGATGTTCTTCCCCCACCGGATCCGCGACACCGAGGCGACCCCGGTCACGTCCTCCGAGGAGTCCGCGCGGCTGTCGGCGGCGCAGGGGCGGCGGCGTCCGCGTCCGGACCACTGGACCCAGCTCGTCGACTCTGGTTTCGACGCGTTGGACGCCGGCCCGGAGCAGCAGGCGCGAGCCCAGGCGGTCCTCGCCGACGCGCTCCTGAGCCGCGCCTGCGACCGGATGGGCGCGCTCGCCCGCCGTCACCTGACCCTGCCCGACCTCGTGCTCGTCGCCACGCGGCTCGTCGGCACCGGGCACATCGGCGGCAAGGCGGTCGGCATGCTCACCGCGCGGGCGATCCTCGCCCACGCCGACGGCGGCCCGTCGACCGACGACCTCGAGCCGCACGACTCCTTCCACATCGGCGCCGACGTGTTCTACACCTACCTGGTGGCCAACGGCTGGTGGGAGCACAGGCTCGCGCAGCGCTCGCCCGAGGGGTTCCTGAGTGCCGGCGCGGCCCTCCACGAGGCCCTGCCGACCGGACGCTTCCCGCTCACCGTGCGCGAGGAATTCCTCAGCATGCTCGAACACTACGGCCAGGCGCCGATCATCGTCCGTTCGAGTTCGCTGCTCGAGGACAACTACGGCAACGCCTTCGCGGGCAAGTACGACTCGGTCTTCCTGGCCAACCAAGGCAGCCCGGAGGAGCGGCTGAGCGCGCTCGAGGGAGCCGTCCGCACCGTGTACGCGTCCGCGATGAGCGAGGATGCGCTCACCTACCGGCAGGCCCGCGGGCTGGCTGAGGCGGACGAGCAGATGGCGGTCCTCGTCCAGCGGGTATCGGGCGACCACCACGGCTCGCTGTTCTTCCCGCACGCCGCGGGGGTGGCGAACTCGTCCAACCTCTACACCTGGGATGCCGACGTGGACGCCGAGGCAGGCATGCTGCGCCTGGTCGTCGGCATGGGGACGCGCGCCGTCGACCGGACCACCACCGACCACGCACGCATCGTGGCCCTCGACGACCCGATGCGGGGCCGCCTGTCGGACGCCGAGGAACTGTCGGCCCAAGGCCAGCGGCGCGTGGACGCGATCGACGTGGCCACCAATACCTTCACGACCGTGCGTCTCGATGCGCTGGCCGGCACGGACATCCACGCCCCGTGGTCCCTGTTCGTCAGCCCCGACACCGCGGTGCTGCGCCGCCTCGCCGAGCGCGCACGAGAGCGTGGCCCGGTGCGCCGCGCCTCGGGCCCGTCGCCGGTGATCGCCGATTTTCGCGGGCTGCTCGGGGGCACTCGGTTCCCCGTGGTGATGCGGGGCATCCTGGCCACCTTGGCCGACGCCTACGACTACCCGGTCGACATCGAGTTCACCGTCAACATCGCCGCCGACGGCTCACCGCGCATCGGCATCGTCCAGTGCCGCCCTCTGCAGACCCGCGGCCCCGGCGCCGCGGTCGCCATGCCCGCGATCACGGACGCCGACGGCGTCCTGTTCGCCGGGCAGGGGGACTTCATGGGCGGCAACGTCCGGCTCCCGCTCACCCACGTGGTGACGGTGCGCCCAGACGCGTACCTGCGCCTCGGCAGCCCCGCCCGGCACGCCGTCGCGCGCGCCATCGGCGTCCTGAACCGGTCACTCGCCGACGAGTCCTTCCTGCTGATCGGCCCCGGCCGGTGGGGCACGACCACCGTTTCGCTCGGCGTGCCGGTCCGTTTCACCGAGATCAACCGCGCGGCCGCGCTGGTCGAGACGACCTACCCGGCCGGCGACTTCCTCCCCGAGCTCAGCTACGGCAGCCACTTCTTCCAGGATCTGGTCGAGACCGGCATCTTCTACGCCGCCATCTTCGGCGGGCGCCCCGGCGTGACGTACCGGCCCGACCTCGCCCTCGCCCGTCCCAACCTGTTCGGCGATCTCGTCCTGGACGCCGAACCGGGCCTCGCGGAGGTGATCCACGTGGCCCGGTTCGACGGGTTGGAGCTCTACTCCGACATCATCAGCCAGCGCGTGGTGTGCGCGCTGACGTCCGCCCTCAGATGACGCCCAGCGCCAGCATCGCGTCGGCGACGCGCAGGAAGCTGGCGATGTTGGCGCCCATCACGTAGTCGCCGGGCGCACCGTACTCCTCTGCCGTCTCGTAGCAGCGGGCGTGGATGCCGACCATGATCTCGTGCAGGCGGTCCTCGGTGTGCTCGAAGCTCCACGTGTCCCGGGAGGCGTTCTGCTGCATCTCCAGCGCGGACGTGGCCACGCCGCCGGCGTTGGCCGCCTTGCCCGGCGCGAAACGGACGCCGCCTGCGTTGAACGCGCGGATCGCGTCCGGCGTCGAGGGCATGTTCGCGCCCTCGGCGACCAGGCGGCAGCCGTTCTTGATCAGGGAGCGGGCGCCGCCGATGCTGAGTTCGTTCTGGGTGGCGCACGGCAGCGCGATGTCGCAGGGCACGTCCCAGATCGAGCCGTCGGCGATGAAACGCGCGCCCGGGTTGGCGTCCGCGTACTCGCTGATACGACCGCGATGGACCTCCTTGAGCTCCTGGATCTGCGTGAAGTCCAGGCCGCCCTCGTCGACGATGTAGCCGCTGGAGTCCGAGAGCGCCACCACGGTGCCACCGAGCTGGTTGACCTTCTCGACAGCGTAGATCGCCACGTTGCCCGAACCGGACACGACGACCTTCTTGCCGTCGAGGCTGTCGCCCCCGAGCTTCAGCATCTCATCGGCGAAGTACACCGTGCCGTAGCCGGTGGCCTCCGTGCGTGCACGGGAGCCGCCGATGCCGATCGCCTTGCCCGTCAAGACCCCCGACTCGTAGCGACCGGTCAGCTTCTTGTACTGGCCGAACAGGTAGCCGATCTCACGTCCACCGACGCCGATGTCACCGGCGGGCACGTCGACGTCGGCGCCGATGTGCCCCGACAACTCCGTCATGAACGACTGGCAGAAGCGCATGACCTCGTTGTCGGACTTGCCCTTCGGATCGAAGTCCGAGCCGCCTTTGCCGCCACCGATCGGCATGCCGGTGAGGGCGTTCTTGAAGATCTGCTCGAATCCTAGGAACTTGATGATGCCCAGGTAGACGCTGGGGTGGAAGCGCAGGCCCCCCTTGTAAGGGCCGAGCGCACTGTTGAACTGGACGCGGAAGCCGCGGTTGGTGTGCACACGCCCGCGGTCGTCCTGCCAGTTGACCTTGAAGATGATCTGGCGATTGGGCTCGCAGATGCGCGGAATGATGCCCAACTCCACGTACTCGGGATGCTTGTCGATGACCGGGGCCAGGGACTCCAGGACCTCGCGGACCGCCTGGTGGAACTCCGCCTCTCCGGGGTTGCGCCGCACGACGATGTCGAATTCTTCCTGCAGTGCGGGGCTGAGTTCCATGGTGCCTCCTGAGCTGGGCGTGGCGTAACACTGTCGTTACGCAGTGTAGGGACGCAGCCGAATCCACCCGGCCTTGTCCACAAAATCCGTCGGGCCGTGACGGTATATCCGTCACGGCCCGATCGAGGAGAGCTCAGTCGTCGCGGTCGGTGCGGTTGATCGCGCTGATCACGGCCTTCAGGGACGCCGTCACGATCGAGCTGTGCCGGCCCACGCCCCACAGGATCCGGCTGTCGGCGCCGGTACCGACCTCGACCTCGACGTAGGCGGCGGCCAGGGCGTCCCCGCCCGCGCTCAACGCGTGCTCGCTGTAGTCCAGCACCCGCGCGTGGACGCCGGCCATGCCCAGCGCGTCCACGAACGCCGACAACGGTCCGTTGCCTTCACCGGCGACGTTCCGCTCGACGCCGTTCACCGCCAGCACGGCCTCGATCGAGTAGTCGCCGTTGTCGGCCTGCGAGCCGTAGCGGACCAGCTCCAGGGGCGTGAAGTCGCCGAAGTACTCCTTCTCGAAGATCTCCCACATCGTCTCGGGGCTCACCTCGCCGCCCACCTCGTCGGTGTGCCGCTGAACCACCCGGCTGAACTCGATCTGCAGGCGGCGCGGCAGATCCATCTTGTGGTCGTTCTTCATGATGTACGCCATGCCGCCCTTGCCGGACTGGCTGTTCACCCGGATGACCGCCTCGTAGGTGCGGCCCACGTCGAACGGGTCGATCGGCAGGTAAGGGGCCTCCCAGGCGATCTCGTGGACGCCTTTGCCCTGGTCCGCGGCGCGCCTGTCCAACGCCTCCAGACCCTTCTTGATGGCGTCCTGGTGCGACCCGGAGAACGCCGTATAGACCAGGTCGCCCGCGTACGGGTGGCGCGGGTGGACGGGCAGACCGGTGCAGTACTCCACCGTGCGGCGGATCTCGTCCATGGCGGAGAAGTCGATCTGGGGGTCGATGCCCTGGCTGAACAGGTTCATACCCAGCGTGACCAGGTCGACGTTGCCGGTGCGCTCACCGTGGCCGAACAGGCAGCCCTCGACGCGGTCGGCGCCGGCCATGACGCCCAACTCGGTCGCGGCCGCGGCGGTGCCCCGGTCGTTGTGCGGGTGCAGCGAGATCGCGACATGCTCACGGTTGTTGACGTGCCGGCCGAAGTACTCGATCTGGTCGGCGTAGGTATTCGGGGTGCTCATCTCGACCGTCGCCGGCAGGTTGAAGATGATCTCGCGGTCGGGGCCGGGTTGCCACACCTCGGCGACCGCATTGCAGACCTCGACCGCGAAGTCGGTCGGGGTCTGGGTGAAGATCTCGGGGCTGTACTGGTAGCCGAACTCGACATCGCCCAGATGCTTCTCGGCGTACGCCATCACCAGTTCGGTGCCGCGGGTCGCCATGGCGATGCATTGAGCCTGGTCGATGTTGAACACCACCCGACGGAACAGTTCGGCGGTCGCGTTGTACAGGTGGATGTTCGCCCGGCGCGCTCCGACCAGCGACTCGGCCGTTCGGGAGATCAGATCCTCGCGGGCCTGGACCAGCACCGAGATCTGGACGTCAGCGGGGATCCGGTCCTCGGTGATCAGCCGTCGCACGAAGTCGAAGTCGGTCTGGGACGCCGACGGGAATCCGACCTCGATCTCTTTGTAGCCCATCCGCACCAGCAGCTCGAACATCTTCAGCTTGCGGGAGACGGTCATCGGGTCGATCAGCGCCTGGTTGCCGTCGCGCAGGTCGGTCGAGAGCCAACGGGGGGCATGGGTGATCTTCTTCGTGGGCCACGTGCGGTCCGGCACGTCGACCGGCTCGAACGCGGAATAACGGTGGAAGGGCATCGGGCTCGGCTGCTGCACCGGGTGGCCCTGCTGTACTCGGGTGCCGAACGTCGAGGTGGTGGTGGTCATGGTGGATCCTCACATCTGCGTGATCGATGGTGGTGCCAGGCGCATGAAAAAACTCCGCAACGAGGAAGCCCGACAGGGCTCGACCTCATGCGTGATGAGGGCCCTAGGCCTCGCTGCGGCGACCAAGAAGCAGGTTCACCGATGCCATGCCCGCGATGCTACACCACGAACCCCGCACGTCCGTCAACCCCACAGCGCCGAGGGCCCATCGTCGCTCTCCGATTCGGGAACCTCGACATCGTGCGGCCCGAAGGGACGCCCCCACGTGTCGATCAGCGCGTCGTGCGCCTGCTCGCGCGACAACCCGGTCACCTGCAGCAAGTCCATCAGCAGCGCGCGCAGCAACGAGGCCAGGACGGCAGGACGCCAGTCCTCCTCGGACAGCTCGGCCGGAGCGATCCGTCCGGCGATCCGCGTCAGCTCCTCCCGCGCCTGGTCGGGCCGCGTCCACTGGCCCACCGAGCCCGAGAGGCTCTGAGCCGCCTGGGCCACCTCACCCGCGATGGCGCCGAGCTCCGGCATGGCGCCCACCTCTTCGGTCATGCCGCGGGACTGGCGCACCAGCATCTCAGCGACCCGCTGCGAACGCGTCGTCAGCCGGAAGATGCGATCCAGTTCGGCGACCTCGCCGCGCTGCCGCCACAGGCTCGGGTTCAACGACACCACGGCCCGCGCGGTGACGAGCGTCCCCTCCCAGTTCTCCAGGAGGGTGCGGATCGCGCGCATCTGCGCGCGGACGTCGCGCATCATCGCGCGGTCGCCCACTGTGAGCGCCTTGCTCAACATCGTGAGCAGCGTGGCGAACTCGGCGAGCGCGGCTGCCGCGTAGCGGCGCGGACGCTCCGCCGGGTGTCGCGGAAGCAACGCGGCGAACACGAAGGCGATGCCCGCGCCGACCAGCGCATCGATCCAGCGACCGGCGAACCCTCCCGCCGCGGACGACTGCCACCACGACATGCCGATGATGACCACGGCGTTGACCCCCGCCTGGATCGTGGTGAGATCGCCGCGGTCCAGGAAGCGCCCGATGAGCCCGCCGGCCAGCAGCGCGACTCCGACCTGCCACCAGCCGAGGTGGATGAGGTCGGCCAGCACCTCTCCCAGCAGGACGCCGACCGTCGCCCCCACCCCCAGCTCGGCCACCTTGCGCGGCACACGGTCGACCTTGAAGCCGAGGCAGACCCAGGCCGCGATCGGCGCGAACACCGGGGCCGGACGGCCCAGCACCTGCTCGGCGAACAAATAGGCCAGCGACGCGGCGAAGGCGGCGATCAACACCGGCCAGGCCGCCCCCCGGACGCGGCGCGCACCCTGGCGGGAGAGCGCCGCCACGAGGACAGCCCAGCCGCGCAGGTCGATCCGATGTCCGGACCCCACCGACCCGTCGTTCGGGTCGGTGGTGGCACGGGCGTCCATGTCAGATCAGAAGCCGAGCCGATTGAGGTATTTGGCGTCGCGCTGCCAGTCCGACAGGACCTTCACGTGCAAGGCCAGGTGAACCGGCATGCCGAGGAGTTCGCGGGCCTGAAGGCGAGCGGCTCGACCCACCTCCTTGAGGCGTTCGCCGCGGTGGCCGATGATGATGCCCTTCTGGCTGTCCCGCTCGACGATGATCGAGGCGAACACGTCCATCATCGGCTTGTCTGCGGGCCGGTCCTCGCGCGGGCGCATCTCGTCGATGACGACCGCGATCGAGTGCGGGAGTTCATCGGTGACGCCCTCGAGGGCGGCCTCGCGAATCAGCTCGGCGATCCGGGTCTCCACCGGCTCGTCCGTCACCTCGCCGTCGGGGTACAGGGGCGGACCGGGCGGCAGATGGCTCATCAGCTCATCGAGCACGATGTCCAGCTGGTCGCCGGTGAGCGCCGACACGGGGACGATCGCCTCCCAGCGCAGCCCCAGCTCCTCTTCCATCGACCCGATCTTGATCAGGTGCTGGGCGATGCGCCCGGGACCGACCAGGTCGGTCTTGGTCGCCAGGGCGATCAGCTTCGGACGCCTGGGCAGCGACGCGATCTCGCGCAGAAGGTACTCGTCACCGGGCCCGATCCGCTGGCTGCACGGCAGGCACACGCCGATCACGTCGACGCCGGCCCAGGTCTCATAGACCAGATCGTTGAGCCGCTGCCCCAGCAGCGTCCGCGGACGGTGCAGGCCCGGCGTGTCGACCAGCACGAGCTGAGCGAGCGGACGGTTCACGATGCCGCGGATGATCCGGCGCGTCGTCTGCGGCTTCGACGAGGTGATCGCGATCTTCTCGCCCACGATCGCGTTCGTCAGCGTCGACTTGCCCGCGTTGGGGCGTCCGACGAAGCAGGCGAAGCCCGACCGGAACCCCTGGGGCATCGGGATCGGTCCGGGGGCCGGCGCGCCGGCCTCGCGGAACAGCGCCAACTCGGCGGCATCCAGACCCTCGGTATCGAACGTTTCGCTCATGATTCCTCCTCCGTCGGAATTGTCGGCGACGCGGTGCCGATCCGCCAGCCGGGCGCCTGTTCTGCCGCCATCGCGACCGCGGCGTCCACCCCGGCCTCGGCGTCCGCGTCGGCGACCAGGCCCGCGACGACGGTCTGGATCGCGTGACGACGTCCGGATGCGCGCTCGGCGACGAGCTCGATGCCCTCCCAGACCACGCTCGATCCGGGAATCGGGATCTTGTTCAGCTCCTTGGCCATCAGCCCCAGCACGGTGTCCACGTCCTCGTCGTCGACCTTGAGGCCCACCAGATCGCCCAGCTCGTCCACCGGCAGCCGCGAGCTGACGCGGAACCGTCCGTCGGCGAGCTGCACCCAGGGCGGGATCTCCTCGTCGTATTCGTCGACGATCTCCCCGACGATCTCTTCGAGGATGTCCTCGATGGTCGCCAGACCGGCCGTCCCCCCGAACTCGTCGATGACGATCACGACGTGACTGCGGGTGAGCTGCATCTCGGCCAGCAGGTCGTTGACCGGTTTGGAGTCGGGGCAGAAGGTCGGCTGACGCATCAGCAGGGCGACCGTCTCGGACGACTGCCCGGACGGGTTGTCGTAGAGGCGGCGGATGAGATCCTTGAGGTAGAGGATGCCGAGGACGTCGTCGACATCGCGCCCGATCACCGGAATCCTGCTGAACCCGGAGCGCAACGCGAGCGACAACCCTTGCCTCAGGGTCTTGTCGGCCTCGATCCACACCATCTCGGTCCGCGGGACCATGACCTCTTTGACGATCGTGTCGCCCAGCTCGAACACCGAGTGGATCATCCGCCGCTCGCCGTCCTCGATCACCTCGGACGCCTCCGCCATGTCGACGAGTTCCCGCAACTCGGCCTCGGTGGTGAACGGGCCGTCGGTGAACCCGCGCCCGGGCGTGATGACGTTGCCGATCACGATCAGGATCTGCGGGATCGGGCCGAGCACCGTGGTGAGTGCCGCCGTCAGCCCGGACGTACCCAGGGCAACGGCGTCCGCGTGCTGGCGACCCAGCGTCCGCGCGGCCACACCGAGCAGCACGAACGAGACGATCGTCATCGGGCCGATGGTGTACAGCAGTCGAGCCCACAACGGCTCGACATGGTTGAACACGACGACGCCGACGATCGCCATCGCGCTGAACTCCAGCACCATGCGCCAGAACAGCAGCGTGTTGAGCGTCGGTGCGGGATCTTGGGTGATCTGAACCAGCTTGTCGGCCCCGCGCGCCCCGTCCTTGAGACGGGCCCCGGCGCGGGAATTGCTGAAGGACTGGAGGGCGCTCTCGATGGTGGTGAACAGGCCGGCCACGAGTACGCAGACGACGGCGACGGCCAGCACGACCCACTCGGATTCGGTTAGCAGGGGTTACTCACAACTCCTCGTTCGGACTGCGACACAGTCTAGCCGGAGCCACGCGTCGCCTCGCTACGGGGGTCACGGCTAGCGGCGCGCGGCGTCCCAGGCGGCGATCAGGCGGTCGTTGAGGCCGAACATCACGGCGTGCTCGTCGGGCTCGGCGTGGTCGAAGCCGAGCAGATGCAGCAATCCGTGGACGAGCAGATAGTCGGCCTCGCCGTCGGGCGTCCGACCGTTCTCGGCGGCCTGGGCTGCGGTGATCGTCGGACACAAGACGATGTCGCCCAGGAGCCCGAGCGGAGGCTCGTCGTCCTCGGACGGCGGTCGCAGCTCGTCCATGGGAAAACTCAGCACGTCCGTCGGGCCGGGCAGGCCCATGAAGCGCTGGTGGTAGTCGGCCATGGTCGACTCGTCGACCAGCAGGATCGACAACTCGGCCTGCGGGTGGATGCGCAGTTCGGCGAGCGCGAAGAGCGCGAGTCGAACGAGACGCTGCTCGTCGACCGGGACGCCGGACTCGTTGTTGAGATCGATCACCCCGGCATCCTAGCGAGCACCCTTGTCGGGACGCGGCCGGCGGCCGGGGCCACGCACATCGCCTCGGCCGGGCGATGTCGACTCGAAGCGGTCGTAGGCGGCCACGATCCGGCCGACGAGCTGGTGGCGCACCACGTCCCGGTTCGTGAGCTGGCAGAAGGCGATGTCGTGGACGCCGTCGAGGATCTGCTGCACCTCGCGCAGACCCGATTTCATGCCGCCGGGAAGGTCGACCTGCGTGACGTCGCCGGTCACGACCATCTTCGAGTTGAACCCCAGCCGGGTGAGGAACATCTTCATCTGCTCCATCGACGTGTTCTGGGCCTCGTCGAGGACGATGAACGCGTCGTTGAGCGTGCGCCCGCGCATGTACGCCAGCGGCGCCACCTCGATCGTGCCCGCGGTCAACAGCTTGGGCACCGACTCGGCGTCCACCATGTCGTGCAGCGCGTCGTACAGCGGACGCAGGTAGGGGTCGATCTTGTCGTTCAGCGTGCCCGGCAGAAAGCCGAGTCGCTCGCCGGCCTCGATGGCGGGCCGCGTCAGGATGATCCGGTTGACCTCCTTGGCCTGGAGGGCCTGGACCGCCTTCGCCATCGCGAGGTAGGTCTTGCCGGTGCCGGCGGGGCCGATGCCGAAGACGACGGTGTGCGCATCGATCGCGTCCACGTAGCGCTTCTGGTTCAGCGTCTTGGGCCGGATCGTCCGACCCCGGCTCGACAGGATGTTCTGCGTCAGCACCTCGGACGCCTGCATGCCGTCCGGCGCGGAAGCCATCGCCACGATCCGCTCCACGGCGTCGCCCGACAGCCCCTGCCCGGTGCGGGCCACCGTGATCATCTCGGTCAGGACGTCCGAGCCCTGGGTGACGGCCTCGGGAGTGCCGCCCAAGGTGATCTCGTTTCCGCGCACGTGCACCTCGGCGTCCAACATGCGCTCGAGGACGCGCAGGAACTCATCGTGCGGGCCCACGATCGTCACCATCGGGATCGACGCGGGCACCGCGATGCGGCGACTCGCCGCGGGCGCCTCACTCACTCGACGTCATCGTCCTCGAGCTCGATGATGTGCATCGCCGCCTCCTCGGCGGACGCAGCCCCCCCGTCGATGCCGACGGAGAACGCCACGGACTCGTGCGTGGTGTCGGGGCCGCCCTCGCCGCGGTTGGCGTCGACGAGGCGTCCGGCACGCCGGGAGCCGACCTCGCGCGATTCACCGTCGGGATTCCACGGCGAATCGTCGGGGGCGCTCGCCTCGGGCTGCTCCTGGGCGATCCTCATCTCGAGCGTCTCGCCCTGGCGCATCTCGGCCGCGGTGTTGCCGAACCCCTGGGCCGGCGACCAATGGTCGGGCGCGATGTAGCCCTCGTCGAGCACGTCGTCGACACCTCGGTCGATGAGCGTGTCTGAGGCCTGAAGCTGCTCCACGGTGCTGTCGCCGGAGCCCTGGTCGAAGTCGTTCTCGCTCATGCACCGATCCTGCCACCTTCCTTCAGCATTTGGGGAGTATCGGCGCCGAGTCCTCGTCACCGGTACGCTCACCTGCCGTGACAGCCCCCGCGCCCCACCGGCCGCCGACCGATGCGTTCCCGCCGATCCGCGGCAACTACGACCTGACGGTCGCGGTCTTCGTCGCCATGCTCCTCATCTCGAACGTGGCCGCGACCAAGCTGATCCAGTTCGGTCCCGAGGTGCTGATCGGCGGCTTCCCGGTCCTGCCGATCATCACCGACGGTGGCGCGTTCCTGTTCCCGTTGACCTATGTCCTCGGCGATGTGCTGGCCGAGGTGTACGGGCTGCGGCGGGCTCGGCGAGCCATCGCGGTCGGGTTCGCGATGAGCGCCCTGATGAGCCTCACGTTCTGGGTGGTGTCCCTCACTCCGCCGGCCGCCGATTGGCCCAATCAGGACGCCTGGGTGACCGTATTGGGGTTTGTGCCCCGCATCGTGGTCGCGAGCCTCGCCGGCTATCTCGCCGGGCAGCTCCTGAACGCATGGGTGCTGGTGCGGATCAAGCGGCGGTTCGGCGAAGACCGGCTGTGGGTGCGACTGGTCGGATCGACGGTCGTCGGCGAATTCGTGGACACGTTGCTGTTCTGCACGATCGCCTTCGGGCCGCTCGGCGCGTTCCTCGGCGGCGGGTCGATCCCCTGGCCGTCCCTGGTCAACTACATCGTGGTCGGTTTCGTCTACAAGGTCGCGCTGGAGATCCTCCTGTTGCCGGTCACCTACCGCGTGATCGCCACCGTGAAACGCCTCGAGCCGGACCACGGATAGCCCGGCGCCGCGAACGCCGACGCGCGTATGGCGGTGTCCTCCGCCGCCCGGGGCGCCAGGTGTCAGCGTCGCGCGTAGAAGCGGCCCAGGAAGGCGTCGCGGAACTCCGAGAAACGGCCCTGTTCGATGGAGGCGCGGATGTCGTCGACGAGCCGGACGGTGAACCGCTCGTTGTGGATCGTCGCCAGCGTCGCGCCGAGCATCTCCTTGGCCTTGAACAGGTGATGCAGGTAGGCGCGCGTGTAGTGCGTGCACGTGTAGCAGTCGCAGCCGTCCTCGATCGGCTCGAACCGGCGGCGGCTGGCGGCGGTCAACAGGTTGTATCGCCCGTCCGCGGTGTAGACCGCCGAGTTCCGGGCGACGCGCGACGGGTTGACGCAGTCGAAGGTGTCCGCGCCGTTGGCGATGGCGGCGAAGAAGTCGTCCGGCTCCGAGATGCCGAGCAGGTGCCGCGGCTTGTCGAACGGAAGCTCGTCGGCACACCAGCCCACGATCGTTCCCAGGTTCTCCTTCTCGAGCGCGCCGCCGATACCGAAGCCATCGAAGCGGCGTCCGGACGCCTCGAGCTCGGCCAGCCCGCGTGCGGCACGGCGGCGCAGATCCTCATACTGGGCGCCCTGGACGACGCCGAACAACGCCTGGTAGGGACGATGCGACCGCTCGCGCGTCAGCGCGTCGTGCGCGACCAGGCAGCGGGCCGCCCACCTGTGGGTGCGGGCGACCGACTCCTCCTGATAGGAGCGGGTGTTCATCAACGTGGTGAGCTCGTCGAACGCGAAGATGATGTCGGCGCCGATCTCGTGCTGGACCCGCATGCTCACCTCGGGCGTGAACCGGTGCAGGTCACCGTTCAGGTGACTCTTGAAGGTGACGCCGTCCTCGTCGACGTGCGCGAGGCGTTCCTTGCCCTCGGCGATCACGTCGTCGTCGGCGACGCCCGCGGCGTCCATGGCGAGCACCTTCTTGAAGCCGACACCCAGGCTCATCACCTGGAAGCCGCCCGAGTCGGTGAACGTCGGCCCCGGCCAGTTCATGAACGCGCCCAGCCCGCCCGCGGCGTCCACGATGTCGGAGCCGGGCTGGAGGTAGAGGTGGTAGGCGTTCGCGAGCACGGACTGGGCGCCGAGGTCGGCAACGGCCTCGGGCGTCACCGCCTTGACGGTCGCCTTGGTGCCGACCGCGATGAATGCGGGCGTGGCGATGGTGCCGTGCGGGGTGCGGATCACCCCGGTGCGTCCGCGCCCGTCGGGCAGGAGTGCCGCGGGGGTGAATCCGAACGCCGACGACGCGTCGACGCCGCTCACGTGGCCTTCGTGATGCGCCGCTGAAGCGCCTGCAATTGCGCGAGCGCCACCACGCCCGCCGTGGACGTGCGCAGGACGCCGTCGCTCACCAGCACCTGGCTCGCGCCGGCGGCCTCGAAGGTCGCGACCTCCGCCTCGGTCAGCCCGCCCTCGGGGCCGATGATGATCAGCACGTCGCCCTCGGCGGGGATGTCGAGGCGGTTCAGAGACACCCGCGCTCCCTCGTGGAGCACGAACGCGGCGTCCACCTGCGCGATCAGGAGCACCAGTTCGGGTGTGGTCATCGCCGCGGTGACGACCGGGACGCGCAACCGGCGGCTCTGCTTGGCGGCCTCGCGCGCGCTCGAGCGCCAGCGGGCCAGGGCACGCGTCTCGCGATCGCCGGTCCAGCGCACCACCGACCGCGACGACTGCCACGGGATCACCTGGTCCACGCCGACCTCGGTCAGCATCTCGACGGCCAGCTCGGCCCGGTCTCCCTTCGCGAGCGCCTGCACGGCGTGATAGCGCACGCTCGGGGTCTCGGCGGCCAGCACCTGCTCGATCTCGATCGTCACGGACGCCTTCTCGACGGCCGTCACCGTTCCCCTGACGCCGGTGCCGGCGCCGTCGGCGATCATGATGGTCTCCCCCACCCGGATGCGGCGGACCACCGCGGCGTGGCGGCCCTCCTCCCCGCCGAGGGTCAGCGTGTCGCCGACCTGGGGAGAATCCAGGTCGGCCAGGAACAGCGCTTCGGTCATGGCTCTCCTCGTCGATTCGTCGCGTCCGGCTCAGTCGGCGAAGGCGTCCTTCAGCCGGCTGAAGAAGCCCTTGGTGTGGGCACCGCGCGACACCGTCGCCTCAGGACGGGTCTCGCCGCGCGCCTGCGCCAGCTGGCGCAGCAGCTCGGTCTGGTGGTCGTCCAGCGACTCGGGCGTCTGCACCAACAGCGTAATGCCGAGTTCGCCCCGCCCGGCACCACGCAGCCGCGGCACGCCGCGACCGACCACCGTCAGGCGGGTTCCGGACTGCGTCCCGGCCGGCACCGCGAGCCGGACCCGGGCGTCCTCGGGGAGAGTCCCATCGACCTCGGCCTCCAGGGTGTCGACCCACACCTCGGTGCCGAGGGCCGCCGCGGTCATCGGCAGCCGGGCGATCATCTCGAGGTTGTCGCCCTCGCGCTTGAAGGCGGGGTGCTGGCTGACGGACAGTTCGACATACAGATCACCCGACGGACCGCCGCCGGGGCCGACCTCGCCCTGAGAGTCGAGGTGCACGCGATTGCCCGTGCTCACCCCGGCCGGGATCTTCACGTTGATCGTGCGGTGTGAGCGGACGCGGCCCTCGCCCGAGCACTCGCCGCACGGGTGCGGGATCACGGTGCCGTAGCCACGGCAGGTCGGGCACGGCTGGACCATGCGAACGTCGCCGAGGAACGACCGCTGGACGGTCTGGACGTCGCCGGCGCCGTGGCAGGTCGTGCAGGTGACCGGTTCGGCGCCTTCGGCGGCGCCGCGGCCCGAACACGACGGGCACAGCACGGCGGTGTCGACCTGGATCGGCTTGGTGGTGCCGAAGGCCGCCTCGGCGAGGGTGAGGTTCAGCCGGACGAGGGCGTCCTGACCCTTGCGCACCCGGCTGCGCGGGCCCCGCGAGTTCTGGGCACCGAACATGGCGTCGAACAGTCCGCCCACGTCGAAGCCTTGCGCGCCGCCCGGGAAGCCGAATCCACCCGCACCGCCGCCGCCCGCGCCGCGGAACGGGTCGCCGCCCAGGTCGTACATCTGGCGCTTCTTGTCGTCGGACAGGACGCCGTACGCCTCGCCGATCTCCTTGAACCTCTCGGCGGACTCGGTGTCGTCCGCCACGTCTGGGTGATACTTCATCGCCAGCTTGCGATAGGCCTTCTTGATCTGGTCCTGCGTCGCGTCGCGGGGCACACCGAGGGTTTGGTAATAGTCGCTCAACTTCGTCCCTTGTCTGGTCAGGCTTCAGCGAGGAATCGGCCCACGTAGCGCGCCACGGCACGCACGGAGGCGATCGCGGACGGGTAGTCCATCCGGGTCGGACCCACGATTCCCAATGTGGCGCGGCTCCCGGCGTCCGAACCATAGCCGGAGGCCACCACCGATGTCGCATGCAACGGTGCGTAGTCGTTCTCGCGGCCGATGCGCACCATCACTCCGTCGCCGCCCGTGGCCTCGCCGAGCAGGCGCAACAGCACGACCTGCTCCTCGAGCGCCTCCAGGACCGGCTTGACGGTGGTCTCGTAGGAGGCGCCGAACCGGGTCAGGTTCGGCACGCCGGCGACGGCCACCCGTGCGCTCGCGTCGTACCCGAGGATGTCGAGCACGGAGGCGGTCACCCTCGCGGCGAACACCGCGCGGGTCGGCGACACCGTGGCCGCGAACGCCACCAGCCGGTCGGCCGCCTCGTCCGCGGTGGCGCCGACCAGGCGTTCGGCCAGGCGCCCGCGCACCTCGGCGATGTCGTCGTCGGACGCCTCGGACAGCCCGATGAGCCGCTGATCGACGCTCCCGGTCGAGGTGACGCAGATGACCAGTCCGCGGTCGGCGCTCAACCGCACGATCTCGACGTGGCGGATCGTCGCGGCCGTCACCACCGGATACTGCACGATCGCCACCTGGTGGGTGATCTGGGCCAGCAGTTGAACCGTGCGGCGCACGATGTCATCGATGTCGACGGCGCCCGTCATGAAGGTCGTGATGGCGCGACGCTCGGCGGCGCTCAACGGCTTGACCGCGCTCAGCCGGTCGACGAACAGCCGGTACCCCTTGTCGGTCGGGATGCGCCCGGCAGACGTGTGCGGCTGAGTGATGTAGCCCTCGTCCTCCAGCACCGCCATGTCGTTGCGCACGGTCGCCGGCGACACGTTGAGATGGTGCCGCTCGACGAGCGCCTTCGAGCCGACGGGCTCACGGCTGGAGACGTAGTCCGTGACGATGGCGCGCAGAATCGCGAGCTTGCGGTCATCCAGCACCCCGGTCGCCTCCTCGACGCGTCGTTCCCCACGCCTGGCACTCGCGCGGATTGAGTGCCAGTCTAGTCCACGTCGCGGGATACAGTGAGCGGGTGCAGTTCAGCCTGTCCGCCTTCGAGCCCATCGCCGATCGCGTCTACCGCGCCGTCGCCCAGCCCGCGAGCGTCACCATCGGCCTGGTCGTCGGCACGACCGGCGCCCTCGTGGTCGATACCGGCAGTTCGCCCGCGCAGGGCGCCGCGATCCGCGCGGCGGCGCAGACCGTCGCGGGCGACGTGCCCCTGACCCACGCGGTCGTCACTCACGCCCACCACGACCATCTCTACGGGCTGGCGGCGTTCGACGACCTCGACACCGTGGCCCACCGCGGGCTCCTCGCGCGGCTGGACGCGGGCCGCCCGGACGCCGCGGAGCTGGCCCGCTTCGGCATGACGGACGCCGACCTGGCGCGCCCCTCCCGCACGTTCGGGCTGGCGACCTCGATCGACCTCGGCGACGCCCACGCGGAGCTGGTCCACTTCGGACGCGGCCACACCGACCACGACCTCACCGTCGTCGTCCCGGCGCGGGGTGTCGCGTTCTTCGGCGACCTGCTGGAGTCCGCCGCGCCTCCGGTCTGCGACGAGGACTCCTGGCCGGCCGAGTGGCCGAAGACGCTGGACGGCACGCTGGGCGCGCTTCGGCGCGGCTTCGTCGTCGTGCCCGGCCACGGCGAGATCATGGACCGCGAGGCCGCGTTCATGCAGCGCGCCGAGATCCACTGGTACCACGACTTGGCCGTCGACCTCTACGACGCCGGGCGGGAGGCGTCCGGCGCGTGGCAGCAGGACTGGCCGTGGCCGCAGCAGCCGAGTGAGTCCTTCGTCGGGCAGGCGCTGGCCAGGCTCGCCGCGTCCGGACGCCCACGCAAGCGCGCGCGCTCGCTCACGCTGCACGTCCGCTGAGCACGCTCTGCGTCACGCCTCAGGGGTGCAGGCCCTGACTCAGCGCCGACGCGATCGCCGCGGACGCCCCGACGGTGAGCAGGCGTCCGTGCCTGCCTGCGGAGTACGGCAGCCCGTCTGCCAGCGCTACGCCGCCGACCTCGGTGGCCATGAGCGTGCCGGGCAGGTGGTCCCACGGGTTGAGCGAGCGGTAGGCGAGGCCGTCCAGATCGCCGCGCGCGAGCGCCGGATAGTCGATGGCGCAGGAGCCCCGGGTCGGCCGCAGCTCGACGTCGGCCACCTGCTGACGCAGCCCGCCCGGCCACGCCGCCACGCGCCACGGCGGATCGGCCGCGGCACGTCGCGCCAGCGGAGTGCCGTTGCATTCGACGCCGGCGCCGCGCTCGGCCACGTAGAGGGCGTCGTGGAGGGGCTGCCAGATCCAGCCGCGCGTCGTCACGCCGCGCCTCACCTCGGCGACCATGACGGCGAAGTCGGGACTGCCCGAGACGAAATTGCGGGTGCCGTCGATGGGGTCGATCACCCAGGCGTGCTCGGCGGACGGGAGCCCGCGGATCGAGTCGGGGCGGGTGAAGACCGCCTCCTCCCCTACGACGAGCGCCCCGGGCGTCGCCGCGCGGAGCGCGCGGTCGAGCGCGATCTCTGCCTCCCGGTCGGCGACCGTCACCAGGTCGCCGGGGCGCTTGTAGACGATCTCGTCCTCGGTCAGGGCCTGGAACCGCGGCAGGACGATGCGCGCACAGACGTCGACGATCAGGGCGGACACCTCGGTGGTCTGCATCATGACTCCCGGTCGATGTGGTCGGCGGTGACGAAATCGATCAGCTTCTCGACCTCGGTGAGCAGGCGCGGGTCGAGGTCTTTCCAGCTGGTCACCCGCGCGAGGATGCGCTGCCAACCCGCGGCGACGTCTGCCTGGTCCGCGTGGGGCCATCCGAGCGCCGCGAGGGTGCCCTTCTTCCAGTCGGTGCCGCGCGGGATGTCGGGCCACGCCTCGATGCCGAGGCGCGCCGGCTTCACGGCCGCCCAGATGTCGATGAACCGGTGTCCGGTGACGAACACGTGCTCGCCGCTGACCTGCGCGACGATGCGCGACTCCTTGGAGCCGGGCACGAGATGGTCGACGAGCACACCGAGCCGGCGGCCACGGGCGGGGGCGAATGCGCGCACGATGGCCGGCAGGTCGTCGATGCCACCGAGGTACTCCACGACGACGCCCCCATGACGCAGGTCCGCGCCCCAGACCCGCTCGACGAGTTCGGCGTCGTGGCGTCCCTCGACGTAGATGCGACTGGGCAAGGCGACCTTGGCGGCCTGCGTCGGGCCGACGCGCGAGCCGGACGCCGTGTGCGCCCGGTTGTACGCCTGGGCCTTGTCGCGGGCGGTGGCGGCCAGCTGCGGTGCGACGAGGTCGACCGGGCGTCCGTCGAGCCAGAAGTTCGGGCCGAACGGGAAGCTGCGCCGCTTGCCGCGACGGTCCTCGAGCACCACGATCCCGTTGCCCCACTCCACCACCGCACCCACGAAGCCGGAGGTCGGTTCCTCCAGGACCATGTCGCGCTGCAAGGGAGTCCTCACGGCGTCCGGCCGATTGGCCTTCTGCCACCCCGGGCTCAATACATCCTGCGCGTAACGGTCCACCTGCTGAAGCTTAGGCACTCCTCCGCCGCGCCGGGGGCGTCCACGCCGAGGCGGGGCGGGGTTGCCCCGTGAGACCGCGCGACACGCCCCGGCGGCACTTCTCCTACATGCTGTAGGATTAGCGCTCGAAAGCGCTTGCCACACCCCGTTCGTGGTTCCTGAGGAGTTGCTTCCCAGCTCTTGTCCGCAGCGGGCGCAGCTTGCCCTCCACCCACGACGCCGCATGGGAGAACGCATGACCGCCTCGACCCCCACCCTCACCCCCTACGACCGCGCCGACGCTTGGGAGGGGTTCGAGCCGGGTCCGTGGCAGGCGTCGATCGACGTGCGCGATTTCATCCTGCGCAACTTCACCCCCTACACCGGCGACGCCTCATTCCTGGCCGGACCGACCGCCAAGACCCTGACGGTGTGGCAGACCCTGCAGCGCGACTACCTGTCGGTCGAGCGCACCAAGCGCGTCTACGACGTGGACACCCACACCCCCGGTGACATCGACGCGTTCCCCGCCGGCTACGTCTGTCCCGACGACGACGTCATCGTCGGCCTGCAGACCGACGTCCCGCTCAAGCGCGCCATGATCCCCCAGGGCGGCTGGCGCATGGTCGAGACCGCCATCAAGGAGGCCGGCCTGGAGCCCGACCAGCGCGTGAAGGAGATCTTCACCAAGTACCGCAAGACGCACAACGAGGCCGTCTTCGACCTGTACACCCCGCGCATCCGCGCCGCCCGCAGTTCGCACCTGGTCACCGGCCTGCCGGACGCCTACGGCCGCGGCCGGATCATCGGCGACTACCGCCGCGTCGCGCTCTACGGCGTCGACCGCCTGATCGAGGCCAAGACCGCCGACAAGGAGTCCGGTGCCGAGCAGCCGTTCAGCGAGCACTGGGCGCGCGACCGCGAGGAGCACGCGGAGCAGATCAAGGCGTTGCGCAAGCTGAAGCGGCTCGGCGAGATCTACGGGTTCGATCTCGGGCGCGGGGCCCGCACCTTCGTGGAGGCCGTGCAGTGGACCTACCTCGCCTACCTGGCGTCGGTGAAGAGCCAGGACGGCGCGGCGATGAGCATCGGACGCCTGTCCGGCTTCTTCGACGTGTATGCCGAACGCGATCTGGCGGCCGGCCTGATCACCGAGGACGGAGCTCAGGAGGTCATCGACGCCCTGGTGACGAAGCTGCGCATCGTCCGCTTCCTGCGCACGATCGACTACGACCAGATCTTCTCGGGGGACCCCTACTGGGCCACGTGGTCGGACGGCGGCTTCGCCGACGACGGCCGCACCTTGGTGACCAGGACGTCCTTCCGCCTGCTGCAGACGCTGCGCAACCTGGGCCCGGCCCCGGAGCCGAACATCACCATCTACTGGGACGCCGCGCTGCCGGCCGGCTACAAGGAGTTCTGCTCGCTGATCTCGATCGAGACCTCCGCGATCCAGTACGAGTCCGACGCCTCGATCCGCCGCCATTGGGGCGATGACACCGGCATCGCCTGCTGCGTGTCGCCGATGGCGATCGGCAAGCAGATGCAGTTCTTCGGGGCCCGCCTGAACAGCGCCAAGGCCCTGCTGTACGCCATCAACGGCGGACGCGACGAGGTGAGCGGCAAGCAGATCGTGTCTGGCCACGAGCCGATCACCGGTTCCGAGCCGCTTGCCTTCGACACGGTGTGGGCCGCGTACGACGAGATGCTGACCTGGGCCGTCGAGACCTACGTCGAGGCGCTCAACATCATCCACTACTGCCACGACAAGTACGCCTACGAGGCGATCGAGATGGCGCTGCACGACGACCAGATCGTCCGGACGATGGGCTGCGGCATCGCCGGCCTGTCGATCGTCGCCGACTCGCTGTCGGCCATCAAGTACGCGACCGTCACCCCGGTGCGCGACGACTCCGGCCTGGTGGTGGACTACCTCACCGAGGGCGAGTTCCCGCGCTACGGCAACGACGATGATCGGGCCGACGATCTCGCGCGCCTCGTGGTGAAGACCGTCATGAACAAGATCCGCAGCCTCACGCTGTACCGGGACGCCGTGCCGACCCAGTCCGTACTGACCATCACCTCGAACGTCGTGTATGGAAAGGCGACCGGATCGTTCCCGTCCGGTCACCGCGCGGGCACCCCGTTCGCGCCGGGAGCGAACCCCGCGAACGGCGCCGACACCCACGGCATGCTGGCGTCCATGATGAGCGTCGGCAAGCTGGAGTACGAGGACGCCCTCGACGGCATCTCGCTCACCAACACGATCACGCCGCCGGCGCTCGGTCGCACCGCGTCCGAGCGGGTGGCGAACCTGGTCGGCATCCTGGATGCGGGCATGGGCGAGGGGCTCTACCACGCCAACATCAACGTGCTCAACCGCGAGACGCTGCACGACGCGATGGACAACCCCGAGAAGTACCCGCAGCTCACGATCCGGGTGTCCGGTTACGCGGTCAACTTCGTGAAGCTCACCCGCGAGCAGCAGTGGGACGTGCTGTCGCGGACCTTCCACGAGGCACTGTGACCCTGGTCGACGAGGCGGTCGGGAGGGCGTCCATGCTGGGCGGCATCCCGATCGCCGACCATCTCTCACGTTCGGAGCTGCTCCTCAGGCAGCGCGCGGGCGAGGTCGGCTCGGTGCACTCGTGGGAGCTGGTCACGGCGGTGGACGGCCCGGGGACCCGGATGACGACGTTCCTGGCCGGCTGTCCCCTGCGCTGTCTCTACTGCCACAATCCCGACACGATGGCACAGCGCAACGGCGTCCCGGTGTTCGCCGACGACCTGCTGGCGCGCATCCGGCGCTACCGGGGTGTGTTCAAGGCGACGAAGGGCGGCGTCACGCTGTCGGGCGGCGAGGTGCTGATGCAGCCGGCGTTCGCGGGGCGGATCCTGCGCGGGGCGAAGGGGCTGGGCATCCACACCGCCCTCGACACGTCCGGCTACCTGGGCGCCAACGCCGACGACGCCCTGCTGGCCGATGTCGATCTCGTGCTGCTCGACGTGAAGGCCGGCGACGAGGCGACCCACCAGCGGGTGACCGGACGCCGACTCGCCCCCACGCGCGAGTTCGGACGGCGCCTGTCGGTGCTGGGCATCGAGACGTGGATCCGGTACGTGCTGGTTCCGGGCCTGACCGACGGCTCGGCCGGCGTCGAGTCGGTCGCCCGATACGCGGCGTCCCTGCCGAGCGTGACGCGCGTCGAGGTTCTCCCGTTCCACCAGATGGGCCGCGACAAGTGGGCCGAGCTGGGGCTCGCCTACGAACTCGAAGGCACCAAACCTCCGAACGCGGCGCTGGTCGAGTCCACCCGCGCGATCTTCCGGGCGCACGCCCTGACCACGTTCTAGCGCCCACGTCCGAGGAGCCATGACGACGGCCCGCCCCACCGAGGGTGCGCCGGCGTCCGGATCAGTTGAAGATGGCGTCCGGATCAGTTGAAGATGTAGAACGGCAGGCAGAAGAGCGCGAAGGCGACGAACGCCCCGAACAGGGCGATGGTGATGATCCCCTGCATCACGTATTGGGGCCCGTCTTCCTCGGACTCGCCGGCGTCGTGGGCGGCCTCGTGCTGGTCGCGGGCGTCCGCGTCGAGCTGGTCGCGGGCGTCCGCATCGTGTTGGTCGTGGTCGAGGGTCATGATCCGGTCACCATCCGTGAGATGTCGGCGTACAGGGCGACGGCGAGCACCGCGAACACGACGGCCATGAACCATGTGTACATCCAACGCGACCGGTGATCGGAAACCCAGAACCGGCGCACGCTGATGATGCCGTTGACGACCGCGACCGCGCACAGCGCGATGCCGATCGGCGCGGCGAGGACGCCCGCGACATTGAGGACGGGGATCAGGACCGGGATCAGGACGTAACTGACCAGGCAGCGCAGCCCGGAGACGACCACGGAGGTGCGGAAGGCGCGGTGGGCGTCGCCCACGACGGTGGTGTCCCTCGTCGAGACCCGGAGCAGCCTGCGCATGAACCGGTCGGCCGCGCTGCGCTCACCGATGTCGGACGCCTGCACTGCGGCGCCTGCGTCGATCGCCATGGCCGCCCTCCCGCTCAGGAAACATGTTCCTGACGAGCCTACCGCCGCTCGGACCGCCTCACGGCCATTCGACCTGATCCGGGTGACTTCCGCTGCGCTCGTCGGCGCGCCTCAGACGAGTGCGCGGACGACGGCGTCCACGAAAAGACGGCCCTCGTGGGTGACCACGACTCGGTCGCCGCGCAGCTCCAGCCAGCCGCGCGCCACGAACTCGGGCAGGCGCGCCCGCTCGTCCTCGGTGAGCACCGCCAGTGGCATGCCTTCGGCCAGCCGCAGCTCCAGCAGCACGCGCTCGACGCGGCGGTCGGAGGCCTCCAGCCGCTCGCGTCCGGCCGCCGGAGAGCGGCCGTCGGCCAGTTGGGCCGCGTAGCGGCGCGGGTGCTTGACGTTCCAGAACCGGACGCCCGCCACGTGGCTGTGCGCGCCCGGACCGAACCCCCACCAGTCGTCGCCGCGCCAGTAGGCGAGGTTGTGGCGGCACTCCTGACCCGGGCGGGCCCAGTTCGACACCTCGTACCAGCCCATCCCGGACGCGGAGAGCAGCGCGTCGGCGAGCACGTACTTGTCGGCCAGGTCGTCCTCGTCGGGCAGCGGGAGTTCGCCGCGGCGGACCCGTGCGGCGAACCGGGTGCCGTCCTCGACGATCAACGAGTACGCCGACACGTGGTCGGGAGCGGCAGCCAGCGCGGCCTCCACCGAGCGGCGCCAGTCGTCGGCCGACTCCCCCGGCGTCCCGTAGATCAGGTCGAGGCTCACGGAGGCGAACCCGGCCTCGCGCGCCCAGCCCACCGCGTCGAGCGCGCGCCCGGGGGTGTGGGTGCGCTCCAGCGTCCGCAGCACGTGCGGCACCGCGCTCTGCATCCCGAACGAGATGCGGGTGAAACCCGCCTCGCGCAGCCGCGCCAGCGACGCGGGCGTCACCGAGTCGGGGTTGGCCTCGGTGGTGACCTCGGCGTCCGGCGCCAGCCCGAACGTGTCGCGTAGGCCGGCCAGCAGTCCGCCCAGCTCGGACGCCTCCAGCAGCGTCGGGGTGCCGCCGCCGAAGAAGACCGTCGACAGTGGCGGCGCGTCGCCCAGGACGCGGGCGGCGAGCTCCATCTCGGCGGCGACGGCGGCCAGGTAATCGGCGCGTGACGCCCCCGGTGCCGCCCCGAGTTCGGCGGCGGTGTAGGTATTGAAGTCGCAGTACCCGCACCGCGACGCACAGAACGGGACGTGCACGTACGCCGACAACCGACGCGACGCCAGCCCGGCGAGCGCGGCGTCCGGCAGCGATCCGTCCTCGGGCGCCGGCTCGCCCTCCGGCAATGCCGACGGGCTCACCCGGCGGCCCGGGCGTCCGGCACCGTCACAGACGGTCGGCCAGCGACGCGTGCCAGGCGCCGAGCACCGGCGACCAGCCGCGCACCTGCACCCGCTCGACCAGCCTGTTCACCTGGAACGGGTCGGACGCCAGGTGCTCGAGGACGTCCTCGACCGTCTCGGCCTGCACGAGGATCAGTGCGCCGTCGGCCTGCCCGACGCCCGCGGCGTACGGCCCGGACAGCACCACGCTCGCCCGCTCACCGGGTGCCTCCAGGTAGGCACGATGCTGCGGACGGCGCTCGTCACGCGCAGCGGAGTCGTCGGTGTAGGTGTACTGCACGGCAAAGATGCTCATGACGGCCATCCTAAACGCCGACTTGCCTGGTCCCGGCACACTGGGGGCATGACGCAACAACCCCCCGGATACGGCCCCTCCGGCCAGCGGCCCCAGGTCCACTGGGGGCCTCCGCCTCAGCAGGGCTACTATCCGCCGCAACTCCAGCCGCTGCAGCCGGCCCCCGCGCCGACGCTGCGGGCGAAGCCGTCCGGCCCCGGGGCCTTCATGTTCATCGCAGGCCTACTCGTCCTCCTGTGGGCGATCGAGGCGGCCGACTTCGTCACCGCCGGCGCCCTCGACTCGTTCGGGATCCGCCCGCGCAGCGTCGAGTCCCTGCCGGCCATCCTCGTGGCCCCCCTGCTGCACTTCGGCTTCTCGCACCTCGCGGCGAACAGCCTGCCGTTCCTCGTGCTCGGCACGATCACCCGCATGTCCGGACGCCGCGACTTCTGGATCGCCACCGGGTTCGCCGTCCTCGGCTCCGGTCTGACCGCCTGGCTGCTCGCGGCGCCGAACAGCGTCACGGCCGGGGCGTCCGGGTTGATCTTCGGCTGGCTGACCTACCTGCTCGTCCGCGGCCTGATCGCCGGCAACTGGATGCAGATTCTCATCGCCGCGATCGTGTTCGGTTTCTTCGGAGGCATGCTGTGGGGCGTGTTCCCGACAGTGCCGGGCGTCAGCTGGCAGGCGCACCTGGGCGGCGCGGCAGGCGGGGTACTCGCGGCGTGGATGCTCGGGCGCTCCTCGCGCCCGCGCGCGTCGACCGCGCGCTGACTACTTGGTCTCCCGCGCCTCGCCGGTCGAGAGTGCGGCCACGAACGCCTCCTGAGGGACCTCGACGCGACCGACCATCTTCATGCGCTTCTTGCCCGCCTTCTGCTTCTCGAGCAGCTTGCGCTTGCGGCTGATGTCGCCGCCGTAGCACTTCGCGAGGACGTCCTTGCGCATGGCGCGCACCGTCTCGCGGGCGATGACGCGTGACCCGATCGCGGCCTGGATCGGCACCTCGAACTGCTGACGCGGAATGAGCTCCTTGAGCTTCTTCGCCATCGCGAGCCCGTAGGCGTAGGCGGCGTCGGTGTGCACGATCGAGCTGAAGGCGTCCACCGGGTCGCCGTGCAGCAGGATGTCGACCTTGACCAGGTTGGCCTTCTGCTCGCCGGCCTGGTCGTAGTCGAGGCTCGCGTAACCCTTGGTGCGGCTCTTGAGCGCGTCGAAGAAGTCGAAGACGATCTCGGCGAGCGGAAGCGTGTAGCGGATCTCGACCCGGTCGGCGCTGATGTAGTCCATGCCGGTCTGGACGCCGCGGCGCTGCTGGCACAGCTCCAGGATCGTGCCGATGAACTCGCTCGGGCTGAGGATCGTGGCCTTCACGACCGGCTCCCAGATCTCGGCCACCTTGCCCACCGGGAACTCGCTCGGGTTGGTCACCACGTGCTCGGAACGGTCCTCCATGACGACGCGGTAGACGACGTTGGGCGCCGTGGAGATCAGGTCGAGGTTGAACTCGCGCTCCAGCCGCTCGCGGACGATCTCCATGT
>JAVTWJ010000039.1:0-45037 GCA_032229785.1 Propionibacteriaceae bacterium
AGCAAGCGTGGTTAACCCGGGCGGCGAACCGGGCGGTGGTGCGCAAACCGGGCGGCGGTGCGTAAGCCGGGCGGTGGCGTGGCCTGGCCACGCCACCCCGGTCGCGAACGGACCTCGCTACAGGACCTCGACCGGCAGTTGCTCGGCGATGACTCCGGAGGTCGAGGGCAGGTCGGACGGCTGGAGCCGGAGCACCCGCTGTTGGGCCTCCTCGGCGATGGCGCCGGCCAGGACGCCGTCGACGAAGTGGACGCCCGCGCCGTCGTCGGCGGCGAAGCCGCCTGGCAGGTCGCCGGACGCCACCGCGTCCGTGTAGACGCCCACGCGACCGTCCTCGGAGTTGAAGTGGCTGCAGAAGCTGCCCTCGAGCAGGCCCAGGCCGCCGCGCCACGCACGGAAGTCACCGAAGGAATCGGTCACGCAGCCCTCGAACCAGGCGTTGCCGCCGGCGGCCGTGCCCGCCAGGACGACGTCCCCGGCGGCGTAGCGCTTCTTGATGGCCTTGCCGACGCCGTGAGCCTTCCACAGTGCGAGCATGTTCACGGTGACGCCGTTGCCGACCAGGATGAGGTCGGCTTCCTGGATGCGAGCGACCGCGTTGGACGAGTCCGTCCACAGCGTCAGCACGATGGGACGGATGCCCAGGGTGCCGTAGGCGACCAGGAACTTGTTGATGTACTGCGGGTCGTCGGCCGACGCGGTCGGCACGAAGCAGACCTGCGGGCTCGCCTTGCCGGTCAGTTCGACGAGGTAGCGGTCCAGATTGGTGGGGGCGCCGAGGTGCGACGTTGCGAACCCTCCGCCTCCCATCGCGACGATGTGTGCGGTCATGGCGCCATCTTGACACCGGACGCACCCTCGACGCTAAGCCAGATAACCTCGTGGCTCGTGACGGACCTGACGATCGGCATCGTGGGCGGCGGGCAACTGGCCCGGATGATGAACGAGGCGGCCACGCCGCTGGGCATCAAGGTGGCGCTTCTCGCCGAGGCACCCGGCGTCTCGGCGGCCCAGGTCGTGCCGGACGCCGTGGTGGGCGACTACACCGACGAGGCCACCCTCCTCGCTTTCGCGAACGGCGTCGACGCGCTCACCTTCGACCACGAGCACGTGCCGGCGGCGCTGTCGCGCGCCTGCGCGGACGCCGGCGTCGCCGTCCGGCCCGGCCCGGATGCGCTGCTGTTCGCCCAGGACAAGGCTGAGATGCGGCGAAAACTGACCGACATGGGCGTGCCGTGCCCTGCCTGGCGGGTGACCGCCACCGCCGACGATCTGATCGCCTTCGGCGACGAGATCGGCTGGCCGCTCATCGCCAAGACCTCGCGCGGCGGCTACGACGGCAAGGGCGTCTGGAAGATCGACGGTCCGGCGGACGCCGGGGTTCCCTTCGAGGCCCTCGGACGCGCGCTGGGGCCGACCGAGCGGGTGGCGTCCGGTGCCGACGCGCCCGCGGACGTCGTGATCCTCGCCGAGGAGTACGTGCCGTTCGCCCGCGAGATGGCCATCCTGGTCGTGCGGCGTCCGGGCGGCGAGTCGGTCACCTACCCGGTCAGCGAGACGGTCCAGCGCGACGGGATCTGCCACGAGACCACCAGCCCCGCCCCGGGCCTGGATGCCGCGCGCGCGGACGCCATCGCCGCCTTCGCCACCCGGATCGCCGATGAACTCGGCGTGGTCGGCGTCCTCGCGGTCGAACTGATGGAACGCGCCGACGGCGAGGTGGTCGTCAACGAGCTCGCGATGCGCCCGCACAACACCGGCCACTGGACGATCGAGGGCGCCCTCACCAGCCAGTTCGAGAACCACCTGCGCGCCGTCGCCGACCTGCCGCTCGGCTCGACCCGGATGACCGCGCCCGTCGTCGTGATGAGCAACGTCCTCGGCGGGGACAACCCCGATCCGGTCGGGTCGCTCCGGGTGGTGCTCGCCGACCCTCAGGTGCGCGTCCACCTCTACGGCAAGGCCGTGATGCCGGGCCGTAAGGTCGGTCACGTGACGGTGTGCGGCACCGATCTCGATGCGACACGCGCCGCGGCCCGCGCGGCGTCCGACCACCTGGAAGGAAGAACCCATGGCTGAACAGCCCCTGGTCGGGATCGTGATGGGCTCCGACTCCGACTGGCCCACCATGGAGGCCGCGGCGACGGCGCTCGCCGAGTTCGGCGTCCCCTACGAGGCGGACGTCGTCTCTGCGCACCGGATGCCCGAGGCGATGGTGCGTTACGGCCGCCAGGCGCACACCCGCGGGTTGAAGGCGATCATCGCGGGTGCCGGCGGAGCCGCCCACCTGCCCGGCATGCTCGCCGCGCTGACGCCGCTTCCGGTCATCGGCGTGCCGGTGCCGCTGAAATACCTCGACGGCATGGACTCGCTGCTGTCCATCGTGCAGATGCCCGCGGGCGTCCCCGTGGCGACGGTGGCGATCGGCAACGCCCGCAACGCGGGTCTGCTCGCCGTGCGCATCCTCGCCGTCGGCGACGGCGCGCTCACCGCGAAGATGCTCGCGTTCCAGGACGATCTGCGCGAGGTGGCGACCCGCAAGGGGGAGGCGGTCCGCGGCCGCTGAAGCCGATCGGACGGCGCGCCGCAGGCGATCCCCGCCTGTGACGCGCGCGGGGGCGACCATGGAGGGTGACCGCACCCCCTTCACACGCCGAGGTGTTCATGACCAACGAGGAGCGCGCGCCGGACGCCCGGCTCGGTGACGCCCGGCTCGGTAGCGAGCGCGTCGCGTCGCGGCGCGGGGTGTCGCTGCTCGTCCTCACGCTGCTGATCCCGGGCTCGGCTCAGCTCATCACGGGCGGACGCGGGCTGGGCCGGTTCGCCGTCCGCGTGTGGCTGGTGGTCTGGACGATCGTGCTCTCCTTCGTGGCGCTGGCGCTGCTGAGGCGCGACTGGGCGGTCGCGATCTACGCGCATCCGGTCACCCAGTCGGTCGCCGCGGTCGTCGTCGTGACGCTGGGGGTGGGCTGGGCGCTGCTGTTCCTGGACGCCTGGCGTCTCGGCCGTCCCCGCTCGATGGGGACGCGCAAGTACGGGGTCGCCGTGCTGGCCTGCCTGCTCGCGGTGACCGTCGGCTTCGGCGGGATCACCGCTTCGGCGGCGTCCCGCAGCCAGGCGCACCTCTTCGGGACGGTCTTCGCCGGGGGCGGCGATGGGCGCGCGGTCGCCGGACGGATCAACGTGCTGCTGCTCGGCGCCGACGCCGAGCCGGACCGGCCGGGCATTCGCACCGACACGATGATGGTGGCCTCGGTGGACGCCGAAACCGGCCGGACGGTGCTGTTCAGCCTGCCTCGCAACCTTCAGTGGGCCCCGTTCCCGACGACGTCTCCGCTGCACACCGTGTACCCCAAGGGATTCTGGTGCGCCGATCAGTCGTGTCTGCTGAACGCTGTGCACACCGAGACGGCCAATCATCCCGATCTGTTCAGAGGCGTGGACGACCCGGGCATGAGCGAGCTGCGGGGCGTGATCTCTGAGATCCTCGGCCTGAAGATCAACTACTACGCCATGGTCGACATGCGCGGCTTCGAGTCGCTGGTGGACGCCTTGGGTGGCGTCCGTCTCGACATCGTCAAGGGCGTGCCGATCGGCGGCGGTTCGTCGAAGGTCGAGGGGTACATCCAGTCTGGCACGGGCGTGCTGCTCGACGGCTATCAGGCGCTGTGGTTCGCGCGGTCGCGGCATGGCTCCAGCGATTACGAGCGGATGGCCCGGCAGAAGTGCCTCGTGAACGCGCTCGCCAAGCAGGTGACGCCGATGAACGTCGTCACGCGGTTCAACGCGCTCGCCGAGGCGGGCAGCGCGATGGTGCGTACCGACATCCCGGGGTCCGACCTGGTGCGGCTGGCCGAGCTGGCCGACGCCGGACGCTGGCTGCCGATCGCCTCGACCAGCTTCGCTCCGCCGCTGATCGAGCCCGTCAAGCCCGATTTCGAGCTCATCCGCGACACGGTCGAGGCCGACATCGCGGCGTCCGAGGCGCTCGACCGAGAGGCGGCGGACGCCTCGGCCTCCGCCACGCCCGCGGCCTCCGGATCGGCGGTGCCGACGCTCGGGCCCGCGACGAGCGCCGCGCCGGAGCCTGACGCGTCCGCGTCCGGTGAGGAACCGGCGCCCGTGGTGGCCGGGACCGCGGGCAAGCCTCGCGGCGAGTTCAGCAGCCAGCGCCAGACCGAGGACCTCACCTCGATCTGCGGCGTCAGTTGAGTTCGCCGGAGCCCATCACGGCGAACAGGTCGGCGCCGATCGCGTCGACGAGCGCCCGTCCGTCGTCGAAGGTGGGTCTGCGGCTCATGAGCGCGGCCACGTAGTCGCGGCCTTCGCCGCTCACGCGTCCGATGGAGTTGACGGCCCACAGGTTGTCCAGCGACTTGAACTGGACCCAGCCGTTCTTCATCGACACGCTCACCTTGGCGGCCCGCGGGTGGCCGACGCCCCAGGTCTGCGAGGGGTTGGTCTTGCTCATCAGTTCCATCAGGTAGAGGCGGTCCTCTTCGTGGACGGCCTCGGTGCCCGTCGCGAGCAGGTGCATCAGGAGGCGCTGGTCGTCCGGCGTCGTGTTGGTCCATGACCAGAACTCGCTGCGCGGGTCGGAGTGGGTGTGGGGCAGGCCCAGGTCGGCGGCGAGGGCGTCGTAGGCGGGGACGCCGCCGACCCACTCCCAGAGCTGGTCGGCCGCGTCGTTGTCGGAGTCCCGGATCGCCCTGCTGATCCGGGTGTAGTTCTCGAAGCTGAGATCCTCGCCGGCCCGGCGCGCCTTGCGGAGCGCCGCGAGCGCGATCATCACCTTGGCGATCGAGGCGCTGTTGGTGGCGAGATCGCCCCGGAACGAGAACGTCGCGCCGGTGCGCAGGTCGGTCACCGACATGCCCAGCAGGTCGGTGTTCGCCGCGTAGGCGTCCATCAGCGTCTGCAGCTGCTCGCGTACCGGACCGGTGGGGGAGGCGGAGGGCCTCACCACCGGGGCGGGCCCGGACGAGCACGCGGTGAGGGCGAGCGCTCCGGCGCCGAGGAGCAGTCCGCGTCGCGACAGTGTCATCGAATCCTCCTGAACCGGGGCGGGCGCCTCATGCTACTGGTCCGAGCCGACGGGCCTTCTCGGCGGACGCCGTGCGTGCGGCGTCCGTCTCGCCCTCGACGAAGACGACCGACCCGCCGCCCAGGATGGCCCGCACCAGCAGCGAGGTGGCGTCCCAGGGATCGGTGGGACGAGCCAGGATGCGGTCGGCGATCGGGTCGAGCGCTCCGAGGTCGGCGGCGCTGAGCGTGAGGGCCGGGTCGGACCAGGCGGGCGCGTCGTCCTCGGCGACCGGGTCGGGGGCGGCGTCCGGCTGGGCGAGCGCCTCGGACGAGTAGTCGGTGATCCCCGCGGGCAGGCCGGTCAGCGGACGCGCCCAGGGGTCGAGCGAGCAGGCGAGCGCCGTGGGGGCGAGCGGCCGGGCGGCGTCCGGACCCGTGACGACGAGATCGGCGTCGGCGGCGAACCTCACGGGCATGCCGGCATGCCACAGGGCGAAGGGCCAGATCAGCGCCATCCAGTGCGCCGGGCGTTCCCGCAGGACCGGCAGCGCGACCACGTCGCCCCGTTCGATGCCGAGGTCGTCGAGGAGGTTGACCGTCTTGGCGACCCAGTTGGCGAAGCTCGCGACCGACAGCTCGGTGCGTTCGCCCGCAGGGCCGTAGTGCGTGATCAGCGGGCCGGAGCCGGCGGCGCGGGCCCGCCGCTGCAGACGGGCGCTGATGGTCGAAGGACGGGTCACCCGGCCAGCTTAGGCGTGGTGGCGCGGGCGCCCGGGCTCCCGGGTTTTGTCGGCAGGGTTCACTACCATGCGCCTTATGCGTTATGTCGTCATCATGGCGGGCGGCTCGGGCACGCGGTTGTGGCCGCTGTCCCGGCGGGGCACGCCCAAACAACTGCTGAAGCTGATGGGCGGCGTCAGCCTGCTGAGGCTCGCGTTCGAGCGCGCGCTCCACCTGGTGCCGGCCGAGCGGGTGATCGTCGTCACCGGCGCGGCCTATCTCGACGACGTGCGCGCCGACCTTCCCGAAATACCGCTCGAGAACCTGCTCGGCGAGCCCGAGGGGCGCGACTCGCTCAACGCGGTCGCGTGGCCGGCGGCCGTGCTGAGCCATCGCGATCCGGACGCGGTGGTCGCCCACCTGACCGCCGATCAGCTCATCGAACCGATCGACGCCTTCGTCGAGGCGCTCGACGAGGCGTTCTCGGTGGCCGAGGCGGACTCTGCGGCGCTGGTGACGCTCGGGGTGGTGCCGACCAGCCCCCACACCGGCTACGGCTACCTGCACCGGGGGGCGTCGCTGCCGGGCTTCCCGACGGCGTGCGCGGTGCAGGAGTTCAAAGAGAAGCCGGACGCCGCGACCGCCGCCCGCTACGTCGACTCGCGGCAGTACTGGTGGAACGCGGGCATGTTCGTGTGGCGGGCGCGCACCTTCCTCGACCAGCTCGCCGCGCTGGAGCCCGACACCCACGCAGCGGTCCTCTTCCTCGCCGAGCACCCCGAGGCGCTGCCCGAGGTGTTCGGGAGGCTGCGCAAGACGTCGGTCGACTTCGCCGTCATGGAGCCGGTGTCGCACGGCCGGGCGTCCGGCCACGTCGTCGCGGTCGCGCTGCCGGTCCAGTGGCGCGACGTGGGCGGCTACGCCAGTCTCGCCGAGGTGCTCAGCGCTGACGCCGACGGCAACGTGGTGGACGGGCTCGCCGTGCTCCACGACGCCGCCGACAACCTGGTGATCAGCACCGTTCCTGGGCACCTGCTCAGCCTGGCGGGCATTTCGGGCATGGTGGTGGTGCACACCCCCGATGCCACCCTGGTCACCACACGTCAAGACGCCGAGGGAATCAAGTCCTTGGTCGGACGGGTGGCCGAGTTGGCCGGCACGCGCTACATCTGAGAGAGGCGTCCATGCTCGACAATCTGATCCGTCTGCGAGAGCCGGCTGCCTGGACCGCGATCGCCGTGACGGCGGTCGGCGTCATCTTGGCCCTGGTGCGGTTCGTGCTCGCGTTCACGACCGGTGTGGTGCCCTTCTCGGCGGCCGCCCAGGACGTCGCGCTGCACGCCATGAGCCTGCCGCTGGTGACGGTGGTGGTCGCCCTCGTGTGGGCGTGCGTGTTCCATTCCCCGCTGCCGAGCGCCCCACGCATCGTCACCGCCGCGGCGGTGACGGTGGCGATCGGAACCCTCATCACGATCGTGGCGGTGGTCCTCGGCCTGACGGCGTCCGCGGGCACGTGGGGCATGGTCTTGGAGATCGTGGGCGGCACGCTCGATGTCGCCTTGAAGCTGGGCGCGGCCATCGTCTTGTGGCTCATCCACCGGGGACTGCGGGGCGGCCGAATCGACGTGCCGACCGCCGTGCCCGCGATGCCGCCACCGCAGCCCGAGGCGTCCGGGGCCGACGAGCCGTCCGCCGACGAATCCGGCGGGCGCTGGAGCCCGCCCGCCGCTGCCGGAACCGCGTGGGCGTCGGCGAGCGAGGCTGCGGCCGGCGCCCCCGGCGTCGAGGTGGACCCGGGCGCGTCCGGCTGGCATCCCGTGCGGCATCCGGCGCTCGGCGAGGACGAGGAGGGGGGTGGCCCGGAGGCGTCGTGAGGCCCGCAATTTGGGTCTTCGACTTGACGGCGGCAGAATGACAGCGTTGTAATTCGCGGCAAGCGCCTGCGCGACGAGTCGAGGAGGTCCCGAGTGCACGAGCTGATGATGGTGTCCCTCGACGACGACGGAATCCTGCTATGGCAAGAGCGCGCCCTGTGCGCCCAGACCGACCCCGAGGCGTTCTTCCCCGAGAAGGGCGGTTCGACCCGCGAAGCCAAGAAGGTCTGCCAGACGTGTGACGTCCGTTCCGAATGCCTCGAGTACGCGCTCGCTCACGACGAGCGCTTCGGCATCTGGGGCGGGCTGTCCGAGCGGGAGCGGCGCAAGCTGAAGAAGCGCGCCGGCTAGCGCCTCGCCGTCAGTCGTCCCCGCGGTGACCGTGGGGATCGATCTCGTCGACCGGAATGCCGGTGGCGTCGCTGAGTTGCTCCACGATGGTGCGGAACACCAGGATCCGCAGGCCCTGGCGCGTCCGGGCCCGGCGCTCCAACGGGCGACGGAAGAGCACCACCTGGCCTTGCGTGCTCGGAGTCGGCGAGATCGCGGCGGCGAGCGGAACGTTGTCGCCGACCCAGCCGGCCGTGACGGTCGGGACGTCCTCGATCCCCACGTCCATGGCGGCGAGCGCGCCCGGGCAGTGCTCGGCGATCTGCCCGAGCGCGTCGTGGACGCAGCGGGTGAAGAACGCCGACTTCGACTGCTGGGACCGCAGGGGCACGGCCGCGCCCGTGTACGGATTGGGCCAGGCGAGGCGGGCGCCGCGTCCGCGTTGATGCCGATCGCGGTGCTTGAGCATGTCGCTCACCCTAGCGGCCCCTGCGCCCACTACCGTGAGGTGCGTGAAAGCCCGCCAGTGCTCCCGGCCGAGCTGCCGTGCCGCCGCCGTGGCCACGCTGACGTACGCCTACGGCGATCGTGCGGCGGTGGTCGGGCCGCTCGCCCTGCGCGCCGAGCCGGGCTGCCACGACCTGTGCCGCGAACACAGTGAGGGGCTGTCGGCGCCGCGCGGCTGGGAGCTGATCCGGCTGCCACTGTCCGCGGACGGTCCCGAGCACAGCCACGACGATCTGCTCGCGCTGGCGGACGCCGTCCGAGAGGTCGGCCTGACCTGGGACGACCTGCCCCACCCGGGTCCGCCCGAACCGGGTCCGCACGAACCGGCGCTGGCCCGGCGCAAGGGACACCTCGGTGTGGTGGCCGATCCCGCCGAACGCACCCGCTAGTCTTTCCGCGTGATCACGCGCGGCATCTTCAAGGCGAACGACATTCGCGGCATCATCGACGCGCCAGGTGCCCAGTGGGACGTGGAGGGCGCTCGTTGCGTGGGCGCGGCCTTCGCGAGTGTCTTCGGCCTGGGCGGGCGCGAGTTCGTGATGGGGCGCGACATGCGCGTCAGCGGGCCGACGGTCGCTGCGGCGTTCGTCGAGGGCGCGCGCGGGCAGGGGGCGTCCGTCGTCGACATCGGGCTGGCCAGCACCGACGAGGTCTGGTACGCATCGGGTGCGTTGGGGCTGCACGGTGTCCAGTTCACCGCCTCGCACAATCCTCGTGAGTACAACGGCGTGAAGTTCTGCCTGCCGAGCGCGGCGCCCGTGACCGCCGACGACCTGCTCCGCCTGCGCGATCTCGCGATGGGTGAGCCGCTCGCGCCGGCGGCGGCTCCCGGCGGCTATCGCAGCATCGACGTCCTGGACGCCTACGCCGCCCACCTGCACTCGCTCGTCGATGTCGACGGGTGGCGGCCGCTGAGGGTGATCGTCGACGCGGGCAACGGCATGGCCGGCCACACCACGCCCGCCGTGCTGGGGCCGCTCGGTCTCGACCTGATCGGGCTCTACCTCGATCTCGACGGACGCTTCCCGAACCACCCGCCGAACCCGCTCATCCCCGAGAACCTCGTGGACGCCCAGGCCGCCGTGCGCGAACACGGCGCCGACCTCGGCCTCGTCTTCGATGGCGACGCCGACCGGTGCTTCATCATCGACGAACACGGTGACGTGGTCGACCCGTCGATCGTCACCGCGCTCATCGCCACGCAGGAACTGCGCCGCGATCCGGGTGGCGCCATCGTCATCAACACCATCACCTCGCGCGCGGTGGGCGAGGCGGTCGCCGAAGCCGGCGGCAGGCTGGTGATCAGCCGGGTGGGGCACACGTCGGTCAAGGCGAAGATGGCCGAGCACGACGCGATCTTCGGTGGCGAGCACTCGGCCCACTACTACTTCCGCGACTTCTGGGGCGCCGACGCGGGCATGCTCGCGGCGCTGCACGTCCTCGCGATGCTGGGCCACGGCGACACGCCGGTGTCGGCGCTCGCCGCGCGGTTTTCCGGGTACGTCGGCTCGGGCGAGATCAACTCGACCGTGCCTGACGTCCGCCCCGTGATGGAGCGCGTCGAGCGGGAGTTCGCGGGCCGCAGCGAGGTCGAGGTCGAGGTCGGCGACGGAGTGATGGCGTCCGGCCCCGGCTGGTGGGTGAGCGTGCGCCCGTCGAACACCGAACCGCTGCTGCGGCTCAACGTCGAGGCCCACGACGCGCACACCATGGCAACCCTGCGTGACGAGACGTTGGCGATGATCCGAGGAGGCACCGATGAGTGATCTGATTCCGGGCGTGCTGGAACTGCTGGTCTGCCCGGCCTGCCACGGTCAGCTGGCCTGGGACTACGAGGCGTCCGAACTGGTGTGCACCGAACCCGCCTGCGGGCTGGCCTATCCGGTGCGCGGGGGCATTCCGATCCTGGTGATCGACGAGGCCCGGCCTCCCGAGGGAGCGTGAACCGTGCCGGAATTCCGCGACGAACGGCTCGATGACCCGGTCGTCCTGGAGGCGTCCGACCGGCTGCTGAGACCGTTGGCGCAAGCCGGTGCGCGTTTGAGGCGCGATGCTGCGGAGGCAGGGCCGGCGATGGCCACCCTCGCAGGTGAGCCCCGGCCGCGGGCGGTCATCGCCGTCGGGCCCGAAGCGCGCCTGCTGCGGGCGGTCCTGGAGCCGGTCTGCCCGGTTCCGTTCGTCGCGTGGCCGTCGCTCGGTCTGCCCGGGTGGGTGGGGCCGCTCGACCTCGTCGTCGTGCTCGGCGGCGGCCAGGCCGCGCTGACGTGCGCGCACGAGGCGCTGCGGCGCGGCTCGCGGCTGCTGGTCACGGCGCCCGACGACTCCGACCTGGCGCTCAGATCGGCCTCACGCGCGACGACGCTGCTGCCGGTGTCCACCAACGATCCGCTGACCGCCGCCATCGTCGCGCTGATCGCGCTCTACCATCTGGGGCTCGGAACGCCGGTGTCGGCGGACGCGGTGGCCGCAGCGATGGACGCCGTGGCCACCGAGTCCGGCTACGCCCTCGATCTGTCGGCCAACCCGGCCAAGGCTGTCGCGCTCGAACTCGCGGACGCCCAGCCGCTGATCTGGGGAGGTTCCGTGCTGACCGCCCGCGCCTCGCGGCGGATCGCCGAGGCGCTGCGCACGGCGTCCGGGCGCGTCGCGCTGGCCGCGGACTCGTCCGAGTTGCTGCCGCTCCTGGCCTCCGTTCGTCCGCGCGACCCGTTCGCCGACCCGTTCGAGGGCGCCACCGAGGAGCGTCCGGTGCTGATGATCGTCGACGACGGCCTCGGCGACGCCGCGGACGACGAGCAGCGCGAGGCGCTCGTCACCAACGCGCGGATGGCGGACGCCCGGATGTGCACCCTCGGCCACGCGGGCGGCTCGGCGATGGAGCGCTACGCGACCGTCCTGGCCAAGGGCCGCTTCGCGGCCGCCTACCTGCAGATCGGCCTGGGCCGCGAGCGACGGTAGCGCCGACGCCGGCTGCCCGAACCGGTAGGCTCTCACCTCGTGGATTACCGCGTTGCTGACTTGACCCTGGCCGACTTCGGACGCCGTGAGATCGCCCTCGCCGAGCACGAGATGCCCGGCCTGATGGCGATGCGCGCGCGCCATCGCGCCTCGAAGCCGCTCGCCGGCGCACGGATCGCTGGGAGCCTGCACATGACCGTGCAGACCGCGGTGCTGATCGAGACACTGGTCGAGTTGGGCGCCGAGGTGCGCTGGGCGTCCTGCAACATCTTCTCCACGCAGGATCACGCGGCCGCGGCGATCGTGGTCGGCCGCGACGGGACCCCCGACGAGCCCCGGGGCGTCCCCGTGTTCGCCTGGAAGGGCGAGACCCTCGAGGAGTACTGGTGGTGCACCCAGCAGATCCTCGCCTGGGGCGACGAGCAGCCCAACCTGATCCTCGACGACGGCGGCGACGCGACCCTGTTCGTGCACAAGGGGGTCGAATGCGCCCGCGCGGGCGCGGTGCCCGCGCCCGCGGCGTCCGACTCCGCCGAATACGCGGTGATCCTGACGGCGCTCGCCGCGTCCACGCTCGACTTCGAGGCACTCGCCGCGTCCATCATCGGCGTCACCGAAGAGACCACGACCGGCGTCCACCGGCTGTACGAGATGGCGCGCCAGGCCACCCTGCTGTTCCCGGCGATCAACGTCAACGACGCGGTGACCAAGTCGAAGTTCGACAACAGGTACGGCTGCCGGCATTCGCTGATCGACGGCATCAACCGGGCCACCGATGTGCTGATCGGCGGCAAGGTCGCGGTCGTGTGCGGCTACGGCGATGTCGGCAAGGGCTGCGCCGAATCGCTGGCCGGCCAGGGCGCGCGCGTCATCGTCACCGAGGTCGACCCGATCTGCGCGCTGCAGGCGTCCATGGACGGCTACCAGGTCGCCACCATGGACGACGTCATCGGCGTCGCCGACATCGTCATCACGGCGACCGGCTGCCGCGACGTCATCACCGCGGCGCAGATGGCGGCCATGAAGCACAACGCGATCGTCGGCAACATCGGCCACTTCGACAACGAGATCGACATGGCGGGCCTGGAAGCGTGGCCCGGCGTGGAGCGACGCGTGATCAAGCCGCAGGTCGACCAGTGGATCTTCCCGGATGGACACGGCGTGATCGTCCTCAGCGAGGGACGCCTGCTCAATCTCGGCAACGCCACCGGCCACCCGAGCTTCGTGATGAGCAACAGCTTCACCAACCAGGTGCTCGCACAGATCGAGCTGTTCACCAAGCCGGACGCCTACCCCGTCGGCGTGTACGTGCTGCCCAAGCACCTGGACGAGGAGGTCGCCCGGCTGCACCTGGACGCCCTCGGCGTCCGCCTCACCACGCTGACGCCCACGCAGGCGGCCTACCTGGGCGTGCCGGTCGAGGGGCCGTTCAAGCCGGACTCCTACCGCTACTGAGCCTGCCTAGCCGCGGGGGATCTCGAACGCGATCAGGTCGCACCCGCCGTCGTCCAGGTCGGGCCACGCGCCGTCGTGGGTGAGCACGGCCATCGCCGAGGTGGGGAACTTCGTCTCGATCGCCCGCGTCAGCGTGTTGGGCCTGCTCAGCGTGAGCGCCAGATCGCTGATCAGCGGCTCGTGGCCGATCACCAGCACGGTGTGGGCGCCCTCAGGCAGTTCGTGGAGGGCCGCCAGCACGTCCTCGGTGCGGGCGTGGTACAGCGCGTCGAGGGTGTGGACCTCGGACGCCGTGGCGCCGCCCATCTGCTGGCATTGCCAGGTCTGCTGCGCCCGGGTCGCGGGGGAGATCAACGCGACGTCGATGTCCAGGCTCGCCAGTTCCGTGCCCGCTACCACGCCGTCGCGGGTGCCGCGGGCCGACAGCGGGCGCGCGACATCGGGGTCGTTGGTCTTCCAGGACGACTTGGCGTGCCGGGCGAGGACGAGCGTGCGCCGCCGGCCCACGGCTACTCTTCCCCGTTGTCGCCGCCGTCGCGACCGCCGGAGCCGCCCGCGCCGCTGCCGTGGAAGGTCGCCCAGATCTCCTTGCACTCGGGGCACACCGGGAATCGGTCGGGGTTGCGGCTGGGCACCCACACCTTGCCGCACAGCGCCACCACCGGGGTGCCCATCACCATGGCCTCGGTGAGCTTGTTCTTGGGCACGTAGTGGCTGAAGCGCTCGTGGTCGCCCTCGTCGAGCCGGAACTCGGTGCGCTCGTCGAGGACGGTCTGCGAGCCAGGGGCCGGAGTGAGCTGCGTCATGTGCCCATGGTAATCAACGGCAGCGCTCATCCGGACGACGGACGGCGGGCCCCCCGCGGTCGTGATGGAATGGGTGCTCGTGTCACCTTCCCGTCGCGGCCTGACGATCGGCCTGCTCCTGTGCGTGACGGCCGTCGCCTTCGAAGGGATGGCCGTCGTCACCGCCATGCCGGCCGCCGCCGCCGACCTCGGGGATCTCCCGCTGTACGCGTGGGCGTTCACCGCGATGATGATCCCGCAGATGTTCGCCATCGTGGTTGCCGGGCGCCTGTGCGATCGCATCGGAGCGACCCGGCCGCTGCTGGTCGGACTGGCGGTGTTCGCGGTGGGCGTCGTCGTCGCGGCCCTCGCGCCGACCATGGCGGTGCTGCTCGTCGGGCGCGCCATCCAAGGGCTCGGCGGCGGCGCCCTGAACCTGGCGCTGATGGTGCTCACCGCGGTCGCCTACGATCCGGTCGAACGGGCCCGGATCATGACCTGGTACTCGGCCTGCTGGATGCTGCCGTCCTTCGTCGGCCCTGCCGTGGCGGCGTGGCTGAGCGTGACGTTCTCGTGGCACTGGGTGTTCTGGTCCGTGCTGCCGCTGGTCGGCGTCGGCCTGGCCTTCATGGCCCCGACCCTCGCCCGCCTGTCGGCCCGCGACGCCGCCGCCCCTGCGGCGGGCGATCCGACGGACCCTCCGGTCCGGCACACGCCGCCGGCGGTCCCGACGTATGCCGCCCTCGCGGTGGCGGCCGGGCTGGCCCTGCTTCAGTGGGCCGGTCAGCGCCTCGAGCCGATGTCGGTGGTGTGGGCCCTGGCCGCGCTCGCGCTGCTCGTGATCTGGTTCCCCCAGCTGATGCCGCAGGGGTTCACGCCGATCGCGCCCGGCCTGTCCGCGACGATCATGGTGCGCGGCCTCATGGCGGGCAGCTTCTTCGGGATGCAGACCTTCCTGCCGTTGATGCTGACCGGACGCGGGGTGTCCCTGATGGCGGCGGGTGCGGTCATCACGGCCGGGTCGCTCGGGTGGATGAGCGGTTCCTGGCTGCAGGCGCGCGCGTGGCTGCGGCTGTCCCGCGATCAGATCATCCTGGCCGGGGCCTGCAGCCTGGCCGCAGGCGTGGCGCTCATCGCGGCGTCCGGCTGGCTGGGGGCCGCCGACCTGGTCCTGCCTGCGGTGGGGAGCGTGTTCGCCGGGCTCGGCATGGGGTTGCAGTCGGCCTCCACCTCGCTGGTGGCGATGCAGTTGTCCTCGGAGTCCGACATCGGACGCAACACCAGCTCGTTGCAGGTGGGCGAGGCGAGCGGCAACGCGGTGTTCGCCGGTGTGGCGGGCACGATCTTCGCTGCGCTCAACACGCAGGCCACGGACGCCACCACCTTCGGATCGCTGATGACCGTGCTCGCGTTGGTGGGCGGACTCGGCATCGCCGCAGCCCACAGAATCGGACACGTACGGAACTTCTCGCTGGTCTAGCACGTCCGGGGCTGCCCGTTTCCCTGTACTCCGCAATGTCACGACAGCTAGAATCTCGGTATCAAGTCATTTCGTGGGGGATCGGGGTAGCGGCGTGGACGAAGTCGACCGCATCGTGGCGGCATGGTCGGTTGAGGTCCCGGACTTGGACGTCTCGGCGCTGAATGTCCTCTCCCGCGTGACGCGCCTGGCCCGGTATCTCGACTTCACCCGCCGCGACGCCTTCGCCACCCACGACCTGGACGGCTGGGAGTTCGACGTGCTCGCGGCGTTGCGGCGCTGCGGGCCCCCGTACGAGCTGTCGCCCGGTCAGTTGATCCAGCAGACCCTGTCCACGTCCGGCACGATGACCAATCGCATCGACCGGCTCGCCGCCCGCGGCCTGGTCGAGCGGTTACCCGACCCGCGTGACCGCCGCGCGGTGCGCGTCCGATTGCTGCCCGACGGGCGCGAGATCGTCGTCGCCGCGCTCGCCGACCTGCTGGCCGCCGAGCGGCGCATCCTGGCCGGACTGTCGCGCGAGGATCGCACATTGACCGCCGACCTGCTGCGCCGGATCGTGCAGCCGTTCGAGACCAGCGACGGTTAGCGGTCTTGACCGCGGGAGGCATTAGGGTTTCGCCCATGCCGTTGACCAACCCTCTGCTCGCCGACCTGGCCGACGCCTTCGGGATCTCGACCGAGTTCTGGGACTGGAAAGGGCGCCACATCGAGGTCGGTGACGACACCGTGATCGGCATCCTGGCGGGCATGGGGGTGGACGCCTCCTCCGACGACTCGGCGCGCGCCGCCCTCATCGACCACGCGCTACGGCCGTGGCGGCGCCCGCTGCCCCCGTTCACCGTCGCGCACGGGGGGCAGCCGATCCGGATCGACGTGCACGTGCCCGCGGGCAGTTCGGCATGGGTGGCCGTCCGGCTCGAGGAAGGCGGACGCCGCGAGGGCTGGCAGGTGACCAACCACAGCCCCGACCGCGAGATCGACGGCGCGTGGGTCGGGGAGGCGACCTTCGAGCTGCCCTCCGACCTCCCGCTCGGCTACCACCGGATCGTCCTCGAGAACGGGGAGCGCACCAACGAGGCGTCACTCGTGGTCACCCCGGGATTCCTGGGCTTCCCGCGCGCCATGGGGGCCCGCCGGGTCTGGGGTTACGCCACCCAGCTCTACTCGGTGCGGTCGTCCCGCTCGTGGGGAATGGGCGACCTCGCCGACCTGGCGGACCTGTGCACCTGGTCGGGCACGCAGCATTTCGCCGACTACCTGCTCATCAACCCCCTGCATGCGGCCCAGCCGACCACGCCGCTCGAACCGTCGCCGTACCTGCCGACGTCGCGCCGCTACGTGAACCCGCTCTACATCCGCCCCGAGCTGATCCCCGAATGGGCCACGCTGGGCGAGCACAAGCGGCAGCGGGTGGCCGCCATCAGGGCCGGGCTCGCCCGCGACCTGGGCGGATCCGACCAGATCCGCCGCGATCCGATCTGGGACGCCAAGATGTCCTCGCTGCGGGTCATCTACGAGGAGGGCCTCTCCGAAGTGCGGATGATGGCCAAGGAGAACTTCGTCCGCGGCGAGGGGCGCCCGCTCGCCCAGTTCGCCACGTGGTGCGTGCTCGTCGCCGAGCACGGCACGAACTGGCGCGAATGGCCGGCCGAGTATCGGCGTCCGAGCTCGCCCGAGGTCTCGGTGTTCGCCGCCCGCCATGCCCGCGACATCGACTTCTTCGTGTGGCTGCAGTGGATCGCCGACGACCAGCTGCGCGAGGCGCAGTCGGCAGCGAAGGCGTCCGGCATGCGGGTGGGGGTGATGACCGACCTCGCCGTCGGTGTCAGCCCGGAGAGCGCGGAGGCGTGGACGCTCGGCGATGCGTTCGCGCAGGGCGTCGGCGTGGGTGCGCCACCCGATCACTACAACCAGCTCGGCCAGGATTGGGGGCAGGCGCCCTGGCGTCCGGACCGGCTCGAAGAGCTGTCCTACCAGCCGTTCCGCGCGATGGTGGCCGGCATGCTGCGTCACTCGGGCGGGCTGCGTGTCGATCATGTGATGGGGCTGTTCCGGCTGTGGTGGATTCCCGAGGGCCTGCCGCCGACCGCGGGCGCCTACGTGCGCTACCACCACGAGGCCATGGTGGGGATCCTGCTGCTGGAGGCGCATCGGTCCGGCGCGCTGATCGTCGGCGAGGACCTGGGGACCGTCGAGCCGTGGGTGCGCGAGTACCTGCGTGGACGCGGCGTGCTCGGCACGTCGGTGGCCTGGTTCGAGACGGCGCACGACGGCGCGCCGCTGCCGCCGGAGCACTACCGCGAGTACTGCATGGCGTCGGTCACGACGCACGACATGCCGCCGACGGCGGGCTACCTGGCGCTGGATCACATCCGGCTGCAGCATCGCCTGGGCATCCTGACCGAGGACCTGGACGAGGAGCTCGCGCTCGCCCGGCGCACGTTCGCCGCCTGGGACCAGGTGCTCGTCGGGCGGGGGTTCCTGGAGCCGGGCGTCGACGACGTCGCCGAGAAGGTGCTGGCCATGCACCGCTACATCGTCGCCTCACCCGCCCGGGTGCTGTGCGCCGCCCTGGTGGACGCCGTGGGCGACCGTCGCACGCAGAATCAGCCGGGCACCATCGACGAGTACCCGAACTGGCGGGTGCCGCTGTCGGGCCCCGACGGCGAGCCGCTGCTTCTGGAGGACGTGTTCAACTCCACCTGCGCCTCCCGGCTGGCCGCCGTGATGAACGGGTTCTCCGTGCCGGCGATCGGACGCCGCTAGCGACCAGGGAGCGCCGCCCAGGTGGGAACCTGGGCGGCGGGGTCGGCGCGCGCCGATGCGTGCCTCGCGCCACCGCCGTGCAACCGAGTGACCCTGCCTTCGCGGACGTCGTTCTGGACGTCGACGACGACGAGCGCGCCCGCCATGGTGCTCCTCGGACTACTTCTCGGGGGCGTACGGGTTGAAGGTCTGGTCGCCCTCGGCGTCCAGCATGAGAGTGACGATCGCCGGGTAGCCCTTGCTCATCTTGAACGCCGCGCTGGGCAGTTCGGCACGGGCGGCCTGGTGGCGGTCGCGAGCGACCGACAAAGGCTCGCGGCCGATGGTCTCGCCGTCGCGCACGAGATGCTTCAGCAGCACGCGGTCGTTGCGGTCGGGGTGCGGCTCGGCGCCGACGCCGATGACCTCGGCCTCGGCGATCCCGTGGTCGTCCAGTCGGCGCAAGGCCGACTTGCGGCCGCCGATCGAGCCTTTGTTCGCCGACTTCTTCGCCACCGGCAGCAGGGGAGCGTCGGGATCGTCGCCCTCGGCGCGCGACACGAGCTTGTAGACGAAGCCGCAGGTGGGGGCGCCCGAACCGGTCACCAGGGTGGTGCCCACGCCATAGCCGTTGACCGGAGCGGCGCGCAGAGCGGCGATCTGGTACTCGTCGAGGTCGGAGGTGACGATGATCCGCGTGTTCACCGCGCCCAGCGAGTCGAGCAGGCGGCGGACGTCCACGGCCTGGGTGAGCAGATCGCCCGAGTCGAGGCGGACGGCGCCGAGGCGTCCGTGGGTCAGTTCGACCCCCTTCTTGACCGCCTCCGCGACGTCGTAGGTGTCCACCAGGAGCGTCGTGTCCGTGCCGAGCGCGGCGATCTGGGCCTCGAAGGCCTCCTCCTCGGAGTGGTGCAGCAGCGTGAAGCTGTGTGCGGCCGTGCCGGCGGTGGGGACGCCGAAGGTGCGGCCGGCCTCGAGGTTCGAGGTGGAGGCGAACCCGGCGATGTAGGCGGCGCGCGCCGCCGTGACCGCCGACCATTCGTTGGTGCGCCGCGATCCCATCTCGATGCAGGGTCGCTCGCCCGCCATCGCCGTCATCCTGGACGCCGCGGACGCGACCGCCGAGTCGTAGTTGTAGATGCTCAGCAACACGGTCTCCAGGACGACCGCCTCGGCGAAGGGCCCCTCGACCACCATGACGGGCGAACCGGGAAAGTACAGCTCCCCGTCGGGGTAGCCCCAGACGTTGCCGGTGAACCGGTAGCCGGCCAGCCATTGCGCGACGGCGTCGTCGACGATGCCGTGATCCGAAAGGAAGGAGATCGCCTCGTCGTCGAAGCGGAACCGCTCGATGGCGTCCAGCGCGCGGCCAGTGCCGGCGACCACGCCGTAGCGGCGGCCCTCGGGCAGCCGACGGGGGAACAGCTCGAACACCGAACGGCGAAACGCCGTACCCGAGCCCATGGCGGCTTTCACCATCGTCAGCTCGTAGTGATCGGTGAGCAGGGCGGTCGTCGCAAGCATGGGGCTCAGATTAACCATGCCGATGCCGACAGTCACCGGGCGTCCGTGGCGGTTGCGCGGTCTGACACAATGAAGCTCATGTCATCGCCCCAGGTGCCCGTCGCGCCGGCGTCCGGAACGGCGCTGGCCGAGCGTCCTGCCGCCAGCGGGCAGGAGTTGACGCCGTGGGTCACCCTCGTGTGGGACGACCCGGTCAACCTGATGAGCTACGTGACCCACGTGTTCGTGACCTACTTCAAGTTCGACCGAGCCACGGCGCAGCGGCTGATGATGCAGGTGCACACCGAAGGCAAGTCGGTGGTGGCCAGCGGCACCCGCGAAGAGATGGAGCAGCACGTGAACGCGATGCACGCCTATGGACTATGGGCCACCCTGGAGCGCTCCGCGTGACTCCGTTCTCGCGCGAGGGTGACGGGTTCGTCTGCGAGCTCGACGACTTCGAGGTGGCCCTGGTCGCCTCCCTCGTCGCTCAGGTCGCCGAGCTGATCGGCGACGGCGGTTCGGGGGAGGCCTCGGCCGACCCGTTCGCCCAGTGGGCGCGCGAATTCTCGCCGGCGCCGCTCGACCGCAGCGATCCGGTGGTCGCGCGGCTGTTCCCGGACGCCTACGCCGACGAAGGTGCGTCCGCCGAGCACCGCCGTTACTCCCAGGGCGCCTTGCGCCAGGGCAGGATCGACGACTCCGGCGTCGTGCTGGACGATCTGGAGGCCACCGATGAGGGCCGGCGCCCCCTCGTGGTGGGCGGCGACCATCTCGAGGCCTGGGTGAAGACCATCAACGGCGTCCGGCTGGCACTGGCCGTGCGGCTCGGCATCGAGTCCGAGGGCGACCACACCGCGCTGCAGGCGTTGCCCGCGCGCGATCCCCGCACCCAGCTGGTGTCGTTGTACGACTGGCTCGCCTACCTGCTGGAGAGCCTGTTGGACGCGCTCGACTCCTGAGGGGCCCATCGCCGCGCGACGTCGCGGCCTACCCGCGGAACGCTGGGCCGCACGCATACGCGGAGAAAAAGCGGAAATAGATCCGTGAACACGGGCTACATCTCCGCGTGATCGGTTGGCGTGCGAAAGACTGCTCCGCGGAGGTGGCATGGTTGACGCAGCTGTCGGAGAAGCAGGGGTGACGCGCGAGAGGGTCGGCGCACCCCGCTCGCGCGAACGACTCGTCTTCGCCGCGCTGCTGGTGCTGCTCGCGTTGAGCGTGCTGGTCTCGCTGCAGATCGGACGCTACGGGGTCTCGCCCGCCGAAGCGCTGCGGGTGTTCCGCGACGCGATCGCCGGCACGTTGCCCGAGTACGACCGGGCGGGCGCGGTGTTGCTCGACGTCCGGTTGCCGCGCATCGGCCTCGCCATCGTGGCCGGCGCGGCACTGTCGGCGGCCGGTGCCGCGTTCCAGGGGCTGTTCCGCAACCCGATGGTGTCCCCCGACCTGCTCGGTGTGTCGTCCGGGGCGAGCGTGGGTGCTTGCCTCGCGATCCTGCTGTCGCTGCCCGGCCCGACGATCCAGCTGTTGTCGTTCGGCTCGGGTCTCGCGGCCGTCGCGCTCGTCGTCGGGGTGAGCGCCGCCGTCACCCGGGCCAACGGCGGCGGGTTGCTGGTGATGATTCTGGCGGGCATCGTCATCTCGTCACTCGCCTCGGCGATCACGTCGCTGACCAAGTACCTCGCCCCGCCGGACACCAAGCTTCCCGAGATCACCTTCTGGCTCATGGGCAGCTTCGCCCGCAGCGGAAGCCTCGGCAATCTGGTCCTCTTGAGCGTCGCGTTCGTGATCGGCGCAGTGACGCTGCTGCTTCTGCGCTGGAAGCTCAATGTGATGTCCTTCGGCGAGGAGGAGGCCCGGGCGCTCGGCATCAACACCACTCGGGTACGACTGGTCGTCATCCTCGCCGCGACCCTGCTCACCGCGACCACTGTGGCGTTGTGCGGCGTCGTGGGGTGGGTCGGCCTGGTCATCCCGCACATGTGCCGTTTCCTCGTCGGGCCCAACTATCTGGCTCTGCTGCCCAGTTCGATGGTGCTGGGTGGCGTCTTCATGCTCGCCGTCGACAACGTCGCCCGCTCGGTGACGGCCGGCGAGATCCCTCTCAGTATCGTCACGTCGCTCATCGGGGCGCCGATCTTCCTGCACCTGCTGTTCAAGGGGCAGCGTTCGTGGTCGGCATGAGCCTCGCCGTCGAAAAGCTCAGTGGGGGGTATGGCGCCCGCACGGTCATCCGCGACGTCGACCTCGTCGTCGACGCCGGAACCATCCTGTGCATGCTCGGCCCTAACGGCGTCGGGAAGACCACGCTGTTCAAGACCATGCTCGGCCTCATCCCGGCGCAGGGCGGCCGGGTGCTCGTCGGAGGCAAGGACCTCGCCCGTCTCAGCCGCGCCGAGATAGCTCGCCTGGTCGGCTACGTGCCGCAGAGCCAGCAGACTCCGTTCGCCTTCACGGCCATCGACGTCGTCCTCATGGGGCGAACCTCGCGGCTCGGCCCCTTCGGTGCGCCCGGCCGCAACGACCGTGAAGCGGCGATGGTCGCGCTCGACGTGCTGGGCGCGACCAAATTCGCCGACAAGCCGTTCAACGCGCTGTCCGGCGGCGAACGGCAAATGGTGATGATCGCGCGGGCGCTCGCGCAGGAGCCGGCGTTCATCATGCTCGACGAACCCACGGCAAGCCTCGACTTCGGCAACCAGGTGCGCGTCCTCGAGCAGATCGTGCGGCTGTCGGCGTCGGGGATCGGTGTCGTCATGACCACCCATGCGCCCGACCACGCGTTCCTCTGCAACGCGGACGCCGTGCTCATCACGGGGCCGTCCGAACTGCGCCGAGGCCCGGTCGGCGAGGTGCTCACCGAAGAGAACCTCAGCTCCGCCTACGGCGTGGAGGTGCGTGTGGCGAGAACCAGCCGAGACGGCATCGGCTACTGCTATCCCGTCCTTTCCGGGGCGGGACATCCACCCAAGGAAGGAACCTCATGACTCACCGACTTCTTCGCACCCTCGCGGGCGCCCTCCTGCCGTTGGCGCTGCTGGCCGGCTGTGCCCCGCAGGCGACACCGGACACGGCAGCGACGTCGGCGAGCGCGCAGGCGTCCACCACCCGGACCATCACCGACCAGGCCGGCAACACGATCGAGATCCCCGCCAAGGTCGAGCGTGTGGGCGCGACCATCGGCGCGTTCGGGCACATCACGGCCGTGGTGGGCGGTGCCGACAAGCTGGTGGTGGCCATCCCGATGCTCAGCAGCGGGCTGTTCCACGAGGTCTGGCCCGAGTCGAACCCCGACCGACGTGACCCGTCCAACGTCGAGGAGGTCATCGCCGGCAACACCCAGGTCATCTACGGGCCGCGCTTCACCGACGAGGTCACCGCACAACTCCAGGCGGCCGGCGTCGTGGTCGTGACCATCAATCAGTTCGGCACCCCCGAGCAGATGATGTCGGTCATCGCACTCGTCGGCGACATCCTGGGTGACGGCAGCCCCGCCAAGGCCAAGGCGTTCAACGACTTCTACGCGAGTACCATCGCCGACGTCGAGAGGCGGGTGGCCGACGTGCCGGACGCCGAGCGGGTCAAGACCCTCAACCTGCGCGTGGGTGGCGACGGCTACAGCACCGTCGACAGCTTGGACATCTCGTCGGCGTACGTGAGGTCGGCGGGAGGCATCGTGGTGTCGGCCGATTTCGACACCGCGAACAGCACGGTCGGTGCGGAGCAGATCATCGCGTGGGCACCCGAGGTGATCTTCACCATGGGCCGTGCGGCCCGCGAGCGGATCCTCAGCGATCCGGCGCTGGCCACGGTGCCCGCAGTGAAGAACGGCAAGGTCTACGCGGAGCCGGAGGGCACCTATCCCTGGTCGGTGCGTTCGGCCGAAGGCGCCCTCATGCCGGTCTTCCTCGGCACGATCCTGCACCCCGACAAGTTCGCCGACCTGTCGCTCGCCGAGGTGACGAAGAGCTTCTACTCCGACTTCTACGGCTATGACCTGAGCCAGGAGCAACTGGACGCCATCCTCGCCGGCGGCGAATGATGCTGATCAACTGGGCGGAGTTCCAGAACCTGCGCTATGTCGAACCGGGCTCGGGTCCGGGCGGCGACGTGTGCTGGGACGACCACGCGGCGATGTACGCCAAGATGGCAGCGATGGAGGCCGAGTACACCGAGCACCAGGTGAACGCGTTCCCCTGCGGGCCCACCGACACCGTGCTCGACATCGGCTGCGGCCCGGGCCGGATCACCGTGCCGATGGCCCGGCGGGGGGCGTCGGTGACGGCCCTCGACAACTCCGAGGGGATGCTCGCCGAATGCCGGGCCAACTACGATGCGGCGGGTGTCGCCAACGTGACGACGCTGCCGCTCAGCTGGCATGACGCCGTCGCCGGCGAGAACGTGCCGCTCCACGACATCGTCGTGTGTTCGCGCACGGCGGCGCTCGGCGACCTCGAGCGGGTGACCACGTTCGCTCGCAAGCGGGTAGCGATGATCGTGTGGGCCAACGCGCCGAGCATCCCACCGCTGCTCGACCGCCTGTTCGCGGGCGCCCAAGAGGGGCCGCGCGGCGGATGGCGCTGGGGCGGTCCCGACCGGAGGCTCGCCTACAACGTCTCGTTCAACGTCGTCTACGACCTCGGCTACGAGCCGAACGTCGTGATCGTTCCCGACGGGTTCACCCGGAGGTTCGCGACCGCGCAGGAGGAGTACGACTACCTCCGCGACCTGCGGCCGATGCTCCCAGGGGCTGACGCCGAGGCGGCGTTCCGGGCCAACGTGGATCATTTCACGACGGTCAACCCCGGCGGCTCGCTCACCTTTCGCATGGAGACCCGCTCGGTCGTGATCTGGTGGGACGTCGACCGGCCCTCCTATGACGACATCTGGCCATAGAACGGACTCCGGTCGCTACTACTGGCGGTCGTAGACGTGCGAGGTTAGCCTGGCCAATGTGACTACTCCGCTGACGCTGGACGCGGCCCCGCTCGGGACGCCGCTCGTGTTGAGAGGCGCCCACCCGGATTCCGCCGTGGCGCGCCGCCTCGCCTCGCTCGGCCTGCGACGAGGCGCGCGGGTCAGCCTCGTGCAGAAGCTGGCCTCGGGCGGGCGCATCGTCTCCGTCGGGGGCGGACGCGTCGCGATCGGTGCGCGCGTCCTGCGCGAACTCGCCGCAGAAGTGGCGTCGTGAACCTGACCCGCGAGGCCGACCGAGTGCTGAAGCTGGCGCCCGCGCTGCCCACCGTCCGTGCAGCCTGCCACGGTCCCGTGGGCGTGGACGCCGGGGCGGGCGCGCCCATCGTCGCCCTCGCCGGCTCGCCCAACGTCGGCAAGTCGACGCTGTTCAACGCGCTGACCGGCCTGCGGGCGACCACCGGCAACTGGCCGGGCACGACCGTGGAGGTCGGACGCGGCGTCTGGCGGTTCCGCGGCGACGACCGGGTGTGCGACTGCGCCTCCTGCGACGGCGCCTGCGCCGCGGAGGCCGGTCGCGAGTTCACCCTCGTCGACCTGCCGGGCGCCTACAGCCTCGACCCGCTCAGCCCGGACGAGCAGCTCACCCGGACGCTGCTGATCGACGCGCCCGTCGGCGAGCGCCCGGACGCCGTCGTCGTGGGCGTGGACGCCGCGCACCTGGCCCGCGCGCTGTTCCTCGTCTGCCAGCTGCGCGAGACCGCCCACCGCGTCGTCGTGGCCCTCACGATGACCGACCTGGCCCGTAAGGCGGGCGTCGAGGTCGACTCCCACGCGCTCGCGGAGGCGCTCGGCTGCCCGGTCGTCGTCGTCGACCCGCGTCGACGCACCGGCCTGGACAACCTGACCCGGACCGTCCGCGAGGCACTCGCCCGCCCCGCGCCGGTGCCGCGCGCGGTCGCGACGAGCGCCGACGACCTCGCTCGCGAGGACGAGCGGTTCTCGTGGGTCGAGGCGGTCGCGGCCGCGGGCACCACGGCGTCCGGCGACGACCGCGTCAGCATGTCGGACCGCATCGACCGGGTCGCCACCCATCCGCTGCTCGGTCCGCTGCTGTTCCTGGGCGTGATGTGGGTCGTGTTCCAGGTCACCACGACCGTGGCCGCGCCCGTGCAGGACGCCCTCGACCAGCTGTTCGCCGGCCCGCTGTCGGACGCCGCCACCGCGCTGCTGCGCGCCATCGGCCTCGGCGGCACCTGGGTGGAGGGCCTGCTCGTCGGCGGCCTGATCGCCGGCGTCGGCATGCTGCTCACGTTCGTGCCGCTGATGGCGCTGATGTTCGTGCTGCTGGCCGTCCTGGAGGACTCGGGCTACATGGCGCGCGCCGCCGTCGTGACCGACCGGCTGATGCGGCGGTTGGGGCTGCCCGGCAAAGCGTTCCTGCCGCTGGTCGTCGGCTTCGGCTGCAACGTGCCGGCGATCTCCGCGACCCGGATCATGGGGGACGTGCGCCAGCGCATCCTGGTGTCGCTGCTGGTGCCCTTCACCTCCTGCACCGCGCGCCTGACCGTGTACGTGATGCTGGGCACGGTCTTCTTCGGCCCCGCCGCGGGCACCGCGGTGTTCGCGATGTACCTGGCCTCCATCCTGGCCGTCGTCGGGGTCGGACTGGCGCTGCGGACGACCCTGTGGCGCACGATGGGCGCCGAGCCGCTCGTCATCGAGCTGTCTCCCTACCAGCTGCCGACCGCACGGCTGACGGCGGCCGTCACCTGGATGCGGCTGTCCGGCTTCCTGCGCACGGCGTCCGGCATCATCGTCGCGACGGTGTGCGCGGTCTGGCTGCTGCAATCGGTGCCCGCCCAGCCCGGCTACGGGTTCGGCGAGGTACCGGCCGAGAACTCGGTGTACGGCGTCGCCGCGCAGGCGATCGCGCCCGCGTTCGGGCCGGCGGGCTTCGGGCAGTGGCAGACCGCGTCCGCCCTGGTGGTGGGCTTCGTCGCCAAGGAGGCCGTGATCAGCTCCTGGGCGCAGACCTATGCGGTCGCCGAGCCCGCCGACGGCGAGGATCCCGGCGACTTCGGTGCCGCGATCACGCGGGCGTTCGAGGAATCCTCCGGTGGCCACCCGCTGCCGGCTGTGGCGGCGTTCGGGTGGTTCCTGATGGCCTACACGCCGTGCGTCGCGACGCTGGCGGCGCAGGCCCGCGAGATCGGACGCCGATGGATGCTGTTCGGCGTCGCGATCGGGCTGGTCGTCGCCTGGACGGGCGCGGTCGCGATCTTCCAGCTCGGACGGCTCTTCTGGTGAGCGGCCCGCTGAGCGCGGTGCTCGCGGCGTTCACCGCCGGCGCCGGGTCGCTGGCTGAGATCGAGGCCGCGACCGGGTTGTCGCGCGACGTCGTCGCGGCGTCCGTCGATCACCTGGTCCGGCTGGGCCGGCTCCGGGCGACCGCACTCGCGACGGGCTGCCCGTCGGCGGGGTGCGGGGCGTGCGCGTCGGCGTCCGGATCGGGCGCCCCGTGCCACCCGGGAGGCCCCGATTCCGGACGCCGCGGGCGCACGTTCGTCGCGCTGTCGCTGCCGGCGCCCGCCCCGGCCTGACGCGGGCGGGCAGCACCGGGCGCCCGTTGCGGGATCAGCCGCCCTTGGCCATGCTGGCCCCATGCAACAGGTGAAAGCGGTCATCGCGCGCGCCAAAGATGCGCCCGTCGAACTCGTCACGATCAACGTTCCCGATCCCGGCCCCGGCGAGGCGATCGTGCGGATCCAGGCGTGCGGCGTCTGCCACACCGACCTGCACTACCAGCAGGGCGGCATCGGCGACGACTTCCCCTACCTGCTCGGTCACGAGGCGGCCGGCATCGTCGAACAGGTCGGCGCGGGCGTCACCGAGGTCGCGCCCGGCGACTTCGTCGTCCTCAACTGGCGGGCCGTGTGCGGCGACTGCCGGGCCTGCCGGCGCGGACGCCCCTGGCACTGCTTCGCCACCCACAACGCCACGCAGAAGATGACGCTCACCGACGGCACCGCGCTCAGCCCCGCCCTGGGCATCGGCGCGTTCGCCGAGAAGACCCTCGTCGCGGCGGGGCAGTGCACCAAGGTCGACCCGTCCGCGCGACCCGCGGCGGCCGGCCTGCTCGGCTGCGGCGTGATGGCCGGCCTGGGCGCGGCGCTCAACACCGGCAGCGTCGGACGCGGCGACACGGTCGCCGTCATCGGCTGCGGCGGCGTCGGCACCGCGGCGATCGTCGGCGCACGGCTGGCCGGGGCGTCCACGGTGATCGCGGTGGACGTCGAGGCCCGCAAGCTCGGCACCGCCCTCTCGCTCGGGGCGACGCACAGCGTGGACGCGTCCGCGACCGACCCCGTCGAGGCGATCCGGGCGCTCACCGGCGGCGTCGGCGCCGACGTCGTGATCGACGCCGTCGGACGCCCCCAGACCTGGACGCTGGCCTTCTACGCGCGCGACCTGGCCGGCACGGTGGTGCTGGTCGGCGTCCCCACACCCGACATGGAGCTGAGGATCCCGCTGCTCGACGTGTTCGGCCGCGGCGGTGCGCTCAAGTCGAGCTGGTACGGCGACTGCCTGCCCTCGCGCGACTTCCCGATGCTCATCGACCTGTACCTGCAGGGCCGGCTGCCGCTCGACGCGTTCGTCTCCGAAGAGATCGGCATGGGCGACGTCGAGGCGGCGTTCGCGAAGATGCATCACGGCGACGTGCTGCGCTCGGTCGTGCTGTTCGAGGAGGCGTCCGCGTGAGCGCCCGCATCGACCACGCCGTCACCTCGGGCACCTTCTCGCTCGACGGGCAGACCTTCGACGTCGACAACAACGTCTGGATCCTCGGCGACGACGACGAATGCCTCGTGCTGGACGCCCCGCACGACGTGGACGCCATTGTCGCGCTCATCGCCGGACGCCGCGTGCTGGCGGTGCTCTGCACCCACGCGCACGACGACCACGTCCGCCACGCCCGCGCGCTGGCCGACGCGGTGGACGCGCCGGTGTGGCTGCACCCCGACGACCTTCCGGTGTGGCGGCTCACGCACGCGACCGATCCCGATGGCGAGCTGACCCACGGGCAGCGGATCGCGGTCGCGGGAACCACGGCCATCGTCCTGCACACGCCCGGGCATTCGCCGGGATCGTGCTGCCTGTCGGTGCCCGACCTGGGCACGGTGTTCACCGGTGACACGCTCTTCCAGGGCGGCCCCGGCGCGACCGGGCGCAGCTTCTCCAGCTGGGACACGATCCTGGAGTCGATCGACGGCGTCCTGTTCGCGCTGCCCGACGACACCGTCGTCCACACCGGGCACGGGCCGGACACCACGATCGGTGCGGAGCGGGCGACGGTGCCGGCGGTGGGTTCGGCGAAGCCGGCCTGAGCGAGGGGTGGGCCGGACGCCGCCAGCGTGAGGTCCGCTCTACACTCGGGGACCATGTGCAGCGACCGCGAGCTTCCCATCGGCATCTTCGATTCGGGGTTCGGCGGGCTGACGGTGGCGCGCGCGGTCTGGGATCAGCTGCCGGCCGAGGACGTCGTCTACCTGGGGGACACCGCGCGAGCTCCGTACGGGCCGCTGCCGATCTCGCAAGTGCGCGAGTACGCGCTCGAATGCCTCGACCTGCTCTACGAATCGGGCGTGAAGGCCCTCGTCATCGCCTGCAACTCGGCGTCCTCGGCGGTGTTGCGCGACGCCCGCGAGCGCTACGACGTGCCGGTGATCGAGGTGATCCTGCCTGCGGCGCGGCGCGCGGTGAAGGTCTCCCGCACCGGTGGCGTGGGGGTGATCTGCACGACCGCGACCGCGACCTCGCAGAGCTACGACGACGCGGTGGCCGCGGTGCCCGGCGTCCGGCTGCACACCGCGGCCTGCCCGCTGTTCGTCGACTACGTCGAGCGGGGTATCACCGGCGGGTCCGAATTGCTGGACGTGGCGCGCCGCTATCTGGCACCGCTGCAACTCGAGGGCATCGACACGCTGATCCTCGGCTGCACGCACTACCCGCTGCTGACAGGTCTGCTGTCCTACGTGCTGGGCGACGGCGTCACGCTGGTGAGTTCATCCGAGGAGTGCGCCAAGCAGGTCTACGCCGACCTGACCGACCTCGGCCTGGCTCGCGACACCGATCACGTCGGACGCCGCCGCTTCCTCACGACCGGCGACCCGTCCCGATTCTCGGGGATCGGACGCCGTCTCATCGGCACCGACCTGGACGCCGTGGAGCAGGTCGTCGGCGCCGCGCTCGGGTAGCCGAGCCCGTCGGTCAGGGGCGGAGCTGACGCGCGAGGTTGGCCGCCATCTCCTCCATGGTCAGCAGCCGGGTCTCGGCGTCGGCGCGTAACGTCTCGTACCTGCTCAGCACGTAGTCGCGCGAGAGCGGTACGGTCATGCTCAGATGGCCGCGCTTGGGCGCGTACACGTCGCCTTCGGCGAGGAGCTCTTCACGGATCCAGGAGATCTCGCGTTGCTCGCGTCCCAAGGCTCGGGAGATCTGCGCCGTCGTCGCCTGTCCACCGAGGAGGGCCAGGGCGGCCATGAGTTCCATTTGACGGTCGCTGATCCGGTCCCAGCGCGGCCCCAGAGTTCGTCGTTCGAGCTGGCGGGCGGCGAGAGGGATCGCGGCCGCCACGTCAGCGGCCGTCACCTGGGTCGGGCCCGGGGCTGCTCGCCACGCGGCGTCCGCGAACAGTTGCAGGTGCGCGGGGTAGCCGTTGCTGACGGCGACGATCTGCTCGGCTGCCTCGGGCTCCCACAGGACTCCGGCCTGGCGCGCAGGCTCGACGACCGCGTATCGGGCGTCCTCGTGGGGGAGCGTCAAGGGGATCTGTTCGACGACGAAGAGTCGGTCCGGGTGGGTGACGCCGGCGGCGCGCAGGGCATGCGGAGTGTGGGGAAGTCCGGTGCCGGCGAAGACCACGGCGGCGTGGGGATGGTCCACGTTGAGGCGGTGCAGGACGGCGGCGAGCAGCGCGAGGTCGGGCTTGGTGGCCACCTGCATCTCGTCTACGGTGATCAGGACCCCGCCGAGCGGCTTGTCTTTGCGGACCTCGGTCGCCAGGGCGTTGAGGGCGGCGGCCAGCGTGCCGGCGTCGGTGGCCTCGGTGGGCGCTTCGTCGTTTCGCAGCGAGAATCCCGCGCCGACGCCGGCGAGGCTGAGGTCGACGCCACTGATTCGGTCGAAGAAGGTCTTCGCGCGTTGCCAAGGCCCGGCGTCCTCGTCGAGACGGGCTCGCGCCTGCTGGAGAAGTGCCTGCACGAGGCCGGCCTGACCGGTCACCGCTTGCAGGCCGATCACCTCGAAGCCCTGCTCGCGCGTCAGCGCCGTGAAGGCGGACACGGTCGCGGTCTTTCCCACTCCTCGCGGGCCCACCAGAATGGTGTCGAGAGCTCGAACTCGGCCTGATGCGGCCACGTCACTCAGCATCAGGTGCCAGTCCCGGAGAAGGAGATCCCGGCCGGCGAGGACTCTGGGGCTGTGTCCGGCCCCGGGCGTGTAGACGCTTCCCCGCACGACAGATCACCTCGATTCGTCTAGAAAGCCAGTGTTTTCTAGGTCAGTCTAGGCGCGTCGCCGGATTGCATCCGGCGTTAGGCGCCCGTCCAGAAGTCGAGTGCGTGCTCGACGGCGAGCGCGGACGCCGCGCAGATGGCTCCGCGGACCACCACGTCGGCGCCCAACGTCGACACGACGACCTCGGGCGGGGGCAGGTGGAGACCGGTGGGCAGTGCGTCGCGGATGTCCGGCAGCAGGACGCCGATCCCGTCGGCGATCGCACCCGAGACGACGACGCGCTGCGGGTCGAACATGTTGCCGAGCACGCTGACGATCAGGGCCAGGGTCTCGGCGCAGCGATGCGTGACGCGGCGGGCGTCCGGATCGCCGAGGGCGGCGAGCTCGAGGATGCGGGCGCCGTCGATCTGGTCGGTCGGGGTCCGAGCGAGGTGTCCGTCGGGGTCTGCCTCGCCGGCGTCGAGCGCGTCGAGGGCCCACTTGCGCATCCGGTAGCCCAGGCCGCGCGTCGAGTCGACGCCCTTCACGTGCGTGAGGGCGAGCATCTCGCCGGCGCCTCCGTGGACGCCGCGCAGTTCGCGGCCGTCGAGGACGACGCCCGCTCCAAGTCGGGCGCCGGCCAGGAGCGCGATGTAGTCCGTGCAGCCGACCGCGGCGCCGACCATGCCCTCGGCGATGGCGGCCAGCAGCGCGTCGTTCTCGATGCGCAGCGTGGGGGCCCATCCGGCGAACTCGTCGACGAGTTGCGGGTTCATCCGCTCCCAGAAGCCCTGGCGGTGCTGCGGCGAGCGGCCCTCGGCGTTCACGGGTGCCGGGACGCCGATGCACAGGGCGAGGACGCTGGTGCGGGCGACGCCGGCGTCGGCGAGCGCGGCGTCCACCGCGTCCACGATGCGTGCCCGGCGTGTGGCGGGGGCTGCGGCCGGATCGAGGTGCGTGCGGTAGACGGCGAGCGGTGTCGAGCGGAGGTCGGTGACGGTCGCGGTCAGCGCGTTGGCTCCGGCGTCCACGCCGACGAGCGTGGCGGCGTCCGCGTTGAGCTCGAACCGGCGGGAAGGTCGCCCCTTGCTGTAGGCGCCGACCGCCCGCGCGTTGGGGAGTTCGCGGATGAGGCCGAACTCGATGAGCGTGTCGATCGCCTCGAACGCGGTCGACCGGGTGAGGCCCGCGTCGGCCATGACGTCGCTGCTCACGAATGCGCCGGCGCGCCAAGCGAACCCGAGCACGGCGTCCAGCGTGGCGCGGGAGGGCGCACGGGTCGTCGAGGGCTTCGAAAGCTGTGGCAAGGGCTTGACCTCCGTCTACGTCGAGGTGGACGATATGGATCGTGAACTTGATTTGAACACAAAATCTAGTTAACGAATCAACTTAGCGGATCGAGACCAGCGTGGGTCGCGATCCGACGAAAGGATACAGACGTGCTTCTGACTCGACGCCGAGCCGCTCGCATAGCTGCCGCCGTCCTCACCGTCGCCGCGATCGGCCTGAGCGCCTCCGGGTGCGGGTCGATGAGCGGCAAAGAGACCATCAGGTTCGCCTTCAGCAAGCGCGAGGCGATCACCTTCATGAACGAGGTCGTCGACACCTACAACAAGTCCCAGGACAAGGTCGAGGTCGTCATGGACACGTCGGGGGTGGACGTGACGTCGGCGAGCTTCGTCCGCGGAAACCCGCCCGACATCGCTCTGGCCAACCACAACATGGAGGTGTCGCGCTTCGTCGAGCGCTGCACTCTCACCGACCTGTCCGACACGGCGGCCGCCCAGCGCATCAACCCGGCCCTGACGCCCCTGGTCGATCAGTACGGCGTGTGCGAGGGCCGCACGAGCGCGTTGCCCTACTCGGTCATGTCGGCGGCCGTGATCTACAACAAGCAGATCTTCGCCGACCACGACATCGACGTGCCGCAGACCTGGAGCGAACTGCTCGCGGCCGCCGACAAGCTCAAGGCCGCCGGCGTCACCCCGTTCTACGGCACCTTCGCCGGAACGGACGCCTGGACGATCGGCCAGGGCTGGTTCGACTACTCCGCCGGCGGCATGGTCGACATCAAGGAGTTCTTCGAGGTCCTGAACCACGAGGGCGCCAACGTCGGGCCCGACTCCCGGATGTCTTTCCAGAAGGACTTCCTGGAGCCGATGAACCGGATGCTCCAGCTCACCGACAACTATGTGAACGCGGACGCCGCGAGCCGCACCTACGGCGACGGCAACCTGGCGATGGGCCAGGGCAAGGCCGCGATGCTCCTGCAAGGACCCTGGGCGTTCAGCGAGATCGCCAAGACCGCGCCGGATCTGGAACTGGGCACCTTCCCGCTGCCGATGACCGAGGATCCCGCCGACCTGCGCGTGCGCGTCAACATGGACCTCGCCGCCTGGATCCCCGAGCGCGGCAACCACCACGCGGCCGCCCGGGACTTCCTGGAATACCTCTACCAGCCCGAGGTGATCGACGCCTACAACGCCTCCCAGCTGGGATTCGCCCCGACGACCGACGCCCAGCAGAACGACGATCCCCGCGTGGCCGGCATGAAGCCGTTCTACGAAGCGGGGCGCATGTATCAGGGCCCCTCCGTGCTGGTGCACAAGTCGATCCCGGTCTTCAACTACGCCCAGGCGATGGTCTTCGGTGCTGATCCCAAGGCCACGTTGGCCACCCTCGACGCGGACTGGGCGCGCCTCGCCTTCCGCCAGGCCTGACACCGAAGAAGGAGCTCTCTCATGTCAACGCCCACAGTCGGCCAGGCGCAGCCCCAGGTCGTGCGTCGGCAGCGCCGTCGCGTCGAACCGCTCTACTGGTGGTTCCTGGTGCCCAGCCTCCTCCTGTTCACGGCCGCCATCACGATCCCGGGAATGGTCGGCATCTTCTTCAGCTTCACCGACTCCATCGGCGTCGGCGACTGGAAGTTCATCGGCCTCACCAACTACGTCGCGCTGTTCAGCGATCCGGCCGTCCTTCAGAGCTACCTGTTCACGTTCGGTTTCGCGTTCGCGACCGTCGTGGTCGTGAACCTGATCTCGTTCCTGCTGGCGGTCGGGCTGACGTCCCGCATCCGACTCAAGACGCCGCTGCGCGCCATCTTCGTGATCCCGATGGTCATCTCGGGCATCATCATCGCCTACGTCTTCCAGTTCCTGTTCAACAACTCGTTGCCGGGATTCGGCCAGGCGCTCGGGATCGAGGCGCTGTCGACCAGCATGTTGTCCAACCCCGACCTGGCCTGGGTCGCGCTCGTCATCGTGACGGCGTGGCAGTCGATCCCCGGCACGCTGCTCATCTACATCGCCGGCCTGCTCGCGGTTCCGGGCGACGTGTACGAGGCCGCCGACATCGACGGCGCCACCAAGCTCCAGCAGCTGCTGCGTATCACGCTGCCGCTGGTGTTCGGCTACGTGGTGATCAACATGATCCTGGGCCTGAAGAACTTCCTCGGCGCCTACGACATCATCAAGGGCCTCACCGACGGAGGTCCGGGAACGTCGACCCGCAGCATCGCGATGACGATCATCTCGGGCTTCAACGGCGGCGACTACGCCTATCAGATGGCCAACGCCACCATCTTCTTCATCATCACCATCGTCATCTCGCTGGCGCAGCTGCGCCTGACGCGCGGAAGGAGCCTGTAATGGCCGTCATCGCACCGACGCCCCCGTCCGCACGCCAGAAGATCCGGATGGCCCCGGAGCGCGTGAACTGGTCGGGCACGATCATCCTCATCCTGTGCGCGGTCACGGTGTTGCTGCCCTTGTACGTCACCGTCTCGATGGCGTTCAAGTCCGGCGCGCAGGCGGTCGACGGTCAGGCGTTCTCCTTGCCGAACCCGATCAGCATCGAAGGCTTCGTCGAGGCCTGGAACCTGACGAACTTCCCGGTCGGAGCCGGCGTCTCGGCGATCGTCACGGCAGGCACGGTGACGGCCACCATCTTCCTGGCGGCCTTCGCGTCCTATGCCATCGTCCGCAACTGGGATCACAAGTTCTTCCGCTACTCGTTCTTCTACCTGCTCGCCGCGATGTTCATCCCGTTCCCGGTGGTGGCGCTGCCGCAGATTCAGTTGACGGGCCTGGTCGGGCTCGCCAACCCGGGTGGCGTGATCCTGCTGGCGACGATGTTCCAGCTCAGCTTCAGCGTCCTGTTGTTCACGGCCTTCTTGCGGTCGATTCCCTACGAACTCGAAGAGAGCGCGCGGATCGACGGGGCGTCCACCTGGCAGACGTTCTGGAAGCTGATCTTCCCGCTGCTCGCCCCGATGAGCGCCACCGTCGGCATCTTCGCCTTCCTGTACGCGTGGAACGACTTCATGATGCCGTCGCTGATCATCGCGGACGCGCAGTTGCAGACGCTGCCGGTGCGCCAGAACATCTTCCAGACGCAGTTCAGCAACAACTACCACGTGTCGTTCGCGTCCTACCTGATGGCGATGGCGCCGGCCATCATCGCCTACCTGTTCACCCAACGCTGGGTGATGGAAGGCGTGACCCAGGGTGCCGTGAAGGGCTGATTCCCGACCACCCCGTGAAGGCGGTGGCGTCATCCGTTCGCGGGGCGCTGCCGCCTTCCCCGACTCTCAGCTCAGCGACCTCCGACCACCAAGAAAGCAGCCCGCCGTGTCCGTCCTCACCGCATCGCACCCCGCCTCCCGATCAGCCGACTGGTGGCGCCAAGCCGTCGTCTATCAGATCTACCCGCGCAGCTTCGCCGACAGCAATGCCGACGGACTGGGCGATCTGCCGGGCATCCTGTCCCGCGTCGATTACTTGGCCGGGCTCGGGATCGACGCGGTGTGGCTGAGCCCGTTCTATCCGTCGGCTCTCGCGGACGGCGGCTACGACGTCGCCGACTACCGCGACGTGGATCCCCGCCTGGGCACGCTGGAGGACTTCGACGCCCTCACCCAGGCGCTGCGCGAGCGCGGAATCAAGATGATCGTCGACATCGTCCCCAATCACACCTCCGACCTGCACGCATGGTTCCGCGAGGCGATCGAGGCCGGACGCGGCTCGGCGGCGCGGGAGCGTTACCTCTTCCGCGACGGCACCGGACCGGACGGATCGCTGCCGCCGACCGACTGGCTCTCGACCTTCGGCGGTCCTGCCTGGGAGCGGGTGGCCGACGGGCAGTGGTACTTCCATCACTTCGCGCGCGAGCAGCCCGACCTGAACTGGGCCAATCCCGACGTGCACGAGGAATTCGTGAAGACCCTGCGGTTCTGGTCCGACCGCGGCGTGGACGGCTTCCGGATCGACGTCGCGCACATGCTGACCAAAGACCTCACCGAGCCGCTGCCGTCCCGCGAGCAACTCGACGCGATGCCGATCGACGGCCGGCACCCGCTGTTCGACCGCGACGACGTGCACGAGGTCTACGCCGAATGGCGGGCGGTGTTCAACGAGTACGACCCGCCGCGCATGGCCGTCGCGGAGGCCTGGGTGGCCCCGTCGCGCGTCCCGCTGTACGCGCGGCCCGAGAGCCTGGGCCAGTCGTTCAACTTCGACCTGCTCCTGGCCGACTTCGACGCGGCGATGTTCCGGCAGGTCGTCGACGACAACCTCGCCCTGGCCGCCCGCTCGGGCTCCTCGACGACCTGGGTGCTGTCCAATCACGACGTGGTGCGGCACACCACCCGCTACGGGCTTCCGCCAGTCGGCGCCCTGGCCGACGCGTCGGAGCGCACCACCGGCGGGCCGGTCGAGCGCGCCGGGGCGTCCTGGCTGCTCAGCGGGGGAACCGAACCCGCGCTGGATCGCGACCGCGGCCTGCGCCGGGCGCGCGCGGCGACACTGTTCCTGCTCGGCCTGCCCGGGTCGGCCTACCTCTACCAGGGCGAGGAACTCGGCCTGCACGAGGTCGCCGAGATCGCGCCCGCGCAGCGCCAGGACCCGACGTTCTTCCGTACCGAGGGCGCCGAGATCGGACGCGACGGCTGCCGGGTGCCGCTGCCGTGGACGGCCGAGGGGTCCGCGCTGGGCTTCGGCGCGGCGGCGCCGCACCTGCCGCAGCCGGGCTGGTTCGCCGACTTCGCGGTGGCGGTCGAGGACGCCGATCCCGCGTCGACGCTTCAGCTCTACCGGCGCGCCCTCGCGGCGCGGCGCGCGCTTCAGGGCGGCGAGGCGCTGGGCTGGGTCGAGACCGGCCGCGATGACATCCTGCACTTTTCGCGTCCGAACGGCTGGCAGGTGATCACCAACTTCGGTGCCGAGCCCTGCCCTCTGCCGCGCGGAGAGGTCGTCGTGGCCAGCGTGGAGCTCAGCGGCCCCGACCTGCCGGGGCAGGCGACCGCCTGGATCGCGCCCGGTGCCTGAACGCCCGATCCAGTCGAGCAGGCGCTGATGACGGCGGGTGCTCGGTCTGCGACCGCCGAACCGCCGCCATCACGCCTAGCCCTAGACTGTCGCGGTGACTCGACGCGCTGACGGACGTACCCCTGACCAACTCCGCGAGGTGCGGATCACCCGCCACTGGCTCGACCACGCCGAAGGCTCCGTGCTGGTGGAGTTCGGCAAGACCCGCGTGCTGGTGGCGGCGTCCGTGACCGAAGGCGTGCCGCGCTGGCGCAGAGGCTCCGGGCTGGGCTGGGTGACCGCCGAGTACGAGATGCTGCCGCGGTCCACCCACACGCGATCGGACCGCGAGTCCCGTCGGGGACGCGTCGGCGGGCGCACCCACGAGATCTCCCGGCTGATCGGACGCGCCCTGCGCGCCGTCCTCGACTACTCCGCCCTGGGCGAGAACACCATCGTCATCGACTGCGACGTGCTCCAGGCCGACGGCGGGACGCGCACGGCGTCCATCACCGGCGCCTACGTCGCACTCGCGGACGCCATCTCTTACCTCCGCGCGCGAGGCGCGCTGGCCGGCGAACCGCTCAAGGACTCGGTCGCCGCCATCTCGGTGGGCGTCGTCGACGGCCGGGCGGTGCTCGACCTTCCCTACGACGAGGACTCCACCGCCGAGGTCGACATGAACATCGTCTGCACCGGGTCGGGCACCCTGATCGAGGTGCAGGGCACCGCCGAGGGCGCACCGTTCGACCGCGCGCTGCTCGACGAACTGCTGGACCTCGGTCAGGCCGGCTGCGCCGAACTGACCCTGATGCAGACCGCGGCGCTCGACGGCTGAACGGTCGCCGCGCCATGACCCCCGATCCCCGTCACACCCCCGCGCCCGGAGCCGTCGGCCCGGAACCGACCCGCTCCGAGATCGACGCCCTCGTCGCCGCCACGCCGGCGTCCGGCACGCGGCGTCCGATCGGCCTGCTCGCCGTCACCGCCACCTTCGGGGCGCTGCTGTTCGGCTACGACACCGGCGTCATCGCCGGGGCCCTGCCGTTCATGTCCCTGCCCCACGAAGGCGGCGGCCTCGGTCTGACCGACGTGCAGGAAGGGCTGGTCGGCGGACTGCTCGCCCTCGGCGCCGCCACGGGTGCGATCGTCGGCGGACGACTCGCCGACCGGTACGGGCGCCGGCACAACATCCTGCTGCTGGCGGTGGTGTTCATCGTCGGAACCCTCGGCTGCACCTATTCGCCCAGTATCGGCGTCCTGTACGCGTTCCGCTTCGTGCTCGGCTTCGCCGTCGGCGGGGCGTCCTCGATCGTGCCGATGTACCTGTCCGAGAGCGCGCCGCAGCGCATCCGCGGCCCCTTGGTCGCGCTCGACCAGTTCATGATCGTCTTCGGCCAACTCCTGGCGTACTCGGCGAACGCGGCCGTGTCGGCGTCCCGGGGTGGGCCGCGGGTGCAGGTCGGGAACGATCCGAGCGGGCAGTTCGCGCCGGGTGCCTGGGTCCCGTGGGACGTAGCCCGGACCGTGGACGAGCTGACCGTCGCCGCGGGCAACGGCGACGCCTGGCGGGCGATGCTGGTGATCGGCACGATCCCGGCGATCGCGCTGTGGATCGGCATGCGGATGATGCCCGAGTCGAGCCGCTGGTACGCCGCCCGGCAGCGCTACGAAGAGGCGATCGGCGCGCTCAAGCGCATCCGCGATCCGCGGCGCGACGACATCGCCGACGAGATCAACCAGATGGTCGAGGTGCGCCGCCTGGAGGCCGCCCAGCCCACCTGGTCGCTCGGCGAGGCGTGGTCGGTGCGCTGGTCGCGGCGGTTGATCGTGATCGGCTGCTGCCTGGGCTTCTTCGACCAGCTCACCGGCATCAACACCGCCATGTACTACCTGCCGAAGATCCTGATGGCGGCCGGCTTCTCGTCGGCGAACGCCATCATGCTGAACGTGGTCACGGGCCTCGCCTCGACGATCGGCGCCGCGGTCGGCATCTACCTGGTGGGGCGCCTCGCCCGCCGCCACGTCGGCATCTACCAGGAGACCGGCATCGTGATCGCCCTGTTCTCGCTGGCGCTGGTGTTCGGCTTCGGCATCGGCCCGCACCTGGACGCCTCGGGGGCCATCGCCTCGACCGTGCCCTCGTTCCTGCCGTGGCTGGTGCTCGGCCTGGTGGCGGTGTTCGTGTTCGTGAAGCAGTCCGGCACGGTGAACTGGGTGCTGGTCTCCGAGATCTTCCCGGCCCGGATCCGCGGCACCGCGCAGGGTGTGGCCGTCGCCGCCGGGTGGCTGATGAACGCGGTGGTCACCTTCGCCTTCCCGCTGATGATCGCGCGGCTCGGGGCGGCGTGGACGTACGCCATCTTCGGCGCGATCAACGTCGTCGCTCTGCTGTTCTACGTCAAGGTCGTCCCGGAGACGAAATACCACAGCCTCGAGGAACTCGAGGAGCAGTTCCGGACGCACTATGCGTGAGCGCGTCGGTCGCCTCGGTGAGCGCGTGGGTCACGTCGGCGAGCGCGTGGGTCGCCTCGGTGAGCGCGTGGGTCGCCACGGTGAGCGCCTCAGTACAGTGTCCTCGTGATCGACACCCTCGTGCTCGCGACGCACAACGCCAAGAAGCTCCGCGAACTGCGGCGGATCGCCGAGGCGGCAGGGCTGGGCGTCCGGATCGTCGGGCTGGGCGAGGTGGCGTCCTATCCCGAGCCCGCCGAGACGGCGCGCACCTTCGAGGGCAACGCGTTGATCAAGGCGCGCGCGGCCGTGTCCGCGACCGGGCTGCCGGCGCTGGCCGACGACTCGGGGATCGAGGTCGACGTCCTCAACCGGATGCCGGGGGTCCGCTCGGCGCGCTGGGCCGGGCTGGGGGCGTCCGACGCCGAGAACCTCGACCTGCTGCTGCGCCAGATCGACGACGTCCCCGACGCGGAGCGCGCCGGACGGTTCGTGTGCGCGATGGCGCTGGCCTTGCCCGACGGCACCGAGCACGTGCTGCGCGCCACCATGGAGGGCCGGATGGGCCGCGACAAGCGCGGCGAGAACGGATTCGGGTACGACCCGGCGTTCGTCCCGGAGGGGCATCAGCAGACCAGCGGCGAGCTGACGCCCGACGCGAAGGACGCGATCAGTCACCGCGGCAAGGCGGTCCGGGCCATGCTGGCGCACCTCGCCGTCCTCAGCGACCACGACAGGCACCACCGGTGAAGACTGGTGGCCCTCAGTCGGGCCACCAGTCTTCACCGGTCGCGGACAGGAGCGAGCACGGATGAAGCAGTACCTCGATCTGCTGACCAGGATCCTCGACGAAGGCGTCGTCAAGGACGACCGCACGGGCACGGGCACGCGGAGCGTGTTCGGGCACCAGATGCGTTTCGACCTGTCGGAGGGGTTCCCGCTGCTGACCACGAAGCGGCTGCACACGCGGTCGATCTTCGGCGAACTGCTGTGGTTCCTTCGCGGAGACACCAACATCGGATGGCTGCACGCCCACGGCATCACCATCTGGGACGAGTGGGCGGACGAACACGGCGACCTCGGCCCGGTGTACGGCGCCCAGTGGCGCGCCTGGCCCGCCCCCGACGGCCGGCAGATCGACCAGCTCGCCGGCGTCATCGCCCAGCTGCGGACGAATCCCGACAGCCGCCGGCACGTGGTGGTGGCCTGGAACCCCGCGCAGGTGGACGAGATGGCGCTGCCGCCGTGCCACCTGATGTTCCAGTTCTACGTGGCGAACGGGCGGCTGTCCTGCCAGATGTACCAGCGCTCGGCCGACGTGTTTCTCGGCGTGCCGTTCAACATCGCCAGCTACGCCCTGCTGACCCACATGGTGGCCCAGGTGGTCGGCCTCGAGGTGGGTGACTTCGTGCACACGTTCGGCGACGTCCACCTCTACTCCAACCACCTCGAGCAGGCGCGGCTGCAGCTGAGCCGCGCGCCGCGTCCGCTGCCGAGGCTGCTGCTGAACCCGGCCGTGACCGCGATCGACGCGTTCGAGTTGGCCGACATCGCCCTCGAGGGCTACGACCCGCACCCGGGCATCAAAGCCCCCATCGCGGTGTGAGGCCCTGGGGCGGACGCGCCGCGACCGTGGTGCGCGACTGGGCGCACGTCGCACGGCGCTGGCCGGCCGCACTGCTGGACCGGACGCCTCAGGACGCGTGGGCGTCCGGTCGCCGCGTCCCGGTGGTGCTGCTGCCGGGCATCTGGGAGCCGTGGCGCTATCTGCGCCCGCTGGGCGAGCGCCTGCACGAGGCGGGACACCCGGTGTTCCCGGTCCCGGCCCTGCGGCTCAACGGGGCCGACCTGGCGGCGTCCGCCGAGGTGGTGGCCGGGTTCCTGGCCGAGCACGACCTGACCGGCGTCGTGCTGGTGGCACACAGCAAGGGCGGACTGATCGGCAAGCAGGCGATGCTGCGGTCCGAGGTCGCGGCCCGCGTGCGCGGAATGGTGGCGTTGTGCTCGCCGTTCGCGGGCTCGCGGCTGGCCCGGCCGATGTTCACCCGGACGCCGCTGGGTCTGTTCGACCCGCGGGGTGCGGTGCTGCTGGCGCTCGCGGCGGAGCGGGCGGTGAACGCGCGGATCACGTCGATCGGCGCGGCCTGGGACGAGATGATCCCGGACGGCAGCCCCCTGCCGGGGGCGCGCACCATCACGGTCCCGATGTCGGGGCATTTCCTGCCGGTCGCCGACCCCGGCGTCGCTACCCTGGTGTGCGCCGAGGTGGATCGTTTCGTCAAGGGGGATCGATGAGTGTCATCGCCATCGCGATCGTGGCGCGCAACGGCGTCCTGGGGGACGGCGAGAAGCAGCCGTTCGAGTTCGCCGAGGACTGGGCGCGCTACAAGAAGGTGACGCTCGGGCATCCGATGATCATGGGCCGGGCGACGCACGATGCGATCGGACGCTGGCTGCCGGGGCGGACGACGATCGTCGTGACGCGCGAGGAGGCCTCGGTGGAGCTTCCGGACGATCCGCGGGTCACGGCCCGCGTGGTGGGCTCGGTCGATGAGGCGCTGAGGCTGGCGCGGTCGCTCGACGACACCGTGTACGTCGCCGGGGGAGGCCAGATCTACCGTGCTGCCTGGGATTCGCTCGATGAGCTCGACCTCACCGAGGTGCACGCGGACGCCGACGGCGCCGTCGTGTTTCCCGCGATCGACCCGGAGATGTGGGAGGAGTACCGCCGTGAACCGCGTGGCGAGTTCGACTTCGTCGGCTACCGGCGCCGGTAGCGGCGCACCGGCGGCGGGGGTGACGTGAGGGCGACGACGGGGGTGGCGTGAGGGCGACGGCCAGCATCCTGCACCTCGACCTGGACGCGTTCTTCGCGGCGGTCGAGCAGCGCGACAAGCCGTCGCTGCGCGGCAAGCCGGTGATCGTGGGCGGGATCGGCGGGCGCGGCGTGGTGTCGACGGCGTCCTACGAGGCGCGCGTGTTCGGCGTCCATTCGGCGATGCCGACCCACGAGGCGCGCCGGCTGTGCCCGCACGCCGCCTACCTGTCGGGCCGGTTCTCGGAGTACCGGGCCAGCTCGGCGATCGTGATGGGCATCCTGCGCGAACTGTCGCCGCTGATCGAGCCGCTGAGCCTCGACGAGGCATTCGTTGACCTGGCGGCGGGATCGGGCGAGGTGCGCGATGCGGCGCGCGACGTCGAGCTGGCCGCGGAGTTGGCCGCGACCGTGCGGGCGCGGGTCGTCGAACGCACGGGCGGGCTGACGGCGTCCGTCGGGGTGGGGACGAGCAAGTTCATGGCGAAGGTCGCCTCCGAGATGGCCAAGCCGGATGGACTGCTGGTCGTCGCGCCCGGAACGGAGCTGGAGACGATCGCGGCGCTGCCGGCGCGGGCGATCCCGGGGGTGGGGCCGGCGACGATGGAGCGGCTGGCACGGTTGGGCGTCCGGACGGTGGCCGACATCCGGGAGCTGAGTCGCGGCGAGGTGCTGCGCGAGCTGGGCCGGACGTCGGGGGAGTGGGTGCGTTCGCTGGCGTTCGCCCGCGACGACCGACCGGTCGTGGCCGAGCGGGAGGCGAAGTCGATCTCCGTGGAGGACACGTTCGAGCGGGACATCGCGGACGTGGCTGAGTTGGCGGCGATCGTCGACCGGGACGCCCGGATCGTCGCCGACAAGCTGGTGCGGCACCGGTTGTTCGCGCGGACGATCACGCTGAAGGTGAAGCGTCCCGACTTCACGATCGTGTCCCGGTCGCAGACCCTGCACGGCGCGACCGACCGGGCCGAGGTGATCGCGCGCGTGGCGCGTGGCCTGTTGGCGGGGCTGGAGGTCGGCACCGGTTTCCGGCTGCTGGGCGTGGGGGTGGCGGGGTTCGCCGAGGCCGCGCAGGAGGAACTGTTCGAGCCGGACGCCGAGGTGGGCGCCGTCGTTGAGGAGCGCGAGAGTCCTGTGGCGCCGCGGCGGCGGGAGCCGTCGTTCGCGCCCGGCGTGGACGTCGAGCACGCCGAGCACGGCCGCGGCTGGGTGTGGGGAGTCGGGCTCGGACGGGTCACCGTTCGCTTCGAAACGGCCTTGTCGGGGCCGGGTCCGGTGCGGACGTTCCGGGTCGAGGATCCCGCGCTGAGCCTCGTGGACGCCGCCCCGCCGGCGGTTGATCCGTCCGGTCCCGGCTGGGCGAGTGCGGAGCGGTGAGACGGTAGACTGACCGGGCTCCGGCCGGAGTGGTGGAATTGGCAGACACGCTGGTTTTAGGTACCAGTACCGAGAGGTGTGAGGGTTCGAGTCCCTTCTTCGGCACCCGACAATAGTGGTGTGGCTAGGGATTATAATCCCGAAGGTCGTGCAACCTGTGGGTTCGTGCACCATACGTGCATGAGGTGTCGACTCCTTGCCGGGTCACACCTTTCTCGGTGCCCGTTGTCTCCGGCGCGTAGCCGAGGAGCTCGATCGGGTCGCCCAACAGCCTTCGCCGCGGCCGAGCGTGCCGCACAACAACGCGGTGTGCGCCTCGGGTGTGCATTTCATACCCGGGGAGAGTATGAAATGCACGCCCGAACCGCACACCCTGGGCAGGCGTGGTGGCTAAGGCCGAGGGCGCGTTCGCGGGCAGCCAGGGTCTGCTCGCCCGGGGCAGCGGTTGACCCATGTCGCCGGCCGACTCGCCCAGCCGGCGGGATCGGCCCAGACGAGGCGGTCGATGATGACCCGCGAAGAGCCCGCGCCCGTGGTCAGGAGATCAGGCCGTGGCGTGCCAGCGCCTGGTGGAGGCCGTCCTCCCTGACGGAGGCCGTCACCTCGTGGGCGACCTCTTTGACGCGCGCGGTCGCGTTGCCCATGGCGATGCCGAGACCGGCGTAGCCCAGCATCTCGATGTCGTTGTCGCTGTCGCCGATGGCGACCGCGTCCTCGCGGGCCAACCCGAGGTGGGCGAGCACCGCCTCCATGCCGGCGGCCTTGTGGACGCCCACCATCTGCATCTCGCCCGAGTAATAGCCGTAGGACGGCATCGAGGATCCGATGATGTGGAACTCGCTCAGCTCGGCGCGAATCTCGTCGAACGTCGTGCCGCCCTCGAACATGAACAACGCCTTGCTGACCGGACGCCGGGGGCGCGGGTCGATCTCGATCCGGTCCATGAACGAGAGGATGCCGCGGCGCATCGCGGCGAGTTCGCCGGGGTCGGAGATCTCGTCGCCGATCTTGTTCTCGAGCTGGTCGCGGAATCGGCCCGTTCCGAACAGACCGTAGGCACCCTCGAAGACGTAGGCGATCCCTCGGCTGTCGAAGTAGTCGCCGACCTGGTCGATCTGGTGAGCGTCGAGGTGCCGGTGGAGGAGTTCGACGTCACCCACCGCCGCGTAGGCGCCGGCGCCGGCGACCATGCCGTCGAAGCCGAGGTCGGTGATGTCGTCCCACAGCTCTGGGCGGGAGCGTCCCGTGCAGAGGAACACCCAGTGCCCGTTCGCACTGGCTGCGAGCAC
>JAVTWJ010000040.1:0-207908 GCA_032229785.1 Propionibacteriaceae bacterium
ACACCGACTGGCGGTTCTCCAGCGCCCATTCGCTGCGCGTCGTCCGGCATCTGGAAAACGCCCGGGTGCCGGTCACCTTCCGCGAGCTGAAATCGCCGTACGGCCACGACTCGTTCCTGCTCGATGATCCCGTCTACCACGCCACCCTGCGGGCGTGGTTCGACCGCGCGCTGGAGGTGGGACTGTGAACGCGCTCGGACGGCTCCGCCTCGACTTGGAGCTGGTCGCCGACCAGGTGTTCCCCGGCAGCCGCGTGCTCGACCTCGGCTGTGGTTCCGGCACCCTGCTCGCCCACCTGATGCAGACCAAGGGCTGCACGGGAACGGGCGTCGAGATCAACCCCGACTCGGTGCTCGCCGCCATCCGGCGCGGCGTCCCGGTGCTCGACCGCCGCGTCGAGGACGCGCTGGTCGACATCGCCGACGACGCCTACGACACCGTGGTGCTCTCGCGCACGCTGCAGAGCATGCTCGCACCCGAGCTGGTGCTCACCCAGATGGCACGCGTCGCCGAACGCCTGATCGTCTCCGTGCCGAACTTCGGCTACTACCCGAACCGCCTGCGGCTGCTGCGCGGCCGGATGCCGGTCTCGAAAGAGATTCCCTACGCCTGGTACGACACGCCGAACCTGCGCTTCACGACGCTCGCCGACCTGGAGGACCTGTTCGCGCGGCTCGATCTGATCGTCGACCGCCGATTCACCTACACGCAGACCGGACGCCGCCTGCGCATGTACGGCTCGGCGGCCAACCTGCTCGCGGGCGCCGCGGTGTACGTGCTGCGTCCCACCCGCTGACATCTGCGCCATTCTTGCCCAGTAGTTGGAGAGAGAGACCCGCCGATGCTGCTTCTTAGGCCCGCGCGACGGACGCTCATCGAGGCCGCGATCGGCGATGCGCGGGCGGGACGACCAAGCCTGGTCCGCATCGAAGGCGAGTCCGGCATGGGCAAGACGACGCACCTGCGTGCGATCCTCGACGCGGCCCGCGGATTCCGGATCATCGAAGCAGGCTGCGACGAGTCGCCCTATCGGCCGGCCTACGGCGTCCTCGAAAAGCTCGGCGTCCCTCGCACCGTCACCGACAAGGGGGTGCCCCACAGTCCCGCCGTGGCCGCGCAGTCGTTGCGTCGCCTCATCGACGACGCGAGCACCGAGGGCCCGTTGGCCATCGCCATCGACGACGCTCAATGGGCCGACGGCGAATCGCTCGATGCCCTCCGGCTCGTCCTGGAGAGGGTCGCGGGCGATCGTCTTCTGGTCGTCGTCGCGAGCCGCCCCTTCCACGATCCGTCCCCGTGGCAGCGGTACTGCCGCAGTCCAGGAGCAGCGACGGTCCTCACGCTCGAGGGCATCGACCGCGACGAAGCGAACGAGATCGTTCACCAGACGGCCCCAGACTCCGGATTTTCCGGCGATCTCATCGACCGGCTGTGGCGGCACACCGACCGCAACCCCATGTACCTGGCTTCGTTGGTGCGGCAGTACAGGGCCGAGGACCTGGCGCAGTCGACTGACCTCCCGGCTCCACGTGAGGTGGCGCGGGACCTGAACGCCCGTCTTGCCTCGATGGATGCGGACGCCGCGCGGCTTCTGCGGGCCATCGCCGTGGTGGGCTCGTCCTGGGTGGATCGCCTCGATGCCGCAGCGATCGCTCGGATCGAGGACCCCTCGTCGGCCTTCGTGTTGCTCGAGGAGGGCGGGCTGCTGGTGGCGCGGTCGGCCGTCCCTCTCGCCGACGTCCGGATCGTCCATGCGCTGGTGCGGGCCGCCGTCTACCAGTCCACTCCGCACGCCGACCGTCGAGCCATGCATGCTACGGCGGCCACACTGCTCGTCTCCCCGATGCAGCGCCTCGAACACGCCGTCGCGGCCGCCGAGCAGCGCGACGAGCGACTCGCCGGGCAGCTCGAACAAGCGGCGGCGGTCGCGCACGAAGCGTCCGACTACCACCGCGAGGCGCAGCTGTGGCGTTGGGCCTCGCAGCTTTCGGCGTCCGTCGAGGAGCGCGAACGCCGCTGGCTGGAGTTGCAGTTGGCCACCGTGCTGGCGCGGGACACCCCTTCGGTGCGCGCACGGCTGGCGGAGATCGCCTGGGCCGAGGACGTCCCTCGCCGTACCGTCGTCCAGGCGTGGCTGTTGATCGCGGAGAATCGGATCGCCGAGGCGCGCCGCGCGCTCGAGGCCCCCTCCGCCGAGGTCGTCGCCGGCGCGGAGCCGTTCGTGCGCACCCGGCTGCTGGTGCTCAAGGCATGGACGATGCTCACCTCGGGCTACGCGACGCCCAGGATTCAGGCGATCCTCGATCAGGTGTCCGAGGGGCCGGATCTCGATCCCGCCGTGCGGCCGTTCTATCTGCGCACCGCCGGTCAGCTCGCCGCGAGGGGGTTCGACTTCGACCACCTTTGGAAGGACTTCGACGCCGTACCGGCGGAGGCGTCCCTGACGCCGATGCGGGACACGGACAAGCTCGCCTGGCGCGGCGCCGTCTACTCGTTGTGCGGATTCGGCCCGGAAGCTCGCCGCGATCTCTCCGAAGTGGTATCGCGCATCCGCGGCGGACGGACGGACGCCGCCAGCGGTGTCAACCACGCGCTGTACGGTTTCGCTCTGTGGCTCGACGGCGAAATCGAGCGAGCCGGCATCGAATTGCAGGCCGCCGCCGACCTGGCCTCCGACCGTCTCCATCCGCTGGTGCAGGCCGTGTTCCCCTTGGTCCCTGCCGTGAAGGGGGACTTCGAACGGGCGGATGTCCTCCTCGGCGAATCGGAAGGCGTTTTGCGCGATCTTCCGTGGCACGAGGCGGTCTCGGTCCTGATCCAGGCGCAGATCGTCCGCCTCCACGCGGGCGACGACGAACCGGCACGCGCGACGTATCTCTCGCAGCTCCGCTCGCGGTTCGGCCCCGACGTGACGTCGGCGAGCAATGCGGTCGGAGCGATCTGGCATCTGCACGTGGCGCTCGCCCGGATATGGGCCGGGGAACTGGACGCGGTCGAGGATCACCTGGTCGGCATCGAGACCGACATGATCGTCCCTGCCTGGTCGGCATGGTGCCGCCCGTGGCTGAGCGGCCTGCGGAGCGAACGCGCCGGCGACCTCAAGCGCGCGCATGTCCTCCTCGCGGACGCCGTCGCCGCCCTCAACACCGACCTGCCGCTGTACCGCGGGCACGTTCACGCCGACGCCGCCCGCGTGTCCGCACGTCTCGGGCACACGGACGCCGCCGCACGTTCCGCCGATCGGGCCAGGAGCCTGTACTCCCGCCTGGGGGCTGCTCCCTACATCACCGGACCTGGCGCTCGCGGGCAGGCGCCCGCCGGGCCCGCCGATCCGCTCCACCCCCTCAGCGATCGCGAACGAGAGGTCGCGGCACTCGTGCTGTCGGGATTCAGCTACGCGCAGATCGCCGAGGAGCTCTACGTGACGAGGAGCACGGTGGCCTTTCACCTGGGCAACATCTACGCCAAGACGGCGGTTCAGTCACGCCACCAGTTCATCGGGCTGGTGCGCGGTACAGCCCGGGCGTGACGTCCGCAGGGCGGTCGGCGCGTCCTGTTCAAAGTGAACAGGCACCTCCGCTGCCCCCTGCCGGATGCTTGATGCATGGATGAACCAGCACGCTTGCTACCTCCGGCTCATCCCGTCACCCCAGCGGTGGCGACGCGTCGACAGAAGGAAACGGATATGCAACTCACCGCACGATACGGTCGGACCCTCGCGATCGCGGCGGCCGCGGCAGCGTCTCTCGAGCCTGGGCATCGCACCCTGAGCGACACCGCCTCAGGCATCGGCGTGACGGACACGCTGGGCGGGTGAGTGGACCTACGCCCGGGCGTTGCCGCTCAGTGCCAGCGCCTTCAGGATCCGTTCCGCGGCACCGCCGAGGTTGAGGTCGGTGCTGAGCCGGGCGAAGGCGTCCGGGTCGCGGGGGGCCCGGGGGAGGGCGAGATCGACCGCGGGCAGCGCGATCTCCCGCGCCGCGGTCACCACGTCGCGGGCCGGGCCGAGGTAGCCCAGGGCCGCGGCCAGTGAACGTTGCAGGCCGGGGGACAGGACGGGGGCATGCGAGGCGATGCCGTCGAGATCCCCGTAGCGGGCCAGCAGCATGGCCGCGGTCTTCTCACCGATCCCCTTCACGCCCGGCAGTCCGTCGGACGGGTCGCCGCGCAGCACGGCGAAGTCCACGTACTGGGCGCCCACGATGCCGTACTTGGCGGCGAGCCAGGCGTCGTCGACCCGCTCGTGTTTGGCGACGCCCCGAGCGACGTACAGCACCCGGACGCCGGCCTCGTCGTCGACGAGCTGGAACAGGTCGCGGTCGCCTGTCACGACGTCGACCGGGCCTTCGGCGCGCGTCGCGAGCGTCGCGATGACGTCGTCTGCCTCGTAACCCGCCGCGCCCACGACGGGGACGCCGAGGGCGTCCAGGACCTCGGCGATCCAGGGGACCTGCGCGTTCAACGCGGCCGGCACCTCCTCGGCCTCACCGCCCTCGGACGCCGCCACCCGGTGCGCCTTGTAGCTGGGCAGCAGTTCCACCCGCCAGGCCGGGCGCCAATCGTCGTCCCAGCAGCAGGCAATCTGGGAGGGCGAATACTCGGTGATGAACCGCGACAGGAAGTCGAGCAGTCCACGCACGGCGTTCACCGGCTGGCCGGACGCCGACCGGAGCGACTCGGGCAAGCCGAAGTAGGCGCGGAAGTAGAGCGAGGCGGTGTCGAGCAGCAGCAGCCGGGGGTTCATGGAAGCCGAGTGTGTCACGATGACCCGGTGGAGAGCCTCGACGAACAGATCCTCGGCCTGTTGTCCCGCGATGGCCGCATGTCCTACACGGACATCGGCAAGGCGACCGGTCTGTCGACGTCGGCGGCTCAGCAACGCGTCCGCCGCCTCGAACAGCGCGGCGTGATCACCGGCTACCGCGCGATCATCGACCCGGTCAGCCTCGGACGGCTGCTCACCGCGTTCATCTCGCTGCGCACCCACGACCCGAGCGGGGACGGCGACGAGGGGGAGCGCCTCGCCGACCTTCCCGAGATCATCTCCTGCTGGTCGCTGGCGGGTCAGGCCAGCTACCTGCTCCAGGTGCAGGTCGCCGAGCCCGGCGACCTCGAGCGGCTGCTGCGCGAGATCGGGCAGCGGGTCAGCGTCACCACCCAGACGTCGCTGGTGCTGAGCACGCCCTTCGCCGACCGCCCCCTCCTCTAGCGCCTAGCCCCGGCGGGCGCCGGCAAGCCGCCCCAGCAGCATCGCCTCGGCGAGGGCCGCCCGCTCCAGGTCTCCCAGATGCACCGACTCGTCGATGCCGTGCATCCGAGAATCGGGGTCGACGACGCCCACGACGAGCACCTCGGCGTCCGGGAATGCGCGCTGGAAGTCGGCGACCATCGGGATCGAGCCGCCCTGGCCCATCTCCACCACGGCCTCACCCCACGCCTGCGCGTACACCTCGGCCGCGGCGCGCGCGACCGGCCCGGTCGACGGCACGACCGTGCCTCGGCCGGTCTCACCGCCGTGGAAGCTCACGTGCGCGCCGAACGGCGCATGGTCGAGCAGATGGGCGCGCAGCGCCGCCAGGGCGAGCTCCGGGTCCTGGTTCGGCGCGATACGCATGCTCACCTTCGCGCGGGCGCTCGGCGCGAGCGTGTTCGAGGCGTTCGCCACCGAGGTGGCGTCCACCGCGAGCACGGTGATGCTCGGACGCCCCCACAGCCGGTCGGCGATCGGACCGGTACCGGTGAACTCCACGCCCTCGAGGACGCCCGTCTCGGCCCGCAGCCGCTCCGCGGAGTAGTCGAGCGCGAACGGCTCGGCCCTCACCAGCCCGCCGACCGCGACCTCGCCGTTCACGTCATGCAGGGTCGCGAGAAGCCGGACGAGGATGGTGAGCGCGTCGGGGGCGGCGCCGCCGTACTGGCCCGAATGCAGCGCGTGATCGAGGGTGCGCACCTCCACGACGAGATCGACCAGACCGCGCAGCGAAGTGGTGAACGTCGGCGTCCCGACCTGCCAGTTGCCCGAGTCGCAGATGACGTACACGTCGGCGGCGAGCAGATCCGCATGCCGCTCCATCAGGGCGGCGAGCGAGCGCGAGCCGATCTCCTCCTCGCCCTCGACGAAGAGTGTCACGCCGACGGGCGGGCGTCCGCCCAGGGCGCGCAGGGCCGCCAGGTGCACCGCGATGCCGGCCTTGTCGTCCACCGCGCCCCGACCGTACAACCGGTCACCGCGCCGGGTCGCCCGGAACGGGTCGGACGTCCACAAGCTCGCCTCGCCGGCGGGCTGAACGTCGTGATGGGCGTACAGGCACACGGTAGGCGCGCCCTGGGGCGCGGGGTACCGCGCGATGACCGCGGGCCGGCCCCCCTCGGCGACGATGCGGACGTCGGGGAAACCCGCCTCGGTGGCGAGCGCGGCCACCGCGGCGGCGCTCGCCTGCACATCGGCGTCATGTTCGGGCATCGCACTCACCGAGGGAATCGCCACCAGGGCGGCCAGGTCTTCCAGGACGCCGGGCATCACGTCGTTCATGCGCTCACGCAGGTCGGTCATGCACCGCAGGCTAGCCCTCTAACTAGATCCGTAAGTCCAAGGGTTGTAGGTCGGCGTGGCTGTTGTGGGTGTGGGGTGAGGGTGTCCAAGAGCCGGTGCCAAGACCGGCGAACGTGATGTCCTCCGAACCTCGGCGTGGACCCGCCGCACACCCGGTTGGCCCGACAGCCGTTCCCAGATCCAGCCGATCAGCTGGCACAGCTGCTCGTCGGCGGCCTCACGGGCCAAAACGGGCCGCTGATGCCACTCGTAGTAGCCCGACGCCACACGCCCAACTGCTTGCACATGAACTCGTTGGGAAACGCCGGAATCGACCCAGTCCGCGATCGCAGCAATACAACAGTCACGGTTCACGGGTACTCCTGCATGAGGCACCGAGCCCGTGTGTCGCGGGCACTTTTCGTGAGTCTCGTCGGACCATTGACGAACCCCGAGAAATCGGCTACGTTTGCCAGATGAGACACACCCCCCGAAACACTCGACGCCATCGCCGCCTTTGGATTATTTCACTCGTCGCCTGCCTGGTGACGCTAAGCGCAGGCCTGTTGCCGCCAACGGCGTCGGCCAGCACTCTGTCTGCACATTGGCGGCATACCGACACGTCGGGCGTCTTGGCGGCCAGCCTAGAACTGACTTTCGATCAACCACTGCCGCCCTCGGAAGCGAGAGTCATAGCACACCGCCAAGTCGCGTCTGATCCCTTCGCGGACTCCCCTAGGCTGGCGGCCGCCCCCACGGCATCAACTGCTAACCTGAGGTGCAATCAGTTCTATTCCTGGAATGACGGGAAAGGAACATTCACCTTGCAGAAGGCCTGCAACGGACAGACTGCCCCCTGGGGACTGAAGATGACACCAGCAGTGCAATCGACAGTAGTGGGCACTCTCGCGGAGTCGGGCATGCGATGGACACGCAACGGCAGCAACATGCCGATGATGGCCCCGCATCCCTCCGTAGCCCCGAGCTATCAGTTTCATGGAACATTCAATCCCGTTCTAATCGGCGACACAATCACGTACCGAGACACGATCACGTACCGGCACAACATCGCTGGAGGTGGTCGCGCAACTTGGACCATCTCGGGGTCTTTCCGGTTTTATGTTCCCGCGCCGCCATGCAAGCCAGGCGCTGCTTGCCCTGTGTCTGTGACAAATGAAGAGTGAGTGGTCTCCTGTCGCGGAGGCGCAAAGCTTGATGAACCGGGTGATCGCGCCATCTTTCTTCGTGATGCTCCGCGCTGGCGAATGCACGACCCTCACACTGGAGGTCCATGGCATCACTGACCTCCAGCAGGCGACGGTCAGGGCCGAGATCAACGCCGAGGAGTTCGTGTCGTTCCTCGTCGTCCCGGGCCAAGTCCAGGAAACCCCCGAGCAGCGCCGCGCCCGGCTCATGAACGAACTCCAGGACTTCATCGCCGAGGGCACGCGCACCTGGGGCGAGTATCGCCCATCGCGACAGAACCCCCCCTGGCCGGACGCCCGCGACGACGCCGGCCACGCACGTCCTCACAGCTGACCGATATATGGTCGGGCGGACGCCGTCCTATATATCTGTCTCCGTGCCCCAGCGCCTTCAGGATCCGTTCCGCGGCACCGCCGAGGTTGAGGTCGGCGCGCAGCCGGGCGAAGGCGTCCGGGTCGCGGGGGCCGGGGGAGGGCGAGATCGACCGCGGGCAGCGCGATCTCCCGCGCCGCGGTCACCACGTCGCGGGCCGGGCCGAGGTAGCCCAGGGCCGCGGCCAGTGAATGTTGCAGGCCGGGGGCCAGCGCAGCCACGCGGGCGGCGATGCCGTCGAGATCCCCGTAGCGGGCCAGCAGCGTGGCCGCGGCCTTCTCACCGATCCCCTTCACGCCCGGCAGCCCCCTCGGCGACGATGCGGACGTCGGGGAAACCCGCCTCGGTGGCGAGCGCGGCCACCGCGGCGGCGCTCGCCTGCACATCGGCGTCATGTTCGGGCATCGCACTCACCGAGGGAATCGCCACCAGGGCGGCCAGGTCTTCCAGGACGCCGGGCATCACGTCGTTCATGCGCTCACGCAGGTCGGTCATGCATCGCAGGCTAGTGTCCCTCACTGCGGGAGCCGAACCCGAACGGCCTCCCCGGCGGCCTGCGGCGAGTAAACTCACAAGAAGCTCCGCGCGCCATGGAAGAAGTGACGTCAACGGTCGTCAGGAGGAGAAATGAACACCACGCAACTCGAACGAATGGCCAAGGACCGAGGCTTCATCGCTGCCCTCGACCAGAGCGGTGGAAGCACTCCCGGTGCCCTCCGCAGATACGGAATCGACGAGGATCGCTACACCGGCGAGGACGCGATGTTCGACCTCGTGCACGCGATGCGGGAGCGCATCGTCACCAGCCGGTCCTTCACCGGCGAGAAGATCCTCGCTGCGATCCTGTTCGAGAAGACCATGGATCGCACCTTCGCCGGCCGGCCCGCGGCGGAGTACCTGTGGGAGGTCAAGAACGTCCTGCCCGTCCTGAAGGTGGACCAGGGCCTGCGCGGCGAGGCCGACGGGGTCCGTCTGATGAAGCCCCTCCCGGATCTGGCTGACCTGCTGGCGAAGGCCAAGCGCGCGGGAATCTTCGGCACGAAGATGCGCTCGGTGATCCTCGAGGCCGCTCCCGCGGGCATCGCGGCGAACGTCGCCCAGCAGTTCGACGTCGGCCGCACCATCGCCGCGGCCGGGCTGGTGCCGATCCTCGAGCCCGAGATCGACATCCATTCCACCAGCAAGGCCGAGTCCGAGACGATCCTCCTCGAGGAGCTCATGCGTCATCTCGACAGCGCTGCCGTCGACCAGCCGATCATGTTCAAGCTGACGCCGCCGTCCGTGGACGACTTCTACCGGCCGGTGATCGAACACCCGTCGGTGCTGCGTGTCGTCGCGCTCTCCGGCGGGTACAGCCGCGACGAGGCCAACGCGATCCTGGCCCGCAACCACGGGCTGATCGCGAGCTTCTCGCGGGCCCTCACCGAGGGACTCACCGAGGCGATGGACGCCGAGGAGTTCGATGCGCACCTGGCTGCGGCCATCGACTCGATCTATCAGGCCTCGATCACCTGACGACGAGCGGCGGGCGATCGGGTTTCGGGACGCCTCTATGCTGCGCTCGTGACTTCCCGCATCGCCCGCCCGCCGTCGGCGTGGGCGCTCGCACCGGTGTCCGCGCTGGCGGGCCTGGCGGCGTCCGCGTCCTTCATGCCGTTCAACGTGTGGCCGGCCGCCTTCGGCGCGGTCGCCGGCCTGGCATGGACGACCGCGCGGGCCCCTCGGCTGCGCGCCGCGGTCGGTCAGGGCTGGGCGTTCGGGCTCGCCTTCCTGGCGACGTCGCTCGTGTGGCAGACCGAGATCCTGATCCTGTCGTACGCCGCGCTCACCCTGACGATGTCGCTGTTCTACGCCGCCCTCGGCGCCGCGCTCTACGCCGGACGCCGCCTCCGCGGGCGACCGTTGTGGGGCGCCGCCGCATGGTCGGCCATGGAGTGGGCCACCACGGTCCTCCCGTTCGGTGGCTTCGCGTGGATGCGCCTGGGCTACACGCAACTCGACTCGCCGCTGGCCGCCCTCTACCCGCTCACCGGGGCGGCCTCCGTCACCTTTCTCGTCGCCCTGATCGGGCATCTGCTGGCCGAGCTCGCCCGCGCGCCGCGTCGCCGCTCGATGGTGGCGCTCGCCGGCACGGGCGCCCTGGTCGCTGCGGCGGCGCTCGGCGGGCAGCCCGGCACTCCGGCGCCCGAGGCGTCCGTCAACGTCGGCTGGGTGCAGCCCGGGGCCCCCGGCGGCGGCGTGTACGGGCTCGGCCCGCCGCGCACCATCACGCTCAACTCGCAGGCCGAGACCGGACGCCTGATGACCCGGGTGCGGGCGGGCCAGGAACCGGAACCCGCCTTCATCGTGTGGCCCGAGAACTCCACCGACATGGACCCGCGGGAGGACGCCCGCACGCTCCAGGCGGTCCAGTCGGCGGTCGATGGCGCCGGCCGGGGCGTCCTCGTCGGCTCGATCTACTCCGACGAAGCCCGCGAGGAGCGCCAGACCGTCGCGCTGTGGTGGGACGAGCACGGTGCCGATCTCGTCTACGCCAAGCGCGACCTGGTGCCGTTCGGCGAGTGGATCCCCTTCCGCGAGTTGCTGCTCCCGCTGGTCCCCGAGCTCGCCTACGTGGGGTTCCAGTCGGTGCCGGGCGCGACGCCAGGCGCCTTCGGGGTCGTGCTGCCGGACGGCGGACGCCTCACGGTCGGCGTGGTGATCTGCTACGAGGTCATCTACCCCGAGACGGTCTACGAAGCGGCCCGCGAAGCACAGGTGATGATCGTCCAGAGCAGCAACGCGATGTACCAGGGCACGATCCAGATCGACCAGCAGTTCGCGGCCACCCGGGTGCGGGCGGCCGAGATGCGCCGGGAGATCCTCGTGGTGACGACCTCGGGCATCTCGGGGTTGATCGGAACCCGCGGCGAGGTCGTCGAACGCGTACCCGACTCGGTGTCGGCGTCGGGCGTCCACGCCATGCCGCTGCGCACCGGCCTCACCCCCGCCATGACGCTCGCCCGCCCCCTCGAGGGGGCGACCGCCGGCCTGGGTGGGGTGGGCGTCCTGCTCGGCCTGTTCTCCACCGCCGGTCTTCGGGCGGGTGGAACAATGGAGGTTCAGCGCCCCACGGGGGGGCGCGCGAAGGAGAGTTGAACCCCCATGGCGCAGTCCTACGACGGGCTCGGTCGCATCCTGGTCATCATCCCGACCTACAACGAGATCGACAACATCGACATGATCACCGGACGCCTCCGCGTCGCCGTGCCCGACGTCGACATCCTGATCGTCGACGACAACTCGCCAGACGGCACCGGACGCCGCGCCGACGAGCTTCACGCCGGCGACGAGGCCATTCAGGTGCTGCACCGCCCGGGCAAGGAGGGCCTCGGAGCCGCCTACCTCGCCGGGTTCGCCTGGGGACTCGACCGCTCCTACGACGTGCTGGTCGAGTTCGACGCCGACGGATCCCACCAGCCCGAACAGCTTCCCGCCGTCCTGGCCGGGCTGCACGAAGCCGACATGGTGAAGGGGTCGCGCTGGGTGAAGGGCGGCTCGGTGGTCAACTGGCCGCTGCATCGCGAACTGCTCAGCCGCGGCGGCAGCCTCTACATCAGACTCATGCTGGGCGTGCCGGTCCGCGACGTCACCGGTGGCCTCAACGCGTTCCGCGCCGGCGTGCTGCGCGACATCCTCGACGCGCCCATCGACAAGCAGGGCTACGGCATCCAGCGCGACCTCACACTCAACGCTCATCGCCGCGGCTACCGCATCGCCGAAGTGCCGATCGAGTTCATCGAGCGGACCCGCGGCGAGTCGAAGATGAGCGGCTCCGTGGTCAAGGAGGCCATGCTCCGCACCACCGAGCTGGGCCTGAAGCACCGCGGCGAGCAGCTCACCACGGTCTTCGCCCGGGCGCGTGGTGGCGCCGAAGCTGCGGGGGAGTCGGCCGGCCGCTTCGTCGGGGCCGTCTCGAAGGCCGCCCAGGACGCGGTGCGCGCCACGCGCACCAAGCGCGGCGCAGGGGGCTCCTGATGCGCCGCGGCCTTCTCCTGCTGGTGATCCTCGGCGTCCTCGCGGTCGCCGAGATCGCCCTGATCGTGGCCGCAGCGCAACAGATCGGTGTCGGGTGGACGATGCTCGCGCTGTGCGGCACCGCCGTGCTCGGCGGCTATCTGTGGCGACGCGAGGGAAGCCGGGCGTGGGCGTCCCTCACCGAGCCGCAGGCGGACGCCGATGAGGTCGGCAAGCGGGTCACCGACACGGCCCTGGTGTTCATCGGTGGCCTGCTGCTGTTGCTCCCCGGCTTCCTCAGCGACCTGCTCGGCCTGATCTGCCTGATTCCGTTCACCCGGCCTTTCGCGCGCCGAATCGTCCAGGCCGTCCTGAGACCGATGACCCGCCGCTACCGCACGCAGGCCACGCTGATCGACCTGCAGTTGCGCCCCGACACGGTCGTCCGGGGCGAGACCGTGGACGATCGTACGCCGCCGACCCGGACGAGGCGTCCGGACGGCGGCGACGATACCGTGATCATCCGCGGTGAGATCGAGCCCTAGGAGCCGGCCCCTGCGCCGGGCCACTGATCCTTGCGGATCTCTTGCAGGCGCTCGGCGAGGATGTCTTCGAGTTCCTCGATGGAGCGCCGCTCACGCAGCATGTCCCAGTGGGTGCGGACCGGTTTGGTGGGCTTCGCCTCATGCTCGGCGCCGTCGGAGCGGTGCGACGGCTGCCCGCAGCGCGGGCATTCCCACTGGGTGGGGAGATCGGCCTCGGCGGCGAACGGAATCGTGAAGTGATGGCCTTGGGGGCAGTCGAACGCCGTCTCCTGGCGAGGCGCGAGCTCCACGCCCGACGGATCGGCCAGGCTCTTCGAGCCCAGCCCCTGGCCCCTGAGTGCCTTGTCTGCCATGAGCAACCTCCTTTTCCGCTTCAACCGTACCGGGGGCCGCAATGTTCCCGGAGCGGGGCGCCTCGCCCGTCTCACTCGACGGTGTGGCCATCCTCGCGCACGCCGAGCATCACCAGGAACCCCGCGAGCAGGACCAGCGCGATGCCGAGAATGCCCCAGTACTGGGTGTTCGTCTCGCCCGTCAATCGGGCGCCGAGCAGGATGCCGCCACCGAACATGATCGGCGACAAGAACGACGCCACGCGTCCGGTGGTGGCGTAGAGCCCGAACATCTCGCCGCCCTTGCCCGCGGGGCTGATGCGCGCGAGAAACGATCGGGACGCCGACTGCGCCGGTCCGACGAACGCCGTCATCGCCATGCCGAGCGTCCAGAAGACGATCTGGCCGCGGTCGTGCAGGAGGAACACCCCGAGAGCGAGCGCAACCAGGGCGCCCAACGAGATCAGGATGACCTTCTTCGGGCCGATCCTGTCGTCCAGGTAGCCGGAGGCGATCGTCGAGACGCCCGCGATGACATTGGCGACCGCGCCGAAGACGATCACGCTGCCCGCGCTGAACCCGAACGTGCCCGCCGCGAGGATCGCGCCGAAGGCGAAGACCCCCGCCAGGCCATCGCGGAAGAGCGCCGACGCCACAAGGAAGTACGCCGTGTGCCGGCTGGTCCGCCACAGAGTCACGATGGAGTGACCCAGCAGCCGGTAGGACGCGGCGATGCCCACCCGTTCGACCGCCGGCCGCGGCCGGTCCCGCAGTGCTGCGAAGGTCGGGATCGTGAACACCAGGATCCACACGCCGCACACGAGCATCGACACCCGGATGTCGAGGGCATCGGTGTTGCCCACCCCGAACAGGCCGACCTCGGGCGCGATGAACCCGAAGTTCAGCACGAGGAGCGCCACGATGCCGCCCAGATAGCCGAGGCCCCAGCCGAAGCCGGACACCCGCCCCACGTTCTGCGGCGTCGAGACCTCCTCGATCAGGGCGTAGTAGTTGACGTTGGCGATCTCACCGACGACGGTGGCGACGGCCAGGATGCTGAGACCCAGCCACAGGAAGGCGGGATCGGGCCGGACGAGGAACAGTGCGGCCGCCAGCAGAGCGATCAGCCAGGTCTGCCAGCGCAGGTTCGCCACGGTGCGGCCCGTGCGGTCGGAGTTCTGGCCCAGCACCGGGGCCACCGCCACCACGGCAACACCTGCGATCAGGCTGGACAGCGTCAGCGCCAACGAGGTCGCATTCGTGTCGCCGAACGCGCTGCTGGTGAGGTAGACGCTGAAGACGAACGTGATGATGACCGTGTTGAGGGGTTGAGTACCCCAGTCCCACATGGCCCACGCCCACACCCTCCGGCGCGGGATCGACGCGCTCACCGGTCGCCCTCCCACAGTCCGCGGGCCAGGAGAACGTCCTTGAGCGTGATCAGATCGTCGCTGATCAGACCGTCGACGCCCCAGTCGAGCAGCCGTTCCATGTCGCTCCGGTCGTTGATGGTCCACACGTGGACCTGCGCGCCCTTGCGTCGGGCCGTGCGCCGCAGGCCGAAATGCATCAGCGGGACGCCCGTGCGCGGCTCCAGCATCGGGATCTGGAAGGCGGCGCCCCGCAGCGGCCAGGCACGTCGCAGCGCCGGAAGCCAGGCGGAGACGCCGATCTCCACCGGAGAGGTGGAGGTTGCGACCCGCGGACCGGCCAGCGTGCGGAACTCCCGCAGCCGACGGGTGGAGAAGCTCGCGACGCACACGCGGTCGCGCGCGCCGTGACGACGGATCGACTCGGCCAGCGGCGCGACGGCGTCCGGCGTCTTCAGGTCGATGTTGAACCGGGCGTCCGGAAAGGCGTCCAGGAGGTCGTCGAAGCGCGGGATCGGCTCGAGTCCGCCGATCCTGGCCTGCGCCACCTCCGAGAAGGGCAACGCGCCGACCAGGCCCGCGGCGTCCGTCACCCGGTCGAGAACCGGGTCGTGAAAGGCGACCAGGACCCCGTCGGCGGTCACCTGGACGTCGGTCTCGAGGTAGCGAAAGCCGAGATCCCGGGCTGCGGCGAACGCCCGCATGCTGTTCTCGAGTTCGACCGGGGCGTCGGGGGAGAAGCCACCCCGGTGCGCGATGGCGGCGAAGCGCGCGTCGAAATAGGGAAACCGGTCAGCCCGCATGGTGCACACCTTACGGTCACCCGGGTCACCGGCCCGGAACCCGGTGCACAATAGCGGACCGTGAGCACCGTCTTGTCGATCCAGTCCTCCGTCGCCTACGGCCACGTGGGGAACAGCGCCGCGACCTTTCCGCTGATGCGGTTGGGCTGCGAGGTCTGGCCCGTCATCACCGTCCATTTCTCGAACAACACCTCCTACCCGAGCAAGAAGGGACCGCTGCTGCGTCCCGAGGACGTCCGCGACGTCGTCGACGGCATCGACGACCTCGGCGTCCTGCCCCGCGTGGACGCCGTCCTGACCGGCTACCAGGGGGCGCCCGCCATGGGCGCGGAGATCCTCGCGGTCGTCGACCTCGTCAAGCAGCGCAGCCCGGGGGCGATCTACTGCTGCGACCCGGTCATGGGCGACGTGGGCCGCGGCATGTACGTGCTGCCGGGCATCCCGGAGTTCATCCGCGACCACGTGGTCCGGGCCGCCGACATCATGACGCCCAACCATTACGAGCTGAACTTCCTCACCGGACGCGAGGCGACCACGCTGGATCAGGTGGTGGACGCCTCGCATGCCCTGCGCGCGCAAGGGCCGGACGTGGTCCTGGTGACGTCGGTCGTGACGGAAGGCGCCGACCCGGAATCGATCACCATGGTCGCCGTGAGCGAGGAGGGCGCGTGGGCGGTCACGACGCCGCTGCTCGGCTCGGTCTTCACGGGGTCCGGTGACCTGACGTCGTCGATGTTCCTTGCGTCGTGGCTGGCCACGGGCTCACCGGAGGCGTCGGTGTCGCGCACCGCCGACATCGTGTACTCGGTGCTGGAGCGGACGACCGCGCTGAACCAGCGCGAACTCGCACTCGTCGCGTCCCAGGACGACCTCGTCGCCCCGCGCTTCCATTTCGAGGCCCGGCGCATCCGCTGAGCCCGGCGGCCTCTCAGTCGAAGAACGGCTGGATGTCCGCGCCCAGGGCATTCAAGCGGTTCGCCAGGTCCTCGTAGCCGCGGTTGATCATGTAGACGTCACGCAGCACGGTGATGCCCGGCGTCGCCAGCGACGCCAACAGCAGGCAGACCGCCGGACGCAGCGCGGGCGGGCAGATGACCTCCTGGCTGCGCCAGCGGGTCGGCCCCTTCACGGCGAGACGGTGCGGGTCCATCAAGGTGGTGTGGGCGCCCAGCTTGTTCAGCTCGAGCAGATGGATCGCGCGGTTCTCGTATACCCAGTCGTGAATCAGCGTCTCGCCCTCGGCGACGGCCGCGATCACCGCGAAGAACGGCAGGTTGTCGATGTTGAGGCCCGGGAAGGGCATCGGATGGATCTTGTCGACCGCGGCGTGCAGCTTCGAGGGGTACACGATGATGTCGACCAGCCGCGTCCGGCCGTTGGCCGCCGTGTACTCCTCGGACATGTCGAAGCGCAGGCCCATGTCGGCGAGGATCGCGAGTTCGATCTCGAGGAACTCGATGGGGCAACGGCAGATGGTCAGCTCGGATTCGGTCACCACCGCGGCGGTGATCAGGCTCATCGCCTCGATCGGATCCTCCGACGGCGCCACCCGCACATCCGCCGAGATCTCCTCGCGCCCGGTGACCGTCAGCGTCGTGGAGCCGATGCCGTCGATGCGGACGCCGAGCTTCTCGAGGAAGAAGCAGAGGTCCTGCACCATGTAATTGGGGGAGGCGTTGCGGATCACGGTCGTGCCCGGATCCAGCGCGGCCGCCATGAGGACGTTCTCGGTGACCGTATCGCCGCGCTCGGTGAGTGTGATGTGCCGGATACCACCCGGGATCGGCCGGACGTCGGCGTGATACCAGCCCTCCGTGGCCCGCACGTCGAGGCCGAACGCGTGGAGCGCCTGCATGTGGGGCGTGACCGTGCGGGTACCGAGGTCGCAGCCGCCCGCGTAAGGCAGCTTGAACTCGGGGAGCAGGTGCAGCAGCGGGCCGAGGAACATGATCACGCTGCGTGTCCGGCGGGCGGCCTCGATGTCCATGGACGCGAGGTCGAGGACGTCCGGGCGGACCAGCTCCAGCTCGGACTTGTCGGCCGACCAGCTCACCTGGACGCCGATCGACTCGAGGACTTCAAGGATGCGGTTGACCTCTTCGATGCGGGCGATGCCTTCGAGCACCGTCCGGCCCCGGTTCAGCAGGGACGCGCACAGCAGGGCGACCGCGGCGTTCTTCGACGAACGGACGTCGATGCTGCCTGCGAGCTGGGCGCCGCCTTTGATCCGCAGGTGCATCGTGCTGCGGAACGCGGGAGCGAGCGACGGATCGTAGAGGGCGGTGGCCACGCGATCGACCGTGGCGAGGTCGATCGCGGCCCCGCCCGACTCGACCGCGCGCAGGTCGGCGGTGGTCTGTTCGAGCATCTCGGCTACCTGGTCGAGCGACAAACCTCTCTGGAGGCGTACATCGCGCAGGAGACGTCCGATCACGGCATGCGAATGAGTCACGACTGACGAGTCTACCGGAACCCCCACCGCCCTCGGCGGTGTCGGCAGCGGGTCGCGAGTAATAGAGTGAGGCCATGAGCTCACACTTCGACGTCGTTGTCCTCGGAGCCGGTCCGGGCGGTTACGTCGCGGCCATCCGCGCCGCCCAGCTGGGTAAGGAGGTCGCCATCATCGAGAAGGAGTACTGGGGTGGCGTCTGCCTGAACGTGGGATGCATCCCGACCAAGTCGCTGCTCCGCAACGCCGAGATCGCCCACATCGTGACCAAGGAGGCCAAGGCCTTCGGGATCTCGGGCGACATCAGCGTCGACTACGGCGCGGCCTTCGCGCGCTCGCGCAAGGTATCCGAGCGCATGGTCGGCGGCATCCACTACCTGATGAAGAAGAACAAGATTCGGGAGTTCCACGGCTGGGGCACCTTCGCGGACGCCCGCACCATCGACGTCGCGGCCGGCGACGGCTCGACCCAGCGGGTCACGTTCGACCACTGCATCATCGCGGCCGGGGCCACCACCAAGTTGTTGCGTGGAACCCAGTGGAGCCACAACGTCATCTCCTACAAGGAGCAGATCCTCGCCGAGGCCCTGCCGTCCTCGGTCATCATCGGCGGTTCGGGCGCGATCGGCACCGAGTTCGCCTACGTGCTGAACTCCTACGGCGTCCAGGTGACCATCGTCGAGTTCCTCGACCGCATGGTGCCCAACGAGGATCCCGACGTCTCCGCCGAACTGGCCAAGGCCTACAAGAAGCTCGGTATCAAGGTGCTGACCTCGACGGCCGTCACCTCGGTCGAGGACACGGGTGCAGGCGTCCGCGTCACGATCCAGCCCGCCAAGGGCGGCGAGGCGTCCGTGCTCGAGGCCGACAAGATGCTGCAGGCCATGGGCTTCGCGCCGCGCGTCGAAGGTTACGGCCTGGAGAACACCGGGGTGAGGGTGACCGAGCGCGGCGTCATCGAGATCGACGACTACATGCGCACCAACGTCCCGGGCATCTACGCGATCGGCGACTGCACCGGCAAGCTCATGCTGGCCCACACCGCCGAGGCCCAGGGCGTGGTGGCTTCCGAGACCATCGCGGGCGCCGAGACGATGGCCATCAACTACGACATGATCCCGCGCGCGACCTACTCCCAGCCGCAGATCGCCTCGTTCGGGTACACCGAGCAGCAGGCCAAGGACAAGGGCTTCGCCGTCAAGGTCGGCAAATTCCCGTTCTCGGCGAACGGCAAGGCGTGGGGCCTGGGGGACGCCACGGGCTTCGTGAAGGTGGTCGCGGACGCGGAGCACAACGAGATCCTGGGCGCGCACATGGTCGGCCCCGACGTGACCGAGTTGTTGCCCGAGTTGGTGCTCGCGCAGATGTGGGATCTGACCGCCGAGGAGGTCGGCCGTTCGATCCACGCCCACCCGACGCTGTCCGAGGCGATCAAGGAGGCCGTCGAGGGCGTCGCCGGGCACATGATCAACTTCTGAACGGACACTTGACGGACGCCTCCCCGTGCTGCGGGCACCTCCCGGGACCGGGGCCCGGGCACCGCTGTTAGGGTGGCGATCAGCGTCAGGATGCGCCCTTTCCACGGGAGCGCTCCGGCGCTTCCTCCTAGGTGAGAGAGGGGTGAGGGGTGCTCTCACTCGGGGGGGCGGGGGAGGGGACGCTCAACAGGACCGCCTGGCTATCGCGCGCACACGTGCCGCCGGAAGCCATGGCGGTCCTGGTGTCCGCAGCTCCCGCAGGCACGGGCGATGGGCGCCGCACGGCGCTCGTCATCGACGACATCGAGGGGAACGCCACGCATGGGCACTAGCGCCGCCCCGTGGTACCTGCACCCGGTGGAGGATCCGGTCGCCTGGGCGCGCCTGCGCTCCGGCGAGGACGCGTTGGCCTTCGCCGTCGTGAACGTCGACAACGGGCCGGGCCGGGCCGTGGATCCGCTGTACCGAGACGCGCTCGCCGGTGTCCGGACGCCGCTGGTCGGCTACGTCGACGTCAATTACGGGCAGCGCCATCCCGAGACGGTCGCGGCCGAACTCGTCGCCTGGCGCGTGCACTACGGGATCACCGGCGTGATGCTGGATCGTGTGCCGCCCTCGAGCGTCGGCCACTGGTCGCTGGAGGTGATCGACGATCTGCGAGCCGCGGGCGCGAGCGTCGTGGTGGCCAATCCCGGCCGTCCGGTGCCTGCCGAACTCGTCCTGCGCGCCGACGTGACCTGTGTCGCGGAGATGGCCTGGGACACCTACCGCGGTCATCTCGCGCCGCCACCGCAGGCGCCGCCGGAGCGGGTGTGGCACCTGATCCACTCATGTCCGGCGACTCACCAGGTGGAAGCCATCGCGAGGGCTCGCCGTGGTGGGGCAGGCTTATCCTGGGTGACGGCGGGTTGCCTTCCCAATCCGTGGCGCACCCTCCAGGAGGTCCGATGATGTGGAAAGCGTTGCTGGCGGCGGTGATGTCCGGGATCACGTCGCTGTCGGGCTGCATCCCGGACGCCGATGCTCAGCCGAGTCCCGCGCGCACGGTCGAGGTGGCGCCCGGCGCGTGGTGGCGTCCTGCGGTCGGGGCGACGTTCCACATTCAGTACACCGGGGAGGTCGATCTCGACCACGATGTCGACGTCTACAACCTCGACTGGCAGCGGACCGGGGCCGCGGAGGTCCGGCACCTCACTGATCGCGGTGTCGCGGCCGTGTGCTACCTCAACGCCGGCGCGTACGAGGATTTCCGTCCCGACGAGAGCAAGTTCCCGGAAAGCGTCCTGGGTGAGGAACTGGACGGCTGGCCGGGCGAGCGCTGGCTCGACGTGCGCCAGATCGACACGCTGCTGCCGATCATGACCGCCCGGATGGATGTCTGCAAGAGCAAGGGCTTCGTGGCGATCGACCCCGACAACACCGACGGCTGGCTCCAGGACAGCGGTTTCTCGATCAGCAAGCAGAACCAGATCGCGTACCAGAAGGCACTGGCGGACGCCGCCCACGAGCGTGGTCTGGCGATCGGCCTCAAGAACAACCCCGGCCAGATCGACGACCTCGCCGATGTCGTCGACTTCGCTGTCAACGAGGAATGCGTCGCGTACGGCGAATGCGACCTGTACGACGGTTTCCTGGCCGGCGGCAAGGCGGTCTTCAACATCGAGTACCGCGGCCTACGCGCCACGGTGTGCCCGGGTCGGCCCGAGGGCATGTCCACGGTGATCGCCCGCCTGTTGTTGGACGGGACGAGCGTCGCCTGCTCCTGACACTCACCGCGCTGCCGCCATCCACGTGTCCGATAATGCACATTATGTCATTTCGCGGCCCGAGGGCGGCGCGATCCGGTCGTAGGTCTTCGCGCATATTGGTCCTCACCCGCGAACTCGTCCGCCCCTACCTCGACCGCGTGACGGTGGCACCGATCACGTCGACGATTCGTGGGCTGTCCACCGAGCTCGCGGTCGGCGCGCAGAACGGCCTCGACCCCGAGGCCATCGCGATCGCCTTCGACCTTCCTTGGCCATCTCGGTAGCGTGTGAGTCACGGTCGAGGGCGGGTCGCGATGGAACCGAACATCGACCGGCCGCGGACGCTGCTCGAAGTCGGCCCTCCGCCTAACTGGAGCCTGACGAGGCCACGCGCTCCAGGTGCACGAGGATCGCCTGTTCCGGATCGAGGTCGGGGAACCTCAGTCCCACCGAGCTCAGGACCGATCCGGGCAACGTGAGGCCGCCGTCGAACCACCACGCCCACGCCTCGGGCGAGCGCGACGGCCGCGAGACGGGCGACTCGACGCCGTCCGGCAGCAACTCCTTGAGGCGATAGGCCGCGTCCGAGTCCAGCCCGGGCAGCCGGATGGCCTGCGGCGGGCGTACGGCGGAGGTGGTCATCCGCACCAACGAGTAGACCGCCGCCGAGCCGTCCTGGGCCACCACACCGCGGATCCGCCAACCGGGGTCGGGGTGGTCGCCGTGCACGACGCGTCCGGTGTGCAGCAGCGAACGCAGCCGCTTGTGCAGCCCGACCCAGGCGGCCAACTCTCGGCGTTCGTCCGGGGCGACCTCCAGCAGATTCCACTCGATGCCCATGTGAGAGAACAGCGCGGTGGATCCCCGCAGGCTCAGGTTCAGCGTGCGGCCGGTGGTGTGCGACGTGGCCGACGCGACGTGCGATCCGACCAGTTCGGGCGGGAGCACCAGGGAGGTGCCCGCCTCGATGTCCTGCCGCTCGAGCGGGTCGATGCAGTCGGATCCCCACACCCGCACCGCGCTCTCCATGACACCCAGGTCGATGCGCCCTCCCCCGCCCGCGCACGACTCGATCTCGAGGCCCGGATGAGCGGCACAGAGTTCGCCCATCAGGCGGTAGGTGGCCTGCGTCTGCGCGTGATAGGCGGGCCTGCCGGTCAGCGGTGACACGGACTCGTTCATGTCGCGGTTGAAGTCCCACTTGAGGAAGTCGATCCGCGCGTCGGCCAGCACCTGCAGCAGCTGGGCGCGCACGTGCCCGTAGGCCGCGGGATTGGTCAGGTCGAGCACCTGCTGCGTGCGCTCCTCCTGCGGTCGGTGCGTCCGCGGGGACAGGATCCACTCCGGATGGGCGCGGGCGGCGTCCGAATCGGCGTTGATCATCTCCGGCTCGATCCACAGCCCGAACTCCATCCCCCGCGCGCGTACGGCGTCCGCCAGCGGGCCGAGCCCGTCGGGCCACACGTCCGCCGCGACCACCCAGTCGCCAAGTCCGGCGGTGTCGTCGCGCCGCGCGCCGAACCAGCCGTCGTCGAGCACGAAGCGCTCCGCGCCCACCTCGGCCGCGGCGTCCACCAGCGGCCGCAGGCGCTCCATGGAGTGGTCGAAGTAGACCGCCTCCCAGGCGTTGAAGGTGACCGGGCGTGTCGAGTGCGGATGCGACGGGCGCGCGCGAAGGAATCCGTGCACCCGCGCCGCCGCGGCGTCCAGTCCGTCGCCCCAGGTCGCCACGATCCAGGGGGTCGTGTAGGACTCGCCGCACGCCAGCACCACCTCGCCGGGCATCAGAAGTTCGCCGCCCATCAGCACCTGGAACCCGAGCACCGACCGCTCGGCGAGCGACCGGGTGTTGCCCGACCATGCGACGTGCAGGTAGTGCACCAGCCCTTGACCCCAGCCGGTGTGGGGCTCACACGTGCCGTGGATGGTGGACGCCATGTGCGCACGCGCCACCCGCGTGGTCCGCTCGTGGGTGCCCAGGGTGAACTCGTGGAACGACGTCTCCCGTTCGCGCAGGTGATGGCCCGACTGGTCGATCACCAGCGTCTCGTGGGACGGGGTCGGCAGCGCGAGCAGCATCGACTCCACGCCGTAGCCGTCGTCGCCGCGATTGGTCAGGGTGGCGCGCGTCCGCAACAGCCCGGACGCCGCCAGCTCGATCTCGATGACGAGGTCGAGGTCGGCCTCGTCGTCGTGGGCGAGGATCTCGACCCGGGACGCCGCACCCGCGGCCCCCTGAGCCTCGAGCACGTTGACGGCGGTCGACGCGAACGCCGAGAACTGCCCCAGTCCGGACCGCGAGCCCGTCAGGCCCGGGGTCCCCAGCCAGCCCTCGGCCTGCTGGGGCATCAGGGACAGCCGTGCCGGAGTGTCGGAACTACCCGAGACCACCCCACCGACGGACGCCGCGACCCACGCCGACAGTTCGCCGGGCGTCAGCGGTCCGAGATCCGCGCCCCAATGCAGCACTTCCGGAAGAGCATCCGGTCCGGCGTGGAGCACCAGGGATGTTCCGCCGCGGCGCATGAGTACGCGCGTGGCCGCCACGCGCGGGGGGGAGGTCGTCATCGGGAGGCTCCTTGTGGTGAGGACTACCGGCGCTGCCAACGCCGTGGCGGCAACCCTAGCACTTCGCTTCGATGCAAAACTAAAGGCGAATCCGGGTTGACGGCGCGCAACCTCCATGTCAGAGTTTAGTTATCTTACCAACGGAGGTAACTATGACTACACGGTCGACGCCGGCGAGGCCCGGCGTGTCGCACCGGACGTGGGGGGACCTGAACCTGGCCCTAGCGATGATCCTGCCCGCGCTCATCGGCTTCCTGCTCTTCATGCTCTGGCCGACGATCAACGGGATCTGGCTGAGCTTCACCGACTACAACCTGCTCACCCCGGCGAACTTCGTCGGCCTGACCAACTACGAACGCATGTTCGCCGACCCGATCTTCTGGAACGCTGCCGCCGTCACCCTGCAGTACGTCCTGATCAACATCGGCATCCAGACCATCATGGCGCTACTGATCGCGGTCTTGATGCACCGGCTCACCGAATCCACGTTCGTGCGCAGCATCGTCTTGGCCCCGTACCTCGTCTCGAACGTCGTGGCCGCCCTGATCTTCCTGTGGATCCTCGACACGCAACTCGGCATCGGCAACCAGTTCCTCGCCTCCCTGGGCCTGGAACGCATCCCGTTCCTGGGCCAGGAGTCCACCGTCATCCCGACGATCGCCTTGATCAACGTGTGGCGGCACATGGGCTACACGGCGCTGCTGATCTTCGCCGGACTGCAGACCATCCCCGACAGCGTCTACGAAGCGGCCCGCGTCGACGGCGCCAACGAGTGGCGGATGTTCTGGCGGATCACCATCCCGCTCCTGCGCCCCATCCTCGCGCTCGTGCTGATCATGACCATCGTCGGCTCGTTCCAGGTGTTCGACACCGTTGCGGTGACCACCAACGGCGGGCCGGTCAACTCCTCGCGCGTACTGCAGCTCTACATCTACGAGATGGCCTTCGGACGCTTCCAGTTCGGCTACGCTTCGGCGCTCTCGGTCGCACTGCTCGCGATTCTGCTGATCGTCACCGCCCTCCAGTACCGGCTCAGCCGCGCTGGCGAGACCGACCTGAACTGAGGGAATCATGAGCACAACACCCACAGCACTCCACGACAGCAACTCTGCAGCACCCGAGCCGAAGCCGGAACGCCGGATCAACTGGGGCCGCATCGCCGGCTGGACCACGATGGTCGTCATCATGGTGGTCACGCTCTTCCCGTTCTACTGGATGCTGCGCACCGCACTGTCCTCGAATGCCGCCCTGTACTCGGGCGCCACCTCCTGGCTGCCGGTCGACTTCACCCTCAGCGGCTTCGAGCGCGTGTTCGGCACCCAGACCGGCGAGGCGGCGATCGCCGCGGGCGGTTCCGGCCAGGCGATCGACTTCTGGCGGTTCCTGATCAACAGCGTCATCGTCGCCACCCTGGTCACGGTCGGGCAGGTCTTCTTTTCGGCGTGCGCCGCCTATGCCTTCGCCCGCTTGCACTGGCCAGGCCGCAACTTCTTCTTCGGCCTGTTCCTCGCGGGCCTGATGGTGCCGGCGATCTTCACCTTCCTGCCGAACTTCATCCTGATCAAGCAACTCGGCCTGATCGACACCCTTCTGGGCATCGCGCTACCCGGCATGCTCATGACGCCGTTCGCGGTGTTCTTCCTACGGCAGTTCTTCATGAACGTCCCGATCGAGCTCGAGGAGGCGGCCCGACTCGACGGCAGCTCGAAGCTCGGCGTCTTCTTCCGGTTGATTCTGCCCATGTCGACCGCACCGCTGGCGACGCTCTCGCTGCTCACCTACATCGCCGCGTGGAATGACTACTTCTGGCCCCTGATGGTGAGCTACACCGACAACTCGCGCCTGCTGACCGTCGGGCTGGGCGTGTTCCGGGCGCAGTCGCCGCAGACCGGCCCCGACTGGGCGGGGCTGATGGCCGCCACGCTCGTGGCCGCGCTCCCGATGCTCGTGCTGTTCATGCTCAGCGCCAAGCGCATCGTCAACTCCATCGGCTTCAGCGGAATCAAGTGAGGATGACCATGAGGAAGACACTCACCGCACTCGGCTCGGGACTGCTCGCTGTCGCGGTGCTGGCCACCGGCTGCAGCAGCAGTGCGCCGGCACCCGGTCCGGGGTCGTCGGACACCATCGATTACTGGCTATGGGACTCCGCGCAGCAGCCGGGCTACCAGAAGTGCGCCGACGCGTTCGAGCGCCAGGGCGGCAAGAAGATCCGCATCACCCAGTACGGCTGGGGCGACTACTGGAGCAAGCTGACCGCGGGCTTCATCGCCGACCAGGCCCCGGACGTGTTCACCAACCACCTGGCCAAGTACGCCCAGTTCGTCGATCTCGGCGTCCTGCTGCCCTTGGACGAGTTGGAGGCGACCAAGGGACTCTCCGACGCCGAGTTCGCCTACGGCCTCGCCGAGCTGTGGAAGGGCCCAGACGGGCACCGCTACGGCGCACCCAAGGACTGGGACACCGTCGGCTACTTCTACGACGCGCACGTGAGCGACGCAGCGGGCGTCACCGCCCAGCAGTTGGCCGCGATGGAGTGGAACCCGGTCGACGGGGGAAGCTTCGAGAAGACCATCGCCCACCTCACCATCGACGTGAACGGCGTCCGTGGCGACGAGCCCGGCTTCGACAAGACCCGGGTCAAGGTCTACGGTCTGGCCACCGAGGGTGGCGGCGGCGAGAATCTCGGCCAGACCCAATGGGGTGCCTACACCGGCTCGTTGGGCGACTGGCGGCCGCTGGACAAGAACCCCTGGGGAACCCACTTCAACCTCGACGACCCCCGGTTCCAAGAGGCGATCGGCTGGTACTTCGGCCTCGCCGAGAAGGGCTACATGCCCAAGTACGGCCAGTTCAGCAAGGACACGGGCGCCTACCAGCAGGTGGCGGCCGGCCAGGCCGTCCTGGGCCTGACGGGCTCCTGGATGATCTCCTCTTTCCAGGCGCTCGACGACATCGATCTCAGGATCGCGCCCACACCGATCGGGCCGTCGGGCCACCGGTCCAGTCCGTTCAACGGCCTGGCCGACTCGGTGACGCGCTTCGCCGACGACAAGGAGGCCGCCGCCGCGTGGGTCGCCTACATGGCCAGCGACGAGTGCCAGGTGATGATCGGCGAGGCGGGCGCGGTGTTCCCCGCCCGCGAGGCCGGCACCCAGGCGTCCTTGGAGGTCCGCAAGGCCGCCGGGCTCGACGTGTCCGCGTTCACCGTCCACCTGGACGAGGGCACCACGCAGACGATGGCCGTCACCACGAACGCGGCCGATATCGCCGGCCTCACCGGCCCCGCCTTCGAGGCGATCTACATCGGGAATCAACCGGTCAGCTCGCTCACCGACCTGAACAGGCAGCTCAACCGCCTGCTCGAACTGGCCTCTCGCGAGTAGCGACAGCCGCGGAGATGGGGTGCAGACCTGCCATCATTGGCGGTGTGAGCCTCGCGCAACTGGACCCTACCTCTCGCCTGCTCGTCGAGACCGTCCTGCGACACGGCCCGATCTCCCGTGCGGCGATGACGAGACGAACGGGGCTGAGCTCAGGCTCCCTCACCCGTGTCACGGCGCCGTTGATCCGCGCCGGCATCTTGAAGGAAGGGGCGTCCCAACCCGCACGGGTCGGGCGCCCCACCCTTCCGCTCGAGGCGGTCGATTCCGCCGGCCGTTTCGTCGGGATCAAGGTGCTTCCCGGCCGGCTGTACGCGGTGCTGGCCGGCCTGTGCGGGGTCGTTCACGGCTCGGCGGTCGAGGACGCCGACACCTCCTCCGTCGAGTCGACGGCCACCGCGATCTCCCGGCTGCTCCGGCAGCGAGCAGACGCCTGGGTCCCCGAGGGGATCGGAGTCTCCCTCGCGGGCGCCGTCGATCCGTTCGGCACCGTGCGTGCCGCGCGCCTGCTCGGCTGGAGCGGCGGCAATGTCACCGGCGCCGTCACCGAGTGCACCGGCCTTCCCTGCGCGGCGGCCAACGACGTGGACGCCCTCGCCCTGGCCGAGCACTGGTTCGGACGGGGCCGCGGCGCACACAACTTCGTCGTCCTGACCGTCGGCGTCGGCGTGGGGGCCGGCGCCATCGTCGAGAACCAGCTCCTGGTCGGCCACCAGGGGTCTGCCGGCATGCTGGGCGCGGCCTGGGCCAGCAACGGACGCACGTTCCGCGAGATGCTCGCCACCGAACCGCTGCTCGAGCGGGCGTCCGCCGCCGCCGGACGCCCGCTCACGGCCGACGATCTCCGCGGGGACGACCCCGCCGTCGGCGCCGTGCTCGACGAGGCCGCCGTGGCGCTGGGCGAGTTGGTCGGGCTGGCGAAGCTCGCCTGGGGGCCCGAACGCGTCCTCGTCACCGGCGACGGCGTCGCCCCGTTCGTGACGAGGGTGGCCGCGATCGAGCAGGGCCTGGAGCGACACCACTACTACGACATCGACCCGCCGGAGCTGGAGATGGGCGACACCCTGGACTTCCTCAGCTGGGCACGGGGCGGAGTCGCGCTCGCCATCCGCTCCAGCCTCATCGCCTGAACACACGTCGGCTCACCCCACGCGGTGGGACGTATTTGGCCATCCGGTCGCGAGGGATGTCGTTGCATCGTCGACCAGACGCCCCAGGTTGGTGCGGGGACGTCAGCCTCGGTAGCCGCGCGGATGGCCGCGGTGCCAGGCCCAGGCCGACGACACGATGGCCTCGACCGACTCCTGCCGGGGCGACCAGCCCAGGGCCTGCCTGATCTTGGTGGAACTCGCGACGAGCTGGGCCGGGTCGCCGGGCCGGCGGGGCGCAACCTCGACCGGGATCGGGTGACCGGTCACCCGCCTGGCCACCTCGATGACCTCGTTGACCGAGAACCCCTGACCGCTGCCCAGGTTGAACACATCGCTGGCACCGCCATTCAGAAGGTGGTCCACGGCCAGGATGTGGGCGTCGGCGAGATCCGTCACGTGCACGTAGTCGCGGATGCAGGTGCCGTCGGGCGTCGGGTAGTCGTCGCCGAACACCGCGATGGTGTCGCGCTGGCCGAGGGGAACCTGAAGGACCAGCGGCACCAAATGGCTCTCCGCGGCGTGCGCCTCCCCGATCTCGCCGGACGCGTGCGCACCGGCGGCGTTGAAGTAGCGCAACGCGACCGACCGGAGGTCATGCGCCCTCGCGGTCCAGCCCATCAGCTTCTCCATGGCGAGTTTGGTCTCGCCGTAACAGCTGGTCGGCCGCACCCGGTCGTCCTCGAGGATCGGGATCCGCTCGGGCTCGCCGTAGGTCGCCGCCGTGGACGAGAACACGATCGCGCTCACGCCCGCGGCGACCATGGCCTGAAGGAGGACGATCGTTCCGGTCAGGTTGTTGTCGTAGTAGGCCAGCGGGCGGATCATCGACTCCCCCACCTGCGACGACGCGGCGAAGTGGATGACCGCCTCGATCGGCTCGGCACCGAACACGCGGTCCAGGGCTTGCCGGTCCCGGATGTCGGCCTCATAGAACCGGGCCTCAGGAGGGACGGCCTCGCGGAATCCCGTTTGCAGGTTGTCGACCACGACGGCATCGCGGCCGGACTCGACGAGTGCGCGGACGGTGTGCGAGCCGATATAGCCCGCGCCACCCAAGACAAGAATCGCCATAAGTGCTGTTCTCCTGTTCTCGTGTCTTCCCGTGATGAAGGACGCCCGGGCGTCGCGTGGTCGCTCAGCCGGCGATCACGCCGCCGCCGACGGGACGGATCGACAGCGTGTGGCACCGGCCCTCGCCGAGGACGGCCTCGATCCCCGCCTTGAACGCCGGCGCCAGGTCGAGGGGAACATACGCCTGGACGGTGCCGGCGAAGCCACCGCCGTGCACGCGCACCGCTCCCCTGCCGCCGAGCAGGTGCTGGGCCAGCGCGATCGTGACTCCCACCGCCTGCTGCCCGGGATCGGAGGTGGCGTAGAGGTTCTGCAAGTGGGTCGCGGACGAGATGCCGGACGCGGTCACCAGCCCGAGGAAGTCATCGAAACGACCCGTCGCCAGCGCGGACGCCTGCGCAGGCACGCGGGCGTCGTCGTCGAAGAAGTGGATCGCCCTCAGCACGGCCCGGTCGCCTGCGCCGCTGCGGACGTCGCGCAGGCGCGCCCAGAACTCGGCCCGGTCGACCTGGCTCAGATGGTCGGCGCCGAAGCAGGCGGCGACGGCTGCCATCTCGCCGATGATCGTGGCGTACTCGTCGGTGAGGTCCGCGTGGTCGGCGCCGGAATCGACGATGCACAGCACGTGCCCGGCCGCCGCCAGGTCGACGTCGACCCGTGTGATCGCGGGCACTGCAGGATCGGCGAAGTCGATATGCACCACGCCGCCGACCGCGCAGGCGAGTTGGTCCATCAGGCCGCACGGCTTGCCGAAGAACGCGTTCTCGGCGTACTGCCCGATCTGCGCCAACTCGACCAGGGACACCTCATCCGAGCAGAAGAGGTGATTGAGCACGACTCCGATCAGGATCTCGTAGGAGGCCGACGACGACAGGCCCGATCCGCCCGGGACGCTCGAGACGACGCACGCCGAGACCCCGCCGATTTCGTAGCCGCGATCCCGCAGCCCTCGCGCGACGCCGCGCACCAGTGCCACCGAGGTGCCGTACTCGTCCGGATTCGGCTCGAGATCGTCCAGGCCGACCACGACCGGCGGGTACCCCTGGGATCGGATGCGGATCTCGTCGGAGCCGTTGCGGCCCGCGCAGGCGATCATGTCGAGGCTGACCGAGCCGGCGAGCACCTGCCCGTGCTGGTGGTCGGTGTGGTTGCCGCCCATCTCGGTCCGTCCCGCGGCGGTGAAAAGCCCGGCCTGAAGACCGGGAAACTCCTGCTGGAAGCGGGCGACGAGGCCGGCCAGCCGCGTACGGACGGCCGCGCGCTCGGCGGGCGCCACCGCATACACCGCGTCGATGCGGGCGTCGAGCTCGCCATCCTGAACGCTGTTCAACAACTCTCGCGACTCCATCGACGCTCTCCTTCGGCGCTAGATCTTCGGCTCTGGTTACGTTAACATGCCGAAACGGGTTGGCACCGGCTCGACCACAACGATCGTGGTCGAGCGGACGCCGATCGAACCCCGACGAGGCGGCCAACCCGTCCCCCTATCCGAACAGGAGCACCTATGAGTGGCGTGCTGATGGAGCAGGACCTCCTGCTCAACGCCTACTGGTACGACTACGTACCCATCGTCGTCTATTTCGCGTTCGTCCTCGGCATCGGCTTCGTCATGAAGGCGAAGGCGAAGTCGTCCAACGAGTTCCTCACCGGCGGACGTTCCCTGCCCGCCTGGGTCACGGGCATCGCCTTCGTGTCCGCCAACCTCGGCGCGGTCGAGATCATGGGCATGTCGGCCAACGGCGCCCAATACGGCATGCCGACGTTCCACTACTTCTGGGTGGGCGCCGTCCCGGCGATGATCTTCCTGGGCCTCGTCATGATGCCGTTCTACTACGGATCGAAGGTCCGCTCGGTCCCCGAGTTCATGTTCAAGCGATACGGCACCGCCGCGCACCTCATCAATTCGCTGAGCTTCGCCCTGGCACAGCTGCTCATCGCCGGCATCAACCTGTTCCTGCTCGGCAAGATCATCAACTGGCTGCTCGGGTGGCCGCTGTGGCTGGCGCTCGTCGTCGCCGCCGTCATCGTCTTCACCTACATCAGCATCGGTGGCCTCGCGGCGGCGATCTACAACGAGGTGCTGCAGTTCTTCGTCATCGTCGCCGCACTCCTGCCGCTCACGCTGATCGGACTCAACCGCACCGGCGGCTGGAGCGGCCTCAAGGCGCAGATCACCGACAACGCAGTGGCGGCGGGCACGGATCCTGCGCTTCAGCTCAACTCGTGGCCCGGTCTGCTGCTGTCCGGCTTCGAATCTCCGGTCATGTCCGTGATAGGCATCGTCTTCGGCCTCGGCTTCGTGTTGTCCTTCGGCTACTGGACGACCAACTTCGTCGAGGTGCAGCGCGCCATGGCGTCCGACTCGATCTCCGCCGCGCAGAAGACCCCCATCATCGGCACCTTCGTCAAGATGTTCGTGCCCTTCCTGGTCATCATTCCCGGCATGGTCGCCGGCGTACTGGTCAGCGAGGTGGCGGAGGCCAAGAACGCCGGCGAGGCGTTCGAGTACAACAACGCCATCCTCCTGCTCATGCGCGACGTGCTGCCCAACGGCTTGCTCGGCCTCGCGATCACCGGCCTGCTGGCGTCGTTCATGGCGGGTATGGCGGCCAACATCTCGGCGTTCAACACCGTGTTCACGGTCGACCTCTACGAGCGCTACATCAAGCCCGGACAAGAGGACGCGCGATACCTGCGCGTCGGCAAGCTGTCCACGCTGGCGGCCTCGGTCATCGCGATCTTCACCGCGCTGATCGCCTCGCAGTACGACAACCTGATGGACTACCTGCAGCAGCTGTTCTCGATGTTCAACGCGCCGCTGTTCGCCACGTTCATCGTCGGTATGTTCTGGAAGAAGGCCACCCCCGCCGCCGGCTGGGTGGGCCTGGCGGCCGGCACGCTCAGCGCGCTCGGCGTCAACGTGCTCTTGTGGACCGGTGCGCTCTCGCTGCCGGGTCAGGGCGGCGCCTTCCTGGCGGCCTCGGTGGCCTTCGTCACCGACGTGGTGGTCACCGTGATCGTCTCGCAGTTCACGCAGCCGAAGCCCGAGGCCGAGTTGCGCGGGTTCGTCTACTCGCTGACGCCGAAGGCCGACCGGACCGATCCCCATCTGGACAAGCTGCCGCCCTGGCGGCGTCCGCTGCCCCTGGGCGTGGCGGCGGCAGTGCTCGTCGTCACCCTCAACCTCGTCTTCCACTGAGCAGAAAGGGATCTCGCATGACCCACGAGACGAACACCTCGACCGTCAAGGTCGACATCACCGACATCCGCGTCATGATCGCCAGTGCGCTCGGCCTCATCGGCCTGTTCCTGCTGATCGTCGCGTTCGTCGCGACCGGCCCCGACGAACTGGCCAAGACCGGCGGCATCAACGGCAACCTGTGGTCGGGCCTCGGCCTGCTGGCCGTCGCCGTCGTGATGGGCATCTGGTGGCGGGTCAATCCCGCCGGCGGCGCCTCCCACCAAGGCTGAGCCTCCCCAGCCGGGGCGGACGGGTGGCGGCCTCCCCACCGCCACCCGTCCCTGACAGTCGCCGGAAGACACGCGCAGGAGGAGACCCGAGAGGAGCGACATGGCGGGCAGGAAGCGACCATCCATGGCCGATGTCGCGCGCCTCGCCGGCGTCTCGGCGCAGACGGTGTCGCGGGTGGTGAACGAGGAACCCTATGTCACCCACGAGAAGAAGGAGGCCGTATCGGACGCCATGCGCGAGCTCGGCTACCGCCCGAACACGGCGGCCCGCGCGATGAGACACGGCAGCTTCAAGACCATCGGGGTCTTCTACCGGAGCCTGCACCCCGTCGGCAATCGCAAGGCGCTCGAGGGCATCACGCGCGCCGCGTCAGCACGCGGCTACTCCGTGGTGCTCGTCCCCATCGGAGGCGAGTCGCGCGTCGGCGAAAGCGATCCGCCGCCCAGCCACTCCTCGATCGACGTGGCCATCGTCATCGTGTCCAGTTCGCTCGGCGGCGGCGCGGGCGAAGTCGACCTGGCGCCGAACGTTCCGACGGTGGTGCTGAGCAATGCCGCGCCCCCGCAGGCCTCCTCCGTCAGCATCGACGAGAGCGCCGGCGCGCACGAGGCCATCCACCATCTGCTCGCCTTGGGCCACCCGACCGTGCATCACGTCGCTGGGCCGGAACGATCGCTTCCGGCCCGGACGCGCGAACGGGCCTGGCGGGTCGCGCTCGAGCAGGCCGGGCGCCCGGTGCCCGATCTCGTCCGGGGCGACTGGAGCCCCGAATCGGGCTACCGGGCAACCCGGAGGCTTCTGGCGACCGCGCGGCCGACCGCGCTGTTCGTCGCCAACGACCAGATGGCGCTCGGCGCCTACCGCGCCCTCCTCGAGGCCGGGCTGCGGATTCCCGAGGACGTGTCGGTCGTCGGCTGCGACGATATCGACGAGGCGCCCGCCTTCCCGACGCCGCTCACCACGATCGTCATGGACTGGGATCGCGTCGGCCGCGAGGCCCTGCGCATCGCGGTCGGCATGATCAAGAACCCCGCTCCCTTGGCGCTCACCGTGCCGTCGAGCCTCGCGGTGCGAGACTCGACCGCCCCGCCGGTGACGAGCGCCGGCCACTCGACAGGATGATCCCCATGTCACATTCCGCCTCCGGCCGCGAGGTCGCGCTCTCCGCTGGCCCCTACACGGCCACCGTTCTCACCGTGGGCGCCGCACTCGGCTCGCTCACCCACCACGGCATCGACCTGGTACGGCGATGTCGGGTCGACGAGTTCTCGGACGCGTTCCTCGGCAAGACGCTCTTGCCGTGGCCCAACCGCATCGCCGGTGGACGCTACCTCTGGGACGGCACCGCCCACCAGTTGCCCCTCAACGACGTCGCCCACCGCGCCGCGCTCCATGGACTCGTGACCTGGACCGAGTGGGAGGTCGCCGATACGCAGCCGGAGGCCGTCACGCTGACGACGTTCGTGGCGCCGCGTCCGGGCTACGAGTGGCCGCTGGAGTCCAGCGTCGTCTACCGTCTCGACCCGTCGGCCGGCCTCACGATCACCATCGAGACGGTGAACATCGGCCGCGACACCGCGCCCTACGGCGTGTCCGTCCACCCCTACATCCGCCTCGGCGACAGGGATGTCGACGCGCTCGAACTCGCGCTTCCCGCTGACCGGGTCTACACGACGGACGCCCGGCTGACCCCGCTCGCCACGGTGCCGGTGGCGCAGGACGGCCTCGACTTCCGGACGCCGCGAGCCGTGGGCGCGACCGTCCTCGATCACACCTTCACCGGGCTTCCCGAGGGGACGTGGACGATCACCGTGGCGGAGCCGGCGTCCGGCGCAGGCGTGGCGATCACGGGGGACGTCAGGTACGCCCAGGTCTACACGTCGGACTCGATGGGGCGCACCGCGCTCGCCGTCGAGCCGATGACCTGTGCGCCGAACGCGTTCAACTCGGGCGACGGCCTGATCGCGCTCGCCCCGGGCGAACGCCACCGCTTCGCGTGCGGCCTGCGGGCGCTGGCCTGAGCCCACGGCGCGGACACGCCGCCCGCTACTCCCGCGGGCGCGGTCGGCCCGCTACGGTCGAAGGGTGAGCAGCACACCCGAGCCCGTGACCGTGGACTCCACCGGCGCCGACGAGCCGACCCCGACGATCAGCTTCGACCAGCAGCGTTTCGCGGCGCGTCCGGCGCGGCTGCGGCCGCGCGCCCGCCGCAGCAAGGCGACGCAGGACGAGCGGGTCCCGAAACCCTTCGAGGCGGACGGCCGCAACCGAGCCTACGTCGAGTGGCTGGTCGAGCAGTCGATGCTCGCGGACGCCATCGTGCTCGGACGCCAGCTCGCCGGGCATCACCTGATGTGGGCGAACGCCTTCGCCGCACCCCACCCGCGCGCCGCCGTCGAGCAGGCGTCCGTCTGGTACACCGCCTACCCCTTGTCGGTGATCACCGCGCCAGGGCAGTCGTTCCTCGGCGCGCTGGGCTCCGAGGACCTGTGGCGTGCGTTCGAGGAGATCGGCATCGACGCGATCCACACGGGTCCGGTGAAGCTGGCCGGCGGCCTGTCCGGCTGGGAGGCCACCCCGTCCATCGACGGCCATTTCGACCGGATCTCGATGGCCATCGATCCCCTGTTCGGCACGGAGGACGAGTTCCGCGAGATGTGCGCGATCGCCGCCTCGTACGGGGGCACGGTCATCGACGACATCGTGCCGGGGCACACGGGCAAGGGCGCCGACTTCCGGCTGGCCGAGCTCAACTATCACGATTATCCGGGCATCTATCACATGGTCGACATCCCCATGGACGCCTGGGATCTGCTTCCCGACGTGCCCGAGGGTGCGGACTCGGTGAACCTGACCCCTGCGGCGGAGCGCGCGCTCGCGGAGCAGGGTTACATCATCGGCGCGCTGCAGCGTGTCATCTTCCACGAGCCGGGGGTCAAGGAGACGAACTGGTCGGCGACCCCGCCGATCCGCGACCATCGCGGCGTCCTGCGGCGCTGGGTGTATCTGCACTATTTCAAGGAGGGTCAGCCGTCGATCAACTGGCTCGATCCGACGTTCGCGGGCATGCGTCTCGTCATGGGCGACGCGCTGCATTCGCTGCTCGACCTCGGCTCGGGCGGGCTGCGTCTGGACGCCAACGGCTTCCTCGGCGTCGAGAAGTCCCTCGACCTGTCGCCTGCCTGGTCGGAGGGGCATCCGCTGTCGCACGCCGCCAATCAGCTGATCGGCTCGATGGTGCGCAAGGTCGGCTGCTTCACTTTCCAAGAGCTCAATCTCACCATCGACGACATCGCCACGACGGGCGCGACCGGCCCCGACCTGTCCTATGACTTCGTCACCCGCCCGGCCTATCACGTGGCGTTGTGCACAGGCGACACCGAATTCCTGCGCCTCGCGTTGCGGGAGGCGATGCAGATCGGGGTGGACCAGGCCTCCCTCGTCCACGCCCTTCAGAACCACGACGAGCTGACCTACGAACTGGTGCACTTCGCCACCAGGCACGCCGAGGACGAGTACGTGCTCGGCGGGCGGATCATGAAGGGCCGTGACCTGGCCGAGCAGATCCGCCAGACGATGCGCGAGCGCCTCACCGGCGACGCCGGACCCTACAATGCGACCTTCACCCAGAACGGCATCGCCTCGACCACGGCATCGGTGATCGCCGCGAGCCTCGGCATCACGGACCTGAGCACGATCACGGACGCCGACACGGCGCGCATCATGGACGCCCACCTGTTGCTGAGCATGTACAACGCCTTCCAGCCGGGCGTGTTCGCGCTGTCGGGCTGGGACTTGGTCGGCGCGCTCCCGTTGGACCGCAGCCAGGTGAGGACCCTGATCAAGGACGGCGACACCCGGTGGATCGAGCGCGGCGCCTACGACCTGCTGGGTGCGTCGCCCGACGCCACCAAGTCGTCGTCGGGCATGCCGCGCGCGGTCGCCCTGTACGGCTCGCTGCCCGAGCAGCTCGGACGCCCCGACTCGTTCGCCCGCCGGCTCACCCGCATCCTGGAGATCCGCAAGGGCGCCGGTATCGCCACCGGCGCGCTGGTCGACGTTCCGGAGGTGTCCCATCGCGGCCTGCTCGTCCTCGTCAACCGGCTCGCCGACGAGACGACGCAGGTCACCGTGCTCAACTTCGGCGCCGTGCCGCTCACCGCCCGCATCCAGAGCACGGCGATTCCGGTCGGGAGCGTCGTCGACCTGGCGACGCGGCGTCCGATCGGCCAGGTCGACGACCTGGGCGGCTTCGAGGTCGACCTGCCGGGATTCGGCGGGTGCGCCCTCGTCATCCGCGAGCCTGGTCGGAGCGCCCAGGACGACCCCGTCGCTGGTGGAGGGGAATAGCCTGATGGCTAGCGGCGTTGGAAAGGACAACTCGTCAGGAGGTGCCTCATGCTCGACCCGGTCAGTCTGTTCTCGTGGGAGCCCCACATCGATCAGCGTCAGCTGCGGGCGGACACCCTCGTGGTCACGCTCGGCAGCTTCTCGGACGCCGGCCACAGCCAGCGGCTCCTGAACGCCCACCTGCTCGATCAGCTTCCGAACCGCATCGTGGGCCGCTTCGACGCCGACCAGGTGGTCGACTACGCCGGTCGGCGCCCGCTGATCGTGTTCGACGGCGACCACTACGCCGACTACGCGAAGCCCGGCATCGAGTTGCACCTGGTCACCGACCGCGACGGCAAGGACTTCCTGCTGCTGACGGGTCCGGAGCCGTCGCTGCAGTGGGAGCGCATGGCCGCCTCGATCGCCTACGTCATCGAGCAGACGGGCGTGAAGCGGACGATCCTCGCGCACGCGATCCCGGCGGGTGTGCCGCACACGCGGCGCACCTCGCTCACCCATTACGCGTCCGACCCGGCGCTGCTCGGAGAGGATCGCTCGCCGCTCGGCTCCTTCACCATGAAGGCGGCCTTCAACGGCGTGTTGACGTTGCGGCTCGGCGAGGCCGGCCACCCGGTCGTCGGCACGGTCGCGCTCGTGCCGCACTACATCGCCGACAGCGACTATCCGGACGCCGCCCGCACCCTCGTCACGGGTGTGCGCGAGGCCGGCCTCCTGGCGCTCCCGACGGAGGGCTTCGCACTGCACTCGGCCGCGCTGCAGGCCCGGCTTGAACAGCACCGGGCCGGCAACGAGGACTTCGCTGCGCACGTGGCGGCGCTGGAAGAGGCCTACGACGAGGCGCGCCGCGACGGATCCCTGTCGGACGCCGAGTCAGCGAGCCTGCCGAGCGCCGACGAGATCGGAGCCCAGGTCGAGGAGTTCCTGGCCGGGCTCCGGGACGGCCCGCCCACCGACGACGAGCCGCCCACCGACGACGGCCCGCGCTAGGCACACCCTCGGGCGCCCGAGCTGGTCCTTCTCTGCCTTCGGGACGCCCGCGAATCGGTGCGGTCACACGTTGGTAACGTGATGGGTATGAAGCTTGGCATCGACTTTGGCACCACCCGCACGATCGTCGCGCTGGTCGACCGGGGCAACTACCCGGTCGTCACTTTCACCGATCACCGGGGCGACGCGGTCGACCACGTTCCCTCCGTCGTCGCACGGGTGGGCGACGCCTTGGTCTTTGGCTTCGACGCTCTCAAGGCTGCCGATGAGGGGTCCGCGCTGGTGCGTTCCTTCAAGCGCGAACTGGCAAGCGGCAGTGTCGTGGCGGGCTCGGTCGTCGATGTCGACGGCCTGCGTGTCGCGTTGCTCGACCTCCTCACCGGCTTCCTGACCACGCTCGCGACCACCCTCCGGACGTCCTCGAACGTGGCCCGCATCCTCGCTGACGACGAGACGCTGGAGGCGGTCGTCGCCGTGCCCGCCCACGCGCATTCGGCGCAGCGCTTCCTCACCCTCGAGGCGTTCCGGGCGGCCGGGTTCGGGGTGATCGGCATGCTCAACGAACCCTCGGCTGCGGGCTTCGAGTTCACCCACCGCCAGCCGCGCAGCGTGAACCGCAAGCGCACGCGGGTCGTCGTCTACGATCTCGGCGGCGGCACGTTCGACGCCTCCCTCGTCCGCGTGGACGACCTCAGCCATGAAGTCGTCTCCAGCGTCGGCATCAACCGCCTGGGTGGTGACGACTTCGACGAAGCCCTCGTCGGGCTCGCGCTGGCGGCCGCCGGCGACCCTGCGGGCCTGAGCGCGCGTGACCTGGCGATCCTGCGGGATGAGTGCAGGGCCGCCAAGGAGAGCCTGACCCCTCAAACCAAGCGGATCGCGCTCGAGGTGGCCTCGCGTGCCGTCCTCGTCGCGGTGGACGACTTCTACCGTGCGACCGGCCCGCTCGTGGAGGCGTCCCTCGCCACGGTGACGCCGCTGCTCGGCGGGCTGGATGCCGACCAGCTCGAGGCCGCCGAGGTCGCGGGCGTCTACCTGGTGGGCGGCGCCTCCGGTCTGCCGCTGGTCGCGCGCGTGCTGCGCGAGCGCTTCGGACGCCGCGTCCACCGCTCGCCGCACCCCGCCGCATCCACCGCCATCGGGCTGGCGATCGCGGCGGACGCCAACTCGGGCTTCCACCTCACCGACCGCTTGTCGCGTGGCTTCGGCGTGTTCCGCGAGCTCGATTCGGGCGCGGGCCTGTCCTTCGACGTGCTGTTCGACCGCGACCAGCGGGTCAGCCCCGACAGCAACGTGACCGTGACCCGCCGGTACATCGCCGCCCACAACGTGGGGGTGTTCCGGTTCGTCGAGAACTCGGCCCTGGGCAGCTCCGGCGAACCGACCGGCGACGTCGTTCCGCTCGGCGAACTACGGGTGCCCTTCGACCGGTCGCTGCGCGACGCCGGCGACCTCAGCGGCGTCGAGGTCCGTCGCACGGACGACGGTCCCCTGGTCGAAGAGCGCTACACCATCGACCAGCACGGCATCATCACCGTGCGGATCACCGATCTCGGCGACGGCTGGTCGCAAGAAGGGTCGCTCGGCCGCTGAAGTTTCCGTCCCACATTCCGGTGCAAACGCAGACAATTGGCTGTGCGAACCCCTCGTGACGGGCACTATGGCCCGCATGAGCGCGAAAAAGACACCACGTTTGGACAAGACCGTCTACGAAGCCGAACTCAACCGGCTCCAGATGGAGCTCGTCGAGATGCAGGAATGGGTCAAGGCGTCCGGCGCCCGCATCGTGGTGATCTTCGAGGGCCGCGACGCGGCAGGCAAGGGCGGTGCGATCAAGCGCATCACCGAGTACCTCAACCCGCGCATCGCGGGCGTGGTCGCCCTTCCGGCACCGACGGAACGCCAGCGCAGCCAGTGGTACTTCCAGCGCTACATCGAGCACCTGCCGGCCGCGGGCGAGATCAGGCTCTTCGACCGCTCATGGTACAACCGCGCCGGAGTCGAGAAGGTCATGGGCTACTGCACGCCCGAGGAGCACATCCGCTTCCTGCGCCAGTGCCCGACCTTCGAACGCATGCTCATCGACGACGGCGTCCTGCTGCGCAAGTACTGGTTCTCCGTGTCGGACAGGGAGCAGGAGAAGCGGTTCCGCTCGCGCCTGACCGACCCCATGCGCCGCTGGAAGCTGTCGCCGACCGACGTCGAGTCGATCACCCGATGGGAGGACTACAGCCGTGCGAAGGATGAGATGTTCGTCCACACCGACGTGCATCCGGCCCGCTGGAACGTGGTCGAGGCCGAGGACAAGCGTCGCGCTCGACTGAACATGATCCATGACCTGCTCAGCTCGATCCCCTACCGGCATGTCGATCGCCCGGAGATCGCCTTCCCCAAGAGGCCCAAGGGCACCGGCTATCAGCGAACCGCCAAGACGCTGCTCAACGAGGTCCCCGACTACTCGGCGACGCTCGCGGTGGCTGAGCAGGTGCCCGCGAAGTACGAGGATCCCGAAGACAACGGCGCCTGAGCGCGGCCGGGTTTCCGGCGCCCTCAGCGCTCGAAGGGCGCCGGATCGCCCGAGCCGACGCGCAGAACCTCGACCGGGTCGGTCGTGAGGTCGACGATCGTCGTGGGCCCCAGGCCGGCGTCGCCCGAATCGAGGACGCCGTCCAGGCGGTGCGCGTACTCCTCGGCGATCGCCCAGCCGTCGGTCGCCGCCTCCGTGTGGCCCGGCATCATCAGGGTGCTCGACATCAGCGGTTCTCCGAGCACGTCGAGCAGCGCTGACGCCGTGACGTGATCGGGGATCCGGACGCCCACCGTGCGCTTCTTGTCGTGCAACATCGCCTTCGGCGCCTGCCGTGTCGCCTTCAGGATGAAGGTGTACGGCCCCGGCGTGTACGCCTTGACCAGGCGGAATGTCTGGTTGTTCATCTCGACGTACTGCCCGAGTTGCTGGAACGTGCTGCACACCAGCGTGAAGTGGTGATGCCGGTCGAGGCCACGAATCTGCCGAATCCGATCCAGCCCCTCGGCGTTGCCGAGCTTGCACCCGAACGCGAACCCGGAGTCCGTCGGGTAGGCGATCAGGCCGCCGTCGCGCAGAAGGTCGGCCACCTGGTTGAGGGACCGCTGCTGCGGGTTGGCGGGGTGAACGTCGAAGTAGCGAGCCATGAAGCCAGCCTAGTGCTGGCGCATTCGCGGCGGTGAGGTTATGCCAGGCGCGGCGCCCGGTCGTCACGCTCACCGGGAGACCGGTGCGCATCGGTCATGACCAATGGCCGGCAGGCGTGGGAGAATGCTCTGCCATGAGCCTGTTCTCCGTCGCAGAGGCGGACCTGCGCGCCCGCACGTCCCTCAAATGGCGCACCTACGGTCGCGACGTGCTGCCGCTGTGGGTCGCCGAGATGGACGCCCTGCCATTGCCGGCCGCCGTCGAGGCCGTCACCGCGGCGCTCCAGCGCGGCGACACGGGATACCCCTACGGTTCCGACTACGCGGACGCCTACGCCGACCTCGCGCAGGCGCGCTGGGGCTGGCGTCCGGAAAGCGCTCAGCTGCGCCGGGCCGGGGACGTGATGAACGCCATGCTCGCCGTGCTGCTCGGCAACACCGCCGAGGGCGATCGGATCGCGCTCACCCCCCCCGTCTATCCGCCGTTCTGGCAGATCGTCTCCGGCTATCGGCGCGAGGTCCTGCCGGTGCCTCTCACGGCGTCCGGACGCCTCGATCTGGTGGCGCTCGAGGCTGTCTTCGCCGGCCCCCAGGCACCCACGGCCTATCTGCTGTGCTCGCCGCACAACCCGACGGGCACCGTTCACACCGCCGATGAGCTCGCGGCGGTGGCGCGGCTGTGCGCCGAGCACGGAGTCCTGCTCCTCGTCGACGAGATCCATGCGCTGCTGGTAGACCCGGGCACCACGTTCGTGCCGATCCTGACGCTGCCCGAGGCACAGAACGCGATCGTCGCCTTCTCCGCGGGAAAGGGCTGGAATCTGGCCGCCTTCAAGGCCGGACTGTTCATCCGCGGGCACGAGGCGTCCGCGGTGTTCGACCGACTGCCGCCTCTGGCCAACCAGTCGACCGGCCACATGGGGGCGATCGCCCACACCGCCGCACTGCGTCACGGACTCGGCTGGGTGGACGCCGCGATGGCCGAGGTGGCGGCCCACAAGGACCTGCTCGCGGACCTGCTCGCCGAGCATCTGCCCGGCGCCCGCTACCTGCGCACGCCAGGCACCTATCTCGCCTGGATCGACTGCACCGAACTCGGCCTTCACCACCCCCAGGCGCACTTCCTCGCCCGGGCACGGGTCGCGCTGAACGACGGCGCCGGCTTCGGAACCGGCTACGAGCAGTTCGTGCGGATGAACCTGGCCACCTCGCCCACGCTGATCACCACCGCGGTCGAGAAGATGGGCGCCAGCCTCCGCTGAGGCCCTTCAGGGCGTCACGAGGTCGGCGCTCGCCTCGGCGGTCGCCGACAACTCGGTGATGCCGATCAGGCTGAGGAACACGGTCCTCGTGGAGGTGGTGGCGCGTACCCGCACGACGCCGGCTTCGGCGATGACCTCCCCGCCGAGGCCGCGTTCGGTCAGGACGAGGCGTCCCCGGCCGAGCATCGCGTTGAGATCCGGTGGTCGGCCGGACGCCTGCGCGCCAGCCCCGGCGTCCACGGTCGCGCGCGCGGCGTCCAGCGCACCGGAGGCGGCACGCGCCCGGGCGGCGGCCTGGGCGCCGCCGTCCACGACGAGACCGGTGACCGCGAAGAGGGCGACGAAGACGACGGCGACGAGCGCCGACAGTGCGGTGCCGCGCTCGTCGTGGTCCGAGAAGGGAATCATGTGTGCTCCAGGGGTGGGAACCTTCGTCCACCTTGCCCGCACCAGGGCCGTGCGCGCAATAGGCTAGGCCCCGTTGGCGCCTCAGGCGCTGGAGAGTCCCCGACGAGAGGTTAACGATGACGAAGAAGGTAGCTCTGCTGACGGCGGGTGGATTCGCACCCTGCCTGTCCACCGCGATCGGCGCCCTGATCGAGCGCTACACCGATGTGGCCCCGGAAGTCGAGATCATCGCCTACCGGCTCGGTTACCAAGGGTTGTTGACTGGCGACTACCTGGTGGTTGACGACGAGGTCCGCGCCAACGCGGCGCTGCTCAAGCGGTTCGGCGGCTCCCCCGTCGGCAACAGCCGCGTCAAGCTCACCAATGCCGCCGACCTGGTCAAGCGCGGCCTCGTCGAGGAGGGCGTCGATCCGCTCAAGTTCGCTGCGGACCGCCTGGTCGCCGACGGGGTGACGATCCTGCACACCATCGGTGGCGACGACACGAACACGACCGCCGCCGACCTGGCGCACTACCTGCACGAACACGACTACGAGCTCACGGTGGTCGGCCTGCCGAAGACGATCGACAATGACGTGATCCCGATCAGGCAGAGCCTCGGCGCCGACACCGCCGCCGCGATGGGCGCCCGCTACGCCCAGAACGTGCTCGCCGAGCACAACGCCGGCTCGCGCATCCTGATCGTGCACGAGGTCATGGGCCGCAACTGTGGCTGGTTGACCGCGGCCACCGCCCGCAAGTACCGCGAGTGGCTGACCGCCCAGCAGTGGCTGCCGTCGATCGGCCTCGACCAGCACGCGTGGGACGTCCACGGAATCTACGTTCCCGAAGCCGTGATCGACCTCAAGGCCGAGGCGAAGCGCCTGCTCGGCGTCATGGACGAGGTCGGCTGCGTGAACGTCTTCCTGTCCGAGGGCGCGGGCGTCGAGAGCATCGTCGCCGAGATGGAGGCCGCCGGCCAGGAGGTCGCCCGCGACGCGTTCGGCCACATCCGCCTTGAGCGCATCAACCCTGGCGCCTGGTTCGCCAAGCAGTTCGCCGAGATGCTGGGCGCCGAGAAGGTGCTGGTGCAGAAGTCCGGCTACTACAGCCGTTCGGCCGCGTCCAACGAGTACGACCTCGAGCTGATCGGCCAGATGGCCGACCTCGCCGTCGACGCTGCACTCCGCGGCGAGCCCGGTGTCATCGGTCACGACGAGGAGCGTGGCGACGAACTGCGGCCGATCGAGTTCGCGCGCATCGCCGGCGGCAAGCCGTTCGACATCACCCAGGACTGGTACCTGGCGATGCTCGATGCGATCGGACAGGACGCCCCGGTGGCCGCACCGCCGGCCGCGCACTGACGGCCACGCATCGACGCCAGACGGCCGGTTCCCCGCACGGGAACAGGCCGTCTGGCACCCGGTCTGGGTGAGGACGCCGCCCGGGACTCCCCCACGCACGAGCAGCAGTGAGGGGCGGGCGTCGGCTCAGCGGCGGCGTCCGACCCGCGTCGCGATAGCCGTGGCCAGGCCGCCGAGCGCGACGCCCACGCCCAGGGTGATCTGGGCCGAGCGGACTGCCGCCTCGTGAGTCACACGCTGCTCGCCGGCGCGGATGCGCGCCGCCTCGAGTTCGGCCAGCACCAGCTTGCTGGCGTAGTCGGTCGGTTCGCGCTGCCCGACGACGTCGGTGATCGGCAGCCGCGGCTCCTGCTGGAGTGCCCGGTACTGCGGATGCGTGCCGGCCCAGGAGGCGACGATCAGGATGAGGGTGGCGAACAGGTTCAGGGCGAGCATGACGGCGATCGCGCTGCCGAACAGGGCGACGGCCGCGTTGTTGGAGAAGATCCCGAACAGGACGCCGATCAGGTACTGCAGCACGCTGAACCCGATCGCGCCGAGGAGCGCCGCCTTCCACAGCACCGGCCAGGGGATCCGCACGCGGGGCAACGCCCACAGCAGGAAGACGAACAACAGCCAGCCGGTCAGGATGCCGCCGACCAGCGGCCAGAGCCGCAGCACGAGGCCATCGGCGTTCTCCAGCCCGAGCAGCGACGAGACGAAGCCGCGGGCCGCGGTGGCGATCGTGGACAGCACGACCGACAGGCCGACCATCAGCACCAGCCCGAACAGGACGCCGAGGTTCCTGATCACCGCGATCGGCATGGGTGGATTCGGCCCGGTGTCGCTGACGGCCTCCGAGGTCATGACGCGCACATCGGTGCGCAGATGACGCACCCAGGTTGCACCCGTCCACGCCGCCGTGGCCAGCGCGACCGGACCAATCGCCCACCAGCTGCTGAACGCCTGGTCGATGATGGCGATCAGTTGCCTGCTCAGGTCGCTGTCCGCGCCGATGCTCGTGACGATCCAATCCCGGACCGCGTCCAACCACTCGGGGATCAGGACGGTCACCACCATGCCGAAGACGGAGAACACCACCGCGAGGATCGGGATGACGCTCATCACCGAGAAGTAGGTCATGGCGGCAGAAAGCTGGAACCCGAGGCGCTGCACGAACCGCTGCCACGCCGCCAGGGCGTGGGCGATCCAGCTGACGGCCATGATCCGGTCCCAACGCTCACGCATGCAACCACCCTAGTACCCGGCGACACCTCGGTCGTGAGTGAGGACCGGTACGAGAAGGCCCGCCCTCAGGCGTAGTCGGACAGGGGCGGGCAGGAACACACCAGGTTCCGGTCGCCGAACGCGCCGTCGACCCGCCCCACCGCCGGCCAGTACTTGTCGCGCGCACCGGTCGAGACCGCGCCGCGTGCGTTCCCCGCCGGGAAGGCCGCCAGACTGCGCGAGTACGGGTGCGTCCATTCGTCGGCGCTCACCTCGGCGAGCGTGTGGGGGGCGTTGACCAGCGGGTTGTCGTCGGCCGGCCACTCCCCCGCCTTCACCCGGGACGCCTCCTCGGCGATAGCCAGCATCGCGGCCACGAACCGGTCCAGCTCGGCCTTCGACTCCGACTCGGTCGGCTCCACCATCAGCGTGCCAGGAACGGGAAAACTCATCGTGGGCGCGTGGAACCCGAAGTCGACCAGGCGCTTGGCCACGTCGTCGACGCTCACGCCGGTCTGCTTGGTCAGCGGGCGCAGGTCCACGATGCACTCGTGCGCGACGCGTCCGGTCTCCCCGGTGTAGAGGATCGGGTAGCGCTCGGCGAGCCTGGCCGCCAGGTAGTTGGCCGACAGCACCGCCACCTCCGATGCCAGTCGTAGCTCGGGGCCCATCATCGCGATGTAGGCGTAGCTGATCGGCAGCACGCCCGCCGATCCCCAGGGTGCCGCCGCGACGGGGCCGTAGGAGCTTTCGGGGCCGGCGTCCGGCACCAGCGGGTGGTTCGGCAGGTAGGGCGCCAGGTGGGCGCGCACCGCGGTCGGGCCGACGCCCGGGCCGCCTCCGCCATGCGGGATCGCGAACGTCTTGTGCAGGTTGAGGTGGCTCACGTCGGCACCGAAACGGCCCGGCTGGGCGAGTCCGACCAGGGCGTTGAGATTGGCGCCGTCCACGTAGACCTGCCCGCCGGCGTCGTGAACCAGCGCGCACAGGTCGGCCACACGCGCCTCGTAGACGCCGTGCGTGGACGGGTAGGTGATCATGATCACCGCGAGCCGGTCGGCGTGCTGGGCGACCTTCGCCTCCAGGTCGGCGAAGTCCACGGATCCGTCGTCGGCGGTCTTCACGACCACGACGTCCATGCCGGCCATCGCCGCGGACGCCGCATTGGTGCCGTGTGCGGAGGCCGGAATCAGGCAGACCGTGCGCTGCTGCTGCCCGTGCGCACGGTGGTAGGAACGCACCGCCATCAATCCGGCGAACTCGCCCTGGCTGCCGGCGTTGGGCTGCAGGCTCACCCGGTCGTAGCCGGTGATGGCGACCAGTTGGGCCTCGAGGGCCGCGATCAGCTCGGCGTAGCCGCCCGCGTCGGCGGCCGGCACGAAGGGGTGGAGGTTCGCGAATCCCGGGTAGCTGATCGGCTCCATCGACGCCGCGGGGTTGAGCTTCATCGTGCAGGAGCCCAGCGGGATCATGCCGCGGTCGAGCGCGAAGTCCCGGTCGGCGAGCGCGCGCAGATAGCGCAGCATCTCCGTCTCGGAGCGGTAGCGGTGGAACACGGGATGCTCCAGGTAGGCCGACGTGCGCGCGGGCTGACCGGTGCCGCCGTGCTCGGCCTCGCCGAGCGTGCCGCCGAACAGGGACGCGACCCTCGCCAACTCGGTCTCGGTGACGTCCTCTCCGACACTGACGCCGACGTGGGAGGCGTCGACCTCGCGCAGATGGATGCCTGCCTCGCGCGCGGCGGCCACGATCGAGGACGCCCGCCCGGGAACCACCACGGTGAGGGTGTCGAAGAAACGGTCACTGGTTAGGAGACTGCCGGCCCCGACGATCGCTGCGGCCAGCCGGCGGGTCCTGCGACCGAGGCCCTCGGCGATCGCGCGCAGCCCGTCGGGGCCGTGGTAGACCGCATAGGCCGCGGCGGTCACGGCGAGCAGCACCTGCGCCGTGCAGATGTTCGAGGTCGCGCGCTCGCGCCGGATGTGCTGCTCGCGCGTCTGCAGCGCCAGGCGTAGGGCGTGCGTGCCCGCGCGGTCCTTGGAGAGGCCGACCAGACGCCCGGGCAACTGCCGCTGCATCCCGTCGCGGACGGCGACGTAGCCCGCGTGCGGGCCGCCGTAGAACAACGGCACGCCGAAGCGCTGGGTGCTGCCCGCCACGATGTCTGCGCCCCAGTCGGCGGGAGCTGCCAGGACGGTGAGGGCGAGAAGATCGGCGGCGGCGATCACCAGCGCCTGCTCGGCGTGCGCGGCGTCGGCGATCCGTTCCAGTTCGCCCAGTGTGCGCAGCGACCCGTCGGCCGCGGGTGTCTGGACGACGACGGCGAAGGGGGCGTGGTCGGCCAGCCCCGCGAGCAGGTCCGCGGACTCGACGACCTCCAGCCCGAGAGCCTCCGTCCGGGTCCGCAGGACCGCCAGGGTCTGGGGCAGCACTCCGGCATCCACCAGGACGACGTCTCCCTTGCGGTGCTGCCGGTGGGCGATGGCGACCGCCTCGGCGACCGCGGTCGCCTCGTCCAACAGGGACGCCCCGGCGAACGGCAGCCCGGTGAGGTCGGCCACCATCGTCTGGAAGGTGAGCAGCATTTCCAGGCGACCCTGGCTGATCTCGGGCTGATAGGGCGTGTAGGCCGTGTACCAGGCCGGATTCTCCAGGATCGCGCGGCGGATCACCGGCGGCGTGACGGTGCCGTGGTAGCCCAGGCCGATCATCGCCCGACCAGGCACGTTGGCGGCCGCCATGCGGGCCAGGTCGGCCTGCACCTGAGCCTCGTCCACGGCGGGCGGCAAGCCGAGCACGCCGGACATGCGGATGTCCGGGGGGACCGACTCGTCGATCAGCGCGGCCAGTGAATCGGCCCCGACAGCGGTGAGCATCGCTGCTCGTTCCGTCTCGTCGGGGCCGAGGTGACGCAGAGAGAACACCGCCATGACGGGGGCTATCCGGCCGAGCGGGTCGAGCGGCGGGCCGCCAGCTCGTCGGCGGGGTTCACCGTCGCCTCCTCGTGGTCCACCCGCTCGGTGGGCAGCGACGTCAGACTGCCCTCCAGGTCATGCCACACTCGGCCGAGCGCGATCGCGAAGATACCCTGGCCGCCGTGCACGAGGTCGATGATCTCGGAGTCGTTGACGGCCTCGTAGACCGAGACGCCGTCGCTCATCAGCGTGACCGTGGTCAGGTCCTCGACGCCGCGGGCGCGCAGATGATCGATCGCCGTGCGGATCTGCTGCAGCGAGATGCCGGCGTCCAGCAGCCGCTTGACGACCTTGAGCAGGAGGATGTCGCGGAAACCGTACAGACGTTGGGTGCCCGAACCGCCGGCCGGACGCACCTGCGGAACCACCAGGCCGGTGCGCGCCCAGTAGTCGAGCTGGCGGTAGGTGATGCCGGCCGCCCGGCACGCGATAGGACCGCGGAAACCCATGTGTTCGGGCATGGGCGAGAAGTCGCCGTCGAAAAGGACATCCTGCAGACCTTCGGTGCTGGGTGTCCTGGCCTCGGGTGCGTTCACCATGCCTCCTGAATCCTGAGCTCGTACCAGTATGACGCTAGCCGCCGGCTTCGCCGATCCGTTCCGACACGCCGTGGGCCTGGCCCTGAAGTCGCCAACCCTCGAGTGCCGGGTCAGGGTTGCGACTCGTCCGGGTCGAAGTCCTCGGGGTTGATCGAATCGAGGAACGCCCGAAAGCGCGCCAGCTGCTCGTCCGACACGTCCCCCGCCTCGGCGGCCGCCCCCTCGGACGGCGAAGCGGCACCGACGCCGGCCGTGTGCAGCAACGCCTCCGTCGCGAGGATCGGCGCCCCGCACCGCAGCGCCAGCGCCACCGCGTCGCAGACCCGCGCCTTCACCGCGTGCCCTGCGACCATGAGCTGAGCGTCATACACGCCCTCGCTCACCCCGGTGAGGTGAGCGGCGTCGATCACCCGGCCGGTGCTCGCCAGCAGTTCCAGCACCAGGTCGTGCGTGGCCGGATGCCGCGGATCGGAGTCCTCCAGCGCCGACAGGATCGCGTTCGCCCCCACCGCCGTGATCCACACCGCGAGCGTCCGCGTCCCCTCCGCCTCGCGCAGCAGCAGCACGGGCGTGTCGGCGACGGACGAGACCCGTACCTCGCTGAACACCAACGCGATCATCGGCCTCCTGTCAGTTCCTGGTCGCCGTGCGGAGCAGGGCGGCGTGCGCGTACATGACCAGCCGCATCACCTCGGCGACGTCGGCGCGCGAGGCGGAACGCCGGCGGGTGTTGGCCGTCACGGCCTGTTCGATGAGGGCCGCCTCCCGCTCGGCGACCTGCTTGATGGCCCGCAGATGACGGGCGTCCATGCCGTAGGCCGCCAGCTTGCGGGCCGCGACGGTGATCGTGAGGGCGTCCCGGCCGTAGAAAGCGGTCCCGCGCCTGGGAGCGACCAGCCCGTGCTGCTCCAACTCGGACAGCTTCGCGTCGCTCAGGCCCGACATCGCGAGCAGATCCTTGCGCGTGACATGGATGGCCCGCTTCTTGCTGGACGCCTGCGGCGTGGACGTCGATGGCACCAGGTCGATCGGGTGCGGCGTCTCCGCCGGCGTCGCCTGGACGGCCGGATCCTCCCCCCGGTCCATCGCTTCGAGGTTCTCGCGGATGATCTTGAGCGGGAGGTACTGGTTCTTCTGGACGTCGAGGATGTACCGCAAGCGCGAGATGTCGTGCTCGGAGTAACGCCGGTACCCGGACGGAGCGCGCTCGGGCGAGATCAGCCCCTCGCCTTCGAGAAACCTGATCTTGCTGATCGTGATGTCCTCGAAGTCCTCCTTGAGGACTTTCAGGACGCCGCCGATGGGCCTGGTCGCCGGCGGCATCTAGGGCCGTCCGGAAGACGCCACCATGTAGACGAGCCGGAACTTGCCGATTTGCACCTCGTCGCCATCACGCAGCGCCACTTCGCCGTCGATCAGCGTGCGGTTGACGTAGGTGCCGTTGAGGCTGTTGAGGTCGGACAACCAGTGGTGGCCGCCGCGCTCGGTGAACCGGACGTGATGGCGCGAGACGGTGACGTCGTCGAGGAAGATGTCGGACTGCGGATGCCGGCCCGCGGTCGTGGTCTCCTGATCCAGCACGAAGGAAGAGCCCTCGTTGGGGCCGCGGACGACCACCAGCACGGAGGTGCCCACCGGCACGTCACCCAGGGCCGGGAGGTCGGGGTCGGTGCGCTCCAGCGAAGGATCCAGCGGCAGCAGTGAGATCACGTGCGTGGTGTCCCCGGTGTTCGACCGCAGGGGCGCACCGCAGTGGGAGCAGAAGTTGACGTCCACCGCGAACTGGTGACCGCACGACGGGCAGGTGAGCATCGGTCGCCTTCCTCTCCTTCAGATAGTGACGGGGGTGCGTCCTCCGCCGGTGGAAGACACACCCACCCTACTCGCCCACGGTTTCCGCGTAGGTGTCGGCGTCGAGGAGGTCGTCGAGCTCGCTGGGGTCGGCCATCTCCAGCTCGAACAGCCACCCGTCGCCGTAGGGGTCGGCATTCACCGTGTCGGGGGTGTCGTTGAGCACCTCGTTGACCGCGGTGATGACGCCGGACAGCGGGGCGAACACGTCGGAGACGCTCTTGGTGGACTCGACCTCCGCGCACGCGTCGTCGATGGCCACCTCTTCGCCCACCTGGGGCAGTGACACGTAGACCACGTCGCCGAGCGCCTCGGCGGCGTAGCTGGTGATGCCGACCCGGACGCCCGCGCCGTTGCCGGCGCGCACCCACTCGTGCTTGTCGGTGTAGTGAAGATCCTCAGGGAACACGTGCGTCTCCTCGCGGTCGTCTAGGCGATGAACCCCCGGCGGGCGTAACCAACCCTAATGGAGAAGCCCCTGCCCGTGGGCGATCGTGTCACGCGGGCCGGGCGTAGCGCAGGGGCGCCGGCTTCACCACCGAGTCGATCCGCAGGCTCGCCGACTGTTCGACGCGCGCGGTTCCCCCGACCCGCTCCCCCTCGATGGTGGTCACGAGGCCGCCACGGAAACGGGTGGCTTCGCCGAGGGTCTGCGGATCGCCGAGCGCCGTCAAGGTGAAGGTGGTGCCCAATCGGACGCCGTCCACCGTGAGGACGCCGCCGGGGTTCCCCACCCAGCTGCCGGCGACGAGTCGCACACGGCCGTCGACCTCGATGACCTCGGCGCCCGCGTCGCGCAGTTCCCCGATCGCGTTCAGCATGATCTCGGTGGTGACCCTGCGCCCAGGGTCGTCGATGGTGACGGTGATGCCGGGACCGACCGCCGGTGCTGTCCCGGCGAGCAACTCCAGCGAGTCGAGCCGCCGATGCGCCGCCTCGCGGGCGGCAGCGTCGGCGTCCGCGCCGGAGCGAAGGGTGGCGCGGGTGGCCTCCAACGTCGCCAGGTCGGCCTCCAGCCGCCGCGACTCCGCCGTGACATCGTCGAGCATGGCCACGAGCTCGTCTTGGCGCAGCGTGCTGTAGCGCTGTTCCTCCGCGCCCGACAGCTGCATGCTCAAGCCGAGCCCGGACACCAGCAGCACCGCCCCCACGGCGAGCTGGGCGCGGGTGGGACGCAGCAGGTCGCGGCGAACACGCTTCCACGCCGATTCCTCGCGCGGCGGCCCGTCCGCGGCGGCGTCCGACCGCTCATCGCCCTCAGGCATGGAACAGCTTGCGGCGGATGGCCGCGACATTGGTGAAAATGCGGATGCCGAGCACGACCACGACCGCGGTGCTCAGCTGGCTGCCGACCCCGATCAGGTCGCCCACCCACACGATCACCGCGGCGATCAACACGTTCGAGATGAACGACACCACGAAGACCTTGTCGTCGAACACCTGGTCCAGGTGGGCGCGGAAGCCGCCGAAGACGGCGTCCATGGCGGCCACGATCGAGATCGGGAGGTAGGGCTGCAGCTGGGTCGGAACGCTCGGCTGCAGCACGATGCCCAGAACGATCCCGACTACGAGCCCGATGATGGCGTACATGCGGGTTCCTCCTTTCTCACGGCACCGTGGTGGCGCGGTCGACGCCCAATCCCGGGTCTGCGGGCACCTGAACGGATCGCAGGCGCTCGTTGCCTGCCACCACACCGTAGTGCTGGGACAAGCCCTCGACCCACACGCCGCCCTCGCCTGTGCGGAAGCAGTCCTCGAGCGAGGGTGCGTTCCCGATCGCCTCGACGGCGTAGGGGCCATCCAGGGAGCGGTAGTCGACGGTGATCGCATCGCCGGCGTTGCGGATGGCGGTGCGCGCCGACAGCCGGTATCCGTTGATCGCGACTGCCTCCGCGCCGCAGGCCCACAACCCGTTGGCCACCATGCGCAGGTCGGCGTCGACGACGCGGCTGCCCCGGACGCCGGCATCCGACCCGTCGGCGAGGGTGACCCGGACGCCGGGGCCGGTCGCCGCCTCGCTGCCGGCCTGCAGGCTGAGGGTGGCGAATCGCTCCGCCTCCTCGGCGCTGAGGACGCCCGAGGAACGTTCGAGCGCGCGGACCTCACGGGTGAGGTCCGCCTCCCCGACACGAAGCTCGTCCATCCGCGCCTCGGTCTGCGTGATCCGCGCGATCAGATCCGCACGCTCCAGGGCGGCCGCGGGCGCGGCTCGCCAGGTCTGGGCGATCGCCACCCCGAGCAACAGGCCGACCGCGACGAGCGCGCCCCCCATGACCAGCGGACGGCGCCGCGATCGTCCGGCCGCGTGGGCGGCGTTGTAGGACGGGTCGAGCGCCTCGGCCCGCAGGGTGACCAGCAGATCCATCGACGCGTCGGGACGCCGGGGGGTGCCCTCGGAGCTCAGCCGGGAGGTGTCCACGGAGTTCAGTCGTCCTCGGCCCAGCGGGCCGCGATGAGGGCGCGGGCGTCCGACAGCAGCTGTGGCAACGCCTTGGTCTGCGCGACGACCGGCATGAAGTTGGAGTCGCCTTGCCAACGGGGGACGACGTGCTGGTGCAGGTGGGCGGCGATGCCGGCGCCGGCGACGGCGCCCTGGTTGATGCCGAGATTGAACCCGTGCGGGCGCGACACCCCCGCGAGCACACGCATCGCCTTCTGGGCGGCCCGGGTGAACTCGATCGACTCCTCGGAGTCGAGGTCCGTCAGCATCGAGACGTGCCGGTACGGGCAGATCAGCAGGTGGCCCGGGTTGTACGGGTAGAGGTTCATCACCACGAAACAGGTGCGGCCCCGGGCCACGATCAAGCCCTCGTCATCGTCGACGCCGGGGGCACGACAGAACGGGCAGGAGCCCGCGCTCGCGTCCGCCGGCTTGTTCTCGCCATCGATGTAGGCCATGCGGTGCGGCGTCCACAAGCGCTGGAAGGCGTCGGGGACGCCCGCCAGATCCGCCGCCCGCTCGGCGTCCATCAGCTCACTGTCCTGCGGTCGGGCTGTCGTTGTGGCGGGCGGCGATCCAGTCGGTGATCGTCGCCATCGCCTCGGCGAGGGGCACCTGGTTGCGCTGGCTGCCGTCGCGGAACCGGAACGACACCGCGCCCGCGGCCTCGTCCTCGCCGCCGGCGATCAGCACGAACGGCGCCTTCTGCTGGGCCGCGTTGCGGATCTTCTTGCCGAAGCGGTCGGACGAGTCGTCGAACTCGACGCGCACGCCGGCGGCGCGCAGGGAGGCGACGACGTCGCCCAGGTAACCGTCGAACGCGTCCGCGACCGGAACGGCCACCACCTGGACCGGCGCGAGCCACGCCGGGAAGGCGCCCGCGTAGTGCTCGATGAGCACACCCATGAATCGCTCGATCGACCCGAACTTCGCCGAATGGATCATCACCGGCTGCTGACGGGTGCCGTCCGAGGCGGTGTAGGTCAGGCCGAACCGCTCCGGCTGGTTGAAGTCGTACTGGATCGTCGACATCTGCCACACCCGGCCGATGGCGTCCTTGGCCTGGATCGAGATCTTCGGCCCGTAGTAGGCGGCTCCGCCCGGGTCGGGAACGACCAACAGGCCGGACTCGTGCGCGATCTCCTCCAAGACGGCGGTCGCCTCGGCCCATTGGGCGTCCGACCCGATGAACTTGTCCTTCTTCTTGCCGTCGGTGTCGCGGGTCGACACCTCGAGCGCGACGTCGGTCAGGCCGAAATCGGTGAGCAGTCCGAGGATGAAGCGCAGCAGATGGCGCACTTCGTCGGGGGCCTGCTCCTTGGCGCAATAGCTGTGCGAGTCGTCCTGGGTGATGGAGCGGACGCGGGTGAGGCCCTGCACCACACCCGACTTCTCGTCGCGGTAGACGGTGCCGAACTCGAAGAACCGCAAGGGCAGCTCACGATAGGACCGGCCCCGCGAATCGAAGATCAGGTTGTGCATGGGGCAGTTCATCGCCTTGAGCCGGTACGCCTGTCCCCCCTGGACGACGTTGCCCCGCTCGTCGCGTTCGGCGTCCTCCAGCAGCGGCGGGAACATGCCGTCGGCGTAGTAGGGCAGATGCCCGGAGGTGTAGAAGAGATCCTCCTTGGCGATGTGCGGTGTGCCCACGTAGTCGAAGCCCTCCTCGATGTGGCGGGCGCGCACGTAGTCCTCCATGGCCCGCTTGAGGACCCCGCCCTTGGGGTGGATCAGTGGCAGGCCCGAGCCCACGATCTCGTGGAAACTGAACAGATCCATCTCGGCGCCGATCTTGCGGTGGTCGCGCCTGGCGGCCTCCTCGAGCCGGTTCTTGTAGCCCTGGAGGTCGTCCTTGGACGCCCACGCGGTGCCGTAGACGCGCTGCAGCGCGGCGTTGCGCTGGTCGCCGCGCCAGTAGGCGGCACTGGTGCGGGTCAGTGCCCAGCCGTTGCCCAAGTAACCGGTGTGCGGCACGTGCGGGCCGCGGCACAGGTCCTTCCAGGCGACCGAACCGTCGCGTCGGACGTTGTCGTAGATCGTCAGCTCACCGCCGCCGACCTCCACCGAGGAGCCGTCGTCCTCGGAGGCAGTCGACTTGTCGGTGATCAACTCCAGCTTGAACGGTTCGCCCGCCAGCTCCTCGCGTGCCTGTTCGTCGGTGACGACGCGTCGCACGAACCGTTGGCGTTCCTTGACGATCTGACCCATCTTCTTCTCGACCGCCTTCAGGTCGTTCGGGGTGAGCGGGTCGGTCCGGAAGTCGTAGTAGAAGCCGTCGGTGATCGGCGGCCCGATACCGAGCTTCGCCTCGACGAACAGCGACTGCAGTGCCTGCGCGGTGACGTGGCCGGTCGAATGGCGCAGGATCGCCAGCCCCTCGGGCTCGGTGACGAGCACCGGCTCGACCTCGTCGCCGTCGGCGATCTCGCGAACCAGGTCTCGGGTCTCACCGTTGACGCGGACGGCCACTACGCTGCGGTCCTCGCCGAACAGGTCCAGGCCCGTCGTCGTCGTCTCGATCGCCCTCGCCTCGCGCGCGTCGGGTCGAAGGATGGTGATCGAGGCAGACACTCGGGTTCCTTTCGTGGAAACGGACGCCGACCATTGTGCCTCATCCGGGGTCCGCTGCTCAGGCCGGCAGATCCCAGGTGTGGACCGGGTCGTTGGCGTGCATCCGCTCGCCGTAGGCCGCCGTCATCGCGCGCAGCGCGTCCTGGCGGCTCATGCCCCGCTCCTGCAGGGCGCGGACGCAGCGCACCTGCCACACGGCGCCGTTGGTCTCGGTCAGGCAGCGCCCCTCGATGACGCCCAGATAGCGGTCGATGACCTCGCCCGCGACACCCCACTCCTCAAGGCCCTCCTGGGCCAGCGGCAGGAGGCTCCGCAGGACGAGCTCGGTCACCGGAACCTCACCGAGACCGGGCCAGTACAGTCCGGCGTCGATGCCCCGGCGAGCCGACTCGGTGAAATTGTCATGGGCCGTCGCGAAGGCCATTCGCGACCACAACGGCCGGTCGTCGTGGATGAGCCGGTTCAGCGCACCGTAATAGAACGCGGCGTTGGCGAGGGTGTCGATGATGGTCGGCCCCGCCGGCAGCACCCGGTTCTCCAGCCGGACGTGCGGCTCTCCCGCGACCACGTCGTAGACGGGACGGTTCCAGCGGTAGATCGTGCCGTTGTGCAGCCGCATCTCCGCCAAGCCGGGCGTCCCACCGGCGGCGAGGGTCGCACGTGGATCCTCATCGCTGGTCTCAGGCAGCAGCGCCGGGAAGTAGCGAGAGTTCTCCTCGAACAGGTCGAAGATCGACGTGATCCAGCCTTCGCCGAAATACACCCGCGGACGCACCCCCTGGTTGGCGTACTCGACCGGACGCGTGTCCGCGGCCTGCGTGAACACGGCGATCCGGCTCTCGGCCTCCAGCTCGCGTCCGAACACGTAGGGCGAATTGGCGCCCAGGGCGACCTGGGGTCCGGCCAGCACCTGGGCGGCGTTCCAGGCGTGGGCGAACCGGCTCGGACCCACCCGCAGGTGTAGCTGAACCGAGGTGCACAGCGACTCAGGCGCGAGCGAGTCGGCGTAGGCGTCCAAACGCTCGCCAGACGGTCCGTCGATGACCAGGTGGATGTCCTCGCCGCGAGCGGCGAGGACGGCGTCGTTGAGGGCTTCGTAGCGGGTGTTGCTGCTCATCCAGGTGCCACGGAAGTGCTCCTCGCGCACCGTCGCGAGTATTCCGGTCATCAGCAGGTGGCTGCCCAACCGCGTGCAGTGGCGTTCGGCGCCGTTCAGGCTGGACCGAAGCGAATCCTCCAACCTCAGCAGTTCCTCGCCGGCGATGTCCCCTGGCGGCACGTTGAACTCGAGGTTGAACCGGGCGAGCTCGGTCTGGAACTCGGGGTTGGCGATGGCGCCGAGCGCCTCGGCGTTGTCGAAGCTGGGCTGGCACTGATCGTCGACCAGGTTCAGCTCGATCTCCATGCCGGTGTTGCGTTGGTCGTCACGAAAGTGCCCTGCGTGCAGCATGCCCTCGAATACGTCCAGGCATGCCTGGACCTTCTCGCGATAGCGCTGGCGCTGTTCGCGAGAGAAGGTGCGCGCGTTGATCTCCTCGCCCATGCTGCGAGTATGCGCCACGGACGCGGTCGATGCACCTCCCCGACCGGCACCTCGCCGGTCCGGGGAACGGAAAGCCCGGAGCCGTGACGGCTCCGGGCTGCGCGGTGGGCGATACCAGACTTGAACTGATGACCTCTTCGGTGTGAACGAAGCGCGCTACCAACTGCGCCAATCGCCCGCGGTGGTCAATGATAGCCACTGGGCGGCGCGACGCCAAACACGCCGGGCCACGACCCCACCCGCAGCGACCGCCCGCCGACGGACGACTCGACCGCCCGCCGACGGACGACTCCACGTGCGGCAGCGCCTCGTTTTGCATCGTCCTCGACGATGCGTATATGGTGTTCCACGCGCCGAACGGGGGATCCGGGCGGCAAAGCGTTGCGGACGTGGCTCAGGGGTAGAGCATCACCTTGCCAAGGTGAGGGTCGCGGGTTCGAATCCCGTCGTCCGCTCGGAGAAAGGTCTCAAAAACCACGAGACCGGTCTCAAGCCGGTGGAGTGGCCGAGAGGCGAGGCAACGGACTGCAAATCCGTGTACACGGGTTCAAATCCCGTCTCCACCTCGGGCGGTTGGCGCAGTTGGTAGCGCGCTTCCCTGACACGGAAGAGGTCATCAGTTCAAGTCTGGTACCGCCCACCACCAGCCCGGGGCCATCACGGCCCCGGGCTTCTTCTTGCCCCCATCGGTGACGCTCGCGCTCAAGCAGCGACTACCCAGGCACTACCTACCCGAGGAGCGCCGGCCCGAGGAGCGCCGGCCCGAGAGCACACAGCATGCCCGGGGCCTGTTGCTTCGCCTCGTGGTCCTCAACCCCACGACGCGGCGCACGGCCCGACCCCGACGAGGGGGAACCGCTCATCTCACATGTTGAACACGTCGTCGGAGACTCGGACAGATGCGCTTTGCGCTCCAGACGATTTTGAGTCACACTGACTCATAGAAGAAAGCGGCAATGGAGCCGTCCCCACCAGATATGAATCTTGGGAGGACATGGCCATGACCGCACCAACCCTCATCATGGTTGCCCGAGGCAGCCGCGACCTGCGCGTCGAACGTGTCGCGCGGGCGCTGCGCGACGAACTCGTCCGTCTGCGCCCCGAGGTTCCCGCCTCGGTCGCGTTCCACGACTCCTGCCTCCCCCACCTTCCCCAGGCCCTCGCGCAGGCGGCCGGTGCCGGGGCGTCCGAGGTCGTGCTGGCGCCACTCGACCTCACCCGCGCCATTGAGGTCGACCCACGCTTCGAGGGCGTGATCGCGCACGCCGCCCGAGAGTTCCCCAGCCTGCGCGTCACCGTGTCCCGCCCGCTCGGCCCCGAGGCCCCGCTGCTGACCCTGCTGGACCGGCGCCTGCGTGCCGCGCTGACCTCCGCCCGCGTGCTCGAGCTCGACGGGCTCATCTTGTCCTCGCCGACGAGCGGTGACGTCCGCGGCACGGCGCTGCTGGCCCGGCGCGCCCGCCAGTGGTCGACCCACCACCGACTCCCCTGCCTCACCGCCGTCGCGGACGGCTCCGGCCCGTCGGTGGCGCTGGCCATGCAGGGCCTGCGCTCGCAAGGACGCCGCCACATCGCCGTCGGGTCGTTCTTCATGGCCGCCGATGAGCGCTGGGCCGTGCAAGCCGACCAGGCGCGCCGCGTCGGGGCGGTCGCGGTGTCCGATCCGCTGGGCGCTGCACCCGAACTGGCCGAACTCGTCCTCGCCCGCTATTCCTTCGCGGCGATGGATCTGTTGCCGTTCGACACCAAGGGCAACTACTGCACCGACGACGACGAGCCCCTCTTCGACGTCCCCCGGTTCATCGCCCATACCGCCTGACCACCTCGATCGCGGCATTGCACAGCCCTGGGTAGGCTGGTCTCCACCCCGAGATCAGGAGGCGTCCATGACCGAACCCGAGCAGACGGTGTTCCACACCCCGCAGCAGTGGCGCGAGGTGTTGACTCCTTTCGAGTTCGCAGTGCTCCGCGAGGGCGCGACGGAAAGACCGGGCACCGGCGAGTACGAGGACTTCCGCGAGCCCGGCACGTACGCCTGCAAGGCCTGCGGCGCCGAGCTGTTCACCAGCGAGACGAAGTTCGACGCGCACTGCGGCTGGCCCAGTTTCTACGCGCCCGCCGACCCCGGTCGCGTCCGCTACCTGCGCGACGACTCGCTGCCGGGGCGTCCGCGCATCGAAGTCCGCTGCGCCGCCTGCGACTCGCACCTGGGCCACGTGTTCGAGGGCGAGGGCCACGACACGCCCACCGACCGGCGCTACTGCATCAACTCCGTCTGCCTCGTTCACCGGCCGGGCACCCCGGGCAGGCTTTGACCTCCCGCCCGGCGCGCCCTCGAGCCCATCGGGGTCGTGACGCCTAGCCTGAGGGCGTGGCATTGGGCAAGGCGGAATCAGGGCTGTTCACGGCGGCAGCGACCTCGCTCACGGGCATGCCCTGGCGTCCCGAACTGATCGTCGAAGAGATCCCGGCACCGCAACGGATCGCGCCGTTCGCCGTCGCCATCTCGGCCGAGGTCGAGGTCGACGAAGCCGAGATCGGGCAAGGCCGACTGATCCTCCTGCACGATCCGGACGGCAACCCCGCCTGGGACGGCACGTTCCGCTGCGTGACGTTCGCGCGGGCGACCGTCGAGCCCGACATGGTCGTCGATCCCCTGCTGGCCGAGGTGGGGTGGTCCTGGCTCGAGGACGCCCTCGGCGGACGCGGCGCCCGGTACGTCGCCCCGAGCGGCACGGTCACGGCGGTCTCGTCGAAGGCGTTCGGCTCGATGGAGGGCGACCCCGACCGCGCCGAGGTCGAGATCCGCGCCTCCTGGACGCCGCTGATCGACGCCGGCGCCGCCATCGTCCCCCACGTCGAAGCCTGGCAGGACCTGCTCTGCATGGTCGCCGGCCTGCCCGTCCTGCCCGAAGGAGTGGTCCCCCTTCCCCTCCACCGCTCGGCGAAACGCCCCCGATGAGCGAACTCCCCGACGCGGACGTCGATCGTCCCGCACCCGAACCCGTCCGCGCCCCCGCCGAAGGGATACCCCCGGTGGTGCGCACCGACGGAGACCTCGCCGACACGATCGACGCACTGCGTGCCGGCAGCGGACCGGTCGCCCTCGACACCGAACGCGCGCACGGCTTCCGCTACACCGGACGCGCCTACCTCATCCAAATCCGACGGGAGGGCGCAGGCACTCACCTCATCGACCCGATCGCCTTCGCGGACGCCGGCACGCGCGCCGACCTCTCCGGGCTGTGCGAGGCGATCGACGACGCCGAATGGATCGTTCACGCCGCCACCCAGGACCTTCCCTGCCTCGCGGAAGTCGGCCTGGTACCCACCCGCCTGTTCGACACCGAACTCGCCGGACGCCTCCTCGGTCTGCCGCGCGTCGCGCTCGGCTCGCTGATCGAACTCGCTCTCGGCAAGAGCCTCGCCAAGGAGCACTCGGCTGCCGACTGGTCGCGGCGGCCGCTGCCCTCGGACTGGCTGAACTACGCCGCCCTCGATGTCGAACTCCTGATCCCGCTGCGGCACTGGGCTGACGAGCAACTGCGCGCCGCCCACAAGGACACCTGGGCGGCGCAGGAGTTCGCTCACCTCGCCGCGCACGCCAGCGACCCTGCGCCGGTGAGGCCCGACCCGTGGCGCCGCACCTCCGGCACTCACCACCTCCGCACCACCCGCGGCCTCGCGGTCGTGCGCGAGCTGTGGAACGAGCGCGACCGCCTGGCCCGCGAACTCGACAAGGCGCCCGGGCGCGTTCTCGGCGATCGCGCGATCAGCGGGCTGGCGTCCTGCGCCGAGGCGCCCGGCTTCGTCTCGACCCGCGAGGCGCTACGGGCCGTCGAGGGATTCCGCTGGCGAATGGCCGCGCGCTACGAGTCGAACTGGCTCGCCGCACTCGACCGCGCTCTCTCGCTGCCCACGCGGGAGCTGCCGTCCAAACGGATACGGAACGAAGGAATCCCGCACCCGAAGAGCTGGCCCGCGCGCTTCCCGGACGCCGCCGAACGCTGGTCACGGATCCGCCCGGCGACCGTCGAGCTGGCCGAACGGCTCGCGCTCCCCGTCGAGAACCTCATCGCACCGGACGCCGTCCGCAAACTCGCCTGGGATCCGCCGCCCGGCGCCTCCGCGGCCAGCATCGACGCCCTCTGGGTCGCCGACCAGGTGCGCCCCTGGCAACGGGAACTGGTCGTCCCGGTGGTCACGCCCCTGCTCTGAGCCTCGGCGACAGCATCTCGCTCGGGCGATCGACCGCCCACTCCACGACCGTCCGGGCGACACTCTGAGCCGTCAGCCCCAGCTCCTCGAGGATCTCGGCGCGACTCGCCTGGCGGCAGAACTCCTGCGGAATGCCCAGGTGACGCAGCGGCGTCCACACCCCCGCCTGAGCGCAGGCCAGCGCCAGCCGGCTGCCGAGCCCGCCGCTCACACCGCCGTCCTCCAAGGTCACGACCAATTCGGCGTCTCGACAGAGCTCGACCAGGGCCGGATTGACCGGGAGCGCCCACACCGGATCGACCACGGTGCAGGTGATGCCCTGCGCGGCGATTCGCCACGCCGCCTCGACCGCGGTGTGAGCAAGCATGCCGTGGGCCACCAGGAGCACGCGGGCGCCGACGTGTTCCACCAGGACGTCGACGCCGTCCTGCGAGCGAAGCGCGGGCAACTCGGTCGGCAACGGATCCTTCGAGTAACGAAGCACGCTCGGGGCATCGGCGATGGAGACAGCCTCGGCGAGCGCCTCGCCCAGTCTCCGCTCGTCGCGCGGAGCCGCCAGGTGAACGCCCGGCACCATCGTCAGCAGCGAGGTATCCCACATGCCGTGGTGGCTCGGCCCATCGGGGCCGGTGATGCCCGCGCGATCGAGCAGGAACGTCACGCCCTGCCCGTGCAAGGCGACATCCATCAGCACCTGATCGAAGGCACGATTGAGGAAGGTCGCGTAGAGCGCGACCACCGGGTGCAGACCTCCCGCGGCCAGGCCCGCCGCCGATGTGACCGCGTGCTGCTCGGCGATCCCGACATCGAAGACCCGATCGGGGTAGGCCTGGGCGAAGGCGTCCAAGCCGGTGGGGTGGAGCATGGCGGCGGTGATGCCGACCACGTCGTCATGTTCGGCGGCCACGGCCACGATCTGCTCGCGGACCGCGTCGGTCCACGTGCGCTTGGGGTTCGCGGCGAGCGGCTCGCCGGTCGACTCGTCGATCAGCCCCACGGCATGAAAGCGGTCGGCCTCGTCCTCTTCAGCGGCCCGGAATCCTTTGCCTTTGATCGTGAGGGCGTGCACGATGACCGGGCCACCGTAGTTCTTGGCCGACTCCAGCGCCCGCTCGAGCATTCCGAGGTCGTGTCCGTCGACCGGGCCGACGTACTTCAGGCCCAGGTCGGAGAACATCCCCTGGGGCGCGAGGACGTCCTTCACGCCCGTCTTGAAGCCGTGCATCACGTCGTAGAGCGGCCCGCCGATCAGCGGCGCCGAGCGCACGCGTTGCTTGATGGTGGCCAGCGTGCGCTCGTAGCGGCGATCCGTGCGCAGCGCGGACAGGTGCGTCGCGATGCCGCCGACCGTCGGCGTGTAGGAGCGCCCGTTGTCGTTCACGACGATGACCAGCTTCAGATCGTCGCCGACCGCGATGTTGTTGAGCGCCTCCCAGGCCATGCCTCCGGTCAGGGCGCCGTCGCCGATCACGGCGACGACCGTCCGATCCTCGCCGCGCAGCCGATACGCCTTCGCCAGGCCCTCCGCCCAGGACAGCGACGTGGTCGCGTGTGAGTTCTCGACCCAGTCGTGCGGGCTCTCCGCACGATCGGGATAGCCGGACAGCCCGTCCTTCTGCCGCAGCGTCGGGAAGGCGTCCTGGCGGCCGGTGAGGATCTTGTGGACATAACTCTGATGCCCCGTGTCGAACACGATCGGATCGTGCGGAGAATCGAAGACCCTGTGCAGCGCCAGCGTGAGTTCGACGACGCCGAGATTGGGACCCAGGTGTCCACCGGTGCGGCTCACATGGCGAATGAGGAAAGACCGAATCTCGTCGGTCAAGTCGTCCAGCTGGACGGCACTCAGTGCCCGCAGATCGCCGGGACCGCGCACCGAATCCAGAAAGGGCATACGTCCGATTGTAGGCATATCGCTGGCTCCAGGCACCACATCGGGCGGCGGCGTGCGGCGCGGCGTCACCACAGCACCCACCCCGCGCTCAGAAGGACAAGCCCCGACGCCGCCAGGCCGATCGCCCACGGACGCCAGGAGGGACCCTCCGGGCCGGCGAACGTCGCGAGTGCCGCGAGTGCGGGGCCGAGGGCGACGACGGCCCCTACCCCGGCCTCCAGCATGGGGCCCGCCAGAGGCAGGGCGAGGACGAGCGCCGCCAGGACGGCCCACCACTCCCACCCCAGCCGCAGCCAGTAAGCCGCGACGGCGAAGCCCACCGGGAGCGTGAGCAGAAGGGCCGCGAGGACGACCCCGACCTCGCAGCCGTCGCCGCCGGCGTCCGTGCACAGGGTGCCGGTGCCGAGCGGAACGAGGGCGGCCGCCGCCAGGGCCGCGACGATGAGGCCGACGACCGCACCCAGGTAGGACCACGCGACGCGGGTCCCACCCAGTGGCGATTCGCGCGGCCTCATCCCTTCAGCAGGCTCCGCAGGACGTACTGCATGATGCCGCCGTTGCGGTAGTAGTCGGCCTCCCCAGGCGTGTCGATCCTCACGTCCGCGTCGAAGACGACCGGGATGCCGGTCTCCTTGACCGCCGTGACCTTCACGGTCGTGGGCGTGACGCCCTCGTTCAGTGCGGTGACGCCGCTGACGGCGAAGGTCTCCGTGCCGTCCAGGCCGAGGGAGTCGGCGGTCTCGCCCTCGGGGAACTGCAGCGGCAGGACGCCCATGCCGATCAGGTTGGAGCGGTGGATACGCTCGTAGCTCTCGGCGATGACGACCTTGACGCCCAGCAGCGAGGTGCCCTTGGCCGCCCAGTCACGCGAGCTGCCCGAGCCGTATTCCTTGCCCGAGAGCACGACCAGCGGGATGCCGGCCGCCTGATAGTTCTGGGAGGCGTCGTAGACGAACGACACCGGGGCGCCGTCCTGGGTGAAGTCGCGGGTGTAGCCGCCCTCCGTGCCCGGCGCGATCTGGTTGCGCAAGCGGATGTTGGCGAAGGTGCCGCGGATCATGACCTCGTGGTTGCCGCGGCGCGAGCCGTAGCTGTTGAAGTCCTTGCGCTCCACGCCGTGCTCGATCAGGTACTTGCCGGCCGGGGTGTCGGCCTTGATGTTGCCCGCGGGGCTGATGTGGTCGGTGGTGACCGAGTCGCCCAGTTTGAGCAGGACGCGCGCGCCGTCGAAGTCGGTGACGGGCGCGGGGTTCTCAGGCATGCCCTCGAAGTAGGGCGCCTTGCGGACGTAGGTCGAGTCGGGATCCCACTCGAAGATGTTTCCGCTCGGGGTCGGCAGCGTCCGCCACTTCTCGTCGCCGGCGAACACGTCGGCGTAGCGCTTGGCGAACATCTCGGACGAGATCGAGCTGCCCACGACCGTCTCGATCTCTTCGGTGGTCGGCCAGATGTCGCGCATGTAGACGTCCGCGCCGTCCGCGTCCTGGCCGAGGGGCTCACTGGCCAGGTCGATGTCGAGGGTGCCCGCGAGGGCGTAGACGATGACCAGCGGCGGCGACGCGAGGTAGTTCATCTTCACGTCGGGGCTGATGCGACCCTCGAAGTTGCGGTTGCCCGACAGCACGGCGGTGACGGCGAGGTCGTGGTCGTTGATGGCCTTCGACACCTCGGGAATCAGCGGACCGGTGTTGCCGATGCAGGTGACGCAGCCGTAGCCGACCGTGTTGAAGCCGAGCTCGTCGAGGTAGCGCTGGAGGCCGGACTTCTCGTAGTAGTCCGTGACCACCTTCGACCCCGGCGCGACAGTGGTCTTGACCCACGGCTTCGGACGCAGGCCCGCCTCGACGGCCTTCTTGGCGACCAGCGCGGCGCCCAGCATGACCGACGGGTTGGAGGTATTGGTGCATGAGGTGATCGACGCCACGGTGACGGCGCCGTGCTTCAGCTCGAAGCTGCGGCCGTCCGACAGCGTGACGGGCACCGAGGCGGTGACGTCGCCGGTGTAGCCCGGCAGCGCCGCGTTGAAGGCCTGCTTCGACTCGGACAGCACCACGCGGTCCTGCGGGCGCTTCGGCCCGGCGATGCTGGGCACGACCGTGGAGAGATCGAGCTCGATGTATTCGGAGTAGCGCGGCTCCGCCGACGGGTCATGCCACAGACCCTGGGTCTTGCAGTAGTCCTCGACGAGGGCGATCTGGCTTTCGCTGCGCCCGGTGAGTCGCAGGTAGTCGGTGGTCTTGTCGTCGACGGGGAACACGGCGATGGTCGAGCCGTACTCGGGGCTCATGTTGCCGATGGTGGCGCGATTGGCCAGCGGCACTTCGGAGACGGAGGGCCCGTAGAATTCCACGAACTTGCCGACGACCTTGTGGCGGCGCAGCATCTCGGTGATGGTGAGGACGAGGTCGGTCGCGGTGACGCCGTCGTTGAGCCTGCCGGAGAGCTTGAAGCCCACGACGCGCGGGATCAGCATGCTGACCGGCTGGCCCAGCATGGCGGCCTCGGCCTCGATGCCACCCACACCCCAGCCGACGACGCCGAGTCCGTTGACCATCGTGGTGTGCGAGTCGGTACCGACGCAGGTGTCGGGGTAGGCCTGCAGGACGCCGCCGACGACGCGTGGGAAGACGACGCGCGCGAGGTTCTCGATGTTGACCTGGTGGACGATGCCGGTGCCGGGGGGTACCACCTTGAAGTCGTCGAAGGCGCCCTGGCCCCAGCGCAGGAACTGGTAGCGCTCGCGGTTGCGCTCGTACTCGACGTCCATGTTGAGCCCCATCGCGGCGGAGCTGCCGAAGAAGTCGGCGATGACCGAGTGGTCGATGACCATCTCTGCCGGGGACAACGGGTTGACCTTGCTTGCATCGCCGCCCAGCTCCGCGACCGCCTCGCGCATCGTCGCGAGGTCGACCACGCAGGGCACGCCGGTGAAGTCCTGCATGATGACGCGAGCGGGGGTGAACTGGATCTCGTCCACCGGCTGGGAGTCGGCGACCCACGCGCCCAGCTTCCGGATGTGGTCCGCCGTGATGTTGGCGCCGTCCTCGGTGCGGAGCAGGTTCTCCAGGAGCACCTTCAAGCTGTACGGCAGCGTCCTCGCCCCCTCGACAGCGTCGACCCGGAAGATCTCGTAGGCCGTCCCGCTCGACTCCAGCTGGGCCTTGGCACCGAAACTGTTGACGCTCATGCGCTGCTCTCCTCTTCGACAGTATCCAACCGCCAGTATCTCGACATCGAGATACTACTCTCTTCCGAACCAAATGACGCCACTGGCTCGAATCCTACGCGGACGCAACTCGCCCAGACGAACCGCGGGGTCCGGGTATTTCGATGCTCATTCCTTGCGTAATTACTCACGAATCCCGGAGCAGGATTGCCACGCATTCCACGTGCGCCGTCATCGGGAAAAGATCGAAGGCGCGCAGCGAGCCGACGCGGTATCCGCTCCCGAACGCCGCGATATCCCGCGCCAACGTGGCCGGATCGCACGAGACGTACGCGACGGCGCGCGGGCCGCGCCGGGCGATCTCCGCCATCACCGCGCGTCCCGCACCCGCCCGCGGCGGGTCGAGGACCACGAGATCCACCCCGCCACGCAGCCGCCGCAGCACCCGGTCGACCGGCCCGGCGTGGAAGCGCGCCCGGGGAACGTTCAGCCGGGCCAGTTCGACCGCGTCCCGCCCGCCCTCGACGCCGGTGACGCGGACGCCGGCGTCCGCCAGCACCCCCGCGAACAGGCCCACACCGCAGTACAGATCGAGGGCGCGCTCGCCCGCGGCGGGCGCCAGTCCGTCCATCACCGCCGCAGCCAGCACCTCCGGCGCACGCGGGTGCACCTGCCAGAAACCGTCGGCCCGCACGCGCCACTCGCGCCCGAGCGCACGCTCACGCACCACGGCGTCCGAGCCAGGTTCGACCCACACCGGCCCGTCGGCGGTGTCCGCGCCGATCAGCGTGTCGCCGTCCATCGTCGTCTCCGGCCGGGCCACACCGGGGGTGGCGATCAGGCACCCCTGGCGGGGCAGAGGAACCACCTCGTGCGACGCCTTCGCCCGCAGCCCCCACGCCTCGCCGTCGCGCCGGTAGCGCATGCGCCGACGCCAGCCCAGCGGCGCGGGCGCCACCTGCTCCACCTGGCCCGACCACTCCAGTCCGGCGATGCCGCGCAGTTGCTCGGCCACGACCTGGCGCTTGACCTCGCGTTGATGCCCCGCCTCCACGTGCTGGGCGTCGCACCCGCCGCACACCGCCGCCACCGGGCAGGGCGGGATCACCCGGTGCGGGCTGGGCTCGGCGATCGCCTGGGCGTCCGCGAACGCGTGCCGACGCGCCAGCGCGGTCAATCGCACATCGGCGAGTTCCCCCTCCAGCGCGTGCCGGACGAACACCACCCGGCCCTCGTGCCGGGCGACCCAGTGCCCACCCGCGGCGGCCGGCCCGACCCGGACGCCCCGCAGCACGTCGCCCACCTGCCAGTCGTCGCCCACCCGTGCGGACGACTCACTCATCGAGGTGTTCTGCCCGGTGCACCGTCCCCGTACCCGGACGCCGCCAGGACGCCGCATCCGTGCGCACCGCCTTGTCGAGCGCATGCTGGGAGGAGGCGAGCTGGTAGGGCACGGCCGTGGTGATCACGCCGGTCAGGAACGCGAGCCGCGTCTTGATGAACAGCGCGGTCTGGTTGTGCAGCGGCCGCTCCCACCAGTGCCCGACGACGAGTTCGGGGATGTACACCATCACGGCGTCGCGGGGATTGCCGGAGACCAGGCCCTTGACGTACTTCACGAAAGGCGCGGTCAGCTCCCGGTACGGCGAGGCGATCACCCGCAACGGCACCGAGGGCTGCAGGTCGGCCCACTGCGCGATGACCGCGGCGGTCGCCTCATCGTCGGCCGCCACCGTGACTGCCTCGATCGACGTCGCCCGACTGGCGCGGGCGAAGTTGACCGCACGCATCGCGGGCTTGTTGACCTCGAGCACCAGGATCACCGCCCTCATCCGGCTGGGCAGCAGGGAGGTCTCCTCCGCGACGATGGCCGTCTCGCGCGCGACCTTGTCGTAATGGCCGGCGATCGCTCGCATCAGCGCGAACAACGCCGCCATCGCGAGCACCGCGAGGTAGGCACCGTAGATCAGCTTGCTCGCGAGGACGATCACCAGAACGGTGGCGGTGAAGGTCAGCCCCACCGTGTTGATCGCCCGCGCGCGCAGCATCCGCGACCGCGCCGAGGCGTCCGTCGTCGTCGCCAGCTGACGCGTCCAGTGACGCAGCATGCCGATCTGGCTGACGGTGAACGACACGAACACCCCGACCACGTAGAGCTGGATGAGAGCCGTCACGCTGGCGTTGAAGGCGACCACCAGGCCTGCGGCGGCGAGCGCCAGGACGATGATGCCGTTGCTGTAGGCCAGACGGTCCCCGCGCGTGTGGAGGGCGCGGGGCAGGTAGCCGTCGCGCGCGAGGATGGACGCCAGCACCGGAAACCCGTTGAAGGCGGTGTTGGCGGCGAGGAAGAGGATGACCACGGTCATGACGATGACCAGCACGAATGCCGCCGGGAAGCCGTCGAACACGGTCATGGCGAGCTGCGCCATCACGGTCTCATGGGGTTCCGCGATCGGCACACCGTGGAGGGCGAAGGTCACGCCGCCGCGCTCGTCGATCATCTTGGCGCCGGTCAGGTTGGCGAGCGCGATGATGCCGACCAGCATGAAGATCGCCACCGAACCCAGGAGCGCGAGCGTGGTCGCCGCGTTGCGGCTCTTCGGCTCGCGGAAGGCGGGCACCCCGTTGCTGATCGCCTCGACGCCGGTGAGGGCCGCCGAACCGGACGAGAAGGCGCGGGCCAGCAGCGCGACCAACGCGAAGCCGCTGAGCTGCTCGTAGAAGGGGACGCCGATCACTTCGTAGCCGGCCGTCGGGGCGGTGAGCGGCTCCCCCAGCACCAGGATGCGCACCAGGCCGGTCACGATCATCACGCCGACCGCGATCATGAAGCCGTAGGTCGGGATCGCGAACACGCGTCCCGACTCCCGGGCACCACGAAGGTTGATGCCCATCAGCGCCAGGATCAGCGTCGCAGCTACCCAACCCTCGTGCCCCGCCATGAACGGGAACAGCGCCCGTGCGTTCTGGACGCCCGAGCTCACCGACACGGCCACCGTGAGGATGTAGTCGACCATCAGCGCGGACGCCACCGCCAAGCCCGCGTTCCGGCCCAGGTTCACCGTGGCGACCTCGTAGTCGCCGCCGCCGGAAGGATAGGCGTGCACGGTCTGGCGATACGACAGGACGACGACGAGCATCACCAAGACCACGGCCAGGGCCACCGGCCAGGAGAAGGCGAAGCCGGCGACGCCGGCGAGGCTGAGCGTGAGGAGGATCTCGTCGGGTGCGTAAGCGACCGAGGAGAGGGCGTCCGAAGCGAAGATCGGTAGCGCGATTCGCTTGGGGAGAAGCGTCTCCCCCAGTTGCGTGCTGGCGAGCTTGCGTCCGACCAGGAGCCGCTTGGCTGCTTCCGCGAGGTTCACGGGTCTAGACTCTAGCGCTGTGCATATCGTCATTATGGGGTGCGGTCGTGTGGGAGCCTCCCTCGCGCACGCGCTCGAGCGCCGCGGGCACACCGTGGCCATGATCGACCAGGACGCCGATGCCTTCCGTCGGCTGGGCCCCGAGTTCCGCGGCTTGACCGTCAAGGGGGTCGGATTCGACCGTCGCGTCCTGGTCGCGGCCGGCATCAAACAGGCCAACGGGTTCGCGGCCGTGTCCTCGGGTGACAACTCCAACATCCTCGCCGCGCGCGTCGTCCGCGAGACGTACGGGATCAACAACGTGGTCACCCGGATCTACGACCAGGGCCGAGCCGAGGTGTACGAGCGTCTCGGCATCCCCACCGTGGCCACGGTGCGCTGGGCGTCCGACCAGGTGCTGCGAAGGCTCCTGCCCGAGGGGTCAGAGCCGCAGTGGCGGGACCCGTCCGGCATGGTGCGACTGATCCAGATCAGCGCGCACGAGGACTGGGTGGGCCGCCGGATCACCGCGATCGAGGCGGACGTCCACGCGCGCGTCCCCTTCCTCACCCGCTTCGGACAAGGCATGGTGCCCGCCGATTCCACCATGCTGCAGGACGGCGACATCCTCTACGTGGCCGCGGCCAACGAGGATGTCCCGCGGATCGAGGGGCTGCTCGCCGAGCCGCCCCTGCCCCACTGAGAGGTTTGCCATGCGTGTCGCCATCGCCGGGGCCGGCAACGTCGGCCGTTCCATCGCTCGCGAACTCCTCGCCAACGACCACCGCGTCCTGCTGATCGACCGTGACCCGAACGCGATCAAACCGGACACGGTGCCGGGCGCCGAGTGGCTGCTGGCGGACGCCTGCGAGGTCGACTCGCTCGAGGAGGCACGCATCGACCGTTGCGACGTGGCCATCGCCGCCACCGGCGACGACAAGGTCAACCTCGTCCACAGCCTGCTCGCCAAGACCGAGTTCGCCGTCCCCCGCACCGTGGCCCGGGTCAACCACCCGAGCAACGAGTGGCTCTTCGACGACATCTGGGGGGTCGACGTCGCCGTCTCGACCCCGCGCCTGATGTGCGCGCTGGTCGAAGAGGCGGTGACGGTGGGCGACCTCGTCCGGCTGTTCTCTTTCCGGGGCGGCAAGGCCAATCTCGTCGAGCTAACCCTGCCCTTCGACAGTCCTCGAGTCGGCCATCGCGTCGCCGAGATCCATCTGCCAGGGGACGCCATCCTGGTCGCCGTGATCCGCGACGGTCTCGCGACTCCCCCCCAGCCGGACGGAGCGCTCGAGGGCGGCGACGAACTGATGTTCGTGGTCAACCCCGAGTCCGAGGACGCCCTCGCCGCCTACCTGGCGCCGGGCGTGCCGCGCAGTCGCGTGGCCGGTGTGGAGGACGAGGACGCCGAGGACTAGCGCCCGCCCGCCTGGAGGCGTCTAGAGAAGCTCGTAGTCGGGGTTGTAGATACGGGCTCCGCCGTCGGCGGTGGAGATCCGCCCCTTGACGCTGAGGTCGCGCCCGGCCTTGATGCCGGGAATCGCGCGGCGACCCATCCAGATCAGCGCCACCTTGCCGGTGCCGTCGGAGAGCTCCGCCTCCAACCACGGGATGTCCTGGCGCGGCCGGACCGTGACCACCTCGATCGTGCCGCGCAGGGTGACGCGGCTGCGGTCGGCGCACTGACCGACGGTGTCGCAGCCGCGTTCGGACGCCAGCCGCCGACGATCATCGGAAGCGAGCTCGTCGTTGGAACGCATCGACTCGCGCAGGCGACCCCACCAGGACATCGGTCAGCCCTGCGCGGCGTTGTCCGGCACCGCGAGGTGAATCAGCTCGCCCGGGACGCGAGGCTCGTCGTCGCGGTTCACCACGACGTTGCGGAAGAACTCCACGAACAGGTCCGCCGGCTCGTTCTCGCCGTCGACCATGCCCGCGCGCCCCATCAGCGTGCCCCGCAGCAGCCAGCGTTGCCCCTCCACGAGCCAGATCCGCGACACGTGGAACAACTGCTCGCCCTCGGGGCCTTCGACCGGCAGCACGCGGCGGATCTCGGGACCGAACGGACCGTCAGACTCCTCGGCGTGCCCACCGGCCTGCGTGGCCTCCTCGATGGTCTCCTCACGCAGTTCCGCGGCGAGTCCGCCCGTGCGGGGAGCGGCGAAGAGCGCCAACTCGAGCCCCGAGTCGCCGTAGGCGGCCAGGAGGGCCTGGATCGTGTTCGTCTGAGGATCGCCGTGCAACTGGAGGTTGAGCCCGTCGAACGGGGTGATCACCAGCGGACCGAAGGTCACACGCTTGACCGCGTCGGCGTCCAGGTCGACCTCGTCGGCGTCGAAGGGTCCGTCCGCGCGGGGATCGAACGGACCGGCCGGCCCGCCGTCGCCCGCCTCGTCGGCGCTCGCGTCGTCGAGCAACGCCTCGGTGACAGCGTCGCTGTCCTCGGCATCGGCTCCGTCCTGAGCCTTGCGCCCAAAGATCACTGCTTCTTCCCTCCGCTCGACCCCATCGGGTTCGTCTCGTCCGCCCAGCCGGCCACGCCCCCGGTGGAGCCGTGCCCGCCCGTGCCTCGCGCGCTGGGTGGCAGTTCTGTGACCTCGACGAGATCAGCCAGCCCGACGCGTTGGAAGACTAGCTGCGCGATCAGGTCGCCCCGGCGCAGTATCACGTCTCGGGTGGAGTCGGTGTTGAGCAGGCAGACCATGATCTCGCCGCGATAGCCCGCATCGACCGTCCCGGGCGCGTTGACGATCGTCAGCCCCGCGCGCGCCGCCAGGCCGGAGCGCGGGTGGACGAATGCCGCCCATCCTCGCGGGAGGGCCAGCGCGATCCCCGTACGGACGAGTCGCCGCTCGCCGGGGGCCAGCTTCACGTCCTCGGCCGTCGCGAGATCGGCCCCGGCGTCCCCAGGGTGCGCGTAGCGCGGGAGCGGCATGGCGTCATCGAGGCGGCGGACGAGAACCCTCGGCATCTCGGCGGTCATCGCTTCACCACCTGACGGGCGCGCTCGATGGCGGCGGCCAGCCGTGCGGGCCGCCGGCTGGAGATGAGCCAGTACGGGTGCGGGTCGGCGGCGTCCGCGACCCGCACGAGGATCGCCTCGCCGAGCCACGGACGCTGGACGACGAACGCTGCGGCATTCGCCTCCACGCCCAGGAGCTCCCGTGTGCGAGGGGCGTCGAGCACCTCGACCTCGCCGGCCCACGGCCATTCGAGAAGGTGGACGCCCACGTGCAGGCCGTTGGCGCCGACGGCGATCTCCGTGCGCCCGATCCAGGCCACGGCGATCCCGATCAGGGCGGTGACGCCCAGCCCGCCGATGACGGCCTGCTCCGGGCCGAACCACAGGCCCATCGCCAGGGCGGACGTGCTTCCAAAGGCGACGCCCACGAGCCAGTACCAGGCCGGGGCCGTCAATCGTTCGCGGTACTCCACGCACCCAACCTAGCCGTCCGCGACCGGACCCCATGGGCCGCGCCCGGCGTTAGGATGGCGCCGAGGCGGTCGTCCGGGTCGCCCACGAGGACGGCGGGGTCATGGATTTCTCTCACAAGATCGTCTGGCGGCTCTACTCGACCGGTGTCGCGGCGGCGGCCGCGCTGCTGACCACGAAGGCCGTGGGCGCCGGCTGGCGTTTCGTGACCGGCGAGGAGCCACCCGAGCCCAACGATCCGCACACACCGTCGGGGAAGGCCGCCGCCTGGGTGCTGTCGCTCGCCATCGGCGTGGGACTGTCGCAGGTGCTCGCCAACCGGCTGGTCGCCAGCCGGTGGGAGTCCTACACCGGCTCGCCCAGCCCCCTGCGCAGCGTCAACCTGCGGCTGTAGCGCTGCACTCACCCGCCTGACGGGTGACCCGTCAGGCGCAGTCCACACAGTAGATCCGGCCACCGCTCTCGCGCGCGACCTGGGTGCGGTGCTTAACCAGGAAGCAGCTCGCACACGTGAACTCGTCGGCCTGGCGCGGGAGCACCCGCACCGTCAGTTCCTCGTGCGAAAGGTCGGCGCCGGGCAACTCGAAGGTCTCCGCGGCCTCGACCTCGTCCTCGTCGACCTTGCCGGAGTTCTTGTCGTTGCGGCGGCTCTTGAGTTCCTCGATGCTGTCTTCGCTCTCCTCATCGGTCTTGCGAGGAGCGTCGTAGTCAGTCGCCATGATTCCTTTCACCTGCGTAGAGGTCGGCGCCCGATGGGGCGGCGCAGAACGTTTATATATCACACGCGTCAAATAGGATCCGAACCGGCCGCTCCTCGGCGCGGTCGCGGCTCGGGCCGGCGCGATCGCGGCGCGGTGGGCGCCGCCGTGACGGGAGGAAGGATAGGTTACTCGCATGGACAGTGCCTTGAGACCGCGCGACATCCAGGCGCGGATCCGCGCGGGCGCCTCCGTGGCGGAGGTCGCCGAGGCTGCCGGCGTGCCGACCGCCCGGATCGAGGCGTTCGCCGCCCCGGTCATCGCCGAGCGCGACTATCTCTGCGGACTGGCCCGATCCAACCCTGTCCGCCGTCGCGGGGAGACCAGCTCGCATCGGTCGCTGCGCAACGCGGTCACCGACGCACTCGTCAGCCGCGGCATCGACGCCGACGCGGCGACCTGGGACGCCTGGAAGCTCGAGGACCGTCGCTGGCAGGTGCAGGTGGCCTTCACCGACGCCGGGACGCAACGCGAGGGTCTCTTCGTCTTCGACGCGACAGGACGCTTCAGCGTGGCCGCCAACGACGAGGCCGGCCGTCTGATCGGCGAGAGCACGCACGACGAACTCGCGCTGGTGCACGCGATCCAGGACGCCGGAGCCGACTCATCCGAGGACGCCGCACCGTCCGGCGACGAGCCCGCTCCCGACGAAGTGGAGGACGCCTTCCAGGAAAGCGAGCTCGAAGAGGTCGACGGCGTCTACGACATCGTGCCCGCCCGCCAGGGCGAGCTCGACGTCCTGTTCGACATGCTGTCCAGCTTCGATGAGGACTCCGTCAAGATCTACGCAGGCCTGGTGCACCCCAAGGACGCCCCCGCGTCCGGCGTCGCCGGCGGCCCGGTGGTGGCCGAGACCGCGTCCGAAGCCGATGTCGCCCCGCAGGCCGACGTCGCCCGGCCGGCAGACGGGCCACAGGCAGAGGCGCCATCGCCCGGGCGCCGCCCGGAGGTCGACGCGCCCGCGAGCGTCGAACCCGAGCAGCTTTCGCTGATCGAGGAGGACGCGCCGTCGCCGGCCCCCAAGCCACGCGGCCGTCGCAAACGGGCGGCGGTGCCCAGCTGGGACGAGATCATGTTCGGCAGCCCACGAACCGACCACCACACCTGAGCTGCCTGCTCGTCGGCTCAGCCGACGAGCAACGGGACGCGCATCTCCTGTTCGGTGAGCGAACCGTGCATGCCGGTGAGACCGAACTCCTTCGGTTGCGTGCGGGTCATGACGGCCCAGTCGTCCCGCAGAGCCACGAGCACGTCGCCGTAGCGCGCGATCACCCGCCGGTCCACGGGCCCGAACCAGCCCGCGTCGATGGCCTCGCGGCGCTCCACGACCCAGGCGCGCTCCCCCAACGAACGCCGCCAGCGGGTGAGGACGGTCGTGACGTCCCGCTGTTCGGCGTACAGCTGGCGGAACCGACCCTCCCCGGCGAGCAGCGTGAGCTCGTTGGTCAACCCGGGCTCGTCCTCGGCGACCACCCAGCGGTTCTTCGGCGAGTCGATCATGCCGTGGTCGCCGGTGACCAGCAGACGAACGTCCTCGGGCAGCGCGGCGCGCAGCCCCCGTGCCATCTGATCGACGCGCCTCAGGACGCGCAGCCATGCCTCGCTGCGCCAGCCCTCGCCGTGCCCGGTGTGGTCGAGCGCGCGCTCGTAGAGGTAGACCAGCGAACGGTCGCCGGACGCCGCGGCGTCGACCGCCCAGCCGATCCGGGCGGCATGGTCGTCCTCGTCGGGCACCGGCTGGAACCGTGCTCCGCGCAGCGCCGCCTCCGTCAGCCCGCTGCCCGCGAACCGGGCCGGGTTGACGGAGGTGACCATCACGCCCTGGCGTGCCAGCCGCTCGAACGCGGTGAGCCGAGGCTGCACGTCGAGCGCCGACAGACCGGGCTCCCAGGCGAGGGCGTTGAGGCACCGGCAGCCGTCGGCCGGGTGCCGGAACGAGTAGCCGACGATGCCGTGCTGGCCGGGGGGCAGGGCGGTGCCGAGGCAGGTGATGCTGGTCGCCGTCGTGGCGGGCGCGCCCGAGGTCACCGTCGTCGACGCCTCGGCGAGCGCCAACGACGCCAGGAACGGTGCGTGCTCGGCGGCCTCGGCGAGGTTGTGCGCGCCGAGCCCATCCACGAGGAACACCACCCAGCGGGAGGCGTCCGGCAGGCCGAGGGCGTCCGTCCAGCCGGGGACACCCAGGGAAGCCGCGACCGCCGGGACGATCTCGGCCAGCGTGGAGGTGCCGTAGCCGGGCACCAGCGGAACGTCGCTCACACGGCCGCCCGCTGCAGCAGGGAGGCGAAGCGAACCAGACCGGCGACGGCAGTGGCCCCGTCGGCGGCCGCGCTCATCCGCACGGTGAGGTCGTCGCTCAGGTCCTGGGCCGTCCAGCCGTGGTCGGCGTCGCAGTTGGGGTCGGCGCAGCCGGCCGGCTCGATCTCGACCCGGCGCACCGCCCCCCAGTTGACGACCAGCCAGGTCTCGGTGGTGCCGTGGCGTCCGTGCCCGAAACGCTCGGGATTGGCGGCGACCTGGGTGAGCGCGACCGAGCAGATCCGCCTCAACGCGACCGACTCGACGGTCGCCAACGCCTGCGGTGTGGACGGATGATCGCCGTCGTCGGTGTGGGCAACGATGAAGCGCGTCGGCGTCAGCACCAGCACGGTCACGTGCCTGCGGATCTCGTTGGTGTCGAAGGTCGCCTCGTGATGCACCAGCGAGTCGATCACCGTCTCTCCTCCGAGCGCCGGGATCAGCGTCGCCTCGACGAACTCCGGGAAATAACCCGAGGCCACGATCGCGGCGCTCAGGTCGGCGGGTAGCGCACTCATGGCGGTGATTGTCCCATGTACCTCGCGTGGCCAGGAAACCGTTACGGTAAAGCCGTGAGCAACCGCCCCTTCATCGCCGCACGGATCGAGGTCCGATTCGACCGCGCGGCCGAGCGGTGTCTGCGGGCGCTCGGCTGGCAGGAGCGCGTCATCCCCTACACGGCCTACGGCGACGCGGGATTCGTCCGGGTGCTGGGCCGGGTGGTGCTGGCACCGAGGTTCGCCGACACCCAGCTCGGCAAGGCCGCCGAGAGCTTCCTGCGCCGCCGCGGCTGGCGCAATTTCGTCAGCGCCGTGTGCGTCCATGCCCGCTACACGATCCGCGTCGGCGACGTCGAGGTCACCGGCACGACCGACCGGGGCGGCTACATCGACCACCGGGTCCGCGGGCACGGGCTCGCTCCCGGCTGGTGGACGGCCGAGGTGTACACCGGCTCGTCCGAATCGTCGACCGTCCCGGTCCAGGTGCTGGATTCCGGCGTCGCGTTCGGCATCATCTCCGATGTGGACGACACGATCCTCACCACCATGCTGCCGCGTCCCATGGTCGCCGCCTGGAACTCGTTCTTCCGCATCGAGGCCACCCGGCAGGCAGTGCCGGGCATGGCCGAGTTCTACAAGTTGGTGCTGCGGCACCATCGGGGCGCGCCGGTGATCTATCTGTCGACCGGGGCCTGGAACACGCACGGCTTCCTGAGCCGGTTCATCGCGCGGCATCGCTACCCCACCGGCGCGATGCTGCTCACCGACTGGGGCCCGACGAACTCGGGGTGGTTCCGGTCGGGGGTGGCGCACAAGCGCTCCGCGTTGCTGCAGCTGGTCGTCGATTTCCCGCACATCCGCTGGCTGCTGGTGGGCGACGACGGCCAGCACGATCCCGAGGTGTACGGAGACTTCGCCCGCGCCAACCCGGGCAACGTCGCGGCGATCGCCATCCGGGAGCTGTCCCCCGCCGAGCAGATCCTCGCCCACGGCACCATCGAGCCGCTGCCCGTCGACGATGGCCTGCCCGAGGGCATCCCGGTGCTCCGGGCCGCGGACGGTCGCGGACTGCAGCAGCTGGCGTCCGCGCTGTTCGGCCCGTCGTGAGCGGGCCTGACCGCACCGGTCGGGCGGGGACGAGGGGCCCGGACACACGGGTCACAATGGACGCTGCGCGAGGGGAGAGCACATGGTAGCCAAGGGGCCGGTCGACGACGACGTCGCCGAGAAGATCACCGACGTCGACGTCACCGAGGAGATGGAGACCAGCTTTCTCGAGTACGCGTATTCGGTGATCTATGCGCGCGCGATCCCCGACGCGCGCGACGGCCTCAAGCCTGTGCAGCGGCGCATCCTGTACTCGATGGACGATATGGGGATCCGCCCCGATCGCTCCCACGTCAAGTGCGCCCGCGTTGTCGGCGACGTCATGGGCCGCCTGCACCCCCACGGCGATTCAGCGATCTACGACGCGCTCGTCCGGCTCGGCCAGAGCTGGGCGATGCGCCTTCCGGTGGTGGACGGCCACGGCAACTTCGGTTCCCTGGACGCCGGCCCCGCGGCGATGCGGTACACCGAATGCCGCATGGCGTCCGCGGCGCTCGCCATGACCGGCGAGATCGACCAGGCCACCGTCGACTTCAAACCCAACTACGACGGCAAGATGCCCGAGCCCGTCGTGCTCCCGGCGGCGCTGCCGAACCTCCTGGTCAACGGATCCACCGGCATCGCGGTGGGCATGGCCACCAACATTCCCCCGCACAACCTCGTCGAGTGCGTTCAGGCGCTCAAGCACCTGCTCAGGCACCCCGACGCGACCGTCGAGGACCTGATGCGGTTCATCCCGGGGCCCGACCTGCCCACCGGCGGCAAGATCGTCGGCCTGGAGGGCATCGCGGCCGCCTACGCCTCGGGGCGCGGCACGTTCAAGATCCGCGCCACGGCGCGCATCGAGCAGACCAGCGCCCGCCGCAAGGGCATCGTCATCACCGAGCTTCCCTACATGATCGGCCCCGAGCGAATCATGGACCAGGTCAGCACCCTGGTCCGCAACAAGAAGATCACCGGCGTCGCCGACATGAAGGACCTCACGGACCTCACCCACGGGTTGCGCCTCGTCATCGAGGTCAAGAACGGCATCAACCCCGACGTGCTGCTGGAGCAACTCCACAAGGCGACCAAGCTCGAGGACAGCTTCGGGATCAACATGGTCGCCCTCGTCGACGGGCAACCGCAGACGCTGTCGCTGCGCGACGCGCTCGTGGTCTACGCCGACCACCGGCTCGACGTCACGCTCCGCCGCACCCGGTTCCAGTACACCAAGGCGGCCGACCGGCTGCACCTGGTTCGTGGCCTGCTGGTGGCGATCCTCGACATCGACGAGGTGATCGCGATCATCCGTGGCTCGGACGACGCGGCCGCCGCACGCGCCGCGCTGCGGGAGGCGTTCGACCTGGACGAGATCCAGGCCAACCACATCCTCGACCTGCAACTGCGCCGTCTCACCAAGTTCAGCCGGATGGACCTGGAGGCCGAGCGCGACGAACTCGAGGGGCGGCTCGCCGACCTGGGCCAGATCATCGACAACGACGACCAGTTGCGCGACCTGGTCGCCCGCGAACTCGACGAGGTCGCCGCCCAGCACGGGACGCCTCGACGCACGGTGCTGCTGGCCGGCGGCGGCGCGGCCGTCGCCCTCGCGAAGGCGCCGCTGGAGATCGCCGACGATCCCTGCTGGATCATGCTCAGCTCCACCGGGCTGCTCGCCCGCGTCGACACGGCCGACCCCCTGCCCACGACGGGGCCCCGTTCGGCGCACGACCTGGTCGTCTCGGCCACCCGCTCCACGGTGCGCGGTGAGTACGGCCTGCTCACCTCGGCCGGACGCGTCCTCCGCGCGCAGGCGATCGACCTGCCGAGCATCGCCCTCACCGCGGCGGCTCCGACGCTGCAGGGCGGGGCGCCGGTCGCCGAGTTGTTCGACCTCGGCCGCGGCGAGCGCATCCTGGCACTGACGACGCTGGGCGCCCAGACGCACGGCTGGGCGCTCGGCACGCGCGCGGGCGTGGTGAAGCGCGCCCATCCCGAGGTGCTGGCCAACAAGGACTCCTGGGAGATCATCCGCCTCGAGCCCGGCGACGAGGTCGTCGGCGCCGTCGAGCTCGCCGACGAGTCCGGCGAGCTGTGCTTCATCACCACCGACGCCCACCTGCTGCACTTTCCGGTCGCCGCGGTGCGTCCCCAGGGCCGCGCGGCCGGCGGCATCGCGGGCATCCGACTGGCGCCGAAGGCGTCCGTGGTGTTCTTCGGGCTGATACCGGACGGCGACACGACGGTCGTGACGGTGTCCGGAGCCGGGACCGGGCCTCAGGGCACCGAGAGCGGTCAGATCAAGATCACCCCGTTCAGCGAGTACCCGGGCAAAGGCCGGGCGACGGGGGGCGTCCGCTGCCATCGATTCCTCAGGGACGAGCGCGTGCTGCTCGCCGCCTGGGCCGGGCGAAACCCCGCCGTGAGCGCCACGGCCGCCGGTGCGCCGCTCGACTTCCGCAGCACGCACGCCGGCGTCCGCGACGGCTCCGGGACGCCGCTCACCCAGCCCCTGGGAGGCATCGGCACCCGACAACACGGCGCCGACCCGGCGACGACGCGGCCGGACGTCACCCGGCCCGACGGTCCTCCCGCCGGCGACGGCACGTTGTTCTGACTACAGCCAGCCGTGCTCGGTGGCACGCCGCAGCGCCTCGGCCCGGTTGCGCGCGCCGAGCTTGCCGATGGCGGAGCTGAGGTAGTTGCGGACGGTGCCCTCCGACAGGAAGACGGCCTCCGCGATCGCCCTGGTGGACGCCCCGCCGGCAGAGGCGGCCAGCACCAGCGCCTCCTTCTCCGCCAGCGGCGACTCACCGATCGACAACGACGCCGCCGCCAACTCGGGATCGACCACCCGCAGCCCGGACGCCACCCGCCGGATCGCCCCGATCAGCCGATCGGCGGGCGCGTCCTTGACCATGAACCCGACCGCCCCGGCCTGGAGGGCGCGGCGCAGATAGCCGGGTCGCCCGAACGTGGTGACGATGATCACCTTGGCACGGGGCGCCGCCGCCCTCAGCGCGGGCAGCGCCGCGATGCCGTCCTCGGCCCCGGCGCCGCCGTCGGGCATCTGCACATCGAGCAGGACGACGTCCGGCTGCGTCTCCTGCGCGACGGCGATCGCCTCGGCGCAGGAGCCGGCCTGCCCGACCACCTCGAGATCGGGCTCAAGACCCAGCATGGTCGCGAGCGCCGTGCGGATCATCGTCTGGTCGTCGGCGACCATCACGCGCGTCATGGCGCCCCCATGTCGGCTCGCACCACCGTCCCGGACGCCGACGAGTCGACGTGCAGGCGTCCACCCGCGGCCTCCAGGCGCTGGCGCAGCCCGGCGAGGCCCGAGCCCCCGGCGTCCGCACGAAAGCCGCGGCCGTCGTCGGTGACGCTCACGCAATGCTCCTCGCAGGCGATCGCGCAGCGCCGGGCGCCCGCGTGGCGCACCACGTTCGTGACCGACTCGCGCACCACATACCCGAACAGCTCCGAGCGGTCCTCGCTCAGCGCCGGGACCGCGCTCGGCGTGGAGGCCTCGATTCCCGCCGCCTCCAGAACCGACCGTGCCGACGCGATCTCACCGGCGAGCCGCACGGTGCGCATCCCGGCGGCGGTCGCCCTGACGTCGCCCAGCGCCCGGCGGGTGATGTCGGCCAAGGCCGCCACCTCCGCGCGGGCGGCCGCATCGTCGCGGCCGATCAGCCGCCCGGCGAGGTCGGCCTTGACGGCGATCGAGGTGAGCGAGTGACCCAGGATGTCGTGCAGGTCGCGCCCGATCCGCTCTCGTTCGGCGGCCACGGCGAGCACAGCGGTGCGCTCCTGTGCGAGTCGCAGGGCGTGTTTGGTGCGGTCCGATTCGAGACTCAGCCCCATCGTGAGACCGACCGCCAGCGCCACCAGCGCCATGACGATGCCCAGCAGATCGCGGTCGAGCACCGCCAGGCCGGCGATCGAGACACTGAGCACCACGATCACGATGCGCGCCTGCGACCAGGCGAGCAGCACGGCGGCGACCGTCGTGACGTACGGCGCGAAGGCGAGCGGACGCGCGATCTGTCGGCCGCCGGGCAGCGCCGTCGCGATGATGGCGAGCATGAGCGCCAGCAACCAGCACCAGCGGGCCGCCTCGGGCCAGTGCATCACCAGGCAGGTGCCGAGGAAGATCGCGGCGACGGCGAGGCAGGCCGTCGCGAGCAGCGCCACCTGCAGCGGCGGCAGGCCCTGGGCGAACAGCAGCGGGATGCCCGCGAACAGGGTGCTCGGCGCCAGGTATCCCCCGCCCTGGGCGAGGGCCCGGCGCCACCAGGGCAGGCCCGCCGCCTCCGGGACGTACCCGGGTGCGGCGAACGGGTCGGAGGCGGTCACGGACGACTCCTTCGTCGGCACGGTCTGTCGGCGCCCTCAGCGCCGTGACGTGCGGATGGCACGACGGTAGCCCAGCATCCCGACCACCACCAGCGCGACGGTCCAGGCCGCGATGACGCCCACGCCCTCCCACGGGAAAGCCCGGTGGCTGACCAGCGGCCACGTTCCGATCTGACTGGCCCAGTACGACGGCATGCCGCGCCCGATCGGCTGCATCCAGGCCGGCATCATGTCGAGCGGGAACCACAGCCCGCCGACCATCGACAGCACGAGCATGGTCAGCGTCGTCGCCGCCGAGGCGGTCTGCGGACGGAACCACAGCCCGAGCACGAGGCCGAGCAGCACCATGGGCAGCAGGCTGGCCACGAGCAGCGCGAACGAGCCGAGCCACACGCCCGGCTGCATCCCGACGCCGCGGACGGCCCCGGCACCGAAGACGACGCCGATCGCCGGCAGGACGACGACCACGGCGGTGAGGATCTTCGCGCCGATGAACTGCGACGGCGTCAACGCCGTGAGCATGAGCTGACGGAACCAGCCCGACGTCCGCTCCGATTGAATCTGCGCGCCGGCGCTCATGGCGGCGCCCAGACCGCCGTAGGTGGCCATGGTCACCATCATCGCCGCGGCCACGGTCGGGCCGCCCTCGGTGGTCAGGTCACCGTAGATGGCCGCGAAGAACAGGTACATCGTCGTGGGCATCGCGACGATGAACGCCAGGAACGACCAGTCGCGCAGGACGGTCAGGACGCTCTGGACGGCGTAGTGCACGAACCGCCCGGCCCGGGTGGTGGTGTGAGCGGACGCCGCAGGCGCGGCGAGGGTGGTGGTCATGGTCCTTCCCTTCTGGAATGGTCGGTATCAGGCGACGTTCCGGCGCCGCGATCCGATGCGGCACGCGCCGTCAGGGTGGGGCGATCTGGGGCGACGAGGCGGAGGAAGGCGTCCTCGAGCCGCGGCGAGACCACCTCGACGTCGGCGATCGCGGCGGCGTCCGGCCCGGTGAACAGGGCGCGCAAGGTGGCGTCGGCGTCCCCGCAACGCAGGGTGACCCGGACGCCGTCGCGCGCCTCCTCGATCACCCCGGGCAGGCCCAGCCACGACCGGTCGGGGCCGCGGAAGCTCACGGTGCGGCTGCCCACGGTCGCCTTGATGGCGGCGCCGCTGCCGTCGGCGACCACCCTGCCGTCGTCGAGGACGACGATGCGGTCGGCGAACTCGTCGGCCTCGGCGAGGTAGTGGGTGGCGAACACGATGGTCCGGCCACCGTGGGCGAGGTCCGCCATGGACGCCCAGAACCGGCGCCGGTGGTCGACGTCCATGCCGACGGTCGGCTCGTCGAGGATCAACAGCCGTGGGTCGCCCATGATCGCCAGTGCGAACCGGACGCGCTGGGCCTGGCCGCCCGAGAGCTTGCTGGTGCTGGCGCGCAGCACCTCGTGCAATTGGGCCTGCTCGATGACGTCGTCCAACGGCAGCGGGTGCGCGTGCAGACCGTGCATCATCCTCAGCAGCCGAGCGACCGTGACGTCCCACAGCAGCGTGCCGTTCTGCAGCATCGCGCCGACGTCGCCGGACTGCATCGCCTCGAGGGGCGCCGCACCGAACACGCGGACGCGGCCGGCGTCCGGGCTGGTCAACCCGAGGATCATCTCGGTGGCGGTCGACTTGCCTGCACCGTTCGGCCCCAGAAGCGCGAGCACCTGACGTGCGGGCACGTCCAGGTCGAGGGCGTCCACAGCCGTCACCGGCCCGTAGCGCTTGGTCAGGCCGGTCAACTGGATGGCGAGGGTCTCGGTCATGGCCCCAGCCTCGCGCCCCGGGCGTCCGGCGCCGAGGGTGCGCTGTCATCACTTGCCGATGACAACTGTCACGCCCAGGCGACCCGGACGCCCCACCGCTCCTGCTGCTGCGCCGCCGAGGTCAGGCGCCGCCGGGCTCAGGCGCCGGCGGACTCAGGCGTCGATGCGCTCCGCGCTCAGCGCGTACGCGCCGGCGACGATGAACTCCTTGCGCGGGGCGACCTCGTTGCCCATCAGCTTCTCGAACGTGGCGATGGCCTGCTCGAGCGCCTCGCCGTCCTCGACGGTGATCCGGCGCAGCTGACGCTGACGCGGATCCATCGTGGTGTCCTTGAGCTGGTCGGCGTCCATCTCGCCGAGGCCCTTGTAGCGCTGCGGCTCCTTGAAGGCGATCCCTTTCTTGGTCAGCTCGGCGAGCTTCCGCTGATACTCGGCCTCGCTGTAGGTGTAGGTGTATCTGTCCTGCCCCCGACGCAGCTTGGTCAGCTCGAAGCGATGCAGTGGCGGCACGGCCGTGTAGACGCGTCCGGCCTCGATCATCGGCCGCATGTAGGTGAAGAACAGCGTCGTCAAGAGCGTCCGGATGTGGGCACCGTCGGAGTCGGCGTCCGCCATGAAGATGACCTTGCCGTAGCGGGACTGGTCCGGGTCGCAGGTGCGGCCCGAGCCGGCGCCCACCACCTGAAGGATCGCGGCGCACTCGGCGTTCTTGAGCATGTCGGCCATGGACGCCTTCTGCACGTTGAGGATCTTGCCGCGGATCGGCAGCAGCGCCTGGAACTCGGAGTTGCGCGCCAGCTTCGCCGTCCCCATCGCGGAGTCGCCCTCGACGATGAACAACTCGGTGCGCTCGTTGTCGGCGGAACGGCAGTCGGCCAGCTTCGCGGGCAGCGAGCTGGACTCGAGCGCGTTCTTGCGGCGCTGGTTCTCCTTGTGGACACGGGCGGCGACGCGCGTCCGGGACGCCGCCACCGCCTTCTCGAGCACCGCGCGGGCCACCGGCCGTACCGCGGCCTTCGTGCTGGTCAGGAATTCGAGCATCTCGCTCTCGACGATGCGCGCGACCAGCCGGGACACCGGCGGCGTCCCGAGTACCTCTTTCGTCTGACCCTCGAACTGCGGCTCGGCCAGCCGCACCGTGACGACGCCGGTCAGCCCCTCGATGATGTCGTCCTTGGTGACCTCTTCGCCGGCCTTGAGCAGCCGGCCGCCGTCGAGCGCCTTCGCGAAGGCGCGGACGAGGCCGCGCTCAAAGCCCTGGACGTGCGTGCCGCCCTTCGGCGTGGCGATGATGTTGACGAAGGAGACCACCTTCGCGTCGTAGCTCGACGTCCACCGCAGCGCGATATCGACGTCGAGGTCGCGCTCGACGTCGGAGGGCGTCATGGCGCCCGAGGCGTCCAGCATCGGGACCGTCTCGGTGAACCGGTCGGAACCCTGGAGGCGGAGCACGTCCGTCAGCGGGGTGCCGCCCGACAGGAAGTCGGCGAACTCCGAGATGCCGCCCTCGTGCAGATGGACGTCGCGGTGCTCGCTGCCGGCGACCCTGCGGTCCTCGACGGCGATCGCGAGGCCGGGCACGAGGAACGCGGTCTGGCGGGCGCGCGCAGCGAGTTGGGTGCCGGACAGCTTGGCGTCCTTGAGGAAGATCTGCCGGTCGGTCCAATAACGCACCCGAGTGCCCGTCTTGGCGCGGGCGACCCTGCCGATCTTGCGCAGCGTGTTGTCGGGCGTGAAGGAGGCCTCGGGTCCTGGCCCGTCGAACACACCGGGGACGCCGCGACGGAACGACATCGCCCAGGTCGCGCCGTGACGGTCGACCTCGACGTCGAGGCGCGAGCTCAGCGCGTTCACCACCGACGCGCCCACGCCGTGCAGGCCGCCGGTCGCGGCGTAGGATCCGCCGCCGAACTTTCCGCCTGCGTGAAGCTTGGTGAAGATCACCTCGACGCCGGTGAGTCCGGTGCGGGGCTCGATGTCGACGGGCATGCCGCGCGCCTGGTCGTCGACCTGGACCGAACCGTCCGCGTGCAGCACCACGTCGATGCGCTTGCCGTGACCGGCCAGGGCCTCGTCGACCGCGTTGTCGAGGATCTCCCACATGCAGTGCATGAGACCACGGGTGTCGGTCGAGCCGATGTACATGGCCGGGCGCTTGCGGACGGCCTCCAGACCCTCCAGGACGAGCAGGTGGCGCGCCTCGTAGCCGCGGCTGTCGGGCGTGGGCTTCTGGGTCGTGGTCACCTAAGCAGACTACCGGCGGCCGCCGACGTTGCCTGCCCACTCGCCTGAGTGCCTCGGACGCGGCGAATGCGCAGGAGACGGGCCCGCTCGGGTCTTGGTTCGTGGGATCCCACGAACCGTGGCCGGCGTCGGGTACGGTCGTGGGCACGGGAACAAAGCTGCGGCTCCCGTCGTTGGGATCGATGCCCTAGCCGACCACCGAGAAAGGAACGGCCATGAGCACATCAGTGATGGAGGCCCTCAACGCCTCGGACCGCTGCGACCGCTGCGGCGCCCAGGCCTACGTGCGAGCCACGTTGCCGGGCGGCGGCGAGCTTCTCTTCTGCGCCCACCACGCGCGCGCACACTCCGACAGGCTGAAGCAGGTCGCCCTGAACATCCAAGACGAGACGACCAGGCTGAGCTGAGGACGTCCCGCGAACAGGCCAGGTGCGGCATCCCCGTCGAGGGGATGCCGCACCTGGCATCAGGACCAAGGAGGACGGCTGACCGCACGCCCGCGTCGGGCGAGGTTCGGCTCTCGATCAGATGAGGCGGGACATGGACTCTTCACAGACACGTGCGCGGCGGCTGCGGATCGGCTGCGAATTCAATCACATCGCGCAGGCGCCGACCTCCGCGAGCTTCATCGTGCGCCCGAGCGGCGCGGCGATCGTGACCGAACGGTGGACCAGCGACCCCGCGCTCGATCGGCACACGACCGTCGACCTGCACGGCAACGAGGTGTGGCGGATGATGCTCCCCGCCGGCGAGTCGCTCGTGTCGTACTACGCGGTGGCGGACGTGCCCGACGAGGTGGACGAGCGCGACCTGGCGCTCGCCGTCCATGCGCCACAGGATCTGCCCGACGACACCCTCGTGTACACGCTCCCGAGCCGCTACTGCCAGTCGGACATGATGGGCGCCCGCGCGTGGGAGCTGTTCGGCGCCGCCGAACACACCCTGTCCACGGTCGAGAGCATCGAGCATTACGTGTTCGCGAACGTCGAGTACCGCACGGGGAGCACCGGTTCGTGGTGGACGGCCGCCGACTCGCTGGAGGCCGGCTACGGCGTATGCCGCGACTTCGCGCACCTGATGATCAGCTTCTGCCGCGCCCTCAACATCCCGGCGCGCTACGTCTGCGGCTACCTGCCCGATCTCGACGTGCCCGTCTTGCCGACGCCCATGGACTTCCACGCCTGGGTGGAGGTGTTCGCCGGCGATCGCTGGTGGACGTTCGATCCCCGCCACGCCGCCAGGCGCAAGGGCCACATTCCGATCAGCCACGGCCGGGACGCCGCCGACGTGGCCATGGTGACCACCTTCGGTGCGCCCTGGTTGCGGCGGCTGACGGTGTGGGCCGATGAAGACCTGAGCGCGCCGTGGCCGCCGGAGGACACCTCCCTGGCCGCGCGCAATCCGTTCGTGTAGGACTCGCGCCTCAGGCGTCCGCCCCACCCGGGTGCCCGCGTGACTGAACGCCCGACCTGCGCGCCCCGTGCGACGATCGCGTTACGCCCGTGGGCCGGACGCCCCGCCGACGGGATTGTGCCCTAGATTCTCGACGTGACTATCCGGGTAGCTCTCGAACACAGCACGACGTACACCTTCGACCATCCCGTGCAGGTGTTCCCGCACACGGTGCGGCTACGACCAGCGCCCCATTCGCGGACGCCGATCACCGCCTACTCGCTGACGGTGTCGCCCTCGCATCACTTCATCAACTGGCAGCAGGACCCGTTCGGGAACTACCTCGCCCGCCTGGTGTTCCCCGAGCCGGTGAAGGAACTCGCCATCACGGTCGATGTCGTCGCCGACATGACCGTGGTCAACCCGTTCGACTTCTTCGTGGAGGAGTACGCCGAGCGTTTCCCGTTCACCTACCCCCCCGAGCTGCGCGCCGATCTCGAGCCCTACCTGCGTCCGATCGACGAGGATGGCGTGGACCAGGGGCCGGGCCCGCTGGCCCGCGACTGGGTGAGCCGGAACATCACCGACGTCCTCGATGGTGCCGAGCCGCCGCGGATCGTGGACTTTCTGGTGGGCGTCAACACCCGGTTGCAGCACGACATCGCCTACACGGTGCGGATGCAGCCGGGCGTGCAGACTCCCGACACGACGCTGGCGCACGCGCTCGGATCCTGCCGGGACTCGGCCTGGCTGCTGGTGTCGATCCTTCGCCAGGCCGGACTGGCGGCCCGGTTCGTCTCCGGGTACCTCGTTCAGCTCACCGCCGACATCGCCGCGCTCGACGGACCGTCGGGGCCCGCCGCGGACTTCACCGACCTGCACGCGTGGACGGAGGTGTTCATTCCCGGTGCCGGCTGGGTCGGCCTCGACCCGACGTCGGGACTGTTCGCCGGGGAAGGCCATATCCCGTTGTCGGCGACGCCGCACCCGTCGTCCGCGGCGCCGATCACCGGCTCCACCGCACCCGTCGAGGTCTCGATGGCGTTCTCGAACACGGTGCGGCGCGTGCACGAGGATCCGCGGGTGACCAAGCCCTACACCGACGACCAGTGGGCGGCCGCCGACGACCTGGGGGGCCGCATCGAGACGATTCTGGACGCCGGCGACGTCCGCCTCACCATGGGCGGCGAACCCACCTTCGTTTCCGCTGAGGACACCTCGACGCCGCAGTGGCAGAGCGCCGCGGACGGCCCCGAGAAGCGCCGCCTCGCCCAGCAGCTCGCCGAGCGCCTGGCCCAGCGCTGGGCGCCCGGCGGGGTGATCCACCATGGCCAGGGCAAGTGGTACCCGGGCGAGGACCTGCCTCGCTGGAACATCGCCATCACCTGGCGCACCGACGGCGTCCCCATCTGGAAGGACGCGGCGCTCCTGGCCAACCCGTGGGGCTCCCCCGCCGTCGCGTCAGCCTCGCCCAAGGCGCGCGGCGCCGTGCGGGAGCTGGCGTGGCGCATCGCAGCGGGGCTGGGGGTTCCTGCCACGCATGTCATGCCGGCCTTCGAGGACGCGTTCCACGACTTGCTGGCCGAGGCTCAGCGCCCCCCGGGCGATCACCGTCCCGGCACCGACGTCGATCCCGGCGATGAGGCGCTCGCCGACCCGCAGTGGCGCGCGGACGCCGTGGCGGCCTACGACGCCCGGCGCGGCGAGCCGCGGGGCTGGGTGGTGCCACTGTTCCGCCTCGTCCAGGAGGGCCGCTGGGGCACCGCCCAGTGGCGCCCACGGCGCCGGCATCTGTTCCTCACCCCCGGCACCTCGCCGCTGGGCTTGAGGCTGCCGCTGTCGTCGCTGAGCTGGGACGAGCCGCCGTTCGAGCCCGAGCGCTCCCCGATGGAGATGGCCGGCCCGTTCCCGCCGATCGCTGTCGGGGACACTCCTGATGCGGTGGTGCGGGACATCGCCGACTCCCCGCGCAGCGCCCTGTGCGTCGAGGAGCGCGACGGCCACCTCTACCTCTTCCTGCCGCCCCTGGAGAGGCTGGAGGACGGTCTGGAACTGCTCGCGGTGATCGAGTCCGCCGCCGCACAGGTGGGGCTTCCGGTGTCGCTGGAAGGCTATCCGCTGCCCTTCGACTTGCGGGTCAAGACCCTGTCGGTCACTCCCGACCCGGGCGTGATCGAGGTCAACACGCAGCCGACCAGCACCTGGGCCGAGCAGCGGGACCTGACCCTGAGCCTGTACGCCGATGCCCGTCAGACCAGGCTCGCCACCGAGAAGTTCGACGTCGACGGCACCCACACCGGCACCGGTGGCGGCAATCACTTCACGCTCGGCGGCGCGACGCCGACCGACTCACCGCTGCTGCGCCGTCCCGACCTGCTGCGCTCGCTGATCACCTACTGGCAGCATCACCCTTCGCTGTCCTACGTCTTCTCGGGGAGGTTCATCGGTCCGACGTCCCAGGCCCCGCGGGTCGACGAGGGACGCCACGAAACGCTGTACGAGCTCGAGATCGCCTTCGCCGAACTCGCCCGGGTCACCGCCGAGGCGACGGACCACACGAAAGAGGCGGGCGGGACGGCGCTGCCCTGGCAGACCGACCGGCTGCTGCGGCACCTGCTGACCGACCTCACCGGCAACACCCACCGCGCGGAGTTCTGCATCGACAAGCTGTACTCGCCCGATTCCCAGCGCGGACGCCTCGGCCTGCTGGAGCTGCGCGGCTTCGAGATGCCTCCGCACCCGCGGATGGCGCTGGTGCAGGCCCTGCTGGTGCGCAGCCTGGTCGCGCGGTTCTGGGACGATCCCTACCGCGGACGCCTCGTGCGCTGGGGCTCGCGTCTGCACGACCGGTTTCTGCTGCCGGCGTTCGCGGCCGCCGACCTGGGCGAGGTCGTCGCCGACGTCAACGAGTGGCTGTCCGGACGCCCGGAGGCCGGCGACGCCCGCTTCGACGAGGCCTGGCTCGACCCGTTCCTGGAGTTCCGGTTCCCGCGGCTGGGCCAGACCCAGATCGGCGGCGTCCACGTGGAACTGCGTCAGGCGATCGAGCCGTGGCACGTGCTCGGCGAGGAGCAGACCGCCGGGGGCACCGCCCGCTACGTCGACTCGTCGGTCGAGCGGGTCCAGGTGGCGGCGTCCGGGCTCGTCGAAGGTCGCCACGTGCTCACCTGCAACGGCGTGCCGATTCCCATGACCGCGATGGAACAGGGCGGATGGGGCAGCGCGCTGGGCTCGTCGGAGTCCCCGGCCGCGGTCGGCATGTTCGTGGGCGGCGTCCGCTACCGGGCCTGGGCGCCGTGGTCGGCGCTGCACCCGACGATGGGCGTCCATTCGCCGCTGACGTTCGACCTGGTGGACACGTGGAACGGGCGTGCCCTGGGCGGCTTCACCTACCACGTGGCACACCCCGGCGGTCGCAACTACGACACGTTCCCGGTGAACGCGGTCGAGGCGGAGTCCCGCCGCGCCGCCCGCTTCGAGGTGCACGGCCACACCCCCGGGCCGGTGGACATGGCGGGCTGGCCGGCCGCGGAGTCGATCTTCAGCCCGATGGGCACGGAGTATCCGTGCACCATGGACCTGCGTCGCTACACCCCGGGGGCGTGAGCGACACCCCGGGGGCGTGAGCGATACCCCGGGGGCGTGAGCGATACCCCGGGGGCGTGAGCGCGCGGCACGGATGAGGTGGCGCAGGCTCCTAGGACAGGCTGCCGTCGGGGTTGACGCGAAACACGTCGACCTTCACCTCGAGGCTGGAGCAGGACGCCTCCGTGTGCACGACGCCCTTCAGCGGCGAGACGTCGCGGAAGTCACGACCCCAGGCGGTCACGATGTATCGGGAATCGGCGAAGTGGTCGTTGGTGGGATCGAGATCGATCCAGCTGCCACCCGGCACCAGCACGGACGCCCATGCGTGCGAGGCGTCCGCTCCCTCCAGCCGCGGCTGTCCGGCGGGAGGCGCCGTCTCGACGTATCCGCTCACGTAACGGGCGGGTAGGCCGACGCTGCGCAGGCAGCCGACGGCCAGATGGGCGAAGTCCTGGCACACGCCGCGGCGCAGCGCCAGCAGCTCAGGCAAGGTGGTGCGCACCGAGGTGGATCCGAGCTTGTAGACGAAATCGCGGTAGATGGTGCCGTACAGCGCCTGCAACGCCTCGCCCAGGGGGCGGTCCGCCCGCAGGATCGTGAGCGCATACGCGGTCACCTCCGCTCCGAGTTCGACGAGGTCGGACGGCAGCAGATATTCGGCCCGCACCAGCGGATCCGCTTCCTGGGCGACCCTCGCCGCGGCCTCGGCGACGGTGTGGGCGTTGAGCGCCTCCACGTCGGGGCGCGGCCACTCCACATCGAGAACCGAGGTCTTGCTCACCACGAGTTGCCGGTGCGGCGAGCGGATCTCGAGATAGGCGCTGTGGTTGCCGAAGTAGTCGACGTGCTCGCTGACCACCTCGGGTTCGGGTTCAATGTGCAGTTCATGGCTGACGACTCGTTGCGAGAAGGTCTCGAGCGGGCGCAGAAAGCCCCGTTCGTAGCAGGCCTGCACCTCTCCGTCGTAGGTGTAGATCGTCGCGTGCCGGACGCGGTAGCGGCGCGGCGCGTAGTGGTCGGGAGCGGCGGCGCCCGGCTGGTAGGAGGAGGTCGTCATCAGGTCACCTGCCAGGGTGTGGACCAGTCGCTGCGCAGCGTGCGGCGCGGCGCCTGGCGGAAGAAGTGCCGCGTGGTCAGTTCGTCGGAGAGCCTGCGCAACTCGTCCTGGAGCGAGTCGAGCAGGGCAGCGAGCGCGATCGGGTCGAAGGGGAGCACGGCGATGTCCACCGCGTCCAGTCGCGCCACCACACCCCACGCACGAGCGGCGGACGCCTCGTCACCGAGCAGGCGCAGGTCGCTCGCCAGCGTCACCGCCTGGTTGATGACCGAACGGGGGTTGGCCCGGTCGAGCAGCAGCAGGTCGATCGCAGACTCCACGGGATCGGACGGGCCGGTGCCCGCGGCGGCACGCCGCCGGTGGGTGATGATCGACTCCCCCGCCCTGAGCACGCCTTCGACCACCAGCTCACCGGTGACGCGGTCCTGAGCCACTCCCAGCGCGCTGCGCAGGAACGCCACCGTGAGCTGGGCACGCTCCATCCGGCCACCGACGTCGATGAACGCCCACGCCTCGTCGCGCACCATGCTGTGGGCCATGATCCCGGCCAGGGCAAGGAGCGATTCGAGCACGTCGGCGAGCAGAGGCTGCAGCTGATCGTCGTCGTCGGGGATCTCTTCGAGGGTCTGATGCAGGCGCCCCAGCACCGACCAGGTGTCCACGCTGAGCAGGTCGCGGACGTGCTGGGCCGCCTCGACGAGACGTTGGGCGCACCACCGCACGGTACCGGGACGGTCTGCGTCGAGCACCCGTCCACGGAGGTAGCCGACGGGCGATTCGTCGGCGCGCGGCGCACCGCTGAAGGTGACGGCGCCCACGGTCCGCAGCAGCACCTGCATCGCCGCCGCACCGGGCGTCCCCGAGCGGCTGCTGTGGTCTTCGGCGAAGTCGTCGGCGACCTTGAGGAGGCGGGCGGTGCCCTCGGCACGTTCCGCGTACCGACCCACCCAGTAAAGGTTGTCGGCGACGCGCGGCGCCAGACCGGTCGCCCGGGGGATCGGCGGAGCGCTGAGCCGTCTCTGGCCGCCGGGCCCGCCCGGTGCGTCGTCCGCTCCGGTCGAGAGCACCCACACGTCCTTGGCGAGAGCGCCACGGTAGTTCGCCACCGTGTATTCATCGGTACTCGCGGCCACCCGGCCCAGCCCGCCGGGCAGGAAGAGGTAGTCGTTCTCGTGCGCCACGCCGAACGTGCGCAGGACGAAACGGCGCGGTTCGAGGCCCGAGCGGGTCACCACCGGCGCCGTCGACAGGGGCAGCGCCTCCTGACCGCACCACGCCCAAGGCTCGGCGGCGATCCGCGCCGCGAGGTCGGCGCGTTCCGCTTCGCTGAGCAACCAGCCGTAGCGGGTGGCCGCATGCGAACGCGAGAGCGGTTTGATCGCCAGGTGCTTCAGATGAGTCAACACATGGCTGCGGGCGCCGGAGTCGCCGCACCACCAGGTCTGCGGCGAGGTGAGCACCAGATCCTCGCCGAGGAGGACCCGGGCAGCATCGCCGAGGAAGGGAAGGAGACCGGGGTTCTCCAGGACGGCGGCCCCCACGGTGTTGACGACGCCGACCTGACCGCGGCGGGTGACCTCGATCAGGCCGGGCAATCCGAGCTGGGAGTCGCCGCGCAGTTCCAGCGGATCGGCGAACCATGCGTCGACCCGGCGCAGGATCACGTCGACACGCTCCAGTCGGCGGCCGCTGCGCAGCCAGACCATGCCACCGTGCATGACAAGGTCGTCGGCCTCCACCAGCGGGAAGCCGAGCAGGGTGGCGAGGTAGGACTGCTCGAAGGCCGTTTCGCTGCCCGCGCCGGGGCTGAGCAGCACGACCCGTGGCGGCTCGGTCCCCGTGGGCGAGGCGTCCTGCAGCGCACCCGCCATGGCCTGAAGGAAGCCGCGGTGGCGCGCCAGGCTCGTCGTGCGGTGCAGACCCGCCATCACGCGGGAGATCACCCGACGGGTCACGACGGCGTAGCCGGGGCCCGAGGGCGCCTGGGTGCGGTCGGAGAGCACCCGCCACGCGCCGGTGGCGTCGCGTCCAAGATCCGTGGCGGCCACGATGAGGTGGCGGCGTCCCGAGGGGGCGATCCGGTCCGCCTGCCGGATGAAGCCATCGTGGGCGAGGATCACCTCCGGCGGCAGCAGGCGCTCCTTGATCAGCCGTCGGTCGCCGTAGATGTCTTTCAGGACGAGATCCAGCAGCACCGCCCGCTGTCGAAGCCCGGACTCCAGCGCCGACCACTCGGCGGTGCCGATGATCACCGGGATCGGATCGATCGCCCAGCGTCGTCCGGACTCCGGCGCACCGTAGGTGATGCCCTCATCGTCCGCGAACTGCCGGGTCTCGGCGCTGGCCGCCCGCAACCCCGCGACGTCCATCGCGCCGATCGCCGCCGCCAGTGCGGCCTGATCGGCCCTCAGCCCGTTCTGGGTCACCAGCTCATCGATGGCCGTCCCTGACAGCCGTGCCCGATACGCGTCGAGCGCTCCGGACTCGGTCACACCGGCGGCGCACATGCGGACCACCTTAGAGGGCGCCGGCGCCCGCGCCCGCGATGGCCGTCCCGTGGCCGAGACTCACCGGACCGGGAACCGCCCTCCGCACGCAAAGGGCCCCGCCGGATGACCGGCCGGGCCCTATGGCCTGGCGGCCTAGTCGAGGTAATCGCGCAGCACCTGCGAGCGCGACGGGTGGCGCAGCTTGCTCATCGTCTTCGACTCGATCTGACGGATCCGCTCACGGGTGACGCCGTAGACCTTGCCGATCTCGTCGAGCGTCTTCGGCTGGCCGTCGGTGAGGCCGAACCGCATGCTGACCACGCCGGCCTCGCGCTCGGACAGCGTGTCGAGGACGTCGTGCAACTGTTCCTGGAGCAGGGTGAAGTTGACGGCCTCGGCCGGGACGACCGCCTCGGAGTCCTCGATGAGATCGCCGAACTCCGAATCGCCGTCCTCACCCAGCGGCGTGTGCAAGGAGATGGGCTCGCGACCGTACTTCTGCACCTCCACGACCTTCTCGGGGGTCATGTCGAGCTCTTTGGCCAGTTCCTCCGGAGTGGGTTCGCGTCCGAGGTCCTGCAGCATCTGTCGCTGGACGCGGGCCAGCTTGTTGATGACCTCGACCATGTGCACCGGGATGCGGATGGTGCGGGCCTGATCGGCCATGGCGCGGGTGATCGCCTGCTTGATCCACCAGGTCGCGTAGGTGGAGAACTTGTAGCCCTTGGTGTAGTCGAACTTCTCGACCGCGCGGATCAGACCGAGATTGCCTTCCTGAATCAGGTCGAGGAACAGCATGCCGCGGCCGGTGTAGCGCTTCGCCAGCGACACCACCAGACGCAGGTTCGCCTCCAGAAGGTGGTTCTTGGCGCGGCGCCCGTCCTCGGTGATCCACTCGTAGTCGACGATGTCGCCCGTGATCACCCGGGTCTCGATCAGGGACTCGTCGGCGAACAGGCCGGCCTCGATGCGCTTGGCGAGCGTGACCTCCTGCTCGGCGTTCAGCAGGGCGACCTTGCCGATCTGCTTGAGGTAGTCCTTGACCGGGTCGGCGGTGGCGCCCGCGGCCATCACCTGCTGCTCGGGCTCGTCGGCGTCATCGGTGTCGGAGAGTGAGAATCCCTGGTCCTCCGTGAGCTGCTTCTCTTCTTTGGCGACCTCGGTCTGGTCGAAGGAGCCCTCGTCCACATCGTCCAGCGACCGCTTCTTGCCGCCCACGGTGAGCACGACATCGTTCCCGTCGCGTTCGAACTTCACGGCCTTCAGGTTCTCGGGGCTCAGCACCTCGGCGACGGTGGCCGTCGCCGCGCCCTGGGCTGCCGCCTCGCCAGCGGCGGGCTTCGCGGACGCCTTCGCGCCGCGTGTCCGTGCGGGAGCCTTCGTGTCTCCGGACGCCTTGGCGGAGGCCTGCCTGGTGGTGCGGGTGCGCTGGGGGCGAGCGGGCGCGGTGGCGTCGGCGGTCGCTGCCTCGCCGGGGCTCGGCGTCGCGGAGACAGGTCTCACGGGCGCCTTGCGTGCGCGGCTTCGCGGCGTGCTGGCCGCGGGCGTGGCGTCGGACGCGGCAGCGCTGGAACTTTGAGTCACCGGGGACCTCTCATCGGTTGGACCAGTTCTGGGCGCGCTCCAGCCGGGACTTGTCAACGGGGCGCGCATCGGCCATTGTGACACGCCGCACGCGCGTACCCAAATGCCCCACCCGGACGAGCCGCTACGCTGGCGGCCGTGCCCGATGCCCCGCTCACCGCGCCCGATGCGCCTACCCGCCCGTTCCGCCGCGAAGTGCACGGCGACGTGGTGGAGGATCCCTACCACTGGATGGCCGACAAGACCGATCCGGCGCTGCTGGCCTACCTCGAGAACGAGAACCGCTGGACGCAGGCGCAGACCGCCCACCTCGCGCCGCTGGTCGAGGAACTCTTCGGGGATCTCTTGGCGCGCACCAAGCAGACCGACCTCTCGGTGCCGACCCACGTCACGCACACCGACGGCCGTCACTACTGGTATTACAGCCGCACGACGGAGGGCGACGAGTACGGACGCTCCTGCCGGCTGCCCGCCGTCTCCCGCGACGAGATCCCGGACGTGACGGTGGTGCCCGCCGACGAACAGGTCGTCCTCGACATCAACGCGCTCGCCCAGGGCCACGAGTTCTTCCAGCTCGGCTGGGCGCAGGTCTCCCCCGACGGACGCCGCCTCGCCTATTCCCTCGACACGTCGGGCAACGAGCGCTACGACCTCTACGTGATCGACCTGGCCACGTCCACGACGATCGACGGCCCTATCGAAGGCGTCGGCGCCGGTGGCGCGTGGGCCGGCGACGACTCGGTCGTCTACGTGCGGGTGGACGCCGCCTGGCGCCCCCACCAGGCCTGGCGTCACCACCTCGGCGGTGAGCCGGACGCCCTGATCTACGAAGAGCCCGACGACCGGTTCTGGATGGGCGTCGACACCTCCCGCGATCACGCCTGGGTGCTGATCGAGCTCGGCTCCAAGAAGACGACCGAGACCCACCTGCTGCGCGCCGACGACCCGACCGGCCGGCTGCACTGCGTCCAGCCGCGCCGCCAGGGCCTGGAGTACGCGGTCGAGGTCGCCCCGGAGGGCCTGTGGATCCTCCACAACGACGACGCCCCGCAGTTCGCGCTGAGCCGGGCCCCGCTGGAGGCGTCCGGCATCGAGAACTGGGAGCTGGTGATCCCCGAGCGCAGCGACACGCGACTCACCGGCGTGTCGGTCTACCAGTCGGCGCTCGTGCTCGAACACCGCACGAACGCCCTGGCCGGGATCGCCATCCTGCCCCGGGCGGCGTCCGGTGAACTCGGCGAACGCGTCGACCTGGCCTTCGACGAGGCGCTCTACGACGTGGGCGCCGAGGAATCGCCCGACTTCGACACCGACCGGATCCGGTTCGGCTACGAGTCGCTGGCCAGCCCGCCCTCGGTGTGGGAGTACCGCCTCGACACCGGCGAACGCCGCCTGCTCAAGCAGACGCCGGTGCTGGATCACCCCGTCCGCGGCGCCTACGACCCGACCGCCTACGTGAGCGAACGGCGGTGGGCGAGTGCCGAGGACGGCACCCGGGTGCCGATCTCGCTGGTCCGTCACCGCGACGTCCCGGTGGACGGTACGGCGCCGGGATTGCTCTACGGCTACGGCTCTTATGAGATCCCGATCATGGCGTACTTCGCGATGAGCCGGCTCTCGCTGCTGGACCGAGGCTTTGTGTTCGCCATCGCGCACGTCCGCGGCGGCGGCGAGCTGGGGCGTGGCTGGTACGAGGCCGGCAAGGAACTCGCCAAGCCGAACACGTTCTCCGACTTCGTCGCGTGCGCACGCCTGCTCGTCGACCAGGGATACGTCGCGCCCGACAAGCTCGGCGCCGAGGGCGGATCGGCCGGGGGCCTGCTCATGGGGGCGGCCATGAACCTGGCACCGGAAGTCTTCCGGGCCGTGCATGCCGCCGTCCCGTTCGTGGACCCGGTCACCACCATCCTCAACCCCGACCTGCCACTCACGGTGTCGGAGTGGGAGGAATGGGGCAACCCGGCGACCGACGCCGAGGTCTACGCCTGCATGAAGTCGTACTCGCCGTACGAGAACGTCGCCGCCATCGAGTACCCGGCGCTCCTCATCACCACAGGCCTGAACGACACGCGGGTCGAGGTGACGGAGCCGGCGAAGTGGATGGCCCGCCTGCGCGATCTGGCCACGAACGACGAGCGGCGTCCCTTGCTGCTCAAGACCGAGATGGTCGCCGGTCACGGCGGCGTGTCGGGCCGCTATCAGGCGTGGAGGGAACGCGCCTTCGAGCTCGCCTGGCTGATCGATCAACTCGGTTGAGCGACGGCGGACGCCCCACGGCGCACCGCTGACGCTCGCCTCGTCCTGCACGCGGTCGCGCGCGTACGACTACGGTCTCATTTTGGCTCCCCGGGTAGGCCTCAGGGCCCGATGGGTGCCTCTCCCGAACAAAACGGCGGCGATGCGCGTTGTACTGGTCGCAGACCGAAAGGACGACGCATGATTTCGACCTCCCACCGCACCCGCTCCACCGAGGGCATCGATGGCAAGGACTCCGTGGGGCTCTACCTCGACGGCATCGCCAAGACGCCGCTGCTCACCGCCGAGGAAGAAGTGAAGCTCGCACGCGAGATCGAGGCCGGCTTGTACGCCGAGGCGATCCTCGACGGCGCCTTGACCGCCGCCGACCGCGGCGGACGCAAACGCATCAAGGCCACCGACGAGGAGTTGCAGCTCATCGCCGAGCAGGGCCGTGCCGCGCTGAAACGCTTCGTGACCGCGAACCTGCGCCTGGTCGTGTCGGTCGCCCGCAAGTACGGACGCTCTCAGATGCCGCTGCTCGACCTGGTCCAGGAGGGCAACACGGGCCTGATCCGCGCCGTCGAGAAGTTCGACTACATGAAGGGCTTCAAGTTCTCCACCTATGCGACGTGGTGGGTGCGCCAGTCCATCAGCCGTGGCATCGCGCAGCAGGGACGCATCGTCCGGCTTCCGGTGCACGTCGCCGAGCAGATCAACCAGGTGTCGGCGACGCGCCGCAACCTGGAGCGTCGGCTGGGCCGGGAGCCCGAGGTGATCGAGATCGCCGACGAACTCGGCCTCGACGAGCAGCGCGTGATCGACCTGATCCGCCTCGCCCGCGAGCACGTCTCGCTCGACGCCCCGGTCGAAGAGGACGGCGACACGGCGCTGGGCGATCTGCTCGCCCGCGACACCGCGCCAGGTCCGGACGAGGTCGTGCTGGACGCCGAAGAACGCGGCCGGCTCGATTCCCTGCTCGCCAGCCTCGACGAGCGCTCCGCCGACGTGGTGCGCCGCCGCTACGGGCTGGTCGACGGGCGTCAGGCCAAGCTGGCCGATATCGCGAGCGTGTGGGGCATCACGGCCGAGCGCGTCCGTCAAATCGAGCGTCAGGCGCTCGTGAAGCTCCGCACCACCACGCTGGCCGCCTGACGGCCGGCGTTCGGCGCCCGGGCACATCCCACCACCCCGACACCCCACCGCCGGTCCCCCGCCGGCACACCCGCACGACGGCACCCCGCCAACGAGGACGCCGCACCACCGGTGCGGCGTCCTCCGTGTGTGCGGACGGCGGCGGTTCCCGGCACCGATGGGGCGAGACGGGATCAGACCAGGCCGCGGCGTTCGCGTCCGTCGCCGAGGCGAATGAGGCCCTCCTGGACCGCGTGCGCGCCCAGTACGCCGTGCGCGTCGTACAGCGACCCGAAGGACAGGCCGAGGGCGTTGGCGGCGTTGGGCGAGGACTGGTCGTACAGCACCCAGTCGTCGACTCGGATCGGCCGGTGGAACCACATCGAGTGGTCGATCGTCGCCAGCTGCAAGTGCGGCGAGCCGAACATCTGCGGGTGCGCGAGCGTGCTCACCACGAGCAGCGTCAGGTCGGACGCGTAGGCGAGCACCATCTGGTGGACGCGGGGGTCGTCCGGCACGTCCCCCACGCTGCGCAGCCACACCTGCATGCGCGGGCCCTCGGAGGTCTCGCGGTTGGAGAACCCGACGAACCGGGTGTCGATGGCCGACCACTCGCGCTCCCACATGTCGGCGGCGGCCGGCGACATCGTCCGCAGATGCGCGGTGAGCGGAAGGCAGTCCTCGGGCCGCGTGGGCGGCTTGCTGGGCAGAGCCGCATGCTCCCGGCCGTCCTCGGGCTCCTTGAAGGACGCCGACATCATGAAGATGTCGCGCCCGCCCTGCGAGGCGGTGACACGCCTGGTGGTGAACGAGCCGCCGTCGCGCGGCCGGGTCACCGTGTAGGCGATCTCGCTCGAGGTCACGCCCGGGCGCAGGAAGTAGCCCTTCAGCGAATGGCACAGCCGCTCGGCGGGAACGGTGCGGTACATCGCGGCGAGCGCCTGCGCCATGACCTGTCCGCCGAAGGTGCGCTGCTGGAGGGTGACAGGATGATGGCCGACGAACGTGTCGTCGCCCGCCCGCCGGAGTTCCAGCAGCGCGAGGATCTCACTGATGTGGTCCACGCGCGTCCCCGGAGTCGTCGCCGTCCTGTCGATCGGCAAGGAATTGCTCCACGGCCGCACCGATCTCGTCGGCGGACGGCACACTGGGGCGTCCGGTGGCCTGCAGTTCGTCGTACTGCTCCTCGAGCGCCGTCACCAGCGGCCCGAACTCGCCGTCGCGATCCACTTCTTCCTCGAGGTGGGCGAGCGTCTGCAGGGCGAGCGCCGCCAGGTCGCCGGGCGGAAGGTCGAGGCCTGTGACATCGCGGATCCGGTCCAACGTGGCGAGCGCGCCCGGCACGTAGTTGCCCTGGGCGAGGTAGTGCGGCACGTGGGCGACGAAGCCGCGCGCGAGGCGTCCGGCCTGCCCGCTGCGGAACTCGAGCATCGCCGAGAAGCTGCCGGGCACGGTGACGCGATCGATCCAGACGGGATTGTCGGGCGCGACGGCGGGATCGGTGGCGTGCGAGGTGACCAGCACGGGGCGCGTATGCGGCACGCCCATCGGCACCCCCTGCGCGGTCACCAGCTGCGACACGCCGAGAGCCTGGGTGATGTCGAGGAGCGCGGTGCAGGCCCGGTTCCACTGCTGGTCCGGCTCAGGGCCGGCGAGCACCAGGAAAGGGCGACCCGAGGCGTCCCTCACCTTGTGGATCGCCAGTTCGTAGTCGGTCAGCGCCGTCCAGGTGTTGGTGTCGAACACCATCGCCGGGCGCCGCGAACGGTAGTCGTGCAGCTGGTCGTGGTCGAAGGTGACCAGCACCTCGTGCTCCAACGAACCGAGGATGTGCTCGCCGAGCTGCTTGGACAGATGGCCGGCGTCCACGTAGCCCTCGAGGAGGTGCAGCATGACCGGTCGCGTGTCCGCGACGCTGTCCCAGACGTCCGTGTGCACCGTGTACAGCGAGCGTGGATCAAGCATGCGCGCCACTCTAGTACCACGATCGGCGACCGCTGCCGCAGCGAGCGGGCGCCGCCTCGTCGCGAGACTCTACCGATCGGGCGCTCGCCCGTCACAGGGCCGCGAGTGCCGTGCGGACGCGCTTGGCCGAGACCGGCTGCGCGGTACCCAGCGACTGCGCGAACAGGCTGACTCGCAGTTCCTCCAGCATCCAGCCGACCGCGACGGCCCCCTCCGGCAGCTCCCCGAGCTCGTAGCCGGCGAGGGCGGCCTCGTAGGCGTCCTCGAGGTCGGCGATGATGTCGAGGTTCTGCGCCTCGCGCGCCGGGCTGGCGGCCCATCCCCGCAGCCGGAGGCAGGCGGCGTGCAGGTAGCGCTCGAGCCGGGTGAAGTGCGGCTCGGGCGTGGCGGCGATGAAGCCCGGGAAGACGAGGTTGTCGAGTTGAGCGCTCAGGTCGGCCTTGGAGGCGCCGTCCGGACGCTGCGCCAGCTCGGCGCGCGCCTGGGCGTGCCAGGCGAGCGCGGTGGCGGCGATCCTCGTCACCGTCTGCATCCGGTCGGCTGCCTGTGGGCGGACGGCGTCCACCACCGCCTTGAAGGCGGCCTCGTCGCGGACGGCGTCCGGATCGAAGCCGCGCGAGGCGATCAGGTCGGCCGTCGCCCGCAGCCGCGCGTCGGCGAGCAGCGCGTTCAGGGTGGGGTAAGGACCGGCCGACAGCGCGATCTTGTCTCCGTTGGACAGGCGCGCGAACACGCTGCGGGTCGGGTCGGGGCTGGCGAGCAGGACGAGGCGGCGCAGCCCGAGCACCTGCGAGCGGGACGCCTTCGCCGCCGTGTTGGCGACGCGCACGCCCACCTTGCCACCAAGATCGACCAAGGCGGGATAGCCGACCAGCGGTGCCGGGTCGCGGTCGATCGTCGTGGTGGCGGGGAGTGAACCGAACTCCCAGCGGGTCGCGCCGGCGTGCGCGATGTCGGATGCGGCCGCGTTGAGCCGCCGATTGAGCCGCGGGGCGAACTGCTTGCGGAGCTCTTCGAAGTCCTTGCCGGCACCGAGTTCGCGGCGCCCGTCGGTGATCACGTAACGCACGCCGAGGTGGTCCGGCAGCGTGCCCGAGTGGAAGGCCGCCGGGTCAACGTGCTGGCCGCTCAACGCGGTGAGGGCGGCGGCGAAGGCGTCGGTGAAGGCACGGGACGCCTGTTCGGGATGGTCCTCGAGCCAGGAGACCGCCCGGCGCGCCCAGTCGGGGGCCGGCACGAATCGCGTCCGGACCGCCTTGGGCAGCGACCGGATCAACTCGGTCGCCAACTCGTGACGCAGGCCCGGCACCTGCCAGGTGAAGCCCGCCGCATCCACCTGGTTGAGCACGGTGACGTCGACGTCGATGCTCACGCCGTCGGTGCCCGCGCCGGGGTCGAAAACGTAGTGAACCGGAAGGTCGGCGGGTCCGACGGTCCAGGTGTCGGGGAACGCCTCGGCGTCCACCGCCCCGACCTCCCCGACGAGATCGTCGAGGGCGAGATCGAGGTAGCCGCCGTCGGTTCGGCGCTTGTCGCGCCACCAGCGGTCGAAGTGGGCGACCGAGGTGATCTCGGCGGGCACGCGCGCGTCGTAGAACGCGTAGATCGATTCGTCGTCGGCCACGATGTCGCGCCGGCGGGCGCGTTCCTCGAGGTCGGCGGCTTCGGCGCGCACCCGCTCGTTGCGAGCGAAGAAGTGGTGCCGGGTGCGCCACTGGCCCTCGACGAGCGCCGAACGCACGAACACCTCGTGGGCGTGCACGGGGTCGATGCGCTGGTAGCTCACCTGACGGTCGGCGACGATGGGCACACCGAGCAGGCTGACCTTCTCGGTGGCGACGCACTGGCCCGCGCGCGCCGACCAGCGCGGCTCGGAGTAGCTGCGGGTGAGCAGGTGTCCGGCCACCTGTTCGACCCAGTCGGCGTCGACCGGGGCCACCATCCGCGCCCACAACCGGGTGGTCTCGACGAGCTCGACCGCCATCACCAGCGGCGGGCTCGCCTTGGCGGCGGCGCTGCCGGGCTGAATCGCGAACCGGACACCACGCGCGCCCAGGTACTCGGCGATCGGACGTCGGCCCTTGCGGGCGGGCTGCGCCGGCGCGAGCGAGCGGGCGTCGATCAGGCCGACGTGGCTGAGCAGCCCCGACAGCACCGACGTGTGCAGCGCGGCCCAGTCCGGGGCGTACCCGGACACGGGACGAGGCTCGTGTGCGCGGGCACGCCGCCGGTCCGGGTCTGCGGCCTGGGTGGTGTCGAGGTCGAGTTCGCCGATCACCTCCCGAAGCTGCGACACCAGATCCTGCCACTCCCGGATGCGCAGGAAGTTGAGGTACTCGTCGCGGCACATCCGGCGAAAGGCGTTGCCGGACAGCTCGGCACGCCGGCGGCGCAGATAGTCCCACAGCCGCCACAGCGCGGCGATGTCGGACGGGTCGCGTTCGCCGGCGCCCGACGCGTCCGACTCGTCCGACTGGACGCCGTCGGTCGACCAGAACCGGCGGTGCAGCCCGTCCGCCTCGGCCCTCCGTTCCAGGGGCCGTTCGCGCACGTCGGGGATGGCGAGCGCCGCGACGATGGGCAGGACGTCCCAGGTGACGCCGCGGCGTCCCGCCTCGACGAGCATGCGGCCCAGGCGCGGGTCGACGGGCAGGCGGGCGAGCAGGCGTCCGGTGTCGGTGAGGCGCTGGCCGCTCCGCCCAGGCGTGGCCGCGTCGACGGCGGGTTCGCCCGGTCGCCTGTCGTCCTCCAGGGCGCCGAGTTCGCGCAGCAGCCGTAGTCCGTCGCGCACCTGGCTGCGATCCGGGGGTTCGACGAACGGGAAGTCCTCGATCGGGCCGAGGCGGGCGTCCGCCATCTGCAGAATCACGGAGGCCAGGTTGGTCCGCAGAATCTCGGGTTCGGTGAACTCGGCGCGCGAGGCGAAGTCCTCCTCGGAGTACAGCCGGATGCAGATGCCGGGCCCGAGGCGTCCGCAGCGGCCTGCGCGCTGGTTGGCGGAGGCCTGGCTGATCGGCTCGATCGGCAGGCGCTGCACCTTGGTGCGCGCCGAATAGCGGCTGATCCGCGCATAGCCGGGGTCGACGACGGAACGGACACCCGGCACCGTGAGCGAGGTTTCCGCGACGTTGGTGGCCAGGACCACCCGCATCCCGGTGTGGGGCGCGAAGACACGGTCCTGTTCGGGTGCGGACAACCGGGCGAACAGCGGCAGTACCTCGGTGCGCGCGAGCTTGAGGGCATTGATCGCGTCGGCCGCGTCGCGGATGTCGCGCTCACCCGAGCAGAACACGAGCACGTCACCCTCGCCGCGAGCATGCAGCTGGGTCACCGCGCCGGCGATGCTGTCGATCAGATCGGCGTCGCTGCCGGGCGGCGCGTAGACCACCTCGACCGGGTAGGTACGTCCCGACACCTCGACGATCGGCGCATCGCCGAAGTGTGCACTGAACCGCGCGGTGTCGATCGTCGCGGAGGTGATGATCACCTTGAGGTCCGGACGCCGCGGCAGCAGTTGTCTGAGGTAGCCGAGCAGGAAGTCGATGTTGAGGGATCGCTCGTGGGCCTCGTCGACGATGATCGTGTCGTAGCCGCGCAGGTCGCGGTCGTGCCCGATCTCGGCGAGCAGGATGCCGTCGGTCATCAGCTTGATGGACGTCTGCCGACTGGTCTTGCGGGTGAAGCGCACCTGGTAGCCGACCGTCGAGCCGAGCTCGACGCCCAACTCGGAGGCGATCCGGGTGGCAACCGACCGGGCGGCGATGCGGCGCGGCTGAGTGTGGGCGATGCGCCGACGGCCGGCCATGAGCGCGATCTTCGGCAACTGCGTGGTCTTGCCCGACCCCGTCTCGCCGGCGACCACGATCACCTGATGCTCGCCCAGAAGCGCGCAGATCTCGTCGGCCGCCGCCGAGATGGGCAGGGCGTCATCCAACGTGATCGCGGGCAGGTCATTCATGGCCCGCCCACTCTACCGGCGGCGTCCAGGGGCTTCCCGCCCACGGCCTGGCCTCCCCCGCCGGCGGCCCTCAGTCTTCGCGCGAGACCGACCGTCCGGACAGTCCGCGCAGGTCGATGGCGATGGCCGTCTCACGGTCGCCGGGCGCCCACGGCGACGTCCCGGAGGCGGCGCCCTCGCAAACCCGGCTGCGGCCCTGGCCGAGCACACTCCACCCGGTCGCGGTCATGGCGTCGAGATCATCCACCTCGAAGGCCACCTCGGTCGGCGTCGCCAACTCGGCGAGCACCGAATGGGACGAGACGTGGAACAGCACGCGGTCGTCCTGAATCTCGTAGTTCACGGGCAGCACCTGGATACCCCGGGTCTGCGAGACCCACGACACACGCCCCACGACGGCTTCAGCGAGCAGTCGGCGGCACTCGTCGGGTTCGATCGTGATGATGTAGCCCTGGGAATCCACACAGGCGAGCTTACATTCCAGGCGGCCTCGCCCGCTCGCCTTCGACAGCGTGGCGTTTCGGGCCTCCCTACCCGAGCAACGCCGCGATCACGAGGAGGCTGCCGATGGACCCGAACGTCGACCAGAACACCGCATCGCGGGCGAGCAGTTCGCTCTCTCGATAGCGGGTCGCGATGACGTAGACGTTCTGCGCGGCAGGCAGCGCCGCCAGTACCACGACCGCGTACAGCTCAGGACCACTCATGCCGAAGGCCCGTCCCAGCAGGTAGGCGATCACCGGATGGACGACGGTCTTCAGCGCGACCGTCATCCAGGCGTGCAGGCTGTGCTCGCCGCGTCCAGGCAACGGATCCAAACGCAAGGAGACGCCGAACGCCATCAGCATGAGCGGGACCGCCATGCCTGCCACGGTATCGATGGGCGCCTCCACCGCGGCCGGCAGTCGCACGCCGGTGATGTTGACGATCAGTCCGGCGACCATTCCCACCGTCAACGGGTTGCGGACGGGCAACACCAGATAGTGGACCAGACCAAGCCGACGCCCCCGCTCGCGCATGCGCGCCGCGTCGAGCAGGCCCAGGGCGATCGGCATCAGCACGGCGACCTGCATCAGCAGGATCGGCGCCGCCCAGGTCGCGTCGCCCAGCAGCGCCAGCGCGATCGGGATGCCGAAGTTGGCCGCATTCGTGTACATGGACGCCATCACGCCTATCACCCGGCCGCCCAGGCTGGGGCGGAACATCACGCGCGCCAACGCCAGATAGAGGAGCCCCGTGGCGAGCACCGCCAGCCCCGAGACCACGACGGTCGCCGAGAACACGTGCTCGAGCGAGGAGCGGGCCATCATGCCGAACAACAAGGCCGGGGAGGCGACCGTGAACGCGAGGACCGCCATCAGCCGTCGGCCGGACTGACCCACCACCCCGACATGCGCGATGAGCCAGCCGACGCCGATCACCACCCAGATGTTCGAGATACCGCCGAGCGCCCCTAGCACCCTGCCACCCTACGACGCGGTGGCAGGCACCCCCGACGCGTCCCGTCCGTGCCCCGTACGGTGGCGAAGGTGGCCCGCAGGCAACGAGAACCTTCGGGAGGACTACCATGACGGCCGATGCCTGAACCACAGCGTAACCATGTGATCGACCTCGCGCGGGCGTGCTCCGTCCTGGTCGTGGTGGTCTACCACACGCTGGTCTACCGGGTGACTCTGGACGGCGGCCGCCCCGGGCTCGAGGCCTGGGCCGCTCCCACCTGGCTCTATCCGTTCACCTGGGTGCTGATGATCATGCCGCTGTTCTTCGTCGCAGGCGGGTTCGCGCACACCCTCACGCTCGACCGGCTCCGCGCGGCGGGCGGCGCCTCGATCGGGCATTGGCTCGCCGGACGCGGCCGGCGCCTCCTCGGGCCGCTGACGGTCTTCGTGACGTTCTGCACGGCGCTGTTCAGCGGGGCCACCTGGGCCGGCTGGAGCGAGGCCGCCGAGGTCAGCCGCCTGTTCATGCAGTTGCTGTGGTTCATCACCGTCTACCTGGTGATCGTCGCGATCGCGCCGGGCATGGTGCGCCTCCACGACCGGTTCGGTGGCGCGCCGATGCTCGCCCTGGCGGTCGCGGCCGCAGGTGTGGACGCGTGGTCCTTCGCGCTCGGCCGCTACGAGCTGCGCAACCTCAACATGCTGCTCGTGTGGCCGCTGGTGCACCAATTCGGCATCGCCTACCAGCGTGGCTGGTGGAGGCGCGGACCCGTCGCCTGGGCGTGGGGCTCGCTCGCGGCCGGGGCGGGCGGGGTCGGCGTCCTGGTGTTCGCCTTCGGCTACCCCCCGACCGCGCTCGGCTTCGCCGACCTACCGATCGGCAATCTGCAGCCGCCGACGCTGGCGATGGTCTTCCTGGCGCTGGCGCAGTGCGGGGTGATGGGGCTCGTCGAGCGCTCCGGTGTGCTCGCGCATCTCTCGGGTCGGGTGCAGCGGATCGTGGCCGTCCTCAACGCCGTGGCGATGAGCATCTACCTGTGGCATATCCCCTGCCTGGTCGCGTCGGGGATCGTATTGCTGCTGGCCTCGCTCGCCGTGCCCGCGGCAGCGGGGGTGCTGCTCTCGCCGGCGATGCTCGCGCCGATGACGATCGCTGCCGTGTTCGCGGTGATCCCCCTTCTCGGACGCCTCGAGCTGCGGGCGATCCCGCCGATGGGCACGTCGCAGGACGACGGGCTGGCCATCGTCGCCTATCTGCTTCTGGTGGGTGGCACCTTCGGGGTCTGGCAGGCGGGCACCGTGCTCGATCCGGCCCATGTGCCCTCGAGCGTCAGCGTGCTCGCCATCGGGGCAGGCTGGTGGGCGATGCGCCGCGCCGCGAACCGGGCATCCGCCACCACCCCCGTCCGGTAAGCTTGCCCTTACCTCCGGAACGTCCGGCGCGACGATGACCTCCGTGGAGCCACCGTGAACGTCAATCCGCTGACGTGGGACACGCCCTACCCCGTGATGGTGGGCGTCCTGTTCGTCATCGTCATGTGCCGCGCCAACGCCACCTACTGGCTCGGTCGCCTCGCGGCCCGCGGCCTGGAACACACCCGCGTCGCCACGATGATGGAGTCACCCGGCTATCAACGCGCGACCACGCGCCTCAACCGCTGGGGGGCGCCGGTCGTGTCGGCGTCCTTCCTCACCGTCGGATTCCAGACGCTGGTGAACCTCAGCGCAGGAGCCACCCGTATGCCCCTGTCGCGTTACCTTCCTGCGGTCACCCTCGGCTGTGTGATGTGGGCGTTCGTCTACGGCGCCGTCGGTTACGTCGGCACCGAGGCCCTGGGTCTGCTGTGGCAGCAGCATCCGGTGGCGGCGATCCTCGTGGGCGTGCTCGCGAGCGCCGCACTGGCGTTGTTCATCGTGAAGCGCGTGCGTGAGGCACCACGTCCGGCGCCTCAGTCCGAGCCCCTCACGGACTGAGGCGTCCCGCCCCGTCCCCTACGCCGTCTCGTCCGGCACGTGCGTGGGGTCGAGCACCCGCTCAAGGAACAAGCGGGTGCGAGCGTTCTGCGGGTTTCCGATCACCTGATCGGGATGACCCTCCTCGACGATCACTCCCCCGTCCATGAAGATCACCCGGTCGGCGACCTCGCGGGCGAAGGCCATCTCATGGGTGACCACCATCATCGTCATGCCGGTGGCCGCCAACCGGCGCATGACCGCCAGCACGTCGCCGACCAGTTCGGGGTCCAGCGCCGAGGTCGGCTCGTCGAACAGCACCATCTCGACGTCCATGCTCAGCGCCCGGGCGATCGCGACCCTCTGCTGCTGCCCGCCGGAGAGCTGGGCCGGGTAGGCGTCCGCGCGCTCTTTGAGGCCCACCTGATCGAGGTAGGACAGCGCCGTCGTCTCAGCCGTCTGCTTGTCGATCTTCTTCACGACCGTCTGGCCGATCGTGCAGTTCTCCAGCACCGTGAGATGGGGGAACAGGTTGAACTGCTGGAAGACCATGCCCATCATCGTCCGGAGGCTGTCGACATCGGCGTCCATGTCGGTGATCTCTTCGTTCAGGATGAAGACGCGGCCCTTGGTCGGCCGCTCCAACAGGTTGACGCAGCGCAGCAACGTCGACTTTCCTGAACCGGACGGGCCGATCACACACACGACCTCACCCTTGTGCACGGTGAGGCTGATGCCCTTGAGCACTTCGACGTCCCCGAAGCTCTTGTGCAGGTCGTAGATCTGGATCTCGTCCTCGCGTCGTCCGGTGGGGATCGTGGGGGTCATGGGTCACCGTGCTTTCGCGGACTTGGCCTCCATGCGCCGCACGAGGAACGTGAGCGGGAGGGTGATGAGCAGGTAGCAGAAGCCGGCCACGACGAGCGGCGTGAGGTTTCCGTTGCTGTTGGAGATGTCCCGCCCGAACTTCGTCAGCTCGAACGCGGACGCCGTCAGCCCCAGCACGTAGACCAGCGACGAATCCTTCGTGAGCAGGATGAGTTCGTTCGTCAACGGCGGCGTGATGATCCGGAAGGCCTGCGGCAGCACGATCCGGCGCATGGCGGTTCCGGAGGGCATGCCGAGGCTCCGGGCGGCCTCCACCTGTCCCTTCGGCACGGCAAGGATGCCGGCGCGGATCGTCTCGGCCATGTAGGCCGCGGACACGATGCCGAGCGCCGTCCAGACGGTGCCATAGGGGTCGAGCGGGAACCGCAGCCCCGGGAACGCCACCGACATCAGGCCGAAGGCGAGCAGGACGATGATCGCCGGCACGCCACGGAAGAACTCGATGTAGATGGACGCCAGCCACCGGTACGGCGCGACCTGCGACAGCCGCATCAGCGCCAGAACCGTACCCAGCGCCAGGCCGAACACGAACGCGCCCGCGGTGTAGATGATGGTGTTGAGGAACGCCCGCGGCAAGCCGGAGGTGAGCGTGACCTGGACCAGGTCGAGGCGGAAGAACACCCGCTGCACCTGGGCGCCGTCGATCGTGAGGATCGCCCACAACACGACCGCGAGGAGCAACGCGTACTGGATCCAGCGGATCCGCTGGGCCCGCTTGCGCGGCGACAGCTTCTTGCGTGGGGCGACGGCGCCCGGCTGTGTGGTCGTCATGGGACTCCTGTCAGGGTGAGGCGGAGGTGCGGCGTCCGGCGTTGTTCAGCGCGCCGGACGCCGCGCGTGCGGTCAGCGGATCACTTCGGAGCGTTCGTGCCGAACCACTTCTGGTAGATCGCGTCGAGGCTGCCGTCGGTCTTCGCCCTGGCCATCGTCTCGTTGATCCGGGTGGCCAACGCCTTGTTGTCGTTGCTGACGTTGAAGCCGTAGAACTCGCCGGTGTCGTATTCCTTGATGACCTCGACGCCCGGGTTGTCCTTGGCGAAGTCGAACAGGACGCCGTTGTCGTTGATCGTGGCGTCGGCGGCGGTGCCGAGCACAGCGTTGGACGCCGAGGGCATGTCGTCGAAGACCTTGGTGGTGAAGCCGAACTCGGCGGATCGCTCCTCGGCGAAATCCTTGCCGGTCGTGTCGGTCTGCACCGCGACGACCTTGTCCTTGAGATCGGGCAGATCGGTGATCCCCGAACCGGTCTTGACCAGGAGCGCCTGCTTCGACTCGAAGTGCGGTTCGGCGAAGGTCGCGTCCTTCTCGCGCTGGGGCCGGATCGTGATCGCGGCAGCGCCGACGTCGCACTTCTTCGCGGCGAAGACCGCACCGCTGGTGATCTGGTCGAACGCGATGTCGACGATGTCCTGGGTGCGGCCCAGATCCTTCGCGACGAGATCCATCAGGTCCACCTCGAAGCCGACGATGGCCCCCGAGGCGTCCTTGAACTGGAACGGCTTGAAGGCGAGATGGGTGCAGACGGTCAGCTTGCCGTCAGCGATGAACGTCGGCTCGTTGGAGCTTCCGGTCTGAGCCGGTGCCGGAGCGCTGGTCGCGCAGGCGCTGAGCGTCAGGGCTGCGGCGGCGGCGAGTGCCGCGGCCACGGTGCGAAGCTTGGACACGAATAAGTCCTTTCATTGGGTTCGATTGCCGATCATGGCACCAAATTTCCTCGATGAACCGTCCGACCAGCCGCGTTTACCCAGACGTGACATCCTCGCCCACGGCCAGCATCGTCGTGACAGGGTAGACCCATGCGCTCTTCTCGCCCCAACGGCCTCGATACGGCCGCCGTCCCACCGTCCGGCGAGGAGCTCGACCGGCTGCTCGACATCGCCTGCCAGGTGGCGTTCGCCTGCGGGCGGCTGATCGTCGACGAGCGTCCCGCGCAGGTGGGGTTCACCACCAAGTCGAGCGAGGTGGACGTGGTGACCGTCATGGATCGCCGCAGCGAAGACCTGGCGCGGTCCATGCTCGTGCAGCTCCGGCCCGGCGACGGAATCGTGGGCGAGGAGGGGCTCGATCACCGGGGCACCACGCCGATCTCGTGGCTGGTCGACCCGATCGACGGCACGGTCAACTACCTGTACGACAACGGCCACTACGCCGTCAGCGTGGCCGCGGTCGTCGGCGACCCTCGCACCGACGGTGGCTTCTGGCCGGTGGCCGGAGCCGTGTTCAACCCGGCCACCGATACGCTCTACCGCGCACGTCGCGGCGGGGGCGCCGAACTCGTGCGCGGTGGCGTCCTCGGCGGGCTGCGCGCCCGTCCGGCCACCAGCCTCGCGCTGAGTCTGGTCGGCACCGGCTTCGGCTACGCACCCGCCGCCCGGGGACGCCAAGGCCAGGCCGTCGCGCGGCTGCTCCCCCAGGTGCGCGACATCCGGCGGCTCGGGGCCGGCTCCATCGACCTGTGTACCGTCGCGGCCGGCGGCCTGGACGCCTACTACGAGTCCGGTCTCAACCCCTGGGACCATGCGGCGGCCTGGGTGGTCCTCGAGGAGGCAGGACTGACGATCTGCGGCGAGGCTGGCGGCCCGCCGACCCGCGCCATGACGATGGCCGGCCACCCCGAGATCCTGGACGCCATCGCCGCGATCATCGCCTAGCCCTGGCGCGACGCGACAAGCATCGCCGCAAGCCAGATGTCGGCTATACCCGATCGGTGAAGCCGACTCGCGTGCCGTCGAGAAGCGCCTCGCCCGGATGGGTGCCGGCGTCTGAGTCCCTGCGGCTCGCCGCGTTGCGAGGCCCCGCTCCCGGTCCAGGGGGCGGGGTTCGCGCGCACCCGGCGTCAGCGCCGCGGGCGCCTCTCCGTGCGCGGTGGGCGCCACCGCGAACCCAGGCTCATCCAGATCGAGTAGCCGATGATGGCGGCGAGGAAGAGGACCGTCACGAGGATGAACAGCACCGGCGCCGGCGGATCGCCGACGGAGACCGCACCCACGGTCCACAGCGCGTAGCCGACGAACGCGAGTGTCAGGGCTCCCATGCGGCTCATGTCCTCGCGCAGCATGCGCTGGGCCGTCGGCCAGTGCTCGGGGCGGGTCCAGTACGCCTTGTGCGGCAGGTTGAGCAGGGCGGTGTTCTTCACGGTGATCCGCGGGACGAGCGCGAAGATCGCGACGATCAGGACGCCCACCAGCACCCCCAGCACCAGATGCTCGGTCCGGGTCCCCCAGCGCGTCACCTCACCCGAGAATCCGATATGGCCGGGCACGGCGTCCGGTAGCGCGAACGCCTGCCAGATCAGCAGCACGGTGTAAGCGGCCGCTGTCGCCCAGAAGGCGAGTTGCCCGGGGCGGGGCGAGGACGCGTCCGCACCGGGATGCGCCGATGCGCCGGATCCGTGCCGCGAGGCCATGCACTCATCTTAGGGCTCACCCGGTCCTGCGCCGCCTCACACGCAGGTGGCCCCGCCACCCGGGCAGGGTGACGGGGCCGCGAGACCGTGCTCAGCTGCAGCCGCTGGTGGAGCCGCATCCCTCGCAGACGTAGCAGCTGCCGGACGGGCGCATCTTCGTGCCGCAGGTGAAGCACAGCGGCGCGTCGACCGAGTGACCGGAGATCCGCTCCATCAGTTCGGCCGTGGTGTGCGCTCCGGACAGGTCCGGCGTCATCGCGACCAGCGCCGGCTGATTGGGGCCCCGCTCGTCGAAGCGCATGTTGTCGGCGGCATCGTTGCGCAGAGCCTCCGAGTCGATCAGCTCCGCCTCGTCCTCTTCGGACAGGTACGAACCAGTGGCCACGTACCGGGCACGCTCGGCGGCCGTATGGATGCCGAGTTCGGCGCGCTCGTCGAAGCTCAGGTAGTCGAGCGACAACCGCTTGAACACGTAGTCGATCACCGACTGCGCCATCCTCAGGTCGGGATCGTCGGTCATGCCCGCCGGCTCGAACTTGAGGTTGGTGAACTTTTGCACGTAGGTCTCCAGCGGGACGCCGTACTGCAGCGCGATCGAGATGGCGATCGAGAAGGCGTCCATCACGCCGGCGAGCGTCGAGCCCTGCTTGCCGAGCTTGAGGAACAGCTCGCCGAGGCGTCCGTCGACGTACTCGGAGCTGGTCATGTAGCCCTCGGCGCCGCCGACCGTGAACGAGGTGGTGCGCGACATGCGCTGCTTGGGCAGGCGCTTGCGCAGCGGACGGTACTCGACGCGCACCTCGGTCTTCACCTCGGCCGCCTCCGGCGCGTCCTTCTTCTTCCCGTCGGACAGCGGCTGGCCGACCTTGCAGTTGTCGCGGTAGACGGCGAGCGCCTTGAGGCCGAGCTTCCAGCCCTGCAGGTAGACCTCGGCGATGTCGTCGACGCTCGCGCTCTCGGGCAGGTTCACCGTCTTGGAGATCGCGCCGGACAGGAACGGCTGGACGGCGGCCATCATCCGCACGTGGCCCATCGGCTGGATGTAGCGCTCGCCCATCGCGGTGTCGAAGACCTCGTAGTGAGCCGGCTTGAGGCCCGGCGCGTTCACGACGTGGCCGTGCTCGCCGATGTAGGTCACGATCGCCTCGATCGCGGCCGGCGCGTAGCCGAGGCGGGCCAGCGCCCGCGGAATGGTCTGGTTGACGATCTGCATCGAGCTGCCGCCCACGAGCTTCTTGAACTTCACCAGCGAGAAGTCCGGTTCGATGCCGGTGGTGTCGCAGTCCATCATGAAGCCGATGGTGCCGGTCGGTGCCAGCAGGGACGCCTGCGCGTTGCGGAACCCGTTCTCGCTGCCCAGCGCGACCACGCGCCCCCACTCGCGAGCGGCCGCCTCGTACACGGCCGTGTCGGCTGCCTCGACCACCGCGAGGTCGTCGTGGGCAGCCTGATGCTTGCGCATCACCCGCTGGTGCGCCGACGCGTTGCGCGCATAGCCCGCGTACGTGCCGACCACGCCCGCGAGCTCGGCCGAACGACGGTAGGCGGCCGCCGTCATCAGCGAGGTGATCGCCGCCGCGAAGCCGCGTCCGCCCTCAGAGTCGTAACCGCGGCCCATCGCCATCAGCAGCGCGCCCAGGTTGGCGTAGCCGATGCCGAGTTGGCGGTAGTCGCGCGTCGTGCGGCCGATCGGCTCGGTCGGGAAGTCCGCGAAGGTGATCGAGATGTCCATCGCCGTGATGATCAGCTCGCAGGCCTTGACGAAGCCGGTGACGTCGAACGTGTCGTCGTCGCGCAAGAACTTCAGCAGGTTGAGACTCGCCAGGTTGCAGGAGCTGTTGTCGAGACTCATGTACTCGGAGCAGGGATTGGACGCCGTGATCCGCCCCGCTTCGGGGGTGGTGTGCCACGCGTTGATCGTGTCGTCGTACTGGATGCCGGGGTCGGCGCATTCCCAGGCCGCCTTGGCCATCTTGCCGAACAACGCGCGGGCGTCGACCGTTTCGACGACGTCGCCGGTCATCCGCGCCCGCAGGCCGAACTCCGTGCCCGCCACGACCGCGCGCATGAACTCGTCGGAGACCCGCACCGAATTGTTGGCGTTCTGGTACTGGACGGACACGATGTCCTTGCCGCCCAGGTCCATGTCGAAGCCGGCGTCGCGCATGGCGCGGATCTTGTCCTCCTCACGCGCCTTGGTATCGATGAACTCCTCGATGTCGGGGTGGTCGACGTCGAGCACCACCATCTTGGCGGCGCGACGGGTCGCACCGCCGGACTTGATCGTGCCGGCCGAAGCGTCGGCCCCGCGCATGAAGGACACGGGACCGGACGCCGCGCCGCCGGAGGAGAGCAGTTCTTTGCTCGAGCGGATCCGCGACAGGTTCACACCCGCGCCGGAGCCGCCCTTGAAGATCATGCCCTCTTCGCCGTACCAGTTCAGGATCGACTCCATCGAGTCGTCGACGCTCAGGATGAAGCACGCGCTCACCTGCTGCTTGGAGTCGGTGCCGACGTTGAACCAGACGGGCGAGTTGAAGCTGAACACCTGATGGATCAGCATCCAGGTCAGCTCGTCGGAGAAGATGCCGGCGTCGGCGTCCGTCGCGAAGTAGCCGTGGGCGAGCCCGGCCTCGGTGTACTTGCTGACGACGCGATCGACGATCTGGCGCAGGCTGTGCTCGCGCTTCGGCGTGCCCAGGGCGCCGCGGAAGTACTTCGTCGTGACGATGGTGGAGGCGTTCAGGCTCCAGGCCTCGGGGAACTCGACGCCCGACTGCTCGAAGACGGTCGCACCGGTCTTCCAGTTGGTCTGCACCACGTCGCGCAGTTCCCACGCCATCTCGTCGTAGGGGTGCACGCCTTCGGTCGTGAAGACGCGCTCGATCGTCAGACCCTTACCCGCCGTTCCCTGTTCGTTCGGGGCGTGCTTCGTCGTGGTCACTGAACCTACCTCCTGGAATGTGCGGTGCGGGAGCGACCGCGGATTGATCAGAACAACTGTTCGGCTGTGGGAACCGGGGACGTGTCTGCCTCGGGTTCCGGTGCGGCCACGCGCGGCGTGCGTGCGCGGGTCTTGCGGGGCGGGAGCGCCGCAGGCTCCCTGGTGGGGGCCTCCTCGGCGTCCGCGATGGACACTGCCGTGGCGCCGGCGTCCAGCGCCGAGGCCCGCAGCAAGGAGATCTCGGCCTCGAAATCGTCGACCGACTCGTACTGACGATAGACGGACGCGAAACGCAGGTACGCGACCGGATCCAGTTCTTTCAGCGGGCCGAGGATCGCGATGCCGACGCCGTCGGCCGGGATCTCGGCCTGCCCGCTGGCCCGGATCGTCTCTTCGACCTTCTGCCCCAGCTTGGCCAGGTCGGCCTCAGTGACCGGACGCCCTTTGCACGCCTTCCGGACGCCGCTGACGACCTTCTCGCGGGAGAACGGCTCGACGACCCCCGACCGCTTCACCACCACCAGTTGCATCTGCTCCAGCGTGGTGAACCGCCGTGCGCACGAACGGCACTCGCGACGGCGCCTGATGGCGCTGCCGTCCTCCGTGACCCGGGAGTCGAGCACCCGCGAATCGACGTGGCGGCAGTAGGGGCAATACACGTCGCCACCTCGCCTTCGCGCCACCACATCCGCGTCGGGATGCGCATGCCCACTGTGGACACCGGTGGCCCACGATACAACCCGTAGCAGCGAAATGCCGACACCGACACCACATGTAGTGACGCACGGCCGTAAGGCCTCGCCTACGCTCGACCATCGGCGGGAGGCTGCGCTTCGGACAGCGCGACGGCTGCGGCCGGAGTCTTCGCGTCGAAAGGAAGCGGTGCGTCGCTCACCGCGAGGAACGCGTTCACGATCGTGGCCAGCATGAACATCGCCGTCATCAGCACGCCGAGCACCATCACGGCGACGCCCCGAGGCGTCCAGACCAACCGCGTCGGCGTCGCGGCCGTGGATGTGGTCGGCGGCACCGCGACAGGCGCGGCGACGGCGCCCGCGCTGCAGGCCCGCGCCGCGACACGCGTCCAGCGAACCACTGGACGGCTCGCCGACACCGGACCCAGCGAACCGCGCGGGCGGCGAACGGGGGTGCGCACCTCGGGGCGAACGGCCCCGTCGATCATCAAGGCGGTCATCGCGACTCCTCCATCGTTCCTCGAACATCTGTTCGAACAGTATTATCGAACGTCATTCCGATTGCAAGCGCCTGTCGGCGCAGGCCCGGCCGATCCGGGTCGATCACCACCCTCACAGCCGGGTCAGACAGTTTTCACGGCGGGGTGGGCGCCCGACCATCTGCTCGACGACGCCCCGATCCCGGCCGGGTAGAGATCGCGACACGCTCGAACGAATGTTTGATTATGGTGTTCGATTCGCCTAGATTGAGGTCATGGCCACGACGGATGACGCGAGCACGACCCCCCGGCGTCCGCTCCCGAAGCAGAAACGGCGCGGGCGTCCGACCGAGCAGGAGCTCGCCAAGCTGAGCAAGGCGCGCCCTTTACCGGACTCCCCGGCCGACGGCCACGGCCTGACGCTCCGCCAACGGCTGATCCTGCACACGATCCAGGAGGCGCTCGCCGAGCGGGGGTACCCCCCGACGATCCGCGAGGTGGGCGACGCGGTCGGGCTCGCCTCCCCCTCCAGCGTCGCTCACCAGTTGAAGGTGCTCGAGGCCAAGGGATTCCTGTCCCGCGACCCGAAGCGGCCCCGGGCACTGGTGGTGCACCTGCCCCCGCCGGCCGAGGCAGCGCCGGCCGCCGAGCCGCCGCTGCCCGACGCACCTCAGGCCGCGTCGCTCTTCGGGGACGACGTGCACGTCTCCCGCGCGGTCGACGTGCCGATCGTGGGGCGGATCGCCGCCGGCGGCCCGATCCTCGCCGAGGAGCGCATCGAGGACGTCTTCCCGCTCCCGCGGGATCTGGTCGGTGAGGGCACGTTGTTCCTGCTGGAGGTGCACGGCGACTCGATGATCGACGCCGCGATCTGCGACGGCGACTACGTCGTCGTCCGTCAGCAACCCGACGCGGTCAACGGCGACATCGTGGCGGCCATGATCGACGACGAGGCGACGGTGAAGACCTTCAAGCGGACGCCCGGCCAGGTCTGGCTGCTGCCGCACAACGAGGCCTACGAGCCGATCGACGGCAACCAGGCCACGATCCTCGGCAAGGTGACCGCCGTCCTTCGTCGCGTCTGACGTACCCGGCGGTCGGCAGGCTGCGGGTCGTGTCAGGCTTCCGGTCTTGTCAGCTTCCGCCGAGCCGCCGCAACGCGGCAACCGCGACCTCGCGGTCGGTGGTCGACCAGAATCCTGGCATCGAGGTGCGCAGGTAACTCCCGTACCGGGCCGTGCGCAACCGCGGATCCAGCACTGCGACCACGCCGCGGTCGTCGACGCGCCGGATGAGGCGTCCGGAACCCTGGGCCAGCAGCAGCGCCGCGTGGGAGGCAGCGACCGCCATGAAGCCGTTGCCGCCGGCGTCCTGCACCGCCTTCTGACGGGCCTGCATCAGCGGCTCGTCGGGGCGCGGGAACGGGATCTTGTCGATGATGACGAGCTGACAGGTGGAGCCGGGCACGTCGACCCCTTGCCACAGGCTCAGCGTGCCGAACAGCGACGTCGCCGGCTCGTCGATGAACCGCCTGGTCAACTCGCTGAGCTGCGCGTCGCCCTGGCACAGGATGGTCTGGCCGGGCAGCTCGGCGCGGCAGTGCCGGGCGGCGGCCTCGGCGTTGCGCTGCGAGGCGAACAACCCCAGCGTCCGCCCGCCGGCGGCCCAGATCAGCTCGGCGATCTCGGCCAGCGCCTCGGCGGTGATGCCGTCGCGCCGCGGGTTCGGCAGGCGGTCGGCCACGTACAGGATCCCCTGGCGCGCGTAGTCGAACGGCGACCCCACGTCGAGCGAGCGCCACTCCAGCCCGGTGCGCTCCTCGGGTTCGGCGTTTGTCACCTGCTCGCCGCGATGCAGACCGACGGCGGACGCCGCCCCGCCGAAGTCGCCGCCGAGCTTCAAGGTGGCCGAGGTCAGGACGGTCGGTCGTCGGCCCAACACGCGCTCGCGCAACAGACCGGCGACGTCGAGCGGTGCGATCACCAGCCAGCGGCCGAAACGTTCGCGCTCGCTCACCCACAGCACGTCGGTGGCGGACGCCGCCCCCATCGCCTCGGCGATGTCGAAGATCTCCTTGGCCGCGGCCCCCGCCTGCTTCACCGCCGGATCGTCGCTCTTGAGCGCGCTGACCACGCGGCGGGCGGCGTCCCGGATCCGGGCGAGCACCGCGCGCACCGGCGAGTCGGGCGACTCGATGCGCTCGAGCGGCGCCTCCTCGAGCACCTGCGCCAGCGCGTCCGCCAGATCGAGGAACTCGATCGCCAGATCGTCGTCCGACAGGTGCGCGAGACACCGCTTGGCGACCCGCTCGACCTGCTGGGGGCTCAGCTCGTGCGACGCGGCCCCGGTGACCCGGGAGGTCAGCTCGTGCGCCTCGTCGATCACCAGCAACTCGTGCTCGGGCAGCACCGTGTTGCCGTGCATGGCGTCGATGGCGAGCAGCGCGTGATTGGTGACGACCAGCTGCGACTCACGCGCGGTCGCCCGCGATCGCTCGACGAAACACACGTCGCCGAAGCGGCACTGCTGGGCGCCCAGGCATTCCCGCACGGGTACCGACACCTGCGCCCACGCGGCCGCGGTGTGCGTGGGCGCGTCGTCACGGTCGCCGGCACCGTCGGCGTCGCTCTCGGCCTGCACCCACTCCCGGAGTGCGACGACCTCGGCGCCGACCACGGACGCCGCGTCCGCACGCGAGGCCCGCAGCTCTTCGGCCAGTGTCTCGCCGCCCAACAGGGACTCCTGGGCGGCACCGACCCCGTCGAGCACCTTGTGCAGGCAGGCGTAGTTGGTCCGGCCTTTCAGCACCGCGGCACTCACCCGGCGTCCGGTCACCTGCTCGCAAGCGGCGATCGCGGCGGGGATGTCGGATCCGGCCAGCTGAGCCTGAAGCGCGAGCGTGGCGGTCGCGATGACCACCCGCTCGCGCGGATGAGCGTTGAGGTGAGCGAGAGCGGGGGCGAGGTAGCCCAGGGACTTGCCGGTGCCGGTCCCGGCCTGGACGAGCAGGTGCTCACTCGCGCCGAACGCGTGGTCGATCGCCTCGGCCATCGCCACCTGGCCCTCGCGGGGCGCGCCCCCGATCGCCGCGACGGCGGCGTCGAGGATCGCGCGGGTTCGGGAGGGCACCCCGCGAGGGTACCCGAGCGGACGGAGCTCAGACGCCGGCCGGCTCCCGCTTGCCGAGGCGCACCTTCTTGCGCGCATTTTCGCGGCGCGGAGCGGTCAGCGAGAGCCCGGACGCCTCGTGGACTGCCGGATGACCAACCGGGTGGCGAACACCTCGTTCTACCCACGGGCTAGGCTGACGAGGTGTCCTCCCCGCCCGTCCCGCTCGACACTGCCACAGGCGAACTGGCGGGGCGGTCGGTCGCCGTTCTGGGCCACGGGCCGGACGGCCACCAGACGCTCGCCCTGCTCACCTTCGGTACGGTGCGTCGCGGACGCGTCCTGACCCGGATCTTCGACACCGCAACCCGGACGCCGATGCCGGAGCCGGTCACCGTCGTTCCCGAGGCCGCCACCCGCCTCGACGCCCTGGTCTTGGCGCACGCCCACGTGTCGGCGACGTCGGCCGGCTTCGTCGACCGCGTGGCCTGGCCGCAGTCGTGGCCGACGATCGTGCTCGCGCATCCACGGCTCGCCGCCGTGACCGGGCCCGCACTGGCCCTGACCTTGCTGATCCTCACCTGGCTGCTGGCGCCGCAGGCGCTTGCGGCGATCATCCCCGTGTACGTCATGGCGCTGGTCGTCCTCGCCCGCCACCGACGACTTCCGGCGTCCGGCGAGGCGTTCGTCATCGAGAGCGGCGAACGCGTGCGACCCAGCATCGTGGCCGCCCGCGTGCCGGGCCTCGATGCGGCGGCGTCCGGGCCGACACCGGCCGACCGCGTGCATCTGGTCAAGGCCGAGTACGGACGCCTGCTCACCGATGTCTGCTACCGGATCGAGAACTCCGCCCTCTTCGACGCCGCCGTCCCCGAGACCTCCCGCTTCCAGGTCGCCCTGCTCACCTGGGACTCCCTGGCCCCCACCAGCCCGGACGCCGAACGCGCCGCCACCGAGATCGAAACCTCCTTCGCCGCCGCCCGCGCCCACGCCGAACGACTCGGCTGGGATCACCTGCCGAACACCGCCCGCGAACCCGCCCGCCGCGCCCGACTGGCCGCCACGACCGCCCTCGGCGACGGTCCCGAGGGCGAACGCGCCGCGGCCCGGCGTCGCGTCGCCGACATCCTCGGCTCGCTCGCGCTCTACTATCTGCCGCCCATCGACTCCGACGCACCCCAGCTCATCGGCCGGCGCAAAGCCATCGAGCCCGCGCCATGAGTGCTCACCCCGACCGGCCGTGGGAACCGATCTCCCCCGACACCGAGCTCTCGGCGCTCGTCGGCGTCCATCTGCTCGCGGTGGGGGACACCGACGTGCTCGTGGCGTCGATCGATCCACCGCGCGAGGCCGGCTACGGCGAGTTGTCGGGCCAGCTGATCGCCTCCAGTTGGCGGCGTGGCGGGCCGCTCCCGCGCGTCCGGGTCACCGAGGTGCCCGGATTCGCGACCGTGGCCTCCTTGGCCTTGGCACGCGACGTCGTCGTCCGGCGGGCCTTCCGCGTCGACGCGGTCAGCCGGGTGTGGTTCGGAGCACCACGAGTCAGCCACGGCGGCGTCACCATGAGCGTCGAGGAGGCGCTGTCGCGAATTACCGCGGCACCGGACCCGTGCGCCGCCGCCCAGGCGCGCGCGGCGCGGATCCGCGCCACCTACGGCCGGATGCTCGCCGACATCGCCTACCGCATCGAGAACGCGGCGCTGTTCGACTCGGCCGTACCCACCACGGCGGCGTTCGAGAAAGCGCTCGCACTGTGGTCGGACGTCACGGCGTCCACTCCCGAGGAGGAAGTCGTCCGGCGCTCGGCGCTCGTCGCGGTCACCTTCGAGACCGCACGCGCCCATGCCGAGACGGTCGGGCTGGCCCACCTGCCGCTCACGGCCCGCGATCAGGGACGCCGCGCCGCTGGTGCGGCCCGGCTCGCCCGGTCGGCGTCCACCGAGGCCGAACGCGAGGCCGCCGATGCTCAGGTGATCCGCATCCTCGGCTCACTCGCGCTGTACTACCTGCCCGAGCCCGGGGAGTTCCGGCGCGCGCTCACCGAGCGCTAGGCAGGTGCACGACCGCGGCGCTCGTCCACGTCGCCCGCCACGACGGCGCGGTGGGCCAGGTGCCACAGCGGCAACATGCCGTTCACGGCCGGGGTTCCGCGCCGACGGCGAACGACGTCAGCTCGCCCGCCAGGTTGGGGTTGACCCGGGCGTGCGCGAGCGTTCCGTCGCCGGTGTGCTCGGGCTCGCCCAGCAGTTCGCCCTCCAGGTGGATGCGGTTGACCAGGTCGTGCCGCGCGTACGGGATCAGCACCCGCAACTCGACTGCCGGATGCGGCAGCCGCCCCTCGATCCGCGCGCGCACCTCGTCCAGGCCCTGACCCGTGCGCGCGGAACAGAACACGGCGTCCGGCGCGAGCGTGCGCAGCGGAATGAGCACGGCGGGGTCGACGAGATCGACCTTGTTGAACACGATCTGCTCGGCGATGGTCCCCGCGCCGATCTCGGAGAGCACGGTGCGGACGGCCGTGATCTGGCCGGCCGGATCGGGATCGGAGGCGTCCACGACGTGCACCAATAGGTCGGCCTCGACCGACTCCTCGAGCGTCGACCGGAACGCCTCGACCAGGTCATGGGGCAGGTGGCGGACGAAGCCGACCGTGTCGGTGAGGGTGAACACCCGGCCGTCGGACGTCTGGGTGCGCCGGGTCGTCGGGTCGAGCGTCGCGAACAGCGCGTCCTCGACCAGCACGCCCGCGCCGGTGAGGCGGTTGAGCAGCGACGACTTGCCGGCGTTGGTGTAGCCGACGATCGCCACCGAAGGGATCAGGTTGCGCCGTCGCTCGGCCCGCTTGGTGTCGCGCACTGCCTCCATGTCGCGCAACCGCTTGCGCAGCTGGGCGATCCGGGTGCGGATCCGGCGCCGGTCGGTCTCGATCTTCGTCTCGCCGGGGCCGCGTCCGCCGATGCCGGCGCCGCCCGCGGCGCGTCCGCCCGCCTGACGCGACAGGTTGCCGCCCCAGCCGCGCAGCCGCTGACGCAAGTACTGCAGCTGGGCGAGCTCGACCTGGGCCTTGCCCTCGACCGACTTGGCGTGCTGAGCGAAGATGTCGAGGATGAGCGCCGTCCGGTCAATGACCTTGACGCCGATCCGGTCCTCCAGATTGCGCAACTGGGCGGGCTCGAGCTCACCGTCGCAGATCACCGTGTCGGCGCCGGTCGCGATGACGACCTCGCGCACCTCGTCCACTTTGCCGCGGCCGATGTAGGTCGCCGGATCGGGATGCGTGCGCCGCTGGACGAGCCCCTCGAGCACCTCCGATCCCGCGGTCTCGGCGAGCAGCTTCAACTCGGCCATGGCGTGGTCGGAGTCAGCCTGGCTGCCGGTCGTCCACACGCCGACCAGCACCACGCGTTCGAGCTGCAGCTCGCGGTACTCGACCTCGGTGATATCGGTGAGCTGCGTGGACATGCCGGCGACACGGCGCAGGCTCAACCGCTCGGCCAGCTCCCACTGCTCGCCGTCGAATCCGTCGTGACCGGCCGTCTCCGCGCCGGTCAGGTCATCAATGTTCGTCATGATCCTCCTTCGCCGGGCATACACACGCTGCCCCGCGCCACGATCACGGCCGGGCCGGTCAGCCAGGCCTCTCCTGCGCGCAGCTCGACCTCGACGTCGCCGCCGGGCACACGCACTCTCCACACACCGTCGGCGCGGCCCTCCAGCCGTGCCACCGCGCACGCCACCGCGACGGTTCCCGTACCGCAGGAGTCCGTCTCGCCGACGCCCCGCTCGTGGACGCGCATCCGCACGTCGCCGGCGCCGCACCGGGTGACGAACTCGACGTTGACACCGTCGGGGAACCGATCGGCAGGCGCCCAACCGGGCGCCGCGGTCAGGTCCAGGGCACCGAGATCGTCGCCGTCGCCTAACACGACGACGGCGTGCGGGTTGCCGACATCGACGCTGGTCGCGACCCACTCCGCGCCTCCGAGACGGACGCGGGTGGCGTCCGTCACCTCAGGGCGCCCCATCCAGACGCGGACGCGGCCGTCGTCGAGCAGCTCCGCCGAACGCAGGCCCGCCCGCGTGCCGAGCTCGATGCCCCCCGCCGCGGGCGCCAGCCCTTCCTCCGTGAGGTAACGCGCGAACACCCGGACGCCGTTGCCGCACATCTCGGCCAGCGAGCCGTCGGCATTGCGGTAGTCCATGAACCACAGGTCGGGATCGCCGCCCCAGCCGTCGATGTGGCGGGCCTTCACCGCGCGCAGGACGCCGTCGGCGCCGATCCCCGCGCGGCGGTCGCACAGGAAGCGCACGTCTTCGTCGCTGAGCGGACGCCGGTCGTCGGCGTCCGTCACCAGGACGAAGTCGTTGCGCGTCCCGTGTCCCTTCGCGAAATCAAGCACATCGTCCATTCTCCCACGCCGCACTAGGATGCAAGAGACCCGAGCGGGCGAGACAAAGGAGACGCGGTGACGCAACTGGGACGCGAGCCTCGTCTGGCCGACGTCGCCGAGCGCGCGGGCGTGTCGACGACCACGGTCTCCCGCGTCCTCAACAACCGCGGCTACCTCAGCCAGCACACCCGGGATCGTGTCGCCCGCGCGATCGAGGAGTTGCACTACCGGCCCAACGAGGTGGCCCGGGCGCTGCTGGGCCAGCGCACCCGTGTGGTCGGCGTCATCCTGCCCACCGTGGCGTTGCCGTTCTTCGGCGAGTTGGCCGTGGCCATCGAGCACTCCCTGGCCGAGCGGGGCTACCGGACACTGCTGTGCAACAGTCTCGGGCATGCCGACACCGAGCGGGCCTACCTCCAGCAACTCGAAGGGAACCGGGTGGACGGCATCCTCTCGGGCGCGCACAACGACTCGCTTCCCGAATACGCCACCACGCGCCTTCCCGTCGTCGCCATCGACCGCGAGGTCGCCGATCACGTTCCCATCGTCCGCGCCGACAACCGCACCGGGGGCCGGCTCGCCACCGAGCTGCTTCTGCGCCGTGGCGCTCGGCGTCCGGCGCTGTTCACCTCGAGGATCGGCCCGCACAATCTGCGCGAGGCCGGCTACCGAGCCGTGCTGGCGGAGGCCGGGATCGCACCGGTGGTCAGAGCCGTGCGCTTCGGCACCCCCGAGCCGGACCGCACCCAGCTGATCGCCGCCGCGCTCGACGAGTTGTCCGCCCGCATCGACGGCGTCTTCGCCACCGACGACCTCACCGCCTGCACCGTCGTCGACTGGGCGCGGAGCCACGGACGCCGGGTGCCCGAGGACCTCCGCGTGGTGGGCTTCGACGGCACCCAGGCCCTCCGCACGGCGGCGCCGTGGCTGACCACGATCCAGCAGCCGATCACCCAGATCGCGCAGGCCGCCGTGACGACGCTGCTCGACAGGATCGAGGCCGACCCGGTGATGCACGAACGGAGCGCCGCCAAGACCCTGTCATTGCCGGTACGGCTGATCGAGAGCTCCACTACCACACCGCGCTGACGCCCGAGTCACGTGACAGGGCGCCCCTCGTCTCTTGGGCGGGACAACACGAAACCCGCCGCCTGACCGGACTGGATCCGGGCAAGGCGGCGGGTTCGTGCGGTCAGGCCGGGCCGTGACGGCCCAGCGATCAGGCGTCCTTGGCGGTGACCTTCAGCAGATCGGCGCCGAATGACGTGTCGCCGTGCGCGTACTGCTCGATCGAGCCGAACTTGCGGTGGTTGGTGACCAGCACCGGCGTCAGCGACGAGTAGCCAGCAGCCTCGATGGCCGTCTTGTCGAACGTGACCAGCGGCGTCCCTGCCGTCACTCTGTCTCCCTTGCTCACATGGACGTTGAAGCCCTTGCCCTCCATGTTGACGGTGTCGATGCCGATGTGAACCAGCATCTCGACGCCGCTGTCCAGGCGGAGGCCGACCGCATGGCCGGTCGGGAAGGTCATGACGACGGTGCCGTCGGCGGGGGCCAGCACGCGGCCGTCCGTCGGGTCGATCGCCGCGCCTTTGCCGACGGCGCCGCTGGCGAAGCCGGGATCGGGCAGGTCGGCGAGCGGAACGATCCGACCCTGCATCGGGGACTGGAGAACGGTGACGGTCCCGGGAGCCATCGCAGGAGCCCTCGTGAGCACCGCAGTCGCCGCGGCGCCGGCCGCAACCGCCCCGCTCGACTCGATGGCCTCCGTCGACGGGACGGCGACCGGGTCCGCGCTCAGCTGCGCTTCGACGACCCTCGCGGCACCTGCCAGGGACTCCTTACCGCGGGTGTTCGCGTAGATGAACGACACACCGAAGGCGACCGCGATGGTGGCAGCCTGCGCCACGAAGAACAACGGGATGTCCTTGGGAACCATGGCCACGAAGCCGACGATGCCGGCCGCGCCGAGTGACTGAGAGCGCAGGTCGAACAGAGCGACGAGGGAGGATCCGACTGCCGAGCCGATCAGGGCGCAGAAGAAGGGCCAGCGCAGACGCAGGTTCACGCCGAAGATGGCGGGCTCGGTGATGCCGAAGAACGCCGAGGCCGAGGACGCGCCCGCCAGCCCCTTGAGCTTGGCGTCGCGCGTCTTCAGGAAGACGGCCAGCGCGGCGGCGCCCTGGGCGGAGTTGGCCATCGCGGCGATCGGAAGCAGGAAGGATCCGCCGGTGACCGCCACGTCCGCGATGAGCGGCAGTTCGATGGCCGGGAAGGACTGGTGCAGACCGGTGACGACGATCGGCGAGTAGACCAGGCCGAGAATCAGGCCACCGAACAGGCCGCCGGTCTGGTAAAGCCACAGGATGCCGTTGGACAGGTTCTCAGCGAAGACGCGCATGATCGGGCCGACCACCACGAAGGCGATGAAGCCGGTCGTGAGCAGGGTGAGCAGCGGCGTGAGCAGGAAGTCTGTGGTGCCCGAGAACCACTTGTGCAGGCGCTTCTCGATCATCGACATGACCCAGGCGATGACCAGCACGGGGATGACCTGGCCCTGGTAGCCCACCTGGGCGACCTGGAGGCCGAAGACATTCCAGAACTCGATCGTGCCTTCCGCGGCGGCTTGGACCTGGGCATAGGCGTTCACCAGATCGGAGGAGATCATCGCCGCGCCGATCGCGGCGCCCAGGTAGGGATTGCCGCCGAACTGCTTGGCGGCGGAGAATCCGATCAGCACCGGCAGCGACGCGAAGGCGGCCGAGGCGATCAGCTGGATCATGGCGGCGTAGTCGACCAGCCAGGGCACCATCTCGACGATCGACTGCGGACCGAACATGCCCTGAGCGGTCAGCACGTTGTTCAGCGACATCATCAAGCCGCCGGCGATCAGGGCCGGGAGCATCGGGACGAAGATGTCGGCGATCGTCTTCAGGAAGCGCATGAAGATGTTCTGCTTCTGCGCGGCGACCGTTTTCGCCTCGTCCTTGCTGACCTCCTTCACGCCGGAGGCGATCATCTGCTCGTAGACGATGTTGACATCGCCGGGGCCGACGATGACCTGGAACATGCCGCTGGCGACGAAGATGCCCTTGATGTCGGGATCATCCTCCAAGGTCGCCCGGTCGACTATTTCCGGGTCGACGAGAACCAGGCGCAGGCGGGTGGCGCAGTGCGCCGCCGCGGTGATGTTTGCGGGCCCACCGACGGCCTTCAGGACCGTTTGGGCGACGCGAGAATGGTCCATGGGGCCAGTTCCTCCTTGAACGGGTGACGCTTTCTTGGGGCCGAGTATGGCAATCGGCACCCCGTATGTCAATCGTTTGACACCCTCCGGTCGATCGCCCCCTCGGCCTCAGCCCTGGTCGAGAACGGCCACGCGCGCGTCCAGGACGGCGACGGCCGCGTCCGCGTCGAGGGTCAGGGTGCGCACACCCGGATCGAGATACGTGCGCATGCTGAACGCGACGAGTCCGTCCCCCACGAAGATCTCGGTGACCGAACGGTCGTGGAGCAACTCGACGCGCAGACGATCGGCGCCGTGGCCGGCAACCAGCGGTGAGGGGAGCCGCACCGAGCGTCGTTCCCCGTGGGGATACCGGGTCGCCGAACGGTCGACGATCAACGAGTCGTCGTCGATCGTGACCACCACGCGGGAATCCTCGGTGGTGGTCAGCGTCATGCTCCAGGCCGCACCCGGGGTGCGATCCACCTCAAGGCTGATCCAGTAGGCGTCCCTGCCGGTCAGTTCGTCGAGGACGACCGGATGCTCGCCGAGCGTCGATCCCTGCACCGCAAGGGGGGCGTCCGGAACCAGGTGGAGCATCGGCCGCTGATACAGGACGCCGTCGCGCAGGGTCAGCTGCCGCGGGACGCTCATCGCATGGACCCAGCCGTGGTCGCGCAACGATGGTTGGTGATCCTCGGACGAGTTGCCGACCCAGCCGAGCAGCAGGGGCGGGTCGTCGGACGCGGCGGCGTCGGGCCGGAAGAGCTGAGGCGCATAGAACTCGAATCCGCAGTCCAGTTCGACGAGTTCGCCCTCGGTGTGGAACGCGGTGCCCTCGAGGCGTCCGACGAGATAGCCGCAGGCGAAGATGTTGCGGAAGTGCTCGGCACCCGGGGCGAGTCCTTGGGGGCAGAAGATCAGGACATCGCGCGCTTCACCGGTGACCTCGTCGGTGACCTGGACGAAGTTGGGGCATTCCCACATGTAGCCGTAGGCGTCGAAGCGACCCCCGGCGTCCGGGAAGGTGACCTCCCCTGCGAACGCCCACTCGACGAGGTCGCGCGACCGATAGGTGACCAGGCAACCGGTCTCATCGGTGCGCTGGCCACCGACCACCATCAGGTACCCGTCGTCCTCGACGAGGATCTGAGGGTCGCGAAGGTGCGCGGTATAGCCCTCGGGCAGCGCGGGGATGAGCGGGTTGGCGGGATGCTTGGTGAACGTCTCCAGGTCGTCGGTCGTGACCGCGCACTGGTAGCTCGCGCGGCTCCCGTCGTCGTTCTTGACGTTGCCGCTGTAAAAAAGCCAGATGCGGGAGCCTTCGAAGAAAGCCGTGCCGGAATAGGCGCCGGAGCGGTCGTACCAGTCGGAGGGCGCGATCGCCGGCGGATGCTGACGCCACGTCCGGAGGTCGCGCGACGAGACATGCCCCCAATACACCGCCTTCACCAGCGGGGAGGACTTACCCAGCGGAAAAAAGGGGCCGAACTGGTAGAAGGCGTGGTATTCACCCCCATGAATGAGCAGCCCGTTCGGATCGTTGAGACGCCCGACCGACGGCGCGATATGGAATCTCGGGTAGTCGGGATCAAGGCGGGCACTCGAACGGGCAATGGCCTCGTCTGCCTGTCGCATGAGGTCGTCTTCGCTGATCACGGTCGCAGGCTACTCCGTCTGACATACGCTTGACACACCACGACGCCGATTCATGAGATCCGGCGTCCGCGCGACGACCGCGGGCGTCGCACGGACGCGCCGGCGATTCACGGACGGTCCGTTCGAGCGGTCAACTGGTCGGCCATCGTGTCGGCGAGACCGCGACGACCGGCGTCATACCAGACGACGCGGTGGTCGCGCCGGAACCACGACAGTTGCCTGCGGGCGAATCTCCTGGTGCCCGCGACGGTCGCCTCGCGCGCCTCCGTCTCGGTGCATCGGCCGTCCAGGTAGTCGAGCACCTGCCGGTAGCCGATCGCCTTGGACGCGGTCCTCCCCTGCCGCAGACCTCGCGCCTCCAACGCGCGCACCTCCGCGGGGAGCCCGGCCGCCCACATCGCGTCCACCCGGTCGACGATGCGGGCGTCCATCGTCGAGCGGTCCACCTCGAGGCCGAGGCTGACGACACCCTCGAGCGCGTAGGTCCACGCGGGCAGCGTCGGTCGGTGTCCGCCGGTCAACTCGAGCACCTCGAGCGCGCGCACGGTACGGCGTCCGTTGCCGGGCAGGATCTCCGCGGCGGTCGTGGGCGCCCGCCCCGCCAGCACGGCGTGGAGCGCCTCGGGCCCGACGCGTTCCAGTTCGGCCTCCCACCGCGCGCGCACGGCGGCGTCGGTGCCCGGAAACTCGAAGTGGTCGAGGATCGCCCTCATGTACAGCGCCGATCCCCCCACCACGATCGGCAGGACGCCGCGGGCGCGGCAGTCCGCGATCGCCGCGCGCGCACGGACCTGAAACTCGGCCACGGTCGCGGTCTGCGTGACCTCCATCACGTCGACCAGGTGGTGCGGCACTCCGCGCCGCTGCGCGGGCGTCGGCTTGGCGGTTCCGATGTCCATGCCGCGATAGACGAGCATCGAATCGGCGTTCACGACCTCGGCTGGCTGCCCGCGCTCGGCCAGCCTCAGGGCGATGTCGACGGCGAGGGTCGACTTGCCGCTCGCGGTCGGACCGTTGAGGGCGAGAATCGGCAGCACGTGGCCATCCTCCCCCACTGCGGTGTTTCCGTGCGACTGCGGCCTGAGACTAACGTGTGTCCGGCGGACGCCCGTGTCCGCCCGGACAGGAAAGGAAGGCCTCGATGGGCATCTTCGACGAGATCAAGAAGGCTGTCGACGACAACGAGGGGGCGATCGAGTCCGCCATCGACAAGGCGGGCGACATCGTGGACGAGAAGACCGGCGGCCAGTATGCGGCGCAGGTCGATCAGGCGCAGGATTTCCTCAAGGGTCAGGTCGGCAAGCCCGCCACCTGATCGCGCACCGGGGGATCAGGTGCGCGCGCAGGCCTGCATCGCCGGGGTCGCCATGGGTTCGGGACGCCGCAGCGGCATCCCGAGCCCGACTCTCGGCCTCGCCCCCTCGGGGTCGTCCTGCCAACGCTGCCAGGCGTCCCCGCCCGGAGTGCGGCGCACGTTGGCGACCGCTCCGTCCGCGTTGAGGTGGTGCGGGGCGGCGTAGGTGATCTCGACATCGGCGATGTCCCCCGGCCGCGGCGCGCCCACGCCTGCGGGAACGGTGACGTGCACGAGCCGGTTGTCGCGAGCACGCCCCGAGACGCGGTGCGTGGCGACGTCCTTGCGCCCCTCGCCGTCGGCGAACATCACCTCGACCGTCTCGCCGACGAAGCGCCTGTTCTCGGCCCAGGCGACCTCGCCCACGAGGTCGACCAGGCGCTCGTAGCGCTCCTGGACGACCTGCTTGGGCACCTGGTCGGCCATGGTCGCCGCGGGCGTGCCCGGCCGGATCGAATACTGGAACGTGAACGCCGCCGAGAACCGGGAGGCGCGGACCACGTCGAGCGTCGCCGCGAAGTCGTCCTCGGTCTCGCCCGGGAACCCGACGATGATGTCGGTCGTGATCGCCGCCTCGGGCATCGCCGCGCGCACCCGGTCGATAATGCCCAGGAACCTCGCGCTGCGGTAGGACCGGCGCATCGCCTTGAGCACCCGATCCGAGCCTGACTGCAACGGCATGTGCAGGCTCGGCATGACGTTGGGCGTCTCGGCCATCGCGGCGATCACGTCGTCGGTGAAGGCGGCGGGATGCGGGCTGGTGAATCGGACGCGATCCAAGCCGTCGATCTCGCCGCAGGCACGCAGCAGCTTGCCGAACGCCAGGCGGTCGCCGAACTCGACGCCGTAGGTGTTCACGTTCTGGCCCAGCAGCGTGATCTCTTGCACGCCCTCGTCGACGAGCGCGCGTATCTCGGCGAGGACATCGCCCGGCCTTCGGTCGTTCTCCTTGCCCCGCAACTGAGGGACGATGCAGAACGTGCACGTGTTGTTGCAGCCCACCGAGATCGACACCCAAGCCGCGTACGGCGATTCGCGGCGGGTCGGCAGAGACGAGGGGAAACGCGTCAGCGCCTCTTCGATCTCGACCTGGGACGCCCGCTCCACCTGCGCTCGTTCGAGCAGCACCGGCAGCGAGCCGATGTTGTGGGTGCCGAACACCACGTCGACCCAGGGTGCCCGCTTCACCACGGTCGCGCGGTCCTTCTGCGCCATGCAGCCGCCGACCGCGATCTGCATGCCCGGGCGGGACGCCTTGACCGGCGCCAGACGGCCGAGGTTGCCGTACAGCCGGTTATCGGCGTTCTCGCGCACCGCGCAGGTGTTGAACACCACGATGTCAGCCTGATCGTCCGCGTCGGCGCGCGCGTAGCCTGCGTCCTCGAGCAAGCCGGAAATCCGCTCGGAGTCGTGGACGTTCATCTGACAGCCGTACGTGATGACCTCGTACGTGCGCGGCTGGGTGACCATGGTTTCCATCCTCACGAGTGATGCAGCGGGCCATTCTACCCATCCTCGCCGCCGTCCTCGGACGCGGCACCGGTCACCTCGGCCACCACGCGGTGGATCAGCCCCGGGGCGAACCCTTTCCGGGCGAGTGCTCCGGCGAGCCGCCGGTACCGCACGTGCGGTTCCAGTCCGCCCATCGTGCGGACCTTCTTGCGCGCGAGCGCGAGCGCCGCCTCGTAATCGGCATCCGCGTCGGGCATGACCTCGGCGATGATCGCCGCGTCGACGCCCTTGGCCTGCAATTCGCCGCGCATCGCCCGCGCCGACGTCATGCGCCGCTGCTGGCTCTGCACCCAGAGCCCGGCGAACACCGCATCATCGATCAGCCCCACCTCTTCGAACCGGTCCAGCACCGTCGCCGCGATGTCGCCCGGCACGCCCTTGCGGGCCATCGCCGTGGCGAGTTCGGCCCGCGAGCGTGCCCGCGATTCCAGGAGACGCAGGGCGATCTCGCGGGCGAAGGCCTCGTGGCCGCGCTCGGCGGTCAGAAGGCCACCTCTCCGGTCACCGGGTCGACGCCCTCGGGCACCTCGTCGGCCGGCGTGGCGCCGATGCCCAGCTTGGTCTTGATGCGCTTCTCGATCTCGTTGGCGATGTCGGGATGGTTGCGCAGGAAGTTGCGGGCGTTCTCTTTGCCCTGGCCGAGCTGATCACTCTCGTAGGTGAACCAGGCGCCGGCCTTTCGGATGAACCCGTGCTCGACGCCGAGATCGATCAGGCTGCCCTCGCGGCTGATGCCGACGCCGTACACAATGTCGAACTCGGCCTGCTTGAAAGGCGGGGCCACCTTGTTCTTGACCACCTTGACCCGCGTGCGGTTGGCGACGGCGTCGCCGCCGTCCTTCAGCGTCTCGATACGTCGCACGTCCAGGCGCACGGACGAGTAGAACTTCAGCGCCCGGCCACCGGTCGTCGTCTCCGGCGACCCGAACATCACGCCGATCTTCTCTCGCAACTGGTTGATGAAGATCGCGGTGGTGTTCGACCCCGACAGCGCGCCGGTCATCTTGCGCAGCGCCTGGCTCATCAGGCGTGCCTGCAGGCCGACGTGGCTGTCGCCCATGTCGCCCTCGATCTCGGCGCGGGGGGTCAGCGCGGCCACCGAGTCGATCACGATCAGCGTCAGCGCCCCCGAGCGCACCAGCGTGTCGGCGATCTCGAGGGCCTGCTCACCGTTGTCGGGCTGGCTCACCAGCAGGGCGTCCGTATCAACGCCCAGCTTGGCGGCGTAGTCGGGATCGAGCGCGTGCTCGGCATCGATGAACGCGCAGATGCCGCCGCCGACCTGGGCGTTCGCGATCGCGTGCAGCGCGACGGTCGTCTTGCCCGACGACTCCGGGCCGTAGATCTCCACCACACGACCGCGGGGAAAGCCGCCGATGCCGAGCGCGACATCGAGTGCGATCGAGCCGGAGGGAATCACTTCGATCGGCTGGCGCGTCTCGTCGCCCAGACGCATCACCGAACCTTTACCGTGGGCCTTCTCGATCTGAGCGAGTGCCGCCTGAAGAGCCTTCTCGCGATCTGCAACCGCCATGACCGTCTGCCTTTCGTTTCACTGCTGTGGACTGCTCCTGACGAGGCTGAACCCTCGTCATCGCTCACGGTAGGCATCGCGTCCGACATTTTTCACTCGCGTCGAGCGCCTGTGGACAACGACCCTTAACCATCGCGGCACCATCCACAATACCGAACAGGTGTTCGACTGCAAGCGACGCGCCGCGCGCGCCGGGTGCGTGAGTGAAGATCCGTGCCGACGCGCGCGCCGACTCGGCCACTCAGCGCTCAGACGCGGGAAGCTCCAGGAAGTCCACCACCGCGCGCCACACCTGTTGGGTCGGGACGCCCGCCTCCAACGCCTCGCGAACCGTGCGATGGCCGAGCGCCACCAGCACCACGTCTCGGCTCCACCATTCCGCCAGCGGGCCGATGTGCCGCTCCATCCGTCGGCGAAGCTCCTGCTCCCGCACGCTCAGGCCACGGCCCGGGGCGTCACCGACGCCCGCACCGGCAGCGGGGTGACCGTGGCGTGACCCGCCACTCGCTCACTCGTCAACTGCAGCACCTCGGCGAGGTCGACGCCGAGGGCACCGCAGATGGCGTTGATCAACTCGCTCGACGCCTCTTTGTGCCCGCGTTCCACCTCGGAGAGGTAGCCCAAGCTCACCCGCGCCGACGCCGAGATCTCGCGCAAGGTCTGGCCGGAGGCGACGCGCACTTCGCGCAGGGTCTCGCCCATCGCTTCGCGCAACAGAACGACAGCCATCTCCACCCCCTTCGAGATCCGTAGGAGTCCTAACCTACACGGGCGAGACCAGCCGCAGAAGCATGTCGAACGCCGCGTCGACGGTCTGCGTCCGCACCGCAAAGCGATCCCCCTCGAAGCGCAACTGCTGCACGTGGTTCGTGTGCGGCACCGACGGCGTCCGAGGTCCGACGATGCAGATCCAGACCTCACCCGGCGCGTGCCCCTCTTGCGGGTCCGGACCGGCCACGCCGGTCACCGCGATGACCCAATCGGCGTGCGTCTTCGACTGCAGCCCGTTCGCCATCGCGATCGCGACCTCTTCGCTGACCACCGTGTGCTGCCGGATCGTGTCGACGGGGATGTCGAGCAGGTCGGTCTTCAGTTGGGTCGCGTACGACGTCACCCCACCCAGGAACACCGCCGAGGATCCCGGAACGCTCGTCAAGGTGGCGCCGATCAACCCGCCCGTGAGCGACTCGGCCACCGCGAGCGAAAGCGTGCGGTCCTTCAGCGTCGAGATGACTTTGGCGGCCCGTTCGTTGATCATGTGGCCTCCGGATGGCTCGCACGGTATTCGGCGCGGAGCTTTCGCGCCTCGCGCAGGTAGTCCAGGCCGGTGACGACGGTGAGCACGAACGCGAGGATCATCGCACCCCAGGCGACCCACCCCCACGCTGCGGGCAGGAACTGAAGCCCCGGCAGGAACATGATCAGTGCCACCGACTGCATCACGGTCTTCAGTTTGCCGCCGCGGTTCGCGGCCATCACGCCGTACTTCATGATCGCCCAGCGCAGCGCGGTGATGCCCCACTCGCGCACCAGGATCACGATCGTGATCCACCAGGGCAGTTCGGCCAGAATCGACAGACCGATGAACGCCATCCCGGTCAGCGCCTTGTCGGCGATCGGATCCCAGAGCTTGCCGAAGTCGGTCACCAGGTTGTAGGCGCGAGCGATCCGTCCGTCGAGGGCGTCCGTCGCGATCGCCACGACGAACACGGCCGTGGCCGCCCAGCGCATCGTCGGATCCTGCGGATAGGTCAGCAGGACCCACGCGAACACCGGCACCATGACGACACGGAGCGCGGTGAGGACATTCGGAACGTTCCAGTTGCTGACAGCCTTCGCCTCGCTCATGCGGACGCCTCCTCGCGTGCGATCAGGTCGACACCGTCGGTTGCGACGACCCTACCCCAGACGAGGTCGCCCACCGAGAGGCGCACGCCCCGAACACTCGTGGTGCCGTCGACCTCGGGCCCCTGGTGCTCGGCGCGGCCCGACGCCACTCCGCCATCGACGCCCTCGACCAGAACGCGGACGCGCTGCCCCATCCGTTCCTCAGCGCGCTGATCCACCAGGGCGAGCGCCAGTTCGCTCATCCGCTCATACCGCTCGGCGACCGCGTCGGCGGCCACGTGGTGGGGCAGCGTCGCCGCCTCGGTCCCCTCTTCATCGGAATAGGCGAACACGCCGAGCGCATCCAGCCGGGCGTGCGTCACGAAGTCCTCCAGCACGGCCGCGTCGGCCTCCGTCTCGCCGGGGAATCCCACGATCACGTTGCTGCGGACGCCGGCGTCCGGTTTGAGCTCGCGGATGCTGGCCAGCAGTTCGAGGAACGACTCGGGGTCACCAAAGCGGCGCATGCGGCGCAGCACCCCCGGTGCGGCGTGCTGGAAGCTGAGATCGAAGTAGGGCACGACCTTGTCGAGCCCGCACATCGTCTCGATCAGGTCCGGGCGCACCTCGGCCGGCTGCAGGTAGCTGACGCGGATCCACTCGAGGCCGTCGACGCGGTCCAACTCGGCGAGCAGCCGCGGCAGCGCGTCCCGCTCGCCGAAATCCTTGCCGTAGGACGACGTGTTCTCGCTGACCAGGAAGGCCTCGCGGACGCCGCGGTCCACCAACCAGCGCACCTCCTCGACGACCGTCTCCACCGGACGCGACACGAACGATCCTCGAAAGCTCGGGATCGCGCAGAACGCGCACCGTCGATCGCAGCCCGCCGCGATCTTCACCGCCGCGCTCGGCCCGCCGCCCAGACGCCGGCGCACGACGCGGGGGCCGGACGCCGGCGCGACGCCCACGGGCAGATCGGGGCCGCCCGGCACGCTCACGCCCGGAATGACCACACCGGACGCCGCCTGCTGCCGCGCGAGCGGCGAGATCGGCAGCAGCCTCCGCCGGTCCGAGGGCGTGTGCGCCTCCAGGCGCTCGCCCGCCATGATGCGGCGCAGTTTCTTCTCGATGTCGGCGTAGTCGTCGAAGCCGAGCACGGCGTCCGCCTCGGGCAGCGAGTCCGCAAGGTCGCGTCCGTAGCGTTCGGCCAGGCAGCCCACCGCGACGACGCGCTGCGTGGGGCCGCGTCCCTTCATGTCAGACGCCGCGAGCAGCGTGTCGATCGAATCCTTCTTGGCCGACTCGATGAAACCGCAGGTGTTCACGACGATCGCCTCGGCCTGGCCGGGTTCGTCGACCAGGACGAAGCCGCCGGATTCCAGGCGTCCGGCCAACTCCTCGGTGTCGACGTCGTTGCGCGCACAGCCGAGCGAGACGATATGCACGCGCGTGGAGATCATCGCTTCAGGCTACCGGGGTGGCTCCTCCGGCGCGTCTTCCGCGCAATTCCTCACACTCGTTCGCGCCGCCACCGGAAAAAAGTCAGTGGGACTGAGGTTTTGGGCCAGCCGCCGAAAACGAGTGTGAACAAATGCCACCTGCGCCAGCACCACCCGCCGGACGATCAGCCGGACGTCAGGTTCGCGAGCACCTCGTCGAGGTCGTCGGGCTTGACCAGGACCTCGCGCGGCTTCGAGCCCTCGGAGGGACCGACGACGCCCCGGGTCTCGAGGATGTCCATCAGCCGGCCGGCCTTCGCGAAGCCGACGCGCAGCTTGCGCTGCAGCATGGACGTCGAGCCGAGCTGAAGATTCACCACCAGCTGCGCTGCCTCGAGCACGAGCTCCAAGTCGTCGCCGATGTCCTCGGCCACCTTGGTCGACTCCTGCGGTGCGGCGACGTCCTCGCGATACTGCGGGGCCAACTGGGCGGAGACCTGTTTGACGACCTCTCGGATCTCGGCCTCGGTCACCCAGGCACCCTGCACCCGGACCGGCTTCGAAGCGCCCATCGGCAGGAACAGTCCGTCGCCCTGGCCGACCAGCTTCTCGGCGCCCGGCTGGTCCAGGATGACCCGCGAGTCGGTCATCGAACTCGTGGCGAACGCCAGGCGCGACGGCACGTTGGCTTTGATCAGGCCGGTGACCACATCCGTCGAAGGACGCTGCGTCGCCAGCACCAGATGGATGCCCGCGGCGCGCGCGAGCTGCGTGATGCGGACGATCGAGTCCTCGACGTCGCGGGGCGCGACCATCATCAGGTCGGCGAGCTCGTCGACGATCACCAGCAGGTACGGGTAGGGCGCAAGGACGCGCTCCGAGCCCGGCGGCAGCTTCACCTGACCGGCCCGGACGGCCTTGTTGAAGTCGTCCACGTGCCGGAACCCGAAGGCGGCGAGATCGTCGTAACGCGTGTCCATCTCGCGGCAGACCCACTGCAAGGCCTCGGCGGCCTTCTTCGGGTTGGTGATGATCGGCGTCACCAGATGCGGGATGCCCTCGTAGTTCGTGAGCTCCACCCGCTTGGGGTCGACCAGGAGCATGCGCACCTCATCGGGGGTCGACCGCATCATGATCGAGGTGATCAGGCTGTTCACGAAGGACGACTTGCCCGAACCGGTCGCGCCCGCGACGAGCAGGTGCGGCATCTTCGCCATGTTCGCGATGACGTAGCCGCCCTCGACGTCCTTGCCCAAGCCGACCGTCATCGGGTGGTGGTCGTTGCGGGCCTTCGTGCTGCGCAGCACGTCGCCGAGGCTGACGACCTCCTTGTCGGAGTTGGGGATCTCGACACCGATCGCCGACTTGCCGGGGATCGGGCTGAGGATGCGCACGTCCGCCGACGCGACCGCGTAGGCGATGTTCCGGCCCAGCGCGGTCACCTTCTCGACCTTCACGCCCTGGCCGAGCTCCACCTCGTAGCGGGTGACCGTCGGCCCACGCGTGTAGCCGGTCACGGTCGCGTCGATGTCGAAGTCGCGGAACACCTCGGCGAGCCGCAGCACCACCGCGTCGGAGGCCTCGGTGCGCGACTGGGGCGCCGTCCCGGCCTTGAGACTGGCCACTTCCGGCAGCACGTACTGGATGTCGCCACTGAGCACGGCCTGTTCGGCGCGCAACGGCGCGTTGCTGTGCTCGGGCGGCTGCCGCTCCTGCGGCTCACTCACGACGGGTGGCACGCTGGCCGTCGCCACCGGAGCCCGGCCCGCAGCCACGGGAGCTCGATCGCTGTCCGCGAATGGGTTGTCGTACAACGCGGGCTCGGGAGGCTCCTCGCGGACCACCGGCGACACCGGCTCGATCGCCGTGGTCACGGGGTCCCGAACCAGCGGCGTGTCGTAGGCCTCGTCGACGCCGTACACCAGGTCCGGCTCGCGCTCGGCCCGGCGGAACCGCTCGAAGAAGGAGCGGAGGCGTCCGGGGATCTCGTACAGCGGGATACCGGTGATGACCAGCGCACCAAAGATGCTCAGAGCGAGCAGAACGGGAACCGCCACCCAGGCCGTGCCCAACTCGACCAGGAACGACGCCGGGATGAAGCCCAGCGCACCGCCCGCCTCGCGCATCTCTTCGGCGCGGGTCGGACCCGGGACGCCTTTGGCAACCGAAATCAGGCCCAAGACGCCCAGCGACAGCAGCAGCCAGCCCACCGGCTGGCGCCCCGTCGGGCCGTTGGCGCGCGGATCGCGCAAGGTGCGCCATGCCATGCCGAACGCGGCCAGCGGCAATGCGACGCTCGCCGCGCCGAAGACCGTGGAGAAGCCCAGTCGCAACGCCTCGCCGACCGCACCGGGCATCATGAACCAGAACGCGGCCGCCGTCAGCACGCCCATGACGAGGAGCACGAGGCCCACCCCGTCGCGACGCTGCTCGGGTTCGAGGTCGCGGACGCCCGCGCCGAGGCTGCGCACCATGCCGCCGAGCACTCCGGCCAGTCCGCGCCAGAGCGCGACGATGCCGCGTCCGAGCGCACCGAAAAACGCGCCGACCGCACCGCCTGAGCGGGGTTCGGGGGCGCGGGACTTCTTGGTGTTGCTTCCGCCTCGTGAAGACGCCGAACGCGAGGACGCGTTCGATCGGCTCCGCGAGGGGGAAGACGCGCGGGTCGCCATGCACCGCAGGCTAACAAGGACCACCGCAGCTCACCAAGCACCCACGCCGCGCAGACGGTGCGTCCGCTGTCTCCGGGGCGTCCGGGGCGTCTCGGGCGCCCGGGGCGTCCGGGGCGTGACCGTGGTTCCGCGACCAGCACGGGTAGGCGAGAATAGACGGGTTGATAAGGAGAAATCACCGTCATGACGACAACACCCCCGTCCAAGGCACCGCTCAACTCGCCTGCGCGGGTCATCACCGCGAGCCTGGTCGGCACCACGATCGAGTTCTACGACTTCTACGTGTACGCCACGGCAGCCGTGCTCGTGTTCCCGAAACTGTTCTTCCCCACCGGCAACGAGACGACGGCGCTGCTGGCGTCCTTCGCCGTGTTCGGTGCGGCCATGGTCGCCCGTCCGCTGGGGGCGGTGTTCTACGGTCACCTGGGTGACAAGCGCGGGCGCAAGACGACCCTCGTGCTCAGCCTGCTCACCATGGGGATCGCAACCTTCGTGATCGGCCTGCTGCCGACCTTCGCCACGGTCGGCGTCATCGCGCCCGTGCTGCTGCTGATCCTGCGCCTGACGCAGGGATTCGCCATCGGCGGCGAATGGTCCGGCGCCGCGCTGGTCGCCACCGAGAACGCACCCGAGGGCAAGCGCGCCTGGTACGGCACGTTCCCGCAGCTCGGCGCGCCGCTGGGTTTCATCATCGCCAACGGGCTGTTCCTGACCATCAACTTCCTGCTGCCCCACGACGACAATCCGTTGCTGCAGTCGGAGGCGTTCCTCGCCTGGGGCTGGCGGATCCCGTTCCTGTTCTCGGCCGTCATGGTGATCGTGGGCCTGTGGGTGCGGTTGAAGCTCGTCGAGTCGGAGGCCTTCAAGGTCGCCGAGAGCAAAGGCGCGATCCGCAAGCTGCCGCTCACCGAGGCGTTCCGCCATCACTGGCGCGAGCTGATCCTCGGCACGTTCTTCATGCTCGCGACCTACGTGCTGTTCTACCTGATGACCAGCTTCACGCTGACCTACGGCACCAAGCCTCAGGACGCCTCCCCCGGCGGCCTCGGCATCACCTACACCGACTTCGTCCTGATGCAAATCTTCGGCGTGGTGTTCTTCGCGATCTTCACGCTGGTCTCCGGACCGCTCGCCGACAAGCTCGGACGCCGCCGGGTGCTGATCTGGGTCACCACGGGCATCATCGTCTTCGGCCTGAGCTTCCCGCTCTGGCTGACGGTGCGCCCCGAGGCGACCATGATCCCGATGACGCAGGTCTTCCTCGTGCTCGGCTTCTCGCTGATGGGCATGACGTTCGGCCCGATGGGCGCCCTGCTGCCCGAGCTGTTCCCGACGAACGTCCGCTACACCGGTTCGGCGATCGCCTACAACGTGTCCAGCATCCTCGGCGCCGCGCTCGCCCCGATCATCGCGGTGGCGCTGTGGGCGCAGGCCGACGGCAGCACGTGGCTGGTCGGTGTCTACCTCGCCGGTGCCGGCGTCCTCACGCTCATCTCGCTGCTGATCGGCCGCGAGACCAAGGACGTCGACTACTCGGCGTCCTCGGTCGAGGACGCCGCGCTCGTCTGATCAGAGGGCGTTCCTCATGGCGTCGTCACCCTCCGGCTGGATCGACGGGGTGACCTTCGGCTTCGGCCACGGCGGCATCGAGGCGATCCTGCTCGCGATCGCCGTGGTGCTCTGGTCGATCGTGGCCAAGTCGCGCCCCTGGTTCACCTTCGCGGGCGCCGCGCCACCGCCCGGAGACGGTCAGGGCGGTCAGCCTGCTCAGAAGTGACGCCAGCCGCCCGGGGCGTCCGACCAGATCCGCCCGGCGACCGTGACCGGGGTTTCGGCGTCCGGATCGTGCTCGAGGACCCGGCCGATCACCGTCCAACCGGGCGGCAGCGGTTCGCCCGCAGGAAAGGTGGCCAGCAGCGCGTGGTCGTCGCCGCCCGTGAGGATGAAGGTCAGCGGGTCTCCCCCGCCGATCGCGGCCGCCACCGTCTTCTGCGCCTCGTCGACGCCGAGCGCGCCCGGGTCGACGTCGATCAGCACCCCGGACGCCCGGGCGACGTGGCCGAGATCGGCCAGCAAGCCGTCGGAGCAGTCGATCATCGAGGTTGCGCCCGCCTGCTGCGCGACGATGCCCTGACCGTAGGGAGGTTCCGGGACGCGATGCGCCCGCACCACAGCACCGGGCGAGCGGAATCCGCGCGCCAGGACCGCCAGACCGGCCGCAGCCATGCCGAGCCGTCCGGTGTAGCCCACGGTGTCGCCCGGACGCGCCCCCGAGCGGAGCACCGGCGTGCGGTCCTCGAGATCGCCGAACACCGTCACCGCGATGCCGATGTGCGCACCCCGGGTCACGTCGCCACCGACCAGGGCCGCGCCCGACCGTTCGCATTCGGCCAGAACGCCGCGGGTGAAGCCGAGCACCCAGTCGGCCGGTGTCTCGGCGGGGGCGGACAGGCTGATCACCAGACCGAGCGGACGCGCGCCCATCGCCTCGACGTCGGCGACCGCGGACGCCACGGCCTTGCGCCCGACATCGTCGGGTCCGGACCACACGCGACGGAAGTGAACGTCCTCGATCATGGCGTCCGTCGTGACGACCAGTTGCCCGCGGGGCGCGATCACCGCGCAGTCGTCACCGGGGCCGACGGGCACGGCGTCGGGCATCACCAGTCCCTCGGTGATGGCGCCGATCAGGCCGAACTCGCCCAGATCGCCGATCGTCCGGGTCATCGCAGGCCGACCGGGCGGTCGAGGGCCAGCTGCACGAGTTCGGCGATCAGGTCGGCGTAGGCCACCCCGGACGCCTCCCACAAGGCGGGATACATCGACAGGTGCGTGAAGCCCGGCATGGTGTTGAGCTCGTTGACGTACACCTCTTCGTCGGCGGTGACGAACATGTCGACGCGCGCCAGGCCTTCGGCACCCATGGCGCGGAACGTGCGCGCGGCCGTCTTCTGCACGCGGGCGAGAAGGCTGCCGCTGACGTCGGCGGGGATGTCGAGGCTGACCTGTCCCTCGGGGGTGTACTTGGCGTCGTAGTCGTAGAAGCCGTCGTCGGTGTGCATCCGAATCTCGCCGGGCAGCGACACCCGCGGCGGCCCGTCGAGGTTGTCAAGCACCGCGCATTCGACCTCGCGCGCACCGACGAAGCCGTCCTCGACGAGCACCTTCGGATCCCAGCGCAGCGCCTCGTCGATGGCCGCGGGTACCTCGTCGAGGGTCGCGGCGCGCGAGATGCCGACGCTCGAGCCGCCGCGGGCGGGCTTGACGTATACGGGGAAGGTCAGGTCGGCGGCGACGCGGCGGATGAGCGCGTCGGGTTCGGCCGCCCACGCCGCCCGGTTGACCGTCACCCAGCGGCACACCGGCAGTCCGGCGCTCGCCAGCGACGACTTCATCAGGTCCTTGTCCATACCGATGGCGGACGCTGCGACGCCCGACCCGACATAGCGGACGTTCATCATCTCGAACAGGCCCTGAATGGTGCCGTCCTCGCCGAACGGGCCGTGCAGCAGGCCGAACGCGACGTCGAAGTCGCGCACGTCGACCAGCGTGGCGCCGTCGACCGTGGCGACGCGCCCGCCGCCCTCGCGACGCACCAGCACGGCGTCCGGCCGTTCTTCGTCCAGCCTGGGCAGTGTGGTGCCGACGACCTGGAGGTTCGCCATGTCCTCGGTGGAGACCTGCACCCAGCGTCCACTCGGCGTGATGCCGATCCCGACGACCTCGAAGCGCTCCGCGTCGATCGCGCGCGTCACACCGCAGGCGGTGAGGCACGACACGTCGTGCTCGGAACTGACCCCGCCGAAGATGATCGCGACGCGGATGCGGGTAGCTGGGGCCATCGGTTTCCTCCACTCATCGGGCGGCACCACCCTACTCAGCCTGACGCGTCCGTCGCCGGAGGCTTCCGCCGTGGACGCCCGGCCCTGATCCGGTCCCGGGTGCCGACGCCGTCGTCCTCACCGCCGCGCAAGCGCTGACCGCCGGATCCGGAGTGGGCTCCTGCCCCGAGGACGAACGACGAGCCCGCCGCCGGAGATCTCGTCACCCACCCACCCCAGGCGTTCCGGCGTCTGAGAGGAAGGCCAGGATGGCGCGCACGCGCCGGTTCTCCTCGCTCGGGTCGAGGCCGAGCTTGGAGAGGATGTTCGACACGTGCTTGGCGATAGCGGCGCCCGACAGCACCAGCTTCTCCGCGATCTGCGCGTTCGACAGCCCACGCGCCATGAGCTCGAGAACCTCGAACTCGCGCGGGGTGAGGTCGCCGACCCCGGACCGGGACGTCCGCATCATCGCCCGCGTCACCTCGGGGTCGATCACCACGCCGCCCGCGGCAACCACCCGCAGCGAGCCGACGAAGTCGGCGACCTGGGCGATGCGGTCCTTCAGCAGGTAGCCCGTCCCGCCCGTGGCGGCCGGGAGCGAGAAGAGCTGCTGCGCGTACACCGCCGCGACGTATTGGCTGAGCACCAGCACTCCGAGCGCCGGATAGGCGGCCTTGAGGCCGAGCGCCGCCTGGAGCCCGTCGGTGGTCATGGTGGGCGGCATGCGCACGTCGGTCACCACCACGTCGGGCAACTGGCCGCACGCCGCCAGCTCGTCCACGGTGATCCGCAGGGTGTCGGCCCTGCCCTCTTGCGCAACCACCTGGAATCCTTGCCGTTCGAGCAGCCCCGCGAGCCCCTCGCGCAGCAGTCCGGCGTCGTCGGCGAGCACGAGGCGGAGGGGCGGGGCGGTCACGCACGCCAGGTTAGCGTGACGCCGGCCCTCGCGATCGGCGTCGTCCTGAGCCTGGTGCCCGGTTTCGACGACCCGTCCGACGAGAGCAGCTCGGCGGTCTGAGCTTCCCTCGGGGCACCGCGAGCCGGGTGGCATTTCCTCACACTCGATTTCCAGGATGCGTTCAGAACTTCAGTCCCACTGGAGTTCTGGAGCGGTCGTCGAAATCGAGTGTGACGATATGCGCACCGGAGACCACCGCCACGCGTGGGAGAGTGCCCGCGTGGATGTGCTCCGTTCCGTCGGTCTGTTCGTCGTCGCCGCCATCGCCGAGATCGGCGGTGCCTGGCTCGTCTGGCAGGGGGTACGTGAGCACCGCGGCCTGCTGTGGGTCGGCGCCGGCGTGATCGCGCTCGGCCTGTACGGCTTCGTCGCCACGTTCCAACCCGACGCGAACTTCGGGCGCATCCTGGCCGCCTACGGCGGTGTCTTCGTTGCCGGATCGCTGGCGTGGGGCATGGTCGTGGACGGCTTCCGCCCCGACCGCTACGACCTCATCGGCGCGCTCGTGTGCCTGGTCGGCGTCGCGGTGATCATGTACGTCCCGCGCGCCGCCTGACCTCATCCGGTTCCGCGAGCCCCGCCGTCCGGTCACGGGGCAGCGAGCGGCTGGCGCCCACGATCCACGACCGCGGGCGCCATCCGGGCGCGGCGCTCAGGCGGGATCCTTGCCTGCCAGCATGAGCTTCGCCTGGTCCTCCGACAGCTCGTAGTCGAGGAAGGTGCGGTAGAAGCCCCGCGTCTCGGCGACCATGTCGATGTCCGCAAACTGCTCCGGATGGAGAAGCTGCGCGACCCAGAGCACCTGGAGTGCCTCCTCGGCGCTGTAGCGGTCCCACGGGAAGGTGCCCCGCGGGTTGCCGTACACGCGACCCTCCTTGACCGCGCGCAGTTCGGCGAACGCCGGGTCGGCCTTGAGCTGCGCGAGCGCCTCCTCGGTGCTGGTGCTGCCGATGATGATCACGTCGGGATCGGCCTTGACGATGGTCTCCATCGTCACCTGAGCCTGGTTACCCTGGACGTCGAGCGCGTTGCGGCCGCCGCTCAGCTTGATCCACTCGTCGATGATCGAGTTGAGGCCGTCGACGTTCAGCAGGTCGGAGGGTCCGCCGATGTGCAGCACGGTCGGGCGGTCGGTCTCGGGGAGATCCTTCAGCCGGTCGGCCACCGTCGCGATGTTCTTGTCGAGGTAGGCGACGTACTGCTGCGCGCGGGCGGGAGCGTCGCCCCCCAGCACGTCGGCAGTGAGCCGCACGGTCTCGCGCAGGCCATCGAACGTCTGGAAGATGACCTTCACGGCCGGCAACCCCGCGTTGCGGGCCGCCTCGATCTGAGCGTCGTTGGACGACAGCACGACGTCGGGGCGCAGCTTGACGAGTTCCTCGATTTGCAGGTCGTTGCCGCTGAACGGCGCGGTCACGTCCGCGATCCCCGGGTCGACCGTCTGGAACCACTTCATCTGCTTGATGACGTTGGTGGTGGCCACCAGCTTGTCGCCACCTCCGACCACGAGCATCACCTGGTTGTTCGCGTGCCACAGGTTGGCCACCCGGTCGACCTTGGCTGGCAGTTCGACGACGGTGCCGGCCTGATCGGTCACGGTGCGCGCAGCTGCCGCGGTGGTTTGAGAGGTCGCGGGCGCCGCACTGGGCGTGGTCGTGGGCGCACAGCCGACCAGTTGGACGGCGAGCGCCGCACCGGCCAGCGCCGCGGCCCAGGTCTTGGTCTTTCCGAGATACATGAGGGGTATTCCTTCCTTAGGTGGGTCAGGGCGTCGGGGTGGGGCTGAGCGCCGGCGTCTCGCACACGGCGCGTCCGAGTTCGTGGACGTAGACCACACGCAGGTCGGTCTCATAGACCTCCCCGAGCAGGTCCTCGTGGATCACCTCGGACACGACCCCGGTGTGGAAGCGTCCGGTTCGGGTGAGGACGCCCGCGCTGCCGCCCAGCAGGATCGCGTGATTGGGGTTGTGCGTGGTGCTGATGATCCCGAAACCCCGCTCGGACAGATCCTTGAGCAGGGCGAGCACGCGCGCCTGATTGCCGTGGTCGAGCGCGGCGGTGGGCTCGTCGAAGACGATGAGCTCCGGATCCTGGACCACGGCCTTGGCGATGCTGGCCAACTGCCGCTGACCGCCGCTGATCTCGGTGCACAATCGGTCGGCGATCGCCTCGATGCCGAGCAGCACCAGTGCCTCCCAGGCCCGTACTCGGTCGTGCTCGCCGGGTTGCTGCAGCAGCCCGAGATGCGGCGCGCGGCCCATCAGCACGTAGTCGAGCACGGTGTAGGCGTAGCTGACGGAGCTCGTCTGCGGCACGTAGGCGACACGCCGGGCGCGCGTACGCGGCGGAAGATGGCCGATGTCGTCGCCGTCGAGCACGATCCGCCCGGACTGCGGCGGCCGCACCGCCGTGATGCAGTTCAACAGCGTCGACTTGCCGGCGCCGTTTGGCCCAAGGATGGTGAACAGCTCGCCGCGGCGCAGCGCGAACGACAGATCGGTGAAGACGGGGCGTCCGGGTCGGTAGCCGAAGGCGATGGCCTCGACCGAGAGGAAGTCGTTCACGCATCCGCCCCTCTGCGGGCCAGGATGAGCACGAAGAACGGCGTACCGATCAGCCCCGTGAGGATTCCGAGGGGAATCTCGCCGGGGCTCAGCGAACGCGCGAGGGTGTCGATGACGAGCATGAAGATGCCACCGAGCAAGGCCGCGACCGGCAGCGATCGGGCGTTGTCGCCGCCCATGAGCAGTCGGGCGACGTGCGGCACGACGAGACCGACCCAGCCGATGCTTCCCGACAGCGACACGGCCGCGGCGGTCAGCAGCGTGGCGCACAGCACGACGATGCCGCGCTCGACGCGAACGTTGACGCCGAGCGCGACGGCCTCGGCGTCGTCGAGGGCCAGCAGGTTCAGCCGCCAGCGCAGGGCGAGCAGCACGACGGCCGGGACCACGATGAGGGGCGCCATCCCCAGCATCGAGGCGGTCGTCACCTTGGCCAGGCTGCCCAACTGCCAGAAGACGATGTCCTGCAGCTGGGTCTCGGGGTCCGCGACGTACTTGAGCAGACCGATGATGGCCTGCATGAGCCCGCCGACGATGATGCCGGAGAGCACCAGGGTCACCGACGACGACCGCCGGATCAGGCGCGGGATCCAGGCCACCAGGGCGAGTGCGCCGATGCCGAGGACGAACGCCATCGTCTGAATCCCCGCGGTGCCGAGGCCGAGCAGGATGGCGACGGACGCCCCCACGCACGCCCCGTGGGTGACGCCGAGCAGGTCGGGCGCGGCGAGCGGATTGCGGAAGATGCTCTGGTAGCTGGCGCCGGCCAGGGTGAGCGCGGCGCCGATGAGGACGGCGGCGACGATGCGCGGCAGGCGCAGGTTCAGTACGACGTTGGCACTCACCGGGTCCGCAGGAGGAGCGCCGTTGACCAGGCTGCCGAGGGCCGCGAACACCTCGGAGGGGGTCAGAAGGTAGCGCCCGGTGCCCAGCGCGACGAGCATCAGGCCGAGCATCACGGCGGCCAGCACCCCGGTCGTGACGGCGGGGGTGGCCTGCCAGGGCGGAGTCGAGGCGACCTTGGCGGGCTCAGGAGGGGCGACGACCGTTCTCAACGATCGACCCGAAGTATCCGTAGGTGCGGCACGACGGGCAGTCTAACGCCGTTTTTTCGATCCTTTTGGACAAACCGTCCGCGTCAGACCACGATTCCCGACTCGCCTCGGTGCAGCAGCAGCGGCAGGGAGGCCGCCACCTGGGTCGGCCCGCCCGGCGGACTCGAGATCGTCACCTCACCACCGAACGCGGCCAGCCGTTCGCGCATGCCGGCGAGCCCGTGCCCGGGTACCAGGCGCGCCCCGCCGGGACCGCCGTCCACCACCGACACCCGCAGGTGGGTGTCCGTGGCCAGCAGCACGGTGATGGGCGCGCCGGGCGCGTACTTGGCGGCGTTCGCGATCGCCTCGCACGCGAAGAAGTACCCGGTCGCCAGAACCCCCTCGGGCAAGGATGGAAGCGGGTTCGGACATACGATCCCCACCGGGGAGGCGGACGCCCGCGCCACGTCGGCCAGCGCCGCAGCGAGACCCTGCTCGACGAGCACCTGCGGGTGGATCCCCCGGACCGTCGCCCTGAGCGCGTCCAGTCCGCTTACGAGCGCGTCCTGCGCCTCGGCGAGCAACCGGCCGAGCGCCGGATCGGCACCCACCGACGGCGCCATCCGCGCCTCGCCCAGCTTCATCAGGGCCGCCACCAGGTACTGCTGGGTGCCGTCGTGCAGGTCGCGCTCGATGCGGCGCCGCTCGATCTCGTAGGCGTCCACGATCACCCGCCGGGAGGCGGTCAGTGCGGCGATCTGACGTGCGGCGTCCCGCTCGGGATCGACCGGCCTGCGACGAAGAAGACTCACACCCGCAACCTAATGCCCTGACCGGGCGAACGTCCGCCCGCTGCGCGGCATCGGCCCCGGCCCGCCCGCCGGCGTCCGATAGTAGTGCTGGCACTACCGCACGTGCATCGCCTGCACCCTGGGCCGGATGCCCGATCCGCGCTGGAATGGAACCATGATCGACGTGACCACAGACTCCACCGCCACTGCACCCCTGCTGCAGACCCGCGGCATCACCAAGAACTTCGGGCAGGTACGCGCGCTGGCCGGCGTCTCCGTCGCGATCGGCAAGGGTGAGACCGTGGCGATCATGGGCCCCTCGGGGTCGGGCAAGTCCACCCTGCTGCACTGCCTGTCCGGTGTGCTGCTCCCCGATCAGGGCGAGATCGTCTTCGATGGTCAGGTCATCTCGACACTCAAGGACCGCCCACGGTCTCACCTGCGGCTGAGCCGCTTCGGGTTCGTGTTCCAGGACGGCCAACTCATCCCCGAACTCACGGCCCGCGAGAACGTCGCGCTCCCGCTCATGCTCACCGGCACGCCGCGCGGTCAGGCGATCGACGCCGCGGACGCCATCCTCGGACGCCTCGGGCTTGCCGAACTGCGCACGCGGCGTCCGGGAGACATGTCGGGCGGACAGGCGCAGCGGACCGCCATCGCGCGGGCGCTCGTGACCAGCCCCAGCGTGGTGTTCGCCGACGAGCCCAGCGGCGCCCTCGACCAGGCCACCGGCCACGAGATGATGCAGATCCTCACGGCGACGGTCGCGATGGCCGGGGCCAGCCTCGTGCTGGTCACGCACGACATCAACGTCGCACGCTGGTGCGGACGCCTGATCGAGATTCGCGACGGCCTCGTGCACGCCGACCGTCGCCTCGGGACGACCGCCGCCGCATCCGCGGAGGCGCTGCGATGACGCACCTGGCCGTTCGGACGCCCACGGCGTCCGCACCCCGCGCGGGCAGCCTGATCGACCTGTCGTTGCGTCTCACCGGCGCCCGCCTCGCCATGCGCGAGGGCGAGGGGCTGCTCTACCTGGCGTCCGTCGCGGCGTTCGCGCTCAGCTCGGCGCTCGCGCTCACCGTCGCCGGCGGCACCTGGATGTTCTATCAGCGCTGGAAGGCGCCCACCGGGGTGCACGCCGAACTGATCGCCCTCGACCCGACGTTCGAGACGATCATGTCGATGTACTTCATGCTCGCGATCATCGCCTGCGCGCTGCTCATCCCCGCGATGAGCGGGCTGGCGTCCGGCGCGGCGATGCTCGGTGCCCGCGGACGCGACCGGCGGCTCGCCGCGCTGCGGCTGGTGGGGCTTTCGTCGACCGACATCACCCGGATGTCGCTCATCGACACCGCGATCCAGGCGGCCACCGGCATCGTGGGCGGCGCGATCGTCTACGTCGCCACCCTGCCCGCGTGGGGCGCCCTCACCATGCAGGCGGTCGCCGTCCGTTCCGGTGAGATGCTGCTGCCCTGGTGGGGAGTCCTGGCGGTCGGCGCCGCCACGTTCGCGACCGGCATGGCGGCGTCCGCATGGGGCTTGCGCCGGGTGCGGATCTCGCCGCTGGGCGTCTCCCGGCGCGCGAACACGCCGGCGATGCGCGCCTGGCGGGTGGCCGTGTTCGCGGTGCTGGTGGTCGTCGCCCTGGTCGCGATGCAGGCGCTCCAGATCAATGGACTGGTGCCGACCCTGATCTTCGCGGGCATCATGATCGCGGTCATCTGGGCGTTCAACCTCTTCGCGGCCTGGCTCCTGCAGATGCTGGCGGCCGGCTTCGCCCGGACGCCGAACGCCACCGCCATGTGGGCGTCGCGTCGCATCCAGGCGGACGCCCGGGTGACCTGGCGGCGGGTGTCCGGGCTCGGCTTGCTGTCGCTGATCGGCGCCTACATGGCGATCATGCCGATCGCGTTCAACGCGACCGACGACGCTGCCACGGCGGCCTTCTCGATCGCCAGCCAGTGGGACTTCACCAAGGGCGCGATCATCACCCTCGGCGTCGGCTTCGCCCTGACCGCCATGTCGATCTTCATCGCGCAGGCGTCCTCGGTGCTGGAACGCGCCGAGCAGACGGTCGCGCTGGCCAACATGGGCGCACCGCGCAGCTTCCTCACCCGGGTGATGTGGTGGGAGACCCTCGCGCCGCTGGTCGTGGCCGTCGCGCTCGGCGCGGGCGTGGGCGTCCTCCTCGGCCTCCCGTTCGTCACGATGGCCGAGCGCATCGGCATGGAGAACGGCGGTGCCGGCCTGCCGCTCATGGGCGGCGTCCTCATCGCGGGCGTCGGGCTCGCGGTGCTCGCGCTCGCCGCCTGCACGCCGCTGCAGTCGCGGGTGCTCGCCAGCCACGAACGCCGCAACGACTGAACGCCCCGCACCGAATCGGTGCCGACCGCCCGCACCGAATCGGTGCCGACGGCCCGAGGGACACCAGCTGAGGTAGACCTGTGGCCCGACTGCGGTCCACAGGTCTACCTCAGCTCGTTCGTCTCTCGTGACGCTCGGCTTGCCTCAGTCCCCCAGCACCTCGCGCTCGAGCCGCGCGTAGCTGGTCTCCATGCCGTCGGCCATGCCGGTGGCGAGGATCATCTCGCGGGTGGCGGCGTCCGGATAAGTGCCGATCAGGGTCAGGAGCGTGCCGGATTCCACCGGGGTGAGGGTGAGCTCGTTGACGACGCTGGGGCCGTCCATTCCGATCATCGCCTCGGTGGTCACCGCCCGCACCGGCGGCAGCACGTCGAGCAGCTCACCGGTGAAGCCGAAGCGGTCGCCCGTCGTCTCGCTCTCCCACTCGTAGCGGTAGACGTCGCCGACCGCGAGGGCGACCTCGCAGACCGGCATCGTCCAGCCGTCCGGCCCCAGTTGCCAGCGGCGCAGCAGTTCCGGCTCGTGGTGCGCGCGCCAGACCTGGCCCCGCGTGCCGCGGATGATCCGGGTGATCCGCGCCTGGCGCTCGCCGAGCAGCTGGACTTCAGTCCCACGCCCGGCGGCGAAGGACGCCAGGTCGGCCAGGACGGCGTCCATCTGGCCCATCGCCGCCCGCATGCCCTCGATCATGCCCATCGCCACCAGCTGCTCGAGTTGCTCGAGGGAGCCGAAGCGGCTCACCGTCACCATGCGTGAGCCGGTATCGGTGCCCTCGAAGGCGAAGACCATGCGCGTGGTCGGCAGGTCGTCGTGGGGGGTGCCATCGTCGTGGGCGAAGCCGTCGACCACCTCGAAGCTCCGACCCTCGTCGACGGCCAGGAACTCCCAGTAGCCACCTGACCGCGCCCCGTCGGGTCCGGTCATCACGTACTCGGAGCGCCCGCCGACGGCCAGATCGTGCCGGGTGAAGGTGGCCGGCCACTGCGGCGGCCCCCAGAACCGCTCGAGTTGGCGGGGGTCGGCGTAGGCGTCCCACAGGCGCCGGACGGGCACCGGGAAGTCGGCGACCACGGTGAGCGTGAGGGCCTCGGTGTCGGAGGTGACAGAGGTGATGGGCATGATCGGAGTCCTTTCAATCCTCGGCGAGAAGCGCGTCGAGTTGAGCGATACGGCCGACCCACAGGCGTTCGAAGTGGGCCAGCAGCGCCTGTGCCTTGCGGAGAGTCTCGGGATTGGCCCGCACCCGGCGCTCGCGGCCCACGGGAAGCTTCGTCACGAGACCGGCTCCTTCCAGGACCGCGACGTGCTTCTGCACGGCCGCGAAACTCATCGCGTAGTCGGCAGCCAGGTTCGAAACGTTCACCTCACCGACGAGCGTCCGCGCGAGGATGTCGCGCCTCGTCGCGTCCGCGAGCGCCTTGAAGAGGCGATCCACCTCGTCGTCGGTGAGATCCGTCCTGGGCCTGCCATGTACAACCATTTGATTGTACGTTAGCCCCGGGCCGCGCCCAGGTCAACCCCCAGGGCTGGGGAAAGGCGTTGGGTGCCACAGGCTGCCTGCTGCGGCTGAGTCGGCACAACGGGCTCTCCCCCGGACGCCGGCAGCAGTCGGAAGTCAGGCGGCGGATCGCACGTCGACGAGTCGTTCGGATGTGTCCCAAAGTCTGCGGGCGGCGTCCATGTTCTGCAGCGGCGTCCACAGCTTGTCGAGCAGGACGGGCGGCCCCGCGGTGGTGCGTTTCGGACCGTAGAACTGGCCAAGCGACAGGTGAAGTCCCTGCGCGATCGACGCGATCATCTGCTCCGACGGCTGCGGGCCAGTGCCACGTTCGAGACGGGCGTAGTAGTCGGTCGACATACGACACAGACCCGCGACCTCCTCACTCCGTTCCCGACACCCGACCGCCGGCGAGGACGACGAGCGCCCACAACACGAAAAACCCCCGCCCATCAGGACGAGGGTTCCGCGCGTGAGGTCAATCCGCGACGCGCACGGGCAGCGTCGCCACCTTCCAGGACGGACGCGTCGCCTCGTACGCGGCGATGGCGTCCTCGCGCTGCAACGTCAGGCTGATGTCATCCAGGCCGTTGAGCAGGCGATGACGGGTGTAGTCGTCGATGTCGAAGGCGAACGTCCGATCGCCGGCCACGATGGTCTTGTCGACCAGCGACACCGAGAGTTCGGCGCCCGGGGTGGCGTCCAGGTAGTCCCACAACGCCTCCACGACGTCCTGGCCGACTCGGGCGACAAGGAGGCCTGCCTTGCCCGAATTGCCCCGGAAGATGTCGCCGAAACGCGACCCGATCACGACGCGGAAGCCGTAGTTCTGCAGCGCCCACACCGCGTGCTCGCGGGACGATCCGGTGCCGAAGTCGGGGCCCGCGACGAGCACGGAGCCCGCCGCGTAGGCGTCGTTGTTGAGCACGAACGCGGGATCGCTGCGCCACGCGGCGAACAACCCGTCCTCGAAGCCCGAACGGGTGACCCGCTTGAGATACACCGCCGGGATGATCTGGTCGGTGTCCACGTTGGAGCGGCGCAGCGGGACGCCGATGCCGGCGTGCGTGGTGAACTTCTCCATGGCCTACTCCTCCTCCAGGTCGGCCGGCGAACTGAGCGTGCCGCGTACGGCCGTGGCTGCGGCGACGGCGGGTGAGACCAGGTGGGTGCGACCGCCCTTGCCCTGGCGTCCCTCGAAGTTGCGGTTGGAGGTGGACGCCGACCGCTCGCCCGGGTTGAGCTGATCGGGGTTCATGCCGAGGCACATCGAGCAACCGGCCTCGCGCCACTCGGCGCCGGCGCTGGTGAACACCTTGTCCAGCCCCTCTTCCATCGCCTGCAGCCGCACGCGGGCCGAGCCCGGCACGACCATCATCCGAACGCCGTCGGAGACCTTGCGGCCGGCGATGATGGACGCCGCGAGGCGAAGGTCTTCGATCCGACCGTTGGTGCACGAGCCGAGGAACACCGTGTCGACGCGGATGTCCTTCATCTTGGTGCCCGCGGTGAGGTCCATGTATTCCAGAGCACGCTCGGCGGCGGCGCGATCGACCGGATCGTCGAAGTCCTCCGGCGCCGGCACCGCCTCACCGAGACCGACGCCCTGACCCGGGTTGGTGCCCCACGTGACGAAGGGCGCGAGTTGCGAGGCGTCGATGACGACCTCGGCATCGAAGTCGGCGTCGGGATCGGTCGTGAGGGTCTTCCAGTACTCGACCGCGGCATCCCAGTCGGCGCCGGCCGGCGCGTGCGGACGCCCCTTCAGGTAGGCGAACGTGGTCCCGTCGGGCGCGATCATGCCCGCTTTCGCGCCCCATTCGATGCTCATGTTGCAGATGGTCATCCGCCCCTCCATCGACATCTTCTCGATGGTGGTGCCGCGGTACTCGACCACGTAGCCCTGGCCGCCGCCCGTGCCGACCTTGCTGATCAGCGCCAGCACGACGTCCTTGGGGGTGACGCCCTCGGGCAGGTCACCGTCGATGGTGACCGCCATGCGCTTGGCGGGCATCTGATTCAGCGTCTGGGTGGCGAGCACGTGTTCGACCTCGGACGTGCCTATGCCGAACGCCAGCGCGCCGAACGCTCCGTGGGTGGACGTATGCGAGTCGCCGCAGACGATCGTCATGCCGGGCTGCGAGACGCCCAACTGCGGGCCGATGATGTGGACGACTCCCTGGTCCTTGTCGCCCAGGCTGTGGATGCGGACGCCGAACTCGGCGGCGTTCGCGCGCAGGGTGTCGACCTGCAGGCGCGAGACCGGATCGGCGATCGGGAGCAGGATGTTCTCGGTCGGCGTGTTGTGATCCTCGGTGGCGAGGGTCAGATCGGGGCGCCGTACGGGGCGCCCGGCCAGCCGGAGGCCGTCGAACGCCTGCGGGCTGGTGACCTCGTGTACCAGGTGAAGGTCGATGAACAGCAGATCCGGCTCGCCGTCGGCACAACGTACGACGTGCGCGTCCCAGACCTTCTCGCTGAGGGTCTTTCCCATCTCACACCCCATTCCTCGCGCTCGTGAGAAGCTACCGCCTACCGACGTTAGGATGGAAATGACTTGCATGTCAAAGCTTGAGACGGCAATATCAAACTATGGACAGTAACTCCGGCGTCGGCGTCCTCGACAAGGCAGCACAGGTGCTGACCGCACTCGAACAGGGCCCGACCACCCTCGCCGGCCTGGTGACCGCCACCGGCCTCGCACGCCCCACAGCCCACCGCCTCGCCGTCGCGCTCGAGCATCACCGCCTCGTCAGTCGCGACCTGCAAGGCCGGTTCGTGCTCGGCCCGCGGCTCACCGAGCTGGCGTCCGCGGCCGGCGAAGACCGGCTGCTCGCCACCGCCGGCCCCGTACTGGCCCGCCTGCGCGACATCACCGGCGAATCGGCTCAGCTCTTCCGGCGTCAGGGCGAGTTCCGCATCTGCGCGGCGACCGCCGAGCGCCCCGCCGGGCTGCGCGACACGGTCCCGGTGGGCACCCAGCTGACGATGAACGCAGGATCCGCCGCCCAGGTGCTGCTCGCCTGGGAGGATCCCGAGCGCATCCAGCGCGGTCTCAACCACGCGACGTTCTCGGCGGTCGCACTGTCGACCGTCCGCCGCCGCGGCTGGTCCCAGTCGGTCGCCGAGCGCGAGGCCGGCGTGGCGTCCGTCTCGGCTCCGGTCCGCTCCCCCGCCGGCAAGGTCATCGCGGCCGTGAGCGTGTCCGGACCGATCGATCGCCTCTCGCGCCAACCCGGACGCATGCACGCGCCCGCGGTCATGGCCGCCGCCGAGCGGCTGTCCGAGGTGCTGCGCCGGGCCAGCAACGACAGCTGATCTCGTCCCGCGCACTGACATACGTGGGCCGGCGTTTGCGCCCGCACTAGGCTCGATTCCGTGAGTGAGCAGACGAGCGCGACAGTTGACACCCCGATCGACACCGGAGCGGCTCCGTGGGCGCAGGATTCCGACGACGTGCTCGCCAGCCAGAAATCGGGCCCCGCCGGGCTCTCCACCGCGGACGCCTCTGCGCGGCTCGAGCGGCACGGCCGCAACACGCTCGCGGCGGCTCCGCCCGTCCCGACCTGGAAGCGATTGCTCGCCCACTTCGACGACATCCTGATCTACATCCTGCTCGGCGCGGGCGTCCTCAAGGCGCTCGTGGGCGACTGGGTCGATTGCGTCGTGATCCTCGTCGTGGCGCTCGCCAACGCGATGATCGGCTTCATCCAAGAGGGCCGCGCCGCCACAGCGCTGGCGAGCCTGAGCACCATGATGTCGCTCGAAGCGCAGGTGCAGCGCGACGCCACATGGGCCAACGTGGACTCCTCGACCCTCGTCCCCGGCGACCTGATCCGCGTCCGATCGGGCGATCGGGTGCCTGCGGACGCCCGCATCCTCCTCCAGTCGAACCTGCAGGTGGACGAGGCCGCGCTCACCGGCGAGTCCGTGCCCGCGGTGAAGAGCGTGGAGGCCGTCGGCGCCGACGCCGGGATCGGCGACCGCTCGTCGATGCTGTTCTCGGGAACCATCGTCGCGACCGGCAACGCCGAGGCGGTCGTGACGGCGACCGGGGCGCACACGGAGATCGGCCAGATCTCCGCGCTGGTCGCCAACCAGCACGCGGTCGACACGCCGCTGACCCGTCAGCTCGCCCAACTGGCCAAGCAGCTGTCGATCGCGATCGGCCTCGCCGCCGCCGCCATGCTGATCGTGGGACGCCTCATCCACGACTTCGCCGTCGACGAACTGATCTCGGCCGCGATCGGCTTCGCCGTGGCGGCCATCCCCGAAGGGCTGCCTGCGCTGGTCACGATCACGCTGGCCCTCGGCGTCCAGCAGATGGCGCGCCGCAACGCCATCACCCGCAAGATGGGCGCGGTGGAGACGCTGGGCTCGGTCAGCACGATCTGCTCCGACAAGACCGGCACGCTCACCCAGAACGAGATGACCGCCCGCACCGTGGTCACGTCGGACGCCCGCTTCGGGGTCGAAGGCACCGGCTATCAGCCGAAGGGGCGGATCGTGACGGCGTCCGGCGCCACGGCAGCGCTGACGGACCATCCCCCGCTGGGGGATCTGGCGCTCGCGGTCGGCGTGTGCAACGACGCCCGCGTCGAGCAGACCCCCGAGGGCTGGCGCGTCGTCGGCCAGCCCACCGAGGGAGCTCTGGACGTGCTGGCGGCCAAGTCAGGACTCGACGTCAGCGGGGTCCAGCGCCTGGCTCAGGTGCCGTTCGAGTCGGCGCACAAGTTCGCCGCCACCCTCGACGAGGTCGGCGGACGCCTCCTCGTCCATGTGGTCGGTGCACCCGATCGGCTCCTGGACCGCTGCGACACCCAGCGCACGGCGACCGGCGTCGCGCCGCTGGACCGCGTCGCCTGGGAGCGCCGGATCGACGAGCTCGCCGACGAAGGACTCCGCGTGCTAGCGGCCGCGTCCCGCCCGGCACGCGACGACGAGGGCGACCTGAGCCTCGACAGCGTCGCCGCCGGCAACACCTTCCTCGGACTGGTCGGCATCGTCGACCCGCCGCGTCCCGAGGCCACCGCCGCGATCGCCGAGTGCCAGGCCGCAGGCATCACGGTCAAGATGATCACGGGCGACCATGCGGGCACCGCGATCGCCATCTCCCGGGAGCTGGGGATCGCCCCCGTCGCCGGCGACGTGGTGGCGCTCACGGGCGCGGATCTGGAGGCCATGTCCCAGGAGCAGCTGCGGAAGGTCGTCCGCGACGTGGACGTGTACGCGCGCACCTCCCCCGAGCACAAGCTGCGCATCGTGCGCGCCCTCCAGTCCGGCGGCGAGGTGGTCGCCATGACCGGAGACGGCGTCAACGACGCCCCGTCGATCACGCGCGCCGACGTCGGCGTCGCGATGGGCATCAAGGGGACCGACGCCACCAAGGAGGCCGCCGACATCGTCCTGGCGGACGACAACTTCGCCTCCATCGAGCGCGCGGTCGAAGAGGGACGCCGCATCTATGCGAACATCCGCAAGTCGGTCGTGTTCTTGCTGCCGACCAACGGTGCGCAGTCGCTGGTGATCCTGGTGGCGGTGCTCATGGGCTGGGCGCTGCCGCTGTCACCGGTGCAGATCCTGTGGGTGAACCTCATCACCGCCGTCACCCTGTCGCTCGCGCTGGCCGGCGAACCCGCCGAGCCCGGCCTGATGCACCAGCCACCGCGTTCCCCCCAGGAGCGCGTGCTCTCGAGGAGCGCCTGGATACTCGTCGCCGTCGCCTCGGTGCTGATCGGCACGGTGACCCTGGCGGTCTACCAGCTGGAGCGCAGCTTCGGCGCCGACTACGCCACCGCCCAGACCTCGGCGGTGACCATGCTGGCTCTCGGCCAGCTGGCGTTCCTGTTCAACTGCCGGTTCCTGGACTCCTCGAGCCTCACCTTGCGGGTCCTGAGCGGCAACCGTGTGATCTGGATCTCGGTCGCCGCCATGCTGCTCGCCCAGGTGGTGTTCGTGTACGCGCCGTTCATGCACGTCTGGTTCGAGTCGGGCCCGATCGGGCTGCGCGACTGGGCGCTGACGCTGTCCCTCGCGCTCGGCGTGTTCCTGGCGATCGAGGCCGGCAAGGCCGTGGTGCGAAGGCGCTAGCACGACCTCACCTCGACACCCGTCACGCACGAACCTTCGTCCGCATCGGTTCCGATCGTGCGGGCGCCGGGGCGGCGAAGACGAGTCGCTTCTGGATCTGATAGCTCGCCACGAACAGCACGCTCTCGGTCACGATCTTCGCGACCAGTGCGGGCAGCCCCCACCCGGCCAGCAGGGTCGTGCCGGCGATGGACGCTGCCAGCAGTGCGCTCGCCAGCAGCACGTAGCCGGTGACCGCCCGGCGCAGCCGCGGACCCTGATCGCGGAACACCACGATCCCGTTGACGAGGAAGTTCACTGCGGAGCTGAGCACCCGTGCGCCCGCGATCGCCCAGCCGATCGAGCCGAGCAACGCGTGCAGCACGACGAAGGCAAAGGTGTCCACCGCCACGGCCGCCAGCGACGAGCCCGCGAACAGCAGGACGGGCCACAGGACACTCACCGAGTCCCGCACCCGCCGGAAGTGGGTGCCGGCGTTGTGGTCGAAGTAGACCGTCTCGATCGGCACCTCCCGCACCCGGACGCCGGCGCCGGCGCAGCGCAGCAGCATGTTCTGCTCGTACTCGAATCGATCGCCGGGTATCCCGGACGCCCACCCGACCAACGCGCCCGGGATGCCCCGCAGCCCGGTCTGGGTGTCGGAGACCGAGAATCCTGCCGCCAGCCGGAAGAGGCCCCTCGCGACCGCGTTGCCGACCCTGCTGGGCAGCGGCACCGCACCGGTGAAGCCGCGGCAACCCAACACGAGATCCGGTCGTCCCGCGGTCGCCTCGGCAACCCGCAGGATGTCGGCCGGCGTGTGCTGCCCGTCGCTGTCCGCGGTGACGACGTCCTCGCCGGGACGGGTCACCGCGAGGTGCCGCAGGCCGAGTTTCAGCGCGGCACCCTTGCCGTGGTTGTCCGGCGTTCCGACGACCTCGGCGCCGGCGGTGCGGGCGTCCTCGAAACGGCCGGCGCAGGCCTGGCCGCTGCCGTCGTCGACCACGAGGATGGCCACGCCGGCGTCCAACCGGCGCAGGCCGCGGACGACCTCCGCCAGCCGATCGGTGGGCTGATAGGACGGGATGAGGATGACCATGTCGTCACCCGGCCACGTAGAGGATGTCGGAGGTGGCCCGCTCGCCCCGGTTCGACGGCTGGTTGATCACCTCGCCGTTGAAGTACAGGGTGGAGGAGCCGCCGCCGTCGAGGTTGTAGGCGGTGCTGGCCCCCAGATCGCGCATGATCTCAGCGAGCTCGGGCAGCGTGGCGCCGCGACTGTAGCCCTCCTCGCGGCCGTCCACCACGACGAAGACCACGTGGTTCTTGTCGATCACCCCGATGGCGGTGCGCGGCTGCTCGCCCTGGATCGAGTGGTTGCCGACGTTGGTGTCGACCTCGACACGATCGATGCCGGAGACGGCCTCGCCGTCTTCGACGAGCGCCGGCCCGAACGACAGGGTGTTCCACACGCCCGCGTCCAGGAGTTCCTGCGCCGTCGTGGTCGTCTCGTCGTAGATCCGGGCGGTGCCGTCCAGGTAGAACGCGAGTCCGGTGCGCGCAGGCTCGTCGCGGTAGATCACACCGTTGCGGACCACGATCCCTGTGTCGCGGAAGCCGTAGTAGTCGCCGTTGACGGCGAGCACGGCGTCGTGGTCGGCCGCGATCTCGCTGGTCTTCTCCACGATGTTCTCGCCGAACTTGTTGTCGGCGAACGCCGAGCGGAGCGCGGTGGCGTCCGACAAAACGACGTCGGCGACGTAGTAGGTGAGTGTGTCGTCGCCGGTGCCCGTCGTGACACTCGAGATGGTGATCGAGGCGTCTGCGCTCGTGAAGCTGTCGTCCGTCACGGTCGTCGCGGTGGCGGAATCGCCGCTCGACGAGCTGACGGTCGAGTTCTGCGCCTCGTACTGGGCGACGTCGGCGATCTCGACGTGCCACAGGACGAATCGGTCGAGCGCCCACGCGGCAGTGCCGGTCGCCGTGACGGCGACGGCCGCGGCGGCGGCGATGACGGTACGGAGGCGGGCTTTTGCGACCATGGGGAACTCCTCGGTTCGGGGACATCCCCCACCTTCGAGCCCTACTCTGTGCTCCACCTCGGGCGAAGCCGTCAATCGATCCGGCGTCCGCTGTGGGTCTGCTGTGCGGAGCGTCGGCCGCATCGCCACACAGGGGCACTCGGTCGCGGGCACCAGGAGACGACGAACGCCTCAGCAGGACTGTCGTCCGGCTGAGGCGTTCACCTTGTAGCCCCGACGGGATTCGAACCCGCGCTACCGCCTTGAGAGGGCGGCGTGCTAGGCCGCTACACAACGGGGCCCTAGCGGTCGCACGAAGCGACTGTCGAAGATTACCAAAGCCAGCACAGCTCAAGCGAATCCTCTGCGCTGGGGTACTAGGACTCGAACCTAGACTGACGGAACCAGAATCCGGCGGGCTGCCAATTACCCCATACCCCTTCTTCCACCTCGACGCCCGAAAGGCTCTCCGCGGAAACGCTGGCCCGTGAGCCAGCGAGCTACAACGTTACTGCACGGAGGGCGTCCGGCTCAAACCGAACGCGTCGAACGCACCGCTGCACCCGTCTGGCGCTCGGGCCGGTCACCGCGGGCGAGCAGCCAGATGAGCGCGGCGAACATCGCGAACCGGCCGACGTCCCACGCGGCGACCACCCACGTCACCTCGGTGATCGCCTTGACCTCGGCGACCGAGGAGGTGAGCGCCGCGAGCCCGAAGGAGGTCACGTTGTTGGCGACGTGCGCGCCGATGGACGCCTCGAGCCCGCCCGTGCGGACCACGAGCCAGCCCACGAGGACTCCGAAGGCGAACCGGTCCACCACCAGCGCCAGATTCGTCGACTGATGGAACAGCGTGAACACCGCCGAGGAGGCGATGATCCCGAACCACGGCGACGCGACCAGCGACCCCAGCGACTGGATGAGGTAGCCCCGGAAGAAGTACTCCTCGGCCGCCGCCTGCAACGGAGTCGTCACCAGCATCACCGCGATGAACAGCCAGGCGCCCTCCTGCGGCGCGATCGTCCAGGTCGGCCCGCCCGGCGTCGTCAGATTCTGGGCGACGAGCACCAGCCACAGTGACGCGAAGCCGACCGCGGTGGTCAGTGCGAGCCAGCGCCAGCGCAGGCGTCCGGTCACCGAGGACAGGTAGCCCGGCCGCACCCGGTGCACGAACAGCACCAGCGCGCACGAGATCGGGATCAGCGTCATCAGGCCGACGTGGCCGACGACGAAGCCGAACGGAACCTGATAGGCCCTCAGGCTCGCGAAGGTGGCCGAGAACTCCCCCGGACGCCCCCTCGCCGTCCAGTAGCCGAGCGCCAGCAGCCGCGAGACCACCGGCGCACCCAGCATGAACGTCACCAGGCCCAGCACCACGCCGGTGGCAGAGACGATGCCGGACGCCCCGGGCGTCCGGAGCACGTGCGGGTAGTCGACGCCGACCGGCACGTTGTCGGTGGCGAACCGCTCGACCAGGGAGGGGCGACGCGGCGTCCGCGGAGACTCGGCCGGAGCCGCCGAGGCGGCCACCGCGGGATTGCCCGACCGTGACCTGCGTCGCGCACTCATGCGTCGGCGGCCACGACAGGGTTGCTCAGCGCGCCGATGCCCTCGATCTCGATGGTCACGACGTCGCCGGGAACGATCCGCCCGACGCCCTCGGGCGTGCCGGTGAGGATCACGTCACCCGGCAGCAGGGTGGCGAACGAGGAGACGAACGAGACGAGCTCGGCGATGCCGTGCACCAGCTCCGCTGTGGTGGAATCCTGTCGCTCGATCACCTGGCTCCCGCGCTTGACGCTCGCGCGAATGCCGAGATCGGACGCCTCGGCCAGCGAGAGATGCGTGACGATCCACGGACCGAGAGGGCAGAACGTGTCGAAGCCCTTTGCCCGGCCCCACTGGCCGTCCCTGACCTGCAGATCGCGCGCGCTGACGTCGTTCGCGCAGGTGTAGCCGAAAATCACCTCCGACACCCGCTCGAGGGGAACGTCCTTGCAGATGCGCCCGATCACGACCGCCAATTCGGCCTCATGGTCGACCGCGGTGCTCTGCCGCGGGTACACGATCGGCTCGCCCGGTCCGACGACGGCCGTGTTGGGCTTGTAGAAGCACATCCGCTCGTCAGGGACGTCGCTGCCGAACTCGGCCGCGTGCGCACGGTAGTTGCGTCCGATCGCGACGATCTTGCTGCGCGGCAGCACCGGCGCGACGAGCCTCACCTCGTCCAGCAGCAGCCGCTCTCCCGTCAACTGGACCGCGGTGACCAGGGGGTCGCCGGTCAGGACGGCGACGGTGCCAGGATGCTCACCCCGATCCTCGTCGAGTTCGACGGTTCCGTAGGCAATCTGGTCCAGGTGAACGAAACGAGCGATGCGCATGCGCCCAGGCTAACGGTGCTCAGTTCTTGGCGACGATCCCGCCCCCTTTGGCCAGCCGCCGGTTGCGTTGTCGGGTGTCCCACCAGTTGGGGGGACGCACCTTGATGTCGCCCAGCGACGTCTTGCCGCGCACGATGATGAGCGGACGCCCGCCCTGCGGCTGCGAGGGCACGCTCGTCTTCACCGAGCCGAGACCCTTGTCGATGCGTGAAACGTCGGCGGCCCAGCCTTCGGGCAGGACGAGGACGAGGTCGCCCGCCCCGCCGAGCATGTGGATGTCGATGACCTGAGCCTGCGTGCGCGCGTCGACGAGGTCGAGTTTGATGTTGCTCGCCAGCGGGGTGACCTCGAGGAACGGCGGCACCTCCCACGGCCCGGCCCGCAGGATGTCGTCCCAGCGCGCGAGCAGCACCAGCGGATCCTGCCACGACCAGCCCGGAGCCGTCTCGTGGGCGCGCACGAGCGGCGGGCTCACCACGGTCTCGATCTGGGTGGGCGCCACGAGGTCACCCAGCAACCTGCGCAGGTCGCCTCGGGTGCGCGCCCCCAGCGCCGACTCGAGCCGCTCGTCGAGTTCCTCCAGGGTGAGCCGGCCGTCGGCCGCCGCCTCGCGGAGCGTCTCCACGGCCCGTTCGCGCTCGGCGTGGCCGATCCTGATCAGCTGCGGGTCGGTCATGCGCCAAATCCTACTCAGCGCTCGATGAGCCCCCACAGGTAGGAGTCGTGCAGCGCTTCCCAGGACGCCTCCACGACGTTGGTCCCCACGCCCACGGTCGTCCAGGTGCGGGTGCCGTCCGTGGTGTCGATGAGGACGCGGGTCATGGCGTCCGTGCCGTGAGCGGCCTCCAGAATGCGGACGCGGTAGTCGGTGAGCTCGTAGTTCTCGACCGCGGGGTGGTCCTTCTTCAGCGCACTGCGCAGCGCCTTGTCGAGGGCGTTCAGCGGTCCGAAGCCCTCACCGACGCGGGACCGGACCGTCTGACCGACGCGCACCTTCACGGTCGCCTCAGAGTCGCCCTCCTCCGTCACCTCGTCGGATGTCAGCACCCGCCACTTGAGCACGTCGAACTGGAGGTCCAGCTGGTCGGTCTCGGCGCGCAGCAGCAGTTCGAACGAGGCGTCCGCCGACTCGTAGGAGTAGCCCTCCATCTCGCGCCGCTTGACCGTGTCGGTGATGCGCGCGGCCAGGTCCCGGTCGTCGATGTCGAAGCCGAGTTCGGAGCCCTTGAGCTGGATGTTGGCCCGCCCGGCCATGTCGGAGACGAGCATGCGCATGTCGTTGCCGACCAGCCGCGGGTCGGTGTGCTGGTAGAGGTTCGCGTCCACCTTGATCGCGGAAGCGTGCAGGCCGGCCTTGTGCGCGAACGCGGAGTGGCCCACGTAGGGTTGACGGGCGTTCGGCGGCACATGGGTGATGGCGGCCACGCCCTGGCTCACCGCGGTGGCGCGCGCGAGGCGGGTGGGGGGCATCACGTCCCATCCGTACTTGAGCTGCAGGTTGGCCGCGACCGTGACCAGGTCGGCGTTTCCGGTGCGCTCGCCGTGACCGTTCATGGTGCCCTGCACGTGCATGGCACCCGCGTCGACCGCGGCCAGGGTGTTGGCGACCGCGCACCCGGTGTCGTTGTGGCAGTGGATGCCCAGGTCGACGCCGATGGCGCCGGCCGCCGACACGACCTCGCCCATCCACTGCGGCAGCATCCCGCCGTTGGTGTCGCACAGCACGACCACCTCGGCGCCGGCGTCCGCGGCCGTCCGGACGACCTCCAGCGTGTAGGTCGGATTGGCGCGGTAACCGTCGAAGAAATGCTCGCAGTCCAGGAAGACCCGGCGGCCCTCGCCGACCAGGAACGACACCGTGTCCCGCACCATCTCGAGGTTCTCGGCGAGTCCGGTCTTCAGCGCCCGGTGGACGTGCTCGTCGTGGCTCTTGGCGACCAGGCAGATCACCTCGGTCTGGGCGTCGAGCAGGGCCCGCGTCAGCGCATCGCTGGACGCCTTGCCGCCGACCCGCCGCGTCGACCCGAACGCGGTCAGCTTCGCGTTGGCGAGCGTCAACTCGCCCGCCGCCGCGGCCGCGAAGAACGCGGTGTCGTTCGGGTTCGCGCCTGGCCAGCCGCCCTCGATGAAGCCGACGCCGAGGTCGTCGAGTAGGCGCGCGATCTTGAGCTTGTCGGTGACGGTCAGCCGCAGCCCCTCCTGCTGCGCGCCGTCGCGCAGGGTGGTGTCGTACAGGTGGAACACGTCGGGTGCGACAGGGAGAGTCGTCATGCTCCGGCCCTTCGGATCGATCTCGGAGACCGGCCGGTGCCGGTCAACCTTGGCAGTTTCGCGCGGAACCCGCGGCATCGATGCCGCGACCGCCCGGGCGAGACTATCGGACGCCGCCGCGTCCAGGAAACCGGCCCGGGACGGGTTTGGGCTGCCGTCCGCGCGATCGGCCCACCTCCACCCGCGAGGGACGACGCTGGCCCAGGGTTGCGTCGGGATGCTACAAACGGGGCATGGCTGAAACCTTGTTCAAGGGAACTCCCGTCCACACCGTCGGCGATCTACCCTCCCTCGGGGCGCCCGCACCGGCGTTCACACTGACCGGAAAGGACCTCTCCGAGGTCACGCTCGCCGACCAGGCCGGACGTCGTGTCGTGGTGAACATCTTCCCCAGCATCGACACGGGCGTCTGCGCCACCAGCGTGCGACGCTTCAACGAGCTCGCGGCCGGCCTCGAGAACACGACGGTGGTCTGCGCGTCCGCCGACCTTCCGTTCGCGCTGGGCCGGTTCTGCGGCGCGGAGGGCATCGACAACGTCGTGGTGGGCTCGAGCTTCCGCTCCGACTTCTCGACCGTCTACGGCACCAAGCTGCTCGACGGCCCGCTCGCGGGCCTCAACGCCCGCGCGGTCGTCGTCCTCGACGCCGACGGCGTCGTGCGCCACACCGAACTGGTCCCTGAGATCACGCAGGAGCCCGACTACGACGCCGCGCTGGCGGCGCTCGGCTGACATTCGACCCCACAACCGACACGGCGCGCGGCGCCCACCCGCTGAGGGTGGGCGCCGCGAGCCGTATGCTGGCCGCGACCACGAAAGGGAGTGTCGTCATGACCGATCTCGCCGACCGGATCAGCCGCGCGGCCGTTGCTGCGCTCGATCTGGCGCCGTTCGACGATCGCTACGCGAGCCTGTCCCGCCAAGTACTCGCGGGCGGCGCCTCTCGATTCTCGAAGGTGATCGCGAACGATCAGGCTCTGCATTACGTGATCCCTGTGGGGCTGGTCGGCGAGCGGGTCGCCTACGGTGCTCTCGTGCTGCAGGATCATCAGGCCGGCGTCCTGTGGCGCGATGCGGACGGCCTCGACCGCGCCGTCGTCGTGGCGCGTGACGACGCGGTGAGCGCGACGTTCTCGCCCGTCATCCTGGGCTCCCAGGAGTGGATGCGTTTCGACGTGACGGGTGGCTCCGCTCCGTTGTCCTTCCTCGCCCCCCCGGTCGCCGGCTCTCTCCTCGACCGCGCGCTGATCGACTTCTTCCGCGCCAAGGCCGGTGCGCGGTCCGCCGTCGACGTGTTCATCGCCACCGACGACGATCCCGAGACGACCGCGGTTCAGCCGCCGGTCGTCGACGAGCCGTCCACTCCCGCGGAACCTGCGAGCCCGGCCCAGCCCGAGATCGCGCGCGAACCCGCCGCGGCGGTCGCACCGGTCGTCGCCGACCTGGATGCCACCGCCGTCTACACGCCGTTCGCCGACGGCGTGCCCGCCGAACCGGCACGGGGCGCGGGTACGGATACGGGTGCGGACGCCGCCCGCCGGTCCGCGGCCACTCAGGCAACGGCCGTCCAGCAGGCGCCTGTTCCTGCGGCGTCCGCCCAGGAAACGGTGCCGCTTGTGGCGCAGCCCTTCGGGCTCTACCGCGACGAGGCTCCTGTCCCCCAGCCCACGGCGGCTCTGCCGGTGGCGCCGCCGCAGGCGCCTGCGCCGACGCCGGTGCGCGTGGGACCGATCGCCGCCCAGGTCACGGAGGCACCGCAGCCGAGCATGTCACGCACCACCGCGGGTTTCCTCGTGGGGTTCTTCGGCATCCTGCTGATCGGCGGCCTCGCCATCGCCGTGCGGCTGCTCGGTTCCTGAACCTGGCGCCTCGCCCGGGTCCGCGCCGCGTCGCGCCCGGTGTCGAAGGAGCGTCGCCGCGACGAGTGCGGTCACGGTGACGGCACCGCCGGTCAGCCACGCTGCGGAGTCCGACCCAGATCCGGACGCCTCGGGCGCCGGCGCGGCGGTGACTTCTGGCGGCGCCGACCCGGTCGGTGCGGGCGCGGTCAGGGTGGGCTCGGGCGTGGCCGGCTCGATGGTGGGCACGGCCAGGAGCGTGCGGGCGTCGGGCAACAGCCGCGATCCGACGAGCGGATACAGCGCGTGACCCGGGCATTCGGTCAACGACATGTCGCGATGCGCGGCGACCTGTTCGGTGATCACGCTGGTCCCCTTGCGCCACTTGGACGATCCGCGCGAGACGAACTCCACGGTGCCGACCAGGTCCAGACCTTCGCGGGACGCCAGCCAGGCGAGCAGGTGCGTCATGGCGGCCATCGCCTCGGCGGTGGGTTCTCGGGCGGTGAAGTCGCCGACGAAGCAGCACAACAGCGCGAACCCCTGGGAGCCGCCGGTCGCGTCGCCGCGCACCGCGCGGTCGACGCTGCCCTCGCGGCCTTCCCAGATCACCCCGAAGGAGTCGACGAAGAAGTTGTAGGCGACGTCGATCCAGCCGCGCTGCTCGCCGGTGTGGAAGGCATAGATCGAACGCAACCGCTGAGGGATCCGCTCGACGGGGTCCTCGTTGGGCGTGAGCGTGTGGTGGACGAGCAGGAAGCGAACGTCCTCCTCAAGGCCGGGGGTGCCGCGGACCGGCTGGGTGGCGGTGGCCCAGTCCGACCTGGGCCGGATCTCGGGCCGCGTCACCTGAGGCGTCCCGGGCGCGGCGGACGCAGGTGGCGCCGCCCATGTCGCCGCGGGCAGCAGTGTCGCCCCGGCCAGCAGCGAGCGTCGCGTCAGCACGGCGTCAGCCCTTGATCTCCCGCGGATAGCAGTGATCGCCCAACGGGATGCCGATCGCGGCGCAGGTCGCCGCCACCTCCGCCCGGGTCGTCGCGCCGGGGATCACGATCGCGAAGTAGCCCCGGTTGAGGTTGCGGAAGGCGTTCGTGTCCAGGACGACCGCCTGGTGGCCGGGACGGCTCAGCTCGGAGGCCTGCGCCAGCGCCTGAGCGGGCGTCGTCCCCGATTGCGGCAGCGACTTCAACACGGTGACCCACGAGCCGACGGGCAGTTCGGTGACGATGCCCTCGATCGGCTCGGCGGAGGCGACCTCCTCGGGCGTCGGGGAGGCGCTCGGTGTCGTCGTCTTCGTCGGGGTCGAGGACGGTCCGGTGTGGTTCGCCGTGGGCGAGGACGGCGACGGCGACGGCGCGGGCGTCCCGGTGCGGCTGTCGCCCAGACCGGCGCCGAACCAGACGATCACGAGCACGAGCGCCCCCACGATGGCACCCATCAGGATGCCGAGGGGAAGGGTGCCTCGCGGCTGCTGCGGTGTCGCGGTCATCAGTGCCTCCTCAGACGACCTTGCTCGTCCAGCCGAACGGATCCTCGCAGCGCCCGTACTGGATGTCGAGCACGGCGTCGCGGATCGCGAGGGTGCGGGCGAAGTCCTGGCCCTGCGGGCGCCACTCGCCTTCGGCGGTCTTGAAGCCGGAGATCGGACTGATGACGGCGGCCGTGCCGCAGCAGAACGCCTCGATGAACGTGCCGTCGGCGATCCCGTCGAAGACCTCGGTGGCCGAGAGCCGGCGCTCCACCGGCTCGAGGCCGGCGCGCTCACCGGTCTTGAGGATCGAGTCCCGGGTGATGCCGTCGAGGATGGTTCCGCTGAGCGCCGGGGTCACCAACTTGCCGTCGGCGGTCACCAGGAAGACGTTCATGCCGCCGAGCTCTTCGACGCGGTCCTTGCCTGCGGCTTCGATGAACATCACCTGGGTGCAGCCGTGCTCGTAGCCCTCGTACTGGGCGATGAGGCTGGCCGCATAGTTGCCGCCGCACTTCGCCGCACCCGTGCCGCCTTCACCCGCGCGCGCCCAGTCGTCGGTGACCCAGATGTCGACGCCCCGGACGCCCTCGCTGAAGTACGGGCCGACCGGCGAGGCGATCACCAGGAAGGTGACCTCTTCCGCGGCGCGCACGCCCAGGAATGCCTCGGAGGCGATCATGAACGGACGGATGTAGAGGCTCTGCTCGCCCTGAGGCGCGGGGACGTAGCGAGCGTCGATCGTGACGAGCTGACGGACGGCCTCGACGAAGTCCTCGACCTCGAGGCGGGGCAGCATCATGCGCGCGGCGGACTTCTGGAACCGCTCGGCGTTCTTCTCGGGGCGGAACAGGTGCACGGAGCCGTCGGGGTGGCGGTAGGCCTTGAGGCCCTCGAAGATCTCCTGGCCGTAGTGCAGCACGGCGGCGGACGGGTCGAGACTCAGCGGCCCGTACGGTTTCACGGTCGCGCTGTGCCAGCCACGGCCCTTCGTCCACGTGATCGTGATCATGTGGTCGGTGAAGTGGGCGCCGAATCCGGGATCGGCCAGCACCTGGGCGAGCTCCGCCTCGGTGCGAGCGCGCGGGTGGGGCTGGAGTTCGAACGCGAGGGCCATGGGGCCACGATACCGCCTGCCGGCCCCCAGCCTGAGACACGGCGTCCGTCCAGCGAACGATGCACCTAGGCTTGAGCGCCATGACCGCCGCCGCGACGCCCAGCACACCCACGATCGCCGTCATCGGCGGCGACGGCATCGGTCCGGAGGTCGTCGCCGAGGGCCTCAAGGTGCTGGACGCTACGGTCGGCACCCACACCTTCGACTATGTGCGCTACGACCTGGGTGCCGAGCGATGGCAGCGCACGGGCGAGGTGCTGCCCGACTCGGTGCTGGACGAGCTGAGCCATGTCGACGCGATCATCCTCGGCGCGGTGGGCGCGGCGCCGGGCTCCACGGCGATCCCGTCGGGCCTGCTGGAGCGCGGGCTGCTGCTGAAGCTGCGCTTCGCGTTCGACCAGTACGTCAACCTGCGTCCCTCCAAGCTGTACCCGGGCGTCGTCACGCCGCTGTCCGACGCCGTGGTGGCCCGCGGCCCCGTCGACTTCGTCGTGGTGCGCGAAGGCGTCGAGGGTCTGTATGCCGGCGTCGGCGGCTCGCTGGCCCGCGGCACCGCGCACGAGGTCGCGAACGAGGTGAGCGTGAACACGGCCCGCGGCGTCGAACGGGTGATCCGCGACGCGTTCGAGCGCGCCATGCGCCGCCGGAGGAAGGTGACGATGGTGCACAAGCACAACGTGCTGGTGAACGCCGGTGGCCTGTGGAACCGGCTGTTCACCGCGATCGCCGCCGAGTACCCGGAGGTCGCGACCGACTATCTGCACGTCGACGCCACGATGATCATGCTCGTCCAGGATCCGCAGCGCTTCGACGTCATGGTCACCGACAACCTGTTCGGCGACATCGTCACGGATCTCGCGGGCGCGGTCACCGGCGGGATCGGCCTGTCCCCGTCGGCCTGCATCAACCCCGAGGGGGCCTTCCCGAGCATGTTCGAGCCGGTGCACGGCTCGGCGCCCGACATCGCGGGGCAGGGTATCGCCGACCCGACCGCGACCATCAGTTCGATGGCCCTGCTGCTCGACCATCTCGGCCGCAGCGACGATGCCGCACGCATCGAGGAGGCCGTGGATGCCGACGTCGCCGCGCGCGGGGCGGCCCAGCGCTCCACGGGCGAGGTCGGCGACGCGATCGCGGCTCGCGTCGCGGGCTGACCCACCGGGTTCCCCGCCGCCGAGCTCGTACCGGCTTGCGCGCGGGTGGGCGTGGGCATCCTGCCGTACTTCCCCCTCGCCTACGGTCTGCTCACCGGCAAGTACCAGCGCGGCGCTCACGCCCCGTCCGGCACCCGGCTCGCGCGCGCCGACCAGGCCTCGCGCCTGGAGACCGCCGACTGGGACCGCATCGAGGCGCTCCAGGCCTTCGCGGACGCCCGGGGCCTGCCCCTGCTCACCGTCGCGATCGGCGGCCTCGCCGCCCAGCCGATGGTGCCGAGCGTGATCTGCGGCGCCACCCGTCCGGAGCAGATCACGGCGAACGTCGCGGCCGGGTCGTGGCAGCCGTCAGCCGAGGACCTGGCCGAGGTGGACGCCCTGCGGCCTCCGACGCGGTTCTCCTACACCACCTTCGCCTGAGCCTGCCTGGCCGAGCCCGATGACACCGGTTTCCTCGCGCATTGACCGGCCGCGGTCGCGCGCGTACCGTGAGGGCCCGCCGAGACGGCCCGAGAGGAGGTGCTCCGGTGATGATCGATGCTTCGGTCGCGATGAACGCGACGACCGCCACACCGGCGACCTCCGTCGTGCGCCGCACTCCCACGCCGCCCTGCTGACGCGCCCCTGGGGAGCAGTGCGCCCGGCCGAGCCCGACGGCCCAGAGTCGGCGCGCACCCACCACGACACCACGTGAGGCCGCCGCGCGCCCGCGCGAGCACGCCGACCCGACCCTCTCTTTCACGCTTGCGTGACCAGCAACGACCCTCCGAAGGACCCCTCATCATGTCCTCTACGCCAGACATCATCGGGACGGCCCGGCCCGCCCTGTTTCTCGACCCTCACCGATCGGACGGCGCCCCCGCGGGCGTCGAGTTCCGGCCCCTCACCATTCCGGCGTCCGTCGACGCGGCCGACGCCGGCGACTTCATCGCCATGACGACGGTGCGCAACGCGATCTATGTCGAGAGCTCCGGGAACGCCGACGAGTCGCTCGCTCCGATCGAACTGCTCCCCCATTACCAGCCGACCACCTACGAACTGCGCCACGGGTGGCTGGTGCTGCTCGACGGCCGTCCGATCGGTCGCATCGGCATCGACATCCCGCAGGAGTCCGGTTCCCGCTCCGCCCACTGGCTGATCGAACTGCTCCGGGAATCATGGGGGCGCGGCATCGGAACCGCCGCGCTCCGCCTGGTGGAGCGCACGGCCTCCGAGCACGGACGCACCGTGCTGCAGTCGTGGGCCGAGCATCCGGCCGCGTCGGGCGAGCACATCGACGCCCCCACCGGGTTCGGGTCGATCCCGCGCGACCACGTCGCGCGCTTCTACCTGCGGCACGGCTACGCACTGGAGCAGATCGAGCGGTCGAGCACCCTCGACCTGACCGGTTCCCTCGCCGAGATCGAGCGCCTGCTGCGCGTGGCCGAGGCGGCCTCGTCCGGCTACCGCGTCGTCCAGTGGAGGCTGCCGACACCACCCGAGTACGCCGACGGCTACGCATGGATGAAGTCGCGCATGTCGACCGACACGCCATCCGCGGCGCTGGAGTTCGACGAAGAGACGTGGGACACCGCCCGCGTCGCGCTGCACGACCGGACGTACACCGAGGGCGAGCAGATCATGCAGGTGACGGCCGCCCAGCACATCGAGACCGGCGAGATGTGTGCCTTCAGCGAATTGGGGATCGTCGCCGATCGGACGTCCGCCACCCATCAGGAGGACACCCTCGTCGTGGCGGATCGGCGCGGCCACAAGCTCGGTCTGCTCGTGAAATGCGCGGGCCTGTTGAGCTGGCGCCACGTGGCGCCCGACTCGCCGAGGGTGGTGACCTACAACGCCGAGGAGAATCGTCCGATGCTCGCCATCAACGAGGCCATGGGCTTCGTGCCCCGGGCCTACATCGGGGGGTGGAAGAAGGTCCTCGGCTAGGGTGGGCGAGGATCACTCGACCCGCGTGCCGCGCGCGGAGGCGTCCGGATCGGACGCCGCCGCGCGCGCCTCGCGCCAGGCGTGCACGCGCTCGATCAGGTAGCCGATGACGAGGCCGAGCGCCACGCCGACGATGATGCCGAGCAGCGGTCGTTGCTCGAACAGCGAGCCGGCGACCAGTCCGATGCCGACCGACATCGCGGCCCACAGCGTCGTCGCGACCGCGTCGATCACCATGAACCGACGGTGCGGCATGCCCACGTACCCGGCGACCATGTTCATCGCGATCCGGTAGCCCGGGATGAACCGCGCCGACAGCAGCATGACCGCGCCCTTGGTGTGGATCAGGTGGTGGGCACGGATCAGCGTCTTCGTGCCACGCTCACCACGGAAGAGGCGATCGAGCGGGATACGACGTCCGATCATGTAGGCGGTGTTATCGCCCAGGAAGGCCCCGACGCAGGCGACGATGATGAGCAGCCACAGCCGGACCGGACCGCCATGCACCCCCGACAGCGACGCCATCGCGATGACGATCGACTCGCTCGGCAGCGGCGGGAAGAAGCCGTCCAGCCAGCAGAGGATCCCGGTCGCGAGGTAGGTCCACCATTCGCCGGCGTGCACGACGACGGCGTCCTGAATGGTGTGGTACCAGTCGAGCATCGGACTCCTTCGTGACCGGGGCAGAACCACATGCTGCCACATGCCTCCACACGCCTCAGGGGCGCCCCCGGAATATCGGGGACGCCCCTGAGGCGATTCAGTGGTGCGACTCAGCGGGCCGCGGTGCCCTCCACATAGTCGTCGTCGTGGCCCTTCACCCACGCCATGAGCTTGCGCAGCTCGCGGCCGGTGGCCTCGATCGGGTGCTGCTCGCCCCGCGCGCGGAGTGCGGCGAACTCGGGGGCGCCTGCGTCCTGGTCGTCGATGAAGCGCTTCGCGAACGCTCCGGACTGGATGTCGGCGAGCACGTGTCCCATGTTCTCCTTGACGCGGGCGTCGATGACGCGCGGGCCGGAGACGTAGTCGCCGAACTCGGCGGTGTCCGACACCGACCAGCGCTGCTTGGCGATGCCGCCCTCGTACATGAGGTCGACGATCAGCTTCAGCTCGTGCAAGCACTCGAAGTAGGCCACCTCAGGCTGGTAGCCCGCCTCGACCAGAGTCTCGAAGCCCGCCTGCACCAGGGCGGACGCGCCGCCGCACAGCACGGCCTGCTCGCCGAACAGGTCGGTCTCGGTCTCTTCGGTGAAGGTGGTCTTGATGCCGCCGGCGCGCAGGCCGCCGATCGCCTTCGCGTAGGCGAGGGCCAGCGGCCAGGCGCTTCCCGACTCGTCCTTCTCGACGGCGACGATCACCGGGACGCCGCGGCCCTCGGAGTACTCCCGGCGCACCAGGTGACCCGGACCCTTGGGAGCGACCATGCACACGTCCACGCCGGGCGGCGGGGTGATGTAGCCGAAGCGGATGTTGAAGCCGTGCGCGAAGAACAGCGCGTCGCCGGGCTGCAGATGGGGGGCGATGTCGGCGGCGTAGATCGTGCGCTGGTGCTGGTCGGGCGCCAGGATCATGATCAGGTCGGCCTCGGCCGCAGCCTGCGCCACGGTCACGACCCGCAGCCCCTCGGCCTCGGCCTTCGCCGCCGACTTGGAGCCTTCACGCAGGCCGACGCGGACGTCGACGCCCGAGTCGCGCAGGCTCAGCGCGTGCGCGTGTCCCTGCGATCCGTACCCGATGACGGCCACGGTGCGGCCCTGGATGACCGACAGGTCCGCGTCGGAGTCGTAGAACATCTCTGCTGCCATGGAAATCTCTTTCTTCACTCGTATCAGGTCTGGAAGGAAACGTATCAGCGGACGCCGGGGCGGGCCCGGTCGACCTTGGCGCCGCGATCGGTGAGCGATCGGGAGCCGCGCCCCAACGCCACGAGACCGGACTGCACCAGCTCACGGATCCCGTAGGGACGCAGCATCTCGAGCAGCGCCTCCAGCTTGTCGGGGCTGCCCGTCGCCTCGACGACGAGCGAATCATTGTGCACGTCGACGGTCTTGCCTCGGAACAGCTGCACGATCTCGATGATCTGGCTGCGGGCGAGGGGGTCGGCCTTCAACTTGACCAGCACCAGCTCACGGCGCACGGCGTTCTCTTCGAGTTCGACGATCTTGAGCACCTCGATCAGCTTGTTGAGCTGCTTGGTGATCTGCTCCAGCGAGCTGGCGTGCTCGACGCTCACCTGGAGAGTGATGCGGCTGATATCGGGGCGCTCGGTCGGGCCGACCGCCAGCGAATCGATGTTGTAGCCGCGCCGCGCGAACAGGCCTGAGATGCGTGCGAGCACGCCCGGCTTGTTCTCGACGATGACGCTCAGGGTGTGCGTGTTCACAGGATCTCTTCCTCCCAGTCGGGCGCCAAATCCTTGGCGATCAGGATGTCGTCGTTGCTGGTGCCGGCCACGACCATCGGCCAGACCATGGCGTCCTTGTGGACCACGAACTCGACCACCACGGGACGGTCGTTGATCTCGAGGGCCTTCGCGATGACCTCGTCGACCTCCTCAGGCGTCTCGGCGCGGAGACCGACCGCGCCCATCGCCTCGGCGAGCATCGGGAAGTCGGGCACCCGGCGGCTCTTCAGGTCGGTGTTCGAGTACCGCTCGCCGTAGAAGAGGGTCTGCCACTGGCGCACCATGCCCAGCGATTCGTTGTTGATGACGGCGATCTTGATCGGGATGTCGTTGAGCGCGCAGGTGACGAGTTCCTGGTTGGTCATCTGGAAGCAGCCGTCGCCGTCGATGCCCCACACGAGGGCGTCCGGGGCGCCGACCTTCGCGCCCATGGCGGCGGGAACGCAGTAGCCCATCGTCCCTGCGCCACCGCTGTTCAACCAGCGTCCGGGCTTCTCGAAGGGCAGCAGGTGCGCAGCCCACATCTGGTGCTGGCCGACACCGGAGGCGTAGATCGCGTCGCCCGACAGCTCGCCGAGGCGCTTGATCACGTACTCGGGGCTCAGGACGCCGTCCTTGGTGGGCTCGACCTCGACCGCGTACTTCGTCTTGAGTCCCTGAAGGTAGGCGATCCAGTCGCCGTAGCCGTCCAGATCCTCGCCACGCAGCACCTGGTTGAGCTCGGCGATCACCAACTTGACGTCCCCCACGATGGGAACGTCGACCGCGCGGTTCTTGCCGATCTCGGCGGGATCGATGTCGGCGTGGATCACCTTGGCGTCGGGTGCGAACGTCGACAGCTTGCCGGTGACCCGGTCGTCGAACCGCGCGCCGAGCGTGATCAGCAGGTCGGCTCGCTGCAGCGCGCCCACCGCCGCCACCGTGCCGTGCATGCCGGGCATGCCCATGTGCATCGGGTTCGAATCCGGCAGTGCACCGCGCGCCATCAGCGTGGTGACGACGGGGATCTGCGTGATCTTGACCAGCTCGGCCAACTCGTCGTAGCCCGCGGCCTTGACCACGCCGCCGCCCACGTACAGCACCGGACGCGACGACGCCCGAATCAGGCGTGCGGCCTCGCGGATCTGCTTGGGGTGCGGCGTGCTGGTCGGCTTGTAGCCGGGAAGGTCGATCGTGGGGGGCCAGTCGAAAGGCCCGGTGGACGCGAGGGCGTCCTTGCTGATGTCGACGAGCACGGGCCCCGGGCGTCCGGTGGCGGCGATGTGAAAGGCGGCCTTGATGGCGCCCGGGACGTCCTCTGGGCGCGTGATCAGGAAGCTGTGCTTGGTGATCGGCATCGTGATGCCTCGGATGTCGGCCTCCTGGAAGGCGTCCGTGCCGATCGCGGCCGACGCCACCTGCCCGGTGATCGCGACGATCGGCACCGAGTCGAGCATCGCGTCGGCGAGCCCGGTCACCAGGTTGGTGGCGCCCGGTCCGGACGTCGCCATGCAGACGCCGACGCGTCCGGTCGCCATCGCGTAGCCCTCGGCGGCGTGCGCCGCGCCCTGCTCGTGACGAACCAGGATGTGCCGCAGCAGCTTGCTCTGCCCCAGCGGATCGTAGGCCGGCAGGATCGCGCCGCCCGGGATGCCGAAGATGACGTCTACGCCCAGGCGCTCCAGCGACTCGACGAGCGCCTGTGCCCCGGTGAGTTCTGTCGGCTTGTGGCTGTCAGCCATGTGTTCATCCCCTTCGGTGTTGGTGTGCGGTTCATGAGGTTCGCTGCAAAGAAAAACCCCCGTTGCCTCATCACTGGGGCAAACGAGGGAGCGCGTCGACTGGTCTGATGATCTCAGGCGACGCGCGAGATAACTACGAGGGCGCTCACGTGCACGAGTGCAGCATAGCCCTTGCGCCCCGCAGGTTCGCAAAGCCCTCCGACCGCGTCTTGGATCGCGGACGGTGGGGCGTGCCGCGGGGTTATCCACAGGCCGTCTTGCGGCGGTCTTCGCCCCGTCTAACGTGCGTGACACCAACCCCTCAGGAGACACCGTGCGCCGTACGATTCCACTCACCTTCCTCCTGCTGGTCGGATACCCATCGCCCAGCGACCCACCTCCGGTTGCCGGCGGGCCGGGCGCTGAACAGACGAGTCGAGATCCGAACGAACCCGCGACGGTAGAAGGTAGAAATGACTCACGGTAGACTTCTACCCATGGGGCTGAACATCAAGAACGAGCGCGTCCATCAACTCGCCAAGCGGGCCGCGCGCACGCTCGGCACCTCGCAGACCCGGGCGATCGAGATCGCGCTCGAACGCCTCCTTGCCGAGTCCGGCGACGATGCCGTACAGGTCGAACGTCTCCGCAGGGAGCGCGAAGTCGCCGCGTTGGTCACTGAGCTCCACGAGGAGGCACGCCGGACGCGGCCAGGCCCCATCATGAGACCCGAGGACCTCTACGATGCGACCGGGCTGCCGGCATGATCCTTGACTCGTCGGCCCTGATGGCCGTGATCCTCGATGAGCCCGAAGGCCCGGGCCTTCTGGCCGCGATGTTGTCCCAGCCCTGCCGCATCTCGGCCGGCACGCTCATCGAAGTGGGCATCGTCGTGGATCAGCGCTCGGACAGGTTGGGGCAGCAGCTCGATCGACTGCTCGCCGCGCTCGGTGTCACGATCGAGCCCGTGACACCCCGTCATGCCGAGTTGGCGCGCCTGGCCTATCGGCGCTACGGACGCGGCACAGGCTCTCCCGCACGTCTCAACTTCGGCGATTGCCTGTCCTATGCACTCGCCGTGGAGACCGGTGAAGGTCTGCTGTTCAAGGGAGACGACTTCCCGCACACCGACGTACCGAGAGCGCGCCTGTGACCGTCCTCGTCAGGCCGGGCCGGTGAGGCGGGCGTGCACGGCGTCCAGGTCGTCGGACGCCGCCCGCGTCAGCATCGCCCCCATGCCCGGGTCGTCGGCGTAGCGCGGCACCAGGTGAACGTGCAGGTGGAAGACGGATTGGCCGGCGTCCTCGCCCCTGTTCGACAGGATGTTCATGCCGGACGCCCCCAGCCGCTCGGTCAGCAGGCGTCCCGTGGCGACGATGGCCGGCGCGAGGGAGCCGAGCACGTCGGCGTCGCTCAGCGCATCGCTCACGTGCGCGCGCGGCACCACGAGCGTGTGTCCGGTCTTGAACGGCGCCAGGTCGAGGAACGCGATGGCGGTGTCGTCGGCGTACACCTGCTTGCAGGGAATCTCCCCGGCGACGATGCGGCAGAAGAGGCAGTCGGGCATGGATCGATCCTTTCCGTCAGCGGACCTCGAAGCCGGCCTCCGCGAGACCGGCCTTGACCTCGGCGATGGACAGCGTGCCGTAGTGGAACACCGACGCCGCGAGCACGGCGTCCGCTCCGGCGCGGGCGGCATCGGCGAAGTGCTGCACGGTGCCGGCGCCGCCGGAGGCGATGACCGGGACGTCGACGACCGCGCGGACGGCCTCGATCATCGCGACGTCGAAGCCGCTGGTGGTGCCGTCGGCGTCCATCGAGTTCAGCAGGATCTCACCCGCGCCCCGATCGACGGCCTCGCGGCACCACTCGAGCGCGTCGAGCCCGGCCGCCGTGCGTCCGCCGTGGGTGGTGACCCCGAAGCCGGACGGCTGCCCCGCCTCGCGGCGGGCGTCCAGGCTCAGCACGATCACCTGATTGCCGAAGCGAGCGGCGATGTCGTTGATGGCCTGCGGGCGAGCGATCGCGCCGGTGTTGATGCCGACCTTGTCGGCGCCGCAGCGCAGCAGGCGGTCGACGTCATCGACCCCGCGAACGCCGCCGCCCACGCAGAGCGGGATGAACACGGTCTCGGCGGTCCGGGTGACCATCTCGTCGGTGGTGTCGCGTCCCTGCGAGGACGCGGAGATATCGAGGAAGGTCAGCTCGTCGGCGCCCGCCTCACCGTAGGCCCGCGCGAGTTCCACGGGATCGCCCGCGTCGCGCAGATTCAGGAAGTTGACGCCCTTGACGACGCGGCCGTCGTGGACGTCGAGGCAGGGAATCACCCGGATCGCAACGCTCATGGTGGCCACCCTAGCGGCGCTCGGGCGGCGTCGGCGGCGCGACCAGGACCGGGCTCAGACCGGCCAGCGCTCGGCTCTCATCGGCGCGTCCCAGAACATCCACTCGTAGCGGGCGGCCGTCGCGAACGCCTCGTGCATGCGGGCGAGCGTGGCGGCGTCCGCCTGCTCGGCCACCGAGTCGGCGAGTTCCTTGACCCGTCGCGTCGCCTCGGCGAAGTCGGGGTCGGCGTAGGTGCTGATCCAGGCCTGGTACGGGTGGCCACCCAGGTCGCCGACGCCGGCCAGCAGGCGGTCGCCGACGTCGGCGTAGATCCAGAAGCAGGGCAGGACGCCGGCGACGAGCACCGGATAGCTGCCGCGGGTCGCGAGCGCGCTCAGGTAGGAGGTGTAGGCGAGGCAGACCGCGGAGGGCTCAGCTCCCGGGTCGACGCCGAAGCCGGCGTGCAAGGCCTTCTCGACGACGATGGATTGGTGGGCGCTGAACGCCCACAGCGAGATCTCGTCGCCGTCGCGGGCCTGGCTCGCGGCGAGCGCAAGCGCGCGGGCGTAGCTGTCGAGGTAGAGGGCGTCCTGGGTGAGGTACTCGACGAACGCCTCGCGCGGCAGCGTTCCGTCGCGCAACTGGTTGAGCAGCGGCAGTGCGTCGATGGCGGCGCGCAGCGGCGCGATGGCCGCCCAGGCGTCGGTGGTGAAGCTCACATCAGTTCCTTCCGAGAACGGGCTCCTCGCGCCACAGCGCGTGGAAATGGTGAATCGGGCCGGAGCCGGACCCGATCCGCAGTTCGTCGGCGGCCGCGAGGGCGTGGGTCAGCCAGGTCTTGGCGTCCGTGACCGCCTCCAGCCAGGTGGCGCGTCGCGGGAGGAGCGCGGCGATCGCCGACGACAGCGAGCAGCCGGTGCCGTGCGTGTTGCGGGTGGCGATACGGGGCGCGCTGATCTCGTGGACGCCGTCCGCGTCGACGAACACGTCGACCGACGTGTCGCCCGCACCGTGTCCGCCCTTCACCAGCACGCGCCGCGCTCCCCGGTCGCGCAGGGCGAGCGCCTGCGCCCGCGCACCGGCCAGGTCGGACGCGACGGGCTCGCCGAGGAGCGCGGCGGCCTCGTGCAGGTTCGGCGTGATCAGTGCGGCGAGCGGGACGAGCGCACGGACGGCGTCCATGGCGTCGTCGCTGAGCAACCGGTCGCCGCTCGTGGCGATCATCACGGGGTCGAGCACGACGGGAGCGGTGATCACTTGGGAGATCAGCTCCCCCACCGTGGTGGCGGTCTCGGCGGTGGCGAGCATGCCGATCTTGACCGCGTCGAGCCTCACGTCGGCGACGAGCGTACGCACCTGCTGGGCGACGAACGCCGGCGGCACGACGTGCACGCCGGTGACGCCCTGCGTGGACTGGGCGGTGAGGGCGGTCAGGACCGCGCAACCGTAGGCGCCGAGCGCGCTGAACGTCTTGAGGTCGGCCTGGATGCCGGCGCCGCCCGAGGGGTCGCTCCCGGCGATCGTGGCGACGAGGGGAATCATGAGGCTCCTGGGCGGGTGGAGCCGGCGTCGCGCCAGCGGCAGGCGAGGTCGCGGGTGACGGCGGTCACGTCGGGCTGGCCGCAGATGGCGCTGATCACGGCCACCCCGGCGGCGCCGGCATGGCGGACCTCGGCGACGCGGTCGGCGGTGATGCCCCCGATCGCGACGCACGGGTAGGGGCTGAGATCGACGCCCGAGGCGAGCGCGGCGGTGCCGATGGCGTCCGCGGCGTCCGCCTTGGAGCCGGTGGGCCAGATGGGACCCACCCCGAGGTAGTCGAGAGCGTCGCCCCACCCGGCGGCCGCCTGGATCTGGGCGGGGTCGTGCGTCGAGAGGCCCAGCAGCTTGTCGGGACCGATGATCTCGCGGGCCGCGTCGGGCGCCATGTCCCCCTGGCCGATGTGGACGCCCGCCGCCCCGATCTCGGCGGCGACGTCGGCGTGGTCGTTGACGATGAGCGGCACGCCGGTTCCCTCGAGCGCATCGAGCAGCGCGCGGCCCAGCGCGACCAGCTCGGCGCGGGTGGCGTCCGGATCGCGGAGCTGGACGAGCGTCGCGCCGCCGGCGACGGCGCACCTCACCGTCTCGACGACGCCCAGGGCGCCGCACTGGCCGGTGTCGGTGATGAGGTAGACGCTCAGGTCGAAGACGGGGCGGCTCATGACAGGCGCACCCGCTCGCTCAGCTCGCCCGGCGTGAGCGTGGAGAGCCGGTCGAGCAGGGCGACGGCGAACGACCCCGGCCCGTGAGTGCTCCCGGCGGCGTCGTCGCCGGCGACGGTGAGGAGCCCGGTCGCGGTCGCGGCGGCGACCAGCCGGTCGTCGGTGACGCCGGCGAACCCGGCCATCAGCGCCCCGAGCGCGCAGCCGACGCCGGTGACCTTGGTGAGCCACGGATGGCCGTTGCCGATCCGGACCAACCGCTCGCCGTCGGTGAGGTGGTCGACGGGACCGCTGACCGCGACGACGGTGCCGTGGGCGAGGGCGAGGTGGCGGGCGGCGTCCAACGCCTGCTCGGGGGCATCCGTGCTGTCGACGCCGCGTCCGCCCGCACCGCCGGTGAGGGCGCTGACCTCGGAGGCGTTGCCGCGCAGGATCGCGGGGCCCTGGCCGAGCAGTTCGCGCGCCACCGACGTGCGCCAACCGAGCCCGCCGGCGGCGACCGGGTCGAGCACCCAGGGGCGTCCGGCCTCGTTGGCCCCCGCGACGGCCAGCCGCATGGCGTCCACCGTGTGGTCCTGGGGGGTGCCCAGGTTGATCAGGACGCCGCCCGGTACGGGCACGCGGGCGAACTCGCCCGCTTCGTGGGGGTTGTCGACCATCGCGGGCGCCGCGCCGGCGGCGAGCAGCACGTTCGCGGTCCACTGGGCGACGACGATGTTGGTCAGGCAGTGCACCAACGGCGAGATCTCGCGGAAGGCGGCCAGGGCGGCGCCGAGGTCGTCGGCGCGCACGGCGGTGGAGGAGGTGTCAGGCGTCATCGGGACGTCCCTTCGCTAGTACGAGCTAGATCAGGTTCGACGGGTGTGCTCTCAGCCACCCAGTTCGAGTGGCACCCCGCGTCTTTCCGCGCTCGATCCTAGCCCGGCGCACTAGCATTCAGGCCAACCCACGACACGAAGGGCAGGCCATGCTCAGGTTTTTCATCCAGTCCGCCATCAACCTGATCACGGCGGCGCTCGGGCTGTTGATCACGGCCGCCATGCTGACCGACTTCAGGGTCGCCCCGCTCGGCTTCGTGGCCGCGGTCGTCGTGGTGGTGGTCGCGCAGGCGATCCTGTCCCCGTTCGTGTTCTCGATGAGCCGCAAGTACGCCCCGGCCCTGCTCGGTGGAATCGGCGTCATCTCCACGCTGCTGGCGCTCATCCTCGCGTCCCTGATGCCGGGCGGCATCACGATCACGGGCTTGACGACGTGGATCGCCGCCGCGTTGATCCTGTGGCTGTGCACGTCGCTGGGCGGCTGGTTGCTGCTGTGGCTGGCGGTCAAGTACAAGATCGGCGGCTTCGAGGGCTGAACTCGGCCCGGGTCGTCTTCGGGAGCCACCGAGATAGGAGAAGGATCGGGTTGGAGTACCCGCCCAATCCTTCTCACCTACTCCATCGACGCGCGAGGACCGAGCGTCGCCTTCAGTCGTCCTCGAGGTAGGCGGCATCCACCACACCCCGGCGCAGCAGGTCGATCGCTTCGCGGGACGCGTCGCGGGCGCGGCCGGGACCCGCGGCGTCCGCCACCTGACCCAGCAGGTCGATCACCATGCGCATCCAGCGGACGAAGTCGCCGGCGGTCAGGTCGGTCTCGTCGAGAATGTCGCCCAGCGGACGCCCCGACGCCCACGCGTGCACGGCCTCGGCGAAGCCGATGTCGGGGTCGCGCCCCGGCTCCAGTCGGTGGTCGCGTTCCATCAGCGACACCTCGCGCCAGATCTGGCGCACCATCGTCTGGGCGATCTCGCTCGAGCGCGACGGCATCCGGGCCGGACGCCGCGCGTCGCCGCCGCGCGACTCGTAGATGAGCGTGCTCAGCACCGCCGCGAGTTCGGGGGCCGTCAGCTCGTCGAGCACCCCGGCGCGGATGCACTCGGCGGTGACCAGGTCGAGCTCGGAGTAGATCCGCGCCAGCATCCGCCCGGCGTCGGTCACCGACCCGCCCGCGGCGTCCAGGTACCCCAGCGCCGACAACACCGTGCAGATCCGGTCGAACCGCAGCGCGATGGTCTGGGTCCGGCGATCCTTCTGCGCCCGCAGGTCCGCCACGTCGCGCTCGGCGCGCAACGCGACCTCCGCCGCCCGGGCGTGATCCTCGCGGTCGGGGCACCCGTCGCACGGATGCGCGGCGAGCCGCTCGCGCAGCACCGCGACCTCGCGGGCGAGGGCGGCGTCCATGGCCGCCGGACGGAAGCGCTCCGCCCGCGTGTCGAGGGTGGCCAGCTTCGCGCCGAACGCCGCCGCCAGATTGCGTCGGTCCTTGGGCTGGCGGCCGTCGAAGTGCTTCGGGATCCGCATCCGGCCCACCACGACCGGTGGTGACGGAAAGTCCGTCAGCGAGAGCTTCTTGAGCTGGCGCTGCTCGGTCATCACTGTCGGCATAGGGTTGCCGCGGTCGCGCGCGCCCGGATCGACGATGACCGCCCAGCCCTCGTGACGCCCCGACGGCACGCCGATGATGTCGCCGTGCTCCAGAGCCAGCAGAGCCGAGATCGACTCCGCCCGCCGGTCCGTCCGGCGCGACCTGGCGGCCTCCGCCTGGAGGCGTCCGATCTCGACGCGCAGCGCGGCGTACTCGCGGAAATCGCCCCGCGAACAGGACGCCTGCGCCCACAACCCGGCCAGCTTCTCGGTGTCGCGGGCGGCCGCGCGGGCGAGCCCCACCACCGAGCGGTCGGTCTGGAACTGCGCGAACGACTGCTCCAGCAGCCCGCGCGCCCGGTCCCGACCCACCCGCGCGACCATGTTGACCGTCATGTTGTAGGTCGGCGAGAACGACGAACGCAGCGGATAGGTGCGCCGCGACGCCAGGCCGGCCACCTGACGGGGGTCGAAGTTGCGGTGCCACAGCACGACCGCGTGCCCCTCGACGTCGATGCCGCGGCGTCCCGCACGCCCGGTGAGCTGGGTGTACTCCCCCGCCGTGATGTCGGCGTGCGCCTGGCCGTTGAACTTCACCAGCTTCTCGAGCACGACGCTGCGCGCAGGCATGTTGATGCCGAGCGCGAGGGTCTCGGTGGCGAACACGATCTTCACCAGGCCGGCCACGAAGGCGGCCTCGACGCATTCCTTGAACGCCGGCAGCATGCCTGCGTGGTGCGAGGCGATGCCCCGACGCAGCGCCTCCGCGAACGTCGAGAACTCGAGCGCGTCCAGGTCGTCGCGACTCAGCCCGGACGCCGCCGACGCGGCCAGCGCGTCCAGTTGCGCTTTCTCGGCCGCCGTCGTGAGCCGGACTCCGGAGTGCATCAGCTGCCCGACCGCCTGGTCGCAGCCGGCCCGGCTGAAGATGAAGTAGATGGCGGGCAGCAGCCCCTCGGCGTCGAGCCGCTCGACCGCGCCGTCGCGCCGCGGCACCAGGTGAGGCCCCTGCGCCCCGCGCCCGGGGGCGTTGCGCTCGATCCGGTCCCGCGCGCGACGTCCGCGCGCTTGGCGCGCGTCGTCGCGGACGAACCGGCCTTCGGCCTTGGCGAGCTTCACCAGGTCGGGATTGACGTCGGCCTTCACCGGCAACTCGGACGCCGTGGGCGCGACGTCGTCGAACAGGTCGTACAGGCGTCGTCCGGCCAGCACGTGCTGGAACAGCGGCACCGGGCGCCGTTCGCTGACCACCACCTCGACGCCGCCGCGCACCTCGTCGAGCCAGTCGCCGAACTCCTCGGCGTTCGAGACCGTCGCCGACAGCGACACCACCTGCACCGAGGGCGCCAACCCGATGATGACCTCCTCCCAGACCGCGCCTCGGAACCGGTCGGCGAGATAGTGCACCTCGTCCATCACCACGTAGCCAAGACCCGCCAAGGTCGGGGATGCCGCGTAGATCATGTTGCGCAGCACCTCGGTGGTCATCACGACCACCGCAGCTTCGCTGTTGATGCTGGTGTCGCCGGTGAGCAGCCCGACCCGATGGTTGCCGAAGCGCTCGCACAGGTCGTGGTATTTCTGGTTCGACAGCGCCTTGATCGGTGTCGTGTAGAAGCATTTGCGGCCGTCGCGCAGCGCCAGGAACACCGCGAACTCGCCCACGACGGTCTTGCCGGCCCCGGTCGGGGCCGCCACGAGCACGCCCGAGCCGGCCTCGATGTGGGCGCAACCGTCGCGCTGGTAGTCGTCCAGGGCGAACGGAAACCCCGCACGGAACTCCGTGAACGCGGGCCCGGTGTGGGGCACGCGGTCGGCCGATCCCTCCATCAGCGCACCGGAGCGAACAGCCGCAGGGCGCCTGGCGCGGCCCTGATGGTCAGCGGCGGGACGCCCAGCGGCTCGCCGTCGGCGGCGCCGCGCAGGCCGTCGCCGGCCACGGTGATGCTCCGCACCTGCATCCGCTCCAGCGCCGGGTTGGTGAACCCCGGGTCGACGATCAGCCGCGGGAACAGTGCCGCGAGCTTCAGCTTCGACAGCGGGTGGACGATGACGACGTCCAGCAGGCCGTCGCCCAAGTCGTAGTGGTGCGCGATCCGGATGCCGCCGCCGAAGATGCCGCTGTTGGCGACGGCGACCAGCATCGCGTCCAGTTCGCGGTCCTGGCCGTCGATCGTGAGCCGGTAGCGCAGCGGTTTGAACGCCCCCACTTCGCGGAGCACGGCCCAGGCGTAGGCGGGCGCGCCCAGGTCGATCGAGAAGTTGTTGGCGCGCGCGTTCACCCGCTCGTCGAAGCCGGTCGATACCACGCAGCCGACGTAGGCGCGATCGCCGTGGTAGAGGCCGCCGGTCACCTCGGCGAGGTCGACCGTCCGGACGCGTCCGCGCACCACGGCGTCCACGCCGCCGGACCAATGCGACCCGATGCCGACGCCACGACAGAAGTCGTTGCCGGTGCCCGCGGGAACCACGCCGAGCGGCACACCCGTGCGCGCGCAGGCGTTGACGCCCAGGTGCGCCATACCGTCGCCCCCGACCACCACCAGTCCATCGACTCCCTCGGCGATGGCCTGCGCGCAAGCGTCGCGCGCGTGGTCGGCGGAGGTGGCGCGGGTGGTCACGAAGCCGAAGTCCGCGGCGGCGAAGCGGTGCTCGATCTGGGGTGTCAGCCGGCCGCCCCGTCCCCGCCCGGACGACGGATTGACCACGAGTGCCATCCGCTTCACGTGGTCACCATCTCGGTACCCGCGCGGCTCGCGCGACGGCGGTCATGCATGTGGCAGATCCATTCGGCGATGAGGAACAACAACATCATGGGCAGCGTCAGTGCGAGCATCGAGATCGGGTCGCCGCCCGGGGTGGCCGCGGCGCCGAAGACGGCGCACCCGAACAGCACGTAGCGTCGGGCCGCCTTCAGCGCGGACGCCGGAACGACGCCGACGAAATTGAGGGTGACGACGACGACCGGAAGGAGGAAGCCGAGCCCGAACACCAGCATCAGCTGCATCATCAGCTTCAGGAAGTCGTCGACGTAGATGATGTTCAGGATCTCGATGACGCCCGGCGTGAACGCCATCATCACCGCGACCGCCTGCGGCAGAATCAGGTAGCCGAGCGCCACCCCGGCCAGGAACAGCGGGATGGCCGCCGCCAGGAACGCCAACGCGTACCGCTTCTCCTTGGCCAGCAGCGCCGGGGCGACGTAGGCCCACACCTGATACAGCCAGATCGGGCTCGTCAGGATCAGCCCGCCCATCGCGACCACCATCAGCGCCAGCACGAGCGGTGCGACGACGCCGGACAGTGCGGCCTGTACGTCGAGGTTCGGCCGCGATCCCTGGAGGATCTCCTGCGCGCTGCGGTAGGGCTCCAGCAGGAAGTCGAGGAGCGGGAGGTAGAAGAAGGCGCAGACGATCACACCCATCGTGATGACGACGAGCGAGACGACCAGCCGGTAGCGCAGCTCGCGCAGGTGGTCGGCCAGCGACATCACCCCGTCGGCGGGGACCTTCGGGGGTCTGAGCCAGCCCAGGTTGAGGCGGGCCACAGCCGGAGGTCAGGCCTGGTCGATCGTGCCGGGCCGCTCGACGACCTCGGCATCGAGCACCTCGGAGGCAGGCGTGCCGGAGCGCTCGCCCTCGGCGATCTCCGCTTCGCGGCGGGTCAGCGCGGCCTCGCGGTGGGCGCGTTCCTCGTCGGCCTTGATCTGGCGCGTCTCATCCTTGAACTCGCGCAGCGCGCGCCCGGCGTTCTTGCCGGCACCCGCCAGGCGCGAACCGCCGAAGATCAACAGCCCCAGGACGATCAGGATGACCCATTCCCAGCCCTGCATATTGAACGGCATCGTCTCTCCTCATCGTCAGGTGCGAAGGCCAGTGTAGGGACTCGGCTCTGAGTCGAGTCCGTCGAGAAGCTCCAGGGCGCTCTCCAGCTGCCGTCCCAGGTCGGACAGCGCGCCGCCGAGCGCCAGCGTCTTGCGCCAGAGCCACGCGGCGAAGAGGGCGAGCATCACCAGACCGCCGACGGCGGTCGCGACGATGATCCACACCCAGAGCATCCTCAGACCCTACTCCACGTCCGCGCCGGCCTTGCGCCGCCCGCGCGCGAGCGCGAGCGCCTCCCGCGCGGCCTCGGCGGCAGACGCCGCGGCCGCGGGCGGGTCGACGCGCACCACGGCAGGACCGAGCCGCAGCAGCATGCGCCGGAACCAGGCGGGATCCGCCACGCGCAGCCGGGCCCGGATGAGGGTGGCCGAACGCCGCTCGACGTCGTCGACCGGAAGGTATTCGACGATCCATTGCCCCTCCGGGCGCAGATCGAGCGTCACCTCGGCGACGTCGGCCCGGTCGTCGAGCCAGCCGGACGCCAGCGCGGGCGCCGACCCGTGGTCGCCCGCCGCGTCCTCGGTGCGGGCGACGGCGACGATCCGGTCGAGCCGGTAGGTGCGCCAGGCGCCCTTCTCGCGCGCCCACGCCGTGAGGTAGCCGAGGCCGTCCCGGGTGCCGATCTGTGCGGGGTCGACGAGCGGCTCGGTCGCGGAGCCGCGCGCGGCTCCGTGGTAGGTGAGCCGGACGGCGACGCCGTCGGCGATGGCGTCCGCGAGCGCGTCGCGGACGGGCGCCGCGCCGGCGGACACGGTGATGTCGACGCGGGTGCTCCCCGCACCCCCGAACGCCGCCTCGAGCTTGGCGCGCGCCGAGCCGACCGCGGGGGCGCGTGCGGCGTCCGCCATCTCTTCGCACGCGCGCAGCGCCACGATCAGGCTCATCGCCTCCTCGGGTGTGAAACGCAGCGGACGCCCGAGGAAGTCGGCATTGGTGAGCCGGATATGGCCCTCCTCGAGGGCGTCCATGTCGACCTCGATCAGGTCACCGGGACCGCCGCCGGGCAGCCCGCAGAACCACAGCACCTTGAGGTCGGCGACCAGTTGGCGCGACGTCACGCCGAAGACGTCGGCCGTGGCGGCGAGGTCGGCGTCCGGGTGCGCGATCAGGTAGGGCACGAGCGCGAGCAGGCGCGGCACCTGAACCGCCGAGGTCATGCCCATGCCGCCACCGCCTCCAGGTGGGCGCGCACGGCGTCGGCGAGCGTTCCCGGCTCCAGCACGAGGACGTCGGCGCCGTACCAGGCCAGTTCCCCGGCGGCGTTCGCGGGCAGCCGGACCCGCCAGGCCGCGAATCCGGCGGGGGCGTCCGCGTCGACTCGGTCGGCGAACCGGACCAGGTCGGGCGCCGCGCCCTCGCGGACGGCGACCACGGCCTCGGTGCCCCGCCGCGGGCGCAGCGACGCCACCTGCGCGGCGACGATCTCAGGATCGACCGGGCGCACCTCTCCGGTGAGCAGCGCGGGCACGGACTCGATCCGGGACACCTTGAACGAGCGGCCCTCGCCACGGCCGACATCGTGACCGATCAGATACCACGCACCCTGGCGATTCAGCAGGCGCCAGGGCTCGACCACCCGGTCGCGATCCCGGTAGCGGAACGCCACCCGCGAGGGGAGCAGCACGGCCTCCCACAGCGTCTCGAATGCGGGCTCCCGTGCGCCGACCCTCGGCGCGAATCCCGCCACCCGGTCGGCGTCCGGATCGAGACCGGACGCCCTCAGCTTCGCCAGTGCCGCCGCCGCCTCGCGGCCGCGGCTCGCGTCGTCCCACACGCTGGAGGCGACGCCGAGCGCGGCGGTCTCGGCGGCGTCGAAGTCGATCTCGGGCAGCTCGAAGTCGCGGCGCCTGATCCGGTAGCCGATCTCGTCCGGGAACATCGCCGAGTTGCTGCCTGTCTCGATCGGGACGCCCATCGCCCGCAATTCTTCCTTGTCGCGCTCGAAAGTCCGCTCGAAGGCGGCGTCCGACAGGTCGCGATAGCCCTCGACGAGCGCGCGCAGCTGGTCGCGCTCGATGAATCGGCGCGCCATGAGCAGGCAGATCGTGAGGTTCATGATCCGCTCGGATTTGCGCGCTGACACGGCGTTCAGGCTACCGTGCAGCACGCCGGACGAGGCGGAAGGAGAGGCCATGGCAGGACGGTTCGCACCCAGCCCCACCTCCGACCTGCACGTGGGCAACCTGCGCACGGCGATGGTGTCGTGGTTGATGGCCCGCCATGCCGGCCTACCGCACCTGATCCGCGTCGAAGACCTGGACGCCACCCGCGTCAAGGCCGCTCCCCGGGTCGCAGCGCGTCAGCTCGACGACCTGGCGGCGCTCGGCGTCCACCCCGACAGACCCGTCGTGTGGCAGTCGGACCGGCGCGCACTCTACGCCGCCGCGCTCGACCGGCTCCCCACCTACGAGTGCTACTGCACCCGCCGCGAGATCGCCGAGGCGTCCTCGGCGCCCCACGGCGACGTCCACCGCCCCTACCCCGGCACCTGCCGCGATCTGCCGGACGCCGTCCGCGACGCCCGGCGAGCCGAGCGCCCACCCGCGATCCGCGTCGACGCCCAACGCGCGCGGGTCACCGTCACGGACGCGTGGGTGGGTCAGGTCACCGGCGAGGTGGACGACTTCGTCGTGCGCCGCAACGACGGCGCCTTCGCCTACAACCTGGCGGTGGTCGTGGACGACCTCGCGCAGGGCGTCACCCAGGTGGTGCGCGGGGACGACCTGCTGACGACGTCGCCGCGGCAGGCGTGGCTGGCCCGCGCGCTCGGCGGGCGCGAACCGGGCTACGCCCACGTCGGGCTGGTGACCAACGCCGCGGGTCGGCGGCTCGCCAAGCGCGACGGCGCGGTCACACTCGCCGACCTGCGCGAGCGGGGCGAGGACGCCGGACGCGTCCGGGCGGCGCTGGCGGCCTCCCTCGGGCTGTGCGCGGCCGACGAGGACGTGACCATGGCCGGTCTGCTGGCCCGTTTCGACCCGGCGGTCAGGCCGCCGAGCTGGGTCTGGCCCGGCGGGTGAACACCCGCCACAGCCAGGTGGCCGGCACCGGGCGTCCGGTGGCGAGGTACTCCAGGGTGTGGTCGTAGTGCAGTGCATCCGTCATCGTGACGAAGGCGCGCGGACGCCCCACGGCGACGATCACATCGCCCGAGCGCACCGGCTCGCCCGAGCCCGGGACGAACGCCGGCACACCCTCGCGGATCAGCAGCACGGGCATCGCCTGGATCCGGTCGTCACGATCGTCGGGATGCCGGAACAGGTCGCCGATCTCGAGCGGGTGCCGACGCAGCCACCGCTCGACGGCCGGCGCGTCGCGCTCACCGATCACGAACCGTTGCGAATCGGGCGAACCGCGTCCGACGACCGCGACCATCCGGTCGAGCAACGCCGCACCCTCCTCGTCCGGGAGACCCCACGCGTAGTGGACGAACTCCCAGAAGTCGGGCGTGATCACCCGGGCGAGCGCCTCCTGCACGGTCAGCTGCGCGGCGACGAACACCGAATCGGGGGCGAAGGCCCGCAGCAGGGCGTCGTTGCGGCGGGACTTCTGCCGCACGACGAGGAAGGTGTCCGGGCTGGTCAGGCGTACGTGACCGGCCATGGCGAGGTTCTCCGCGTCGTCGAGCCCGGCGGAGACGAAACCGACCGCGTCCCGCACGTCGGGTGCCCCGTCGGACGGCCACACGCGCGAGCAGGTGAGGCCGGCGTCCTCGAGATCACCGGCGATCTCGGCTCCGAAGTGGTCGTCTGCGGCGACGATCCAGTGCCCGTCGGGGCGCGGGGCCACCGCGGGACCGACGGGATCGCCGGGCGGCGCCGTCAGCCAGGTGACCAGCCGATAGGTGGACGGACGCCGCAGCCGCGTCACCAGGTAGTTGCCATAACGCTCGAAGGGGTTGACCACCGAGTCGGCGCCGAACTCGCGCATCGCCTTGTCCGTGTCGGGCCGGTTCGCGTGCGCGATCACCGGCACGTCGGGCCTCAGCAGCGTGACCGCCATGACGATCGACAGGTTGGCTGCGTCGTCGTCGGTGAGCGCCAGGACGCCTGCGCAATACGTGCTGTCCAGCCCGGCCAGCCCGAGGACGCCGGGATCGCGGGCGTCGCCGACCAGGCCCGGGATGTCGCTCGACAGCTGGGCGCCCACGAGCGCGTCGATCGACTCCTGCGACGAGGCGACCACCACGCAGCTGCGGCCCAGGACGTCCAGAGCTTCCGCGGTCGCCCGGCCCATCTGGCCATACCCGACCAGGATCAGGAACGGACGCCGCAGCCGGCGCACCCGCCGCACGAAGGACTGCCGGGCCAGCGCGGCACGGAACGCCTGATCCTGGATGAGGGCCAGCAGCGCGCCGATGGCGTACGTCCACACCACGACGGACGCGAAGATGCAGATCGTCACCCACAGCCGCTGCGGCCGGGTGAAGGCGTAGGGCACCTCGCCGAAACCAATCGTGGTGGCCGTGTAGGCCATGAAGTAGAAGGCGTCGAACGCCGACATCCCGTGCGGCCGGCCCTGGTCGTCGACGCCCGGAATCAGCGCCAGCCCCACCACCGCCACGGTGAACACCGCGACGACCGCGACCAGCGGCGCACGCATCCGGCGCAGGGCGAGGAAGAGCGCGTCCGTCGACGGCGCCGGGTGCGGGACCGCCGCAGGGTGACGGCGCAGTGCCGGACGCCTCGCGGCGGCGCTCTCGGGACTCATGACTCGGCGGGGCTGCTAGTGGCGGCGGAAGTTCGCCGTCTCGATCACCATCAGCACCACCGAGACGATGTTCGCGAGCAGCGCGCCCAGTGCCAGCGACACGACGCTCGACATGGCGTGCGCGTCGAGCGAGACGGGATGGATCTGGGTGAACCAGATCCACGACACCGTGGCAGCGATCAGCTGGATGGTCGCGACGAGGCTGGTGGCCAGGTGAATCGCCCCCATCTGCGTCCGGTCGCCGAACTTCAGGATCGTGGCGATGACGTTGACGATCACCGCGGCGTAGAGCTCCAGCACGTTGTGGTGTCCGGGATCAGCGATATCGCCGGTGACGTAGCCGAAATTCAGCGTGGCCGCCAAGAGCACGAAGAAGCCGAAGACCACCTTCTCCAGGTTCATGACCGCACACTACTCCCGGCGGCGCCGCCAGGCTCAGCCCTGGGGGGACGAGAAGAGAATGTCGACCACGAAGACGACCGTGTCGCCCGCCGCGATCGGCGGCTTCTGGCTGGCCCGCTCGTAGCCGTAGGCCGGCGGCACGATCACCAGGACGCGCGAGCCGACGGGCTGGCCGACGACGCCCCGCTTGAATCCCTCGATGGCCTCGGCGACCGCGCCGGAGCGGACGCTGTCGAAGTTGTCTTCGATCTGGCGTCCGGTGTTCCACGACCAGGACCGGAAGTGCGTCATCACGACGTCGTTGGGGCCCACGACGCGCTGCTCGCCGGTGATCAGCGGCGCGATGACGAGGTCGGCGGGCGGCTGCTCGGTGGTCGGGATGGTGACGGTGGGCCGGCCGTCGGCCTCCCCGACAGTGACGGGCAGAGCGGGCTGGCGGGGGGTCCCCGTGGCCGTGGCGACGGAAACCGCCTGCACGTCCACGACGAAGACCAGCGTGTCGCCGACCTCGATCCCGGCGTCGGGCTGACCGCCGCTGGCGTCGTAGCCGGCGCTGCCCGGCATGACGATCAGGCGTCGCTCCCCGGGCTTGGCGCCCTCGAGCCCCCGAGCGAACCCGGGTACGACCTGGCTCAGCGCGAACGGCTGGGCCGAGCCCTGCGTCCACGAGGAGTCGAACGTCGCGCCGGTGCGCGCGTTGATGCCCACGTAGTGCGTCTCGACGATGCCATCGGCGATCGCCCCAGGGCCCTGGCCGTCCTTGATCGTCCGCGTGCGCGTCTCGTCGATGGCGAACGGCGTCGGGACGCTGACCTCCGGCACGCTTGTTGCCGGGCCGGACACGGTGATGCCGTCGATCGATGCCGACACCGGCACGGCGGGCGTGGTCGGCGTGGGCGACGCGCTCGCCGTGGAGGCCGGCTCGCTCGGCGTCGGCGTCGGATCCGCGCCGCCGCAGGCGGTCAGCGTCGTGGCGAGCAGAAGCGACGCGGCGGCGAGCGCGGCGCGGGACAGACGGCGGGTCATGGGCACCGGGCCATGCTACCGACCGCGCGCCGGCACCGCGTCCCCACGCCCCGGCCGCGGGATGGCGGCGTCCTGGTGGCCGATCAGAGGCCGACCGCGTCCAGGAGCGCCCCCAACTCGTCTCGGGTGAGGTCGCGGATCTCGCCCGAGCGGAGCTGCCCCATCTTGACCGGCCCGATCTGCACCCGCGCCAGCGTGCGGACGGGATGGCCGACGGCGTCGAACAGGCGACGCACGACCCTGTTGCGCCCCTCGTGCAGGACGAGGGTGACCATCGTCCGCTTGTCGGTGCGCGGTCCGAGCTTGACCCGGTCGGGATTCACCCAGCCATCCTCGAGCTTGACCCCCTTGGTGAGCCGCTTCAGCGTGGCGTTGTCGAGGAAGCCCTCGACGTCGGCCACGTAGGTCTTGGTCAGTTCGTAGCTCGGGTGCGTCATCGCCTGCGCGAAGTCGCCGTCGTTGGTGAGCAGCAGCATGCCCTCGGTGTCGGTGTCGAGGCGTCCGACGTGGTAGGCGCGCTCGCGGGCATAGCGCCCGAGGAATTCGGCGATGGTGCGGCGTCCCTCGGGGTCGTCCATCGTGCACACGACGCCGCGCGGCTTGTTCATCATCGCGTAGACGTGGCGGCGCGGCGGCGGTAGCCGGCTGCCGTCGATGCGGATCACGTCGCGTTCGGGATCGACGCGGCGACCCTGCTCGGTGACGAGTTCGCCGTTCACCTCGATGCGGCGCTCATCGATCATGATCTCGGCGGCGCGACGGGACGCGATCCCGGCCTGGGCGAGCACCTTCTGCAGGCGGATCCCTTCGCTGCGGGCGTCGGTCATGCTGCTGGGTCCGGGTTGGTCATGAGGTCATCCTCTCGTGGTTGCGCGAGCGCCGCGAGTTCGGCCTCCAGCAGGGACGCCTCGGGCAGGTGCGGCGCGAGCGGCGGCAGCTGGTCGAGAGAGGTGTACCCCATGCGCTGCAGGAACTGGTCGGTGCTCCGCCAGAGGACGGCACCGCCCTCCTCGGCGTGCCCCGCCTCCTCGATCAGGCCGCGGGCGGCGAGGGTGCGCATCACGCCGTCCACGTTGACGCCACGGATGGCACCGACCCGCGACCGGGCGATGGGCTGAAGGTAGGCGACGACCGCGAGCGTCTCCAGCGCCGCCTGGGACAGCCGCGCCTGCTGGCCGTCCAACACCCAGGCCGAGACCACCTCGTGGTGCTCGGGCCGCGTGTACAGCCGCCAGCCCTGGCCGACCTGGCGCAGCTCGAAGCCGCGCCCGGTCTCGTCGTAGAACGCGGCGAGCGCCTCCAGCGCCTCCCCGACCACCGGGACCGGCACGCTGAGCGCCTGGGCGAGCTCCGCGGCGCCGACCGGCTCGGTCGCCATCAGCAGCAGCGCCTCCAGGGGTGCGGTGAGGGTCGTGTCAGGCGTCGTCATCGGTGTTCTCCTCATCGAACTCGCTCGCGGCGACCGGGGTGTCGTCGCCGCCGGTCCAGCGGATCCGCAGCTCACCGAGCGGGATGAGCTGCTCGAAGGCCACCGCGTGCTCGCGGGCCAGCTCGAGCAGGGCCAGGAAACGGGCGACCACGATCAGACGCTGCTCGGCGTCCGCCACCAGCGTGCGGAAGCTCGCGGTGCCCGCCCGGCGCAACCGGCCGACCAGCAGCTCCGCCTGTTCGCGGACGCTGACCGCGGGCGCGTGCAGGTGGGTCAGCGACACGGCAGGCTCTTCCTTCGGCTGCAGCGCCCGCGCCGCCAGCCGGGCGAGCTGGTCGCCGTCGGCGTGGATCTCGACCTCGGGGAGCAGCCGCGCGAAGGCGTCCTCGAGCCCGCCGGGCCGGGCGAAGCGACGCGCTTCGGCGGCGAGCTGCGCCTGGATCATGCCCGCCACCACCTTGAAGGCGCGGTACTGCAGCAGCCGCGCGAACAGCAGGTCGCGGGCCTCCAGCAGTGCGAGATCCTCGGGGTCGGTGACTTCGCCCTGCGGCAACAACCGCGCGGCCTTGATGTCGAGCAGTGTCGCGGCGACGACGACGAACGAGCTGGCCTGGTCGAGGTCGGCGTCCGGACCCATCGCCCGGATGTGGGCGATGAACTCGTCGGTGACGGTGCTGAGCGCGATCTCGGTGACGTCGAGCCTGTGGCGGGTGATGAGCTGCAGAAGCAGATCGAACGGGCCTGCGAAGTTCCGGAGCCGGACGGTGAAGGCCGGCTGCTGGCTCACTGCGCGGCCAGCCGGCGGATCACGTCGGCGTCCGGGCCGTCGTCGCCGATCGCGGCCAGCGCGGAGGCGAGGGCGGCGCGCACGATGCGCCCTCGGTCGACCGCCAGCCCGTGTTCGGCACGCAGGTGGAGCCGCAGCTGCTCGAGCGCGATCAGTTCTTCGGAGCTGACGTAGACGGTGATCTTCTCGTCGTGCCGGACGCGGCCGGTGTGCGCCACGGCCGGCTTGGGCTCGGCGGAGCGGGAGTCGGCGGGGCTCGGCTGCTCGGCGAGGCGGGGCTCGGCGGGGCTCGGCGAGGACGCGGCGGAGTGCGGGCGTGCCGGCACACGGGCTGCGTCCACCTGCCCCACCAGGTCGACCGCGTCGGCCGTGGAGCGGAACAGCTCGGAGGCGCCGGGGAGTCCTACACGTCGGGGCATCGAGCGATCACCTCCTGGGCGAGCGTGCGGTAGGCGGCGGCGCCCGGGCTGGACGACGCATAGGTCGTGATCGGCTCACCCGCGACGGTGGTCTCGGGGAACTTCACCGTCCTGCGGATCACCGTGTGGAACACCGTCTCGCCGAACGCCTCCACGACGCGTTCGAGCACCTCGCGGCTGTGCAGCGTACGACCGTCGTACATGGTGCCGACGATGCCGAGGATCTCGAGGTCGGGGTTGAGCCGGTCGGTGACCTTCGCGATCGTGTCGGTGAGCAGCGCGACCCCGCGCAGCGCGAAGAACTCGCACTCGAGCGGGATCACCACCTGATCGGACGCCGTGAGCGCGTTGACGGTGAGCAGGCCGAGGCTCGGTGCGCAGTCGATGATGATGACGTCGTAGCGATCCCGCACCGGGCGCAGGACCCGGCGCAGGGTCTGCTCGCGGGCCACCTCGGAGACGAGCTGCACCTCGGCGGCGGACAGGTCGATGTTGGCCGGCAGCAGGTCGAGCCGCTCGACCGAGGTGCCGACGATCACCTCGTCGACGTCGGTGTCCCGCGTCATCAGCAGCGTGTAGATCGACTTCTCCAGCACGTGCGGGTTCACGCCCAGGCCGACGGACGCCGACCCCTGCGGGTCGAAGTCGACCAGGAGCACCCGGCGTCCGGTCTCGGCGAGCGCGGCACCCAGGTTGATCGTGGTGGTGGTCTTGCCGACGCCGCCCTTCTGGTTGGTCATGGCGATGATGACGGCCCGTTTGGGGCCCGAGCGCGGCCCCCGCGGCTCGGGGAGCTTCGGCCACGGACGCCCGGTCGGCCCGAGCTCCTCGGTGCTGCCCTCGGCGGCGGCGTCCTCGAACAGCGCGGGGTTCTGACTCACGTCGGGTCCTTCCGGTCGGTCTCCTCGCGAATCCTACGCCCCATTTTGGAGACAAAGTGACTCAGCTCGGACCTCCCCGGCCGAGACTGTCCGCCCGGGCTGGCAAGGTGGACGCCATGACGACGCCCTCCACCCTCGCCACTGACGCGCTGGCGCTGCTGCGCGCACTCACCGGGCGTCCCGACGCTCACTTCCACCCCGGGCAACTCGAAGCCATCGAGGCGCTCGTGGCCGACCGGCGCCGCGCCCTCGTCGTGCAGCGCACGGGTTGGGGCAAGTCGGCCGTCTATTTCATCGCGGCACTGCTGCGACGCCGCGCCGGCTCAGGCCCGGCGCTCGTCGTGAGTCCCCTGCTGGCGCTCATGCGCGACCAGGTGGGGGCCGCCGAACGCGCGGGCGTCCGGGCCGCGGCGATCAACTCGGCCAACGTCACCGCGTGGCGCGAGATCGCCGACCAACTCGACGCCGACGCGATCGACGTCCTGTTCGTCTCGCCCGAACGACTGGTCAACCCGCGGTTCCGGGCCGAGCAACTCCCCCGGCTGGTCGCGACCTGCGGGCTGCTCGTGATCGACGAGGCGCACTGCATCAGCGACTGGGGCCACGACTTCCGGCCCGACTACCGCCGCATCCGTGACCTCATCGCCGAACTGCCCGAAGGCGTCCCCGTGCTGGCCACCACCGCCACCGCCAACGCCCGCGTGGTCGCCGACGTCGCCGAGCAGATGGCCACCGGCGGCCACGACGTGTTCACCCTGCGCGGCGCGCTCGCCCGCGACTCGCTGCGCCTCGGCGTTCTCGACGTCGGGACGCCCACCCGCCGGCTCGCCTGGCTCGCCCAGCACCTCGACGACTTGCCCGGCAGCGGCATCGTCTACTGCCTCACGGTCGCCGCCGCCGAGGACGCGGCGTCCCTCCTCGACCGCGCCGGCCACCGGGTGCTGCCCTACACCGGACGCACGGACGCCGCCGAGCGCCTCGCCGCCGAGAGCGCGTTGCAGCGCAACGAGGTGAAGGCGCTGGTGGCCACCTCGGCGCTCGGCATGGGGTTCGACAAGCCGGATCTCGGCTTCGTCGTCCACCTGGGCGCCCCGAGTTCGCCGGTATCGTACTACCAGCAGGTCGGCCGCGCGGGGCGCGCGACCCCGAACGCCGACGTCCTGCTGCTGCCCGGCACCGAGGACCGCGAGATCTGGCACTACTTCGCCACCCACGCGATGCCCACCCAGGCCAAGGCGGACGCGGTGCTGGGGGCGCTCGCGGCGTCCGGTCCACCGCTGTCGCTCGCGGCGCTCGAGGCGCGGGTCGACCTGCGGCGCAGCCCGCTCGAGCTCCTGCTCAAGGTGCTGGCCGTCGAGGGCGCGGTCGAATCGGTGCAGGGCGGCTGGATCTCCACGGGCGACCCGTGGGTCTACGACGCCGAGCGCTACACCCGGATAGCCCGCGCGCGAGAGGCCGAACAGGCCGCCATGCTCGCCTACGAGCACCTCGAGCCGGCCCTCGACCGAAGCGGCTGCCGCATGGCCTTCCTGACCACCGCCTTGGACGACCCGCACTCCGCCCCGTGCGGGCGCTGCGACGTGTGCGCCGGCCCCTGGTACCCCACCGAGATCGCCGTGGCCACCCTCCAGGGCGCGCAGGCGTCGCTCGATCGCGTCGGCGTGCCGCTTCCCGCCCGCACACTGTGGCCCACCGGACTCGACCGGCTGGGCGTCCTCGCCGACGGCGAGCCGGTGCGCGGCAAGATCGCGCCGGCCGAGCAGGTCGGCCAGGGCCGCGTCATCGCGCGCCTCACCGATCTCGGGTGGGGCGGCGCGCTGCGCGAGTTGTTCGCCCCCGACGCCGACGGACGCCCCGCCGACACCGACCTGCCGCCCGAGCTGGGCCACGCCGCAATCCGGGTGCTCGCAGGGTGGGGATGGGAGCGGCGTCCGGTGGCGGTGGCGTGGCTGCCGAGCCTGAGCCGGCCGCGTCTGGTCGCGTCGCTCGCCACCGGGCTGGCGTCCGCCGGACGGCTCGAACTGCTGGGTCCGCTCGAGCTGGCGCCGGACGCCGCCGCGGGCAGTTCCGCCAACAGCGCCTACCGCGTGCGCGACCTGTGGGGCCGGTTCCACGTGGGCGCGGGCATGGCCGAACGGCTGGCGGCGCTCGACGGCCCGGTGCTGCTCGTCGACGACCGGGTCGACTCGCGTTGGACGATGACCATCGCCGGGCGGCTGATGCGCCGCGCCGGAGCGGACGCCGTGCTGCCCTTCGCGCTCGGATCGATCGGCTAGTAGCCAGCCCCGGCGACTGTCCGTTCGGGCAGTCTTGAGGTGTTCGGCCGCCACTGCGCGTCACGCCGTCGTTAGGGTGAGAGCACCATGGTTCCCTCACCTACGCGCCCGCCCGCATCGGGATCACGCAGAGATAGGGCCCTTGTCAACGGGCTCTTCGATCTCGGCTTGGCCACTGTCCTGGCCTCGCTGTCGCTCGCCCAGCGCGTGGCGCTCTGGGCCAACAGGCTCGATCGTCCCGCCGGACCAGGGCTGCCGCACGCCATCGGCGTCGATCTCGTTCTCTGCGGCGCGGCGGTCCTGGCGGTCCGGTGGCCCCGCACGGCCAGCCTCGTCATGGCGGCTGCGCTCGTCCAACTCCGGTTCACCAGCTTCACGCCGTTCGACGTCACCATCTACGCCGGGTTGATCCCGATCGTGGGCACCGGTCTGCGGGGCCAGAAGTCGGCACGCTGGTGGGTCACGGTGACCTATGTCGCCGTGATGGCCTGGCTGTGGTGGTTCGAGTGGCAAGCCCGCCCGGCGCGATACCTCTTCGCCCTCGGGCTCCTGCTCGTCGTGATCGCCATCCTCTGGGCGTTCGGCGACCTCTCCACGGCCCTGCGCAGAGCACAGGTCCAGGCCGCGGACGCCGCGTGGCAGGCCCAGCGCCTGGCCTGGGCGCGCGACCTCCACGACACGGTGGCGCGGGAGCTCAGCCGAGCGTCCCTCCGCGCACAGATGGTTGCGGCGTCCGCGCCCGGCGACGACGTGAACGACGTGGTCGCCGGTATCCAGCGCGCCTCCCAGCAGCTGCGGTGGATGCTGGCGCTGCTGCGCGACGACCCGGCCGGTGCGGGTGTGTCGGGATCGGTGTCAGCGGACGGCGTCCGGCGCCCGGTGAAGCCGGACGACGGGTTGCGGGCCGTCGTGGCATCGCTCGAGGCCCACGGCTTCGAGCCCGAGGTCACCGTCGATGGACGGCTGGAGGACGTGCCGCCGAGCCTGGTCCACACCGTCCTGGCCTGTCTCGGCGAGGCGGGCGCGAACATCGAGCGCCACGGGGAACCCGGTACCGCGTGCGCGATCATCATCCACACGACGGACGTCGCCTTCGACGCCGTGTTCTTCAACACCATCCGGGCGGGCGGGGCCACGTCACCCGCAGGCGTCGGGCTGACCGGGCTCCGCGAGCGGCTAGCGGCCGTCGGCGGCGAGATCGCGGGCGTGCCCGAGGGATCGCAGTGGATGACCCGTATCACGATTCCGCTGGGGATCGTCGCGTCCGGGTGATTGCGCCCCTGCGGCGTCCGGGCGGAGATCGCTCAGCGTCGTCCCGCGGCCGGGGCGTCGCCTCGTCCGCGACGGAGCGCCGCTGGACCTCGTGTGCGCGTGCGACCAACACGCGCCCCGACCGCCCTATCGCGCCCGCGGGTGCGCCGTGAGGAACACCTCGCGCAGGTGCTCGGCCGTGACGAGCGTGTAGATCTGGGTCGTCGTGACCGACGCGTGGCCAAGCAATTCCTGCACGACACGGACGTCCGCACCGCCGTCGAGCAGATGGGTCGCGAACGAATGCCGCAGGGTGTGCGGGCTCACCGTGACGCCGAGTTTGGCCCGCGCGGCGGCGTCCGCGATCGCGTTGAACGCCGACTGGCGGCTCAACCGGGCGCCGCGCGCGTTCAGCAGCAGCGCGGGCCCGGGCCGGGTGGCTTTCGCCTGCAGCGCCGGACGCCCCCGCGTCAGCCAGTCCCCCACCGCGGTCCTCGCGTAGGAGCCGAGCGGCACCACACGTTCCTTGCGGCCCTTGCCGAACAGGCGCAGGCCGGCGTCCGGCTCGTCCAGCTGGGCGGCGAGGTCGTCGACATCGAGCGCACAGACCTCGGAGATGCGCGCGCCGGTGCCGTAGAGCAGTTCCAGGAGCGCGGCGTCCCGCAGGCCTGTGGCCGTGGTGGGATCGGGCGCGTCCAAGAGCGCCTGCACCTGCTCGATGGACAACGCCTTCGGCAGCCGGCGCCCCTGCTTGGGCCGCGGGACATGCGCGGCCGGGTTGTCGGGGGCCTCGCCGTCGCGGACGGCGAACGCGTGGAACGAACCGACCGCGGCGAGGGCACGGGCGGCGCTGGACGGCGCGAGCCCCGGCCGTTCGACAGCGCCGGCGCGCAGCCACGCACCGAACGCCGCCACGTGCTCGGGACGCACCCCACCCACCTGCGCGATCTCGCGACCGCGCAGGAATCGCGCGTACCGCGCCAGGTCACGCCGGTAGGCCGCCACCGTGTGGCCGGACGCCCCTACCTCGGCCTCCAAGTGGTCGAGGTAGGCGCCGATCGTGCTTTCGAGGGACGTCATCCGCGCGTGGTCTCCTAGCGCGGCCGAGGCAGCCCGCCGTGGGCGCGGATCCGCGCGTCCCGCTTGGCCTTCGCCTCGCGCGCCGGCCAGGACGCCTCGGGCGTGCGCAGCGCCTCCAACCGGCCGGTCCGCAGCGCGGCGAAGGCGGCCAGTGCCCCCACGACCATGGTCGGGTTCTGGACGTGGCCGGCATAGATCGCGTCGACGAGGTCATCGAGGGCGACGAGGCAGACCTCCATGTCGGCCTCCTCGTGCTCGACGATGAAGCCGTCGGGCCGCTCGGCGTCCGTCAGGCCCTGAGCCAGGTAGACCCGCAACGACTCCTGCAGGCAGCCCGGCGAGGTCATGTAGTCGACCAGCACTCGCCAGTCGGACGCCGCGAGCTGTACTTCCTCGGCGAGTTCGCGTTGCGCCCCTCCCAGCCATCCGTCACCATCCGAGGCGTCCAGCAGGCCGGCAGGCGGCTCGATCAAACGGAACCCGACCGGGTGACGGAACTGCCGCACCACGACGACGCGCTCGTGTTCGTCCAGGGCGATGACGCCGACCGCGCCGGGATGCAGCAGGTAGTCCCGCTTCATCACGACGCCCTCGGGCGTCTCGACCTCGTCGCGGACGAAGTCGCTGACCAGCCCGCCACCCAGCAACGCGTGCGTGCGGACGGGCCAGTCGAGCAGTTCGTCGCGGACATCGCCGCCACCCAGCACCCTCAGCGCGCGCATATCGCCTCTAGCCTTCCTCGGTGAACAGCCGCTGGCTGCGCTGCCGCTCGACGGCGGCCGCGAGCAACCTGACGAACAGCGGGTGCGGTTTGGTGGGCCGCGACTTCAGTTCGGGGTGCGCCTGCGTCGCCACATAGAACGGGTGCAGCGCACGGTCGAGTTCGACGAACTCGACCAGGCTGCCGTCCGGCGAGGTGCCCGAGACGTGGAGACCCGCGGCTTCGATCCGGTCCCGGTAGTCGTTGTTGACCTCGTACCGGTGGCGGTGCCGCTCGCTGACCGAGGTGGTCCCGTAAGCCTCGGCGACCAGGGATCCGGGCACGAGCTCGGCCGGATACGAACCGAGCCGCATGGTGCCACCCAGGTCCCCGGCTCCCTCGATGAACGCCTCCTGCTCGGCCATCGTCGAGATCACGGGGTATTCGGTGCGCGGGTCGAACTCGGTGGACGCCGCCCCGGTCAGACCGATCAGGTTGCGGGCGACCTCCATCACCATGCACTGCAACCCGAGGCACAGCCCCAACGTCGGGATGCCGTTCTCGCGGGCGTGGCGCAGCGCCCCGAGCTTGCCCTCCACGCCGCGGATGCCGAAGCCGCCCGGAACGAGCACGGCGTCCACGTCGCCCAGGTTGCGCGCCGCACCCTCGGGTGTGGCGCAGTCGTCGGAAGGCACCCACCGGATGGACGCCTTGGCCCAGTTCGCGAAGGCGCCGGCCCGCAGCGCCTCGGAGACGCTCAGGTAGGCGTCCGGCAGGTCGACGTACTTGCCGACCAGGGCGACCGTGACCTCCTCCTTGGGGTGGTGGACGCGCTCCAGCAGATCGTCCCAGCGCTTCCAGTTCACGTCGCGGAACGACACCCCGAGCCGACGTACGACGTAGGCGTCCAGGCCTTGGTCGAACAGCACCTTGGGGATGTCGTAGATGCTCGGGGCGTCGGCGCAGGAGACGACCGCCTCTTCGTCGACGTCGCACATCAGCGCGATCTTCCGTTTGATGCCGTCGGGCACCTCGCGGACGCAGCGGGCCACGATCGCGTCCGGCGTAATGCCGACCTGGCGCAGGGCGGCGACCGAGTGCTGAGTCGGCTTGGTCTTCAGCTCACCGGACGGCCCGATGTAGGGCACGAGCGAGACGTGCAGGAAGAAGACGCGCTCGCGTCCGATCTCGCGCCGCACCTGGCGGGCGGCCTCGAGGAACGGAAGCGACTCGATGTCGCCGACCGTGCCGCCGATCTCATGGATGACGATGTCGGTCTTCTTGGTGGCCATCGCGAGCATGTCGTCGCGGATCTGGTTCGTGATGTGCGGGATGACCTGCACCGTGTCGCCGAGGAAGTCACCGCGGCGCTCCTTGGCGATGACGGTCGAGTACACCTGCCCGGTGGTGACGTTGGCGTCGGCGGTGAGAAACACGTCGAGGAAGCGCTCGTAGTGACCGATGTCGAGATCGGTCTCGGCGCCGTCCTCCGTCACGAACACCTCGCCGTGCTGGAAAGGGTTCATCGTGCCGGGGTCGACGTTGAGGTAGGGGTCCAGCTTCTGCATGGTGACGCGCATCCCTCGCGCGACGAGCAGTGAGCCGAGGCTGGACGCCGTCAGCCCCTTACCCAGAGAGGAGGCGACGCCTCCGGTGACGAAGATGTGCTTGGTTCGATTGGCATGGCCCACGGGCCTCCATCCTAGCCGCGACGGACGTGCCGCCGCCCCGATGCGCGGCCGATCGCCAGGGCTGAAACATGTTTGTCACACAAGCGTCCGCCGGTGTGCGGTTCGGTCACGTGGAACGGTGCTCGCCGCCGGAGCCCGGCGTGCAGCCGGAGTGGAGTTTTCGCGGCGTTCACGGTTGCATTCGTTCATGGACGTCGAATTGGCCGAGATCAGGGACTTCCTTGCCGCGCACCACCCGTTCGATCAGCTCGACGCGGCCCAGCTCAACGGCCTGCCGTCCGAGTTGAAAGCGCGTTACTACCGCCGCGGCACGACGATCGTCGAGGTCGGCGAGCACAACGAGTTCCTCTACCTCCTGCGCTCGGGGTCGATCGACATCGTCGACGGACAAGGGGCGCTGACCGACCGCGCAGGGATCGGCGACTCGTTCGGTCTGTCGTCGGTGATGACGGGCGGCCCGTCACTGTTCACGCTGACCGCGCACGAGGACTCGCTGCTGCTGCTGATGCCGTCCGCGGTGTTCCGGCGCCTGATGGCCAGTTCGGAGCCGTTCTCCCGCCACTACCTGCAGCAGCAGGCCGGCCGGATCACGGCGGCCATCGAGGCGGTTCGGAACGAGGACGCCGGCTCGGCGATCCTGCGCACGCGGGTGCGCGACATCATTCGTCAGGCGCCGATCACCCTGGGTCCGCACGCCACGATCCAGCAGGCCGCGCAGTACATGACGGTCCGCGGCGTCTCCGCCCTCCTGATCACCGAGGATGAGCGGATGATCGGCATCGTGACCGACCGTGACCTCCGCTCCAAGGTGACCGCCACCGGCTTCCCCACGACCCACCCGGTGTCCTCCGTCATGACGCACACGGTGTCCACCGTGCATCCGGACGCTCTTGCCTTCGAGGTCCTGGTGCAGATGACCCAGAACCGCTGGCATCACGTCCCGGTCATGGACGGCGATCAACTGCTGGGCATGATCACCTCGGGCGATCTGATGCGCCTCGAGCAGGCCAACCCGAGCTATCTCGTCGGGCAGATCGCCGGGCAGGACACCCTGGAGGGCCTCGTCCGTGCCGCGAAGCGAATCCCGAACGTGGTGACGCAGGCGGTGGTGCAGGACGCCACGGCCGATGACATCTCCCGCGTCGTCACCGCTATCACGGACGCCCTCACCCGCAAGCTCATCGAGATGGCCGAGGGCGAGATCGGCAAGGCGCCCGCGTCCTACTGCTGGGTGGCGCTCGGCTCGCAGGGCCGCTTCGAGGGGAGCCTGCAATCCGACCAGGACCACGCGCTCATCATCGCCGACGATGCGACCGACGAGCAGATGGACTGGTTCGCGGACCTCGCGAACCGCGTCGTCGACGGCCTGGAGGCCTGCGGTTACGCGCGCTGCCCCGGAGACATGATGGCCTCCAACCCTCGGTGGCGCGTGCGGCACGGCCAGTGGTGGCAGTACTTCAACCAGTGGATCGGCGCGCCCGAGCCCGACGCGCTCCTGAACGCGCAGACCTTCTTCGACATGCGGCCGGTCCACGGTCACCGCGCGTTGTTCGACTCACTCCACTCGGGCGTGCTGTCTCGGACGCCGAACTCCACCCGGTTCCTGAGCCACCTGGCGAAGCAGGCGCAGCGGTTCGAGCCGCCGCTGGGGTTCTTCCGCGACTTCGTCCTCGTCGATTCGGGGCAGCACGCGAACGCCCTCGACCTCAAGAGCGGCGGCATTATCCCGATCGTGCAGATGGCGCGGCTGTTCACCCTCAGCAAGGGAACGCCGCAGTTGTCCACTCAGGACCGGCTGAAGGCCGCCGCTGCGTCCCACGCCCTGTCGGAGGAGAACGCGGCCGATCTCGCGGACGCCTTCGAGTTCATCAACCACGTCCGGGTGCGGCACCAGGTCCGTCAGCTCAAAGAGGGCCAGGAGCCCGACAATTACGTTCCTCCCGCGGTCCTGAGTTCGTTCGAGCGACGGCATCTGAAGAATGCCTTCACGATCATCCGGCACATGCAGAAGACGCTGGCCTACCTCTACCGCACCGATGTGACGTCGTGATCTTCAGTCTGTTCACCCCGTCGCTGTCGCGGCGCCGCGCGAAGGCGGCGGGTTCGGCCCGGGGCGCGCTCGCGGACTACTACCGGACGCCCGTGCAGCCGCTGTCCACGCCGGCGCAGGAGTTGCGGCTGCTGGCGGTCGACATCGAGACGACGGGTCTTGATCCGCGCACGGACAGCGTGTTGAGCATCGGCTACGTGCCTGTCGAGGGGGAGACGATCGTCTTCGCCGGCTCTCATCACCGGATCCTTGCCGCGGACGTCGATGTCGGGCAGTCGGCGGTGTTTCATGGCATCACCGATGACCGCCTCGCCGAGGGGATGTCGGTCGAGGACGCCGTGGGCGAGGCGCTGGAGGCACTGGCCGGTCGCATCCTATTGGCGCATTTCGCGATGATCGAGACCCGGTTCCTGTCGCGCATCTGCGAGAGGCTTTACGGCGCCCCCTTGGTGGTCCCGGTCGTCGACACGCTGGTGTTGCACGACCGTCTGGTCAACCGCGGTTTCGACGACGAGTCGAGGGCAGGTGAGCTGCGACTCTGGAATGCGCGCTCCCGCTACGGACTGCCCCGCTACCCGGCACACGACGCATTGACGGACGCGATCGCCTGCGCGGAACTGTATCTGGGCCACCTTGCGGAAATTTCACCGAGCCAGCCGCAGACCCTGAAGTCACTCACGTCGTGACTCGAGGAGGCGGCCTTGTTCAGAGTTCAGAATGTGTGGGCGACCCTGCGTGTGGGCGACCCTGGGTGTGGACGGCCCTGCGTGTGGGCATAGAAAAAGAGGGCCCCATTGCTGGGGCCCTCTTTGTTTCACCCTGGTGGGTGTGTTC